>NZ_JACOPS010000019.1:0-515 GCF_014288065.1 Ruminococcus intestinalis | reverse complement strand
GTGGTTCGAGTCCACTTAAGCCCACCAAGAGTACGAAAGTACTCAAAGAAAGTACCTTGAAAACTGAATAAAGTATAGCAGATAAAGCGAGAAAAGTAATTATTGACAGGTTTTAACAAGAAGAGTTGAATCTCGAAGCCTTTAAATAACGACTGACGAGGACTAAGCTGTAAAATCACATTAGTGATTGCAACAGATTAGACGAGTGGGAGTTATTTAAAGAATAGCGAAGAGAATGAAACTTGACAAACTCAAATAAGAGAAAGCGTTAAACGAAGGTAATAAATACTACAATTAGCTTAAAGGGTAATAAAAGATTAGTTATAAACTAATGGCTTATTAAACTGCGAAAAAAGAGTAATTTACATTACAAAGAAGAACCAAAAGATATCTCAAATGGTCAAGCTACAAAGAGCACAAGGGGAATGCCTTGGCACCGAGAGCCGATGAAGGACGTGACTAACTGCGATAAGCTACGGGGAGCTGTAAGTGAGCGTTATATCCGTAGATTTCCG
>NZ_JACOPS010000018.1:0-540 GCF_014288065.1 Ruminococcus intestinalis | reverse complement strand
TGAGCTGTGTCAACAAGAGTTTCAAACTCCTCGGCAGTACCGAAGTTTGCATCTGTCTGTGTGTAGTCGAGAACATAGTAGCCGTGGTATGAATAGTGAGCGTAACTTGGATTACCGTCGCTGCCTACCACATAACCGTGTGTCTGCTCATACGGAGCGGAAATCCAGATTGCGTTTACACCGAGGTTATTGAAATAACCATCTTCGATAGACTGTGTAACACCGGCAAAGTCGCCGCCGTGGAAGGTAGCTCTATCATCAATGTTAGAAACAACCTTACCGCTCTGGTCAAGACCTCTGTTGTATGAGTGGTCGTTTGATGTGTTTCCGTTTCTGAAACGGTCGGTTAAGAGAAAGTAAACCGATGCATTGTCCCAAGAAAAGTTATCCTTGCTCTTTGTTGTAGAAGCAGATACTTTTTCTGTAGTATCAACGGTAGCAGCACTTGCCACTGTTGAGAATGCAAAGGTTGTGCTTGACATAACGGTGCAAAGTGCAATTGCAACGCTTGTCGCTTTTAGCATTCCGTGCTTGTTCATT
>NZ_JACOPS010000017.1:0-575 GCF_014288065.1 Ruminococcus intestinalis | reverse complement strand
CTTGAGAAAGCTATGGAGCTTGAAAAGGACGGTACAGATTCCGAGAAAATCCGTAAGGAAACGGGTTGGTTTAAGGGATATGACGGCAAGTGGCGATTTGAGATAGATAACAGCGAATTAAAGTTTAAAACAGATATCGAAAAGAACAGAGCTGCCGCAATTGAACTTGCGAAAATGAAAGTTAAAAGTGCAGAGCTTGAAGAAAAGATTGTAAATAATACAGCAACAAAAGCAGAGGAAAATGAATACTACAATCTTGACGAAAAAATGATTGAGTACAGAAAAGGAGTGAAATTGAGTGATGTAATAAATCATCCCAAACTTTTTGAAGCGTATCCGCAACTAAAGAATGTAGATGTTTATTACGAGATTTCTTCGGTTAATCGAGGTGTATACAGTTCAAACGGTAATGTGATAATGTTAAATCCGATGCATACGATTGATGAGCAGAAAGAAGCGATTATTCACGAAATTCAGCACGCAATACAGGGAATAGAAAATTTTGCGAACGGAAGTAATTTGGAATACTGGAAAAATCTCGGATACAGCGATGAAGAAGCAATGGCAATGTATTA
>NZ_JACOPS010000016.1:0-651 GCF_014288065.1 Ruminococcus intestinalis | reverse complement strand
CGAGTTAAGCAAAGCTCATAATATCTTCCGATATTATATAGTTTATCAGACACAAACTGCTTCGCTGTTTGCCGGCTTGAACACAACAGCGTTAGTAAAAAGTATTTGTGGGCTTTGCCAATACCTACAACATTTTATAATTGCTTAACAAAGTGTTTTGGTAAAAATAATTAAGTATTAAAACTAAATGATAAATAAATTAACATTTTGTTATAAAGATGTTAATAAAATCAAAATAATAGTTTTTGTTGATAGATTATCCTGATATAAATAAAAGATGTCATATTTATAAAATATAATAGAAAGATGTAGCATTATATAAAATATAAGTTGAAAAGACAAATTGATTGGTTAATAGAAATTTAAATAAATATTGACTTTCTGTATAATTATGATATAATAATAAGGTCGCTTGAGGAAAGCACAAACAACAGAAAGGTTTGAAAACACAGAAAAAAGCTTTTAAAAGTAATGAAAGAGATTTCAAAAAACTTTTTAAAAACTTTGAAAAAAAGTGTTGACAAGCGAAAATGAATGTGATATAATAATTCACGCACTGTTGAGAGAGGTTCGGTAAGAACCGACAAAAAACTTTCCAAAAAGTGCGTAGGACCTTGAAAATTAAACAACGAGAAAGATAAAGGAACCCGT
>NZ_JACOPS010000015.1:0-652 GCF_014288065.1 Ruminococcus intestinalis | reverse complement strand
GACGGTAATCCAAGTTACGCTCACTATTCATACCACGGCTACTATGTTCTCGACTACACACAGACAGATGCAAACTTCGGTACTGCCGAGGAGTTTGAAACTCTTGTTGACACAGCTCATGAGCACGGCATCAGAGTTATTATGGATATCGTAATGAACCACTCAGGTTACAACTCGCTTTACGATATGGCAGAGTATGGTTACGGCACAGTAGCACCGGGCTGGGAAGACGCATACTATCCACATCAGAATATAAACAACAAAACATATCACAGCTTTATCGACTACGATACAAATGCAGAAGACTGGGCTAACTGGTGGGGTCCTGATTGGATTCGTTGCGGTGTAGCAGGTTATACAGAAGGTGGCGGCAGTGACCTCACAATGTCTCTTGCAGGTCTTCCTGACTTTAAAACAGAGCAGGCTTCTACAGTAGGTCTTCCAAAAATTCTCCAGAAAAAGTGGAGCGGAGAGGGCAGACTTGATTCTGAAACAGCAAAGATTAATAACTTCTTTACCAAAACAGGCAGAAGCGCGACTGTAAGCAACTACCTTGCAGGCTGGCTTTCAGAGTGGGTAAGAGAGTACGGTGTTGACGGTTTCCGTTGCGATACCGCAAAACACGTTGAATTTGCTTCTTGGAAAAACCTTA
>NZ_JACOPS010000014.1:0-652 GCF_014288065.1 Ruminococcus intestinalis | reverse complement strand
GACGGTAATCCAAGTTACGCTCACTATTCATACCACGGCTACTATGTTCTCGACTACACACAGACAGATGCAAACTTCGGTACTGCCGAGGAGTTTGAAACTCTTGTTGACACAGCTCACGAGCACGGCATCAGAGTTATTATGGATATCGTAATGAACCACTCAGGCTACAACTCGCTTTACGATATGGCAGAGTATGGTTACGGCACAGTAGCACCGGGCTGGGAAGACGCATACTATTCACATCAGAATGTAAACAACAAAACATATCACAGCTTTATCGACTACAATACAAATGCAGAAGACTGGGCTAACTGGTGGGGTCCTGATTGGATTCGTTGCGGTGTAGCAGGTTATACAGAAGGTGGCGGCAGTGACCTCACAAGATCTCTTGCGGGTCTTCCTGACTTTAAAACAGAACAGGCTTCTAAAGTAGGTCTTCCAAAAATTCTCCAGAAAAAGTGGAGCAGAGAGGGCAGACTTGATTCTGAAACAGCAAAGATTAATAACTTCTTCACCAAAACAGGCAGAAACGCGACTGTAAGCAACTACCTTGCAGGCTGGCTTTCAGAGTGGGTAAGAGAGTACGGTGTTGACGGTTTCCGTTGCGATACCGCAAAACACGTTGAATTTGCTTCTTGGAAAAACCTTA
>NZ_JACOPS010000013.1:0-971 GCF_014288065.1 Ruminococcus intestinalis | reverse complement strand
AAACTTGCAAATGCAATAAAAAATCTTGCGAGCAAAATTAAAGAGTTTATCATTACTCATACAACAAACGAAGCAGCTCAAGCATTTGTAAATGATGTAAAGGCGCTTGACAAACTTGCAGAAATGTTTAGCGATGCAGCGGATAACATTAAGGCAAAAAGTGAAGAAGTAATTACAAATGAGCAAAAAAATAACACCGACAAGGGTGTTGAGAATGTTAAGTATAGTATTAATAAAGGCTTTGCAAAGGAATACGATAATTGGGATAAGAAATCAACAGGATTTGCTTTTAAAGTAGGAACTACATCAACAGTGCTTCATAAGCTGGGAGTCAATAATAAAACAATTTACTGGGATGCAACAAAAATAAAAAAAATAAAGGAAAAGCATCCGGAAATGACTGACAGTATAATAAAGCAGGTGCCTAATATACTTGAAAATCCGATTATTGTAATGGAATCAAATACTGTTAGCGGCAGACTTGTTCTATTTGGTGATGTATATGACAGCAAAAACAATCCTGTCCTTGTTGCACTCGAGTTAAATCCGACAGAAAAAGGCGGTAAAAGTTTAAATATAATAAAAATAGCGAGTGCTTACGGCAAAGATGTTGATTTGCAAGGCTTTATAAATAAAAGTAAAATTTTGTATGTTGAACCAAATAAAGAAAGAACCCATAATTGGCTGTCGGTTAATAGGCTCAAATTGCCGTTACCCAGTACCAGATTTGGATTCTTTAATAACAGTATATCTCAAAATTCTAAAAATGTCAATACGAAAAATGACGAAAGTAGCAATGATATCAAATACAGCATGGGAGGATTGAAAGCAGAAACTGCGGACAAGAGTGCACTTGAGAAAGCTATGGAGCTTGAAAAGGACGGTACAGATTCCGAGAAAATCCGTAAGGAAACGGGTTGGTTTAAGGGATATGACGGCAAGTGGCGATTTGAGATAGATAACAGCGAATT
>NZ_JACOPS010000012.1:0-1034 GCF_014288065.1 Ruminococcus intestinalis | reverse complement strand
AAACTTGCAAATGCAATAAAAAATCTTGCGAGCAAAATTAAAGAGTTTATCATTACTCATACAACAAACGAAGCAGCTCAAGCATTTGTAAATGATGTAAAGGCGCTTGACAAACTTGCGGAGATGTTCAGCAATGCAGCGGATAACATTAAGGCAAAAAGTGAAGAAGTAATTACAAATGAGCAAAAAAATAACACCGGTAAGGGTGTTGAGAGTGGAGATGTTAAGTATTCAATTAAAGAAAATGTAAAAAATAAGGTTTCAGGTGAAATATATGATAAGGTGGTTGTTCTTGATACAAACATATTTAAAGGGATTCCACCACGCAATTGGGGTAAAACTTTTAGAAATTTTATTTCAAAACATCTTATAGGAAAAAAGTTTTTAACATTTGACGAGAACGGTAAAGAAGAAATTATAGAATTTGCAAAGCCAAATGAACGAGTAACCAAAAATGGTGCTAACAACAGTCATAAAGTTATTGATAAATTATCAAGAAAGTCAGACAGAAACAGTAAGTTAGTAATCGTTCATTCTGATGAAGTAATAAATATTTCAGAAAAGGAAAATGAAAATGCAGAACATTCACATCAATGGTTAGATGAAAACGGATGGGAATTTAGAAATGCTTTTGTAATGGATAAGTATGGTAAAATATACTCGGTAACATTAAATATTGCAAAGTCTAAAGATGGGCGAAATATACTTTACGATATAAATAAAATAAACGAAGTTGGGTACGGCGACGTGCTCTCAAATGCCAAAGGCAAGAGGAGCTCGCACATAAACCCCAACTTCGTCACTAACAGTATATCTCAAAGTAAAAATAATGTCAATACGAAAAATGACGAAAGTAGCAATGATATCAAATACAGCATGGGAGGATTGAAAGCAGAAACTGCGGACAAGAGTGCGCTTGAGAAAGCTATGGAGCTTGAAAAGGACGGTACAGATTCCGAGAAAATCCGTAAGGAAACGGGTTGGTTTAAGGGATATGACGGCAAGTGGCGATTTGAGATAGATAACAGCGAATT
>NZ_JACOPS010000011.1:0-1983 GCF_014288065.1 Ruminococcus intestinalis | reverse complement strand
CGCGACTGTAAGCAACTACCTTGCAGGCTGGCTTTCAGAGTGGGTAAGAGAGTACGGTGTTGACGGTTTCCGTTGCGATACCGCAAAACACGTTGAATTTGCTTCTTGGAAAAACCTTAAGAATGCTTGTGTTGACGCTCTTAAAGAGTGGAGAGCAAACAACCCTGACAAGCCGGGTGCAGACTGGGATGAAGATTTCTGGATGACAGGTGAATGTTGGGATCACGGTGTTAATAAGGACGGCTACTACACACAGGGCGGATTTGATTCAATGATCAACTTCTCAACTCAGGGTGGCGGACTTTTAAGCGCAGGCAGAGTTAAGGGCACATATGATGGATTTGCAAAGGCTATCAATAACGATGACAGCTTCAATGTTCTTTCTTATGTATCTTCACACGACTCTGTTCTCGCAAGAGGCGACCTTATAGGTACAGGTTCAGGTCTTCTTTTATGCCCGGGCGGAATTCAGATATTCTACGGTGACGAAACAAACCGTCCAATGGTAGCAGGTGTTCCTAACGACGGTAACGGCGGCGCAGGTCACTCACTCAGAAGTGATATGAACTGGGACTCAATGGATACAAATGTTCTTGAGCATTGGCAGAAAGTCGGTGTATTCCGTAACAACCACATCTCTGTAGGTGCAGGCTCTAACACAAGCCTTGCATCAACATCAGGTTATGCTTTTGCAAGAGATTACGACAAGAACGGCATTACAGATAAGGTAATCGGCTGTATCTATGCTAATGCAAATACTGATGTTACAATCAGCGTTGGCGACACTTGGAGCGACGGTCAGTATCTTGTAAATGCTTACGATCAGTCATCTGCTGTTGTATCAAACGGTAAGGTTACATTCAACAGCGGCAAGAACGGTACAATCCTCGTTGAAGAGCCTGATGGCAGACCTCTTATGTCTGTTAAGGGTGACGCAGAGTTTACAGGTACACAGACTGTTACAGTAAGACTTGACAAGTGCGAGCAGGCTAAGTGCTCTGTTGACGGCGGTAACAAGTTTATCGTAAAAGACGGCGACACAATCACAATCGGTAACACAGCTTACGATGGCGATACAATTACAATTACTCTTGAGGCAGAGAACGAGATCGGTTCTTCTGAGTCAAAAGCAACATTCAAGAAAAAAGTACAGGGCGGCTCAACAGCTCCTGTAAAAACAACATCTCGTCTTGTTGTAAAGACAGCTGACGGTTCAGCTCCTTATGTATATGCTTGGACAGGCGCAAGCAACGCACTTCTCGGTGCATGGCCTGGCACACAGCTTACATCTAAGGATGATAACGGTGACTACTATGTTGACATTAATACAACAGAAACTTACAATGTAGTGCTCAATAACGGCGGCAAAGTACAGTCAGCTGATATTACAGGCATTACAGGCGACGCAATTATCACAGTTAAAAATACATCATTCTCTTCTTATGATCTTAAGATTGTAGAAACTCCTGCTTCACCGCTCGAGCAGCTTAAGAAAGAGGGAAGAGAAGTTAAAGCAATGACTTCTTCCGATTACACAGCATCTTCATGGACAACTGTTGAATCAGTTATGAAGTCGGTTGACGCACTCGTTGCACAGGGCAGTGATGCTGACGACGATCAGGTTACTGCAATGATAACAACATTACAGAATGCAAAGGCTAAGTTACAGCTTAATGTTCCTGCACTCGGCTATGCAGTTAAGGGCAAGAATACAGTAAGCGGTGTTGCTGCTCCTGCTTCAAAGGTAACAGTAACAGTAAACGGCACAGCATACACAACACAGGCTGACGATGTAACAGGTGTATTTACAGTTACAACAGCTACACTTAACGCTTCATCAAAGCTTACATTCAAGGCAGAGAGAAACAGCGTTTCATCAGCTGTAGGTGCATACAATATGTCAAGCGGTGACATCACAAGCCTTATTGTTCCTACAACAGCTTCTCAGGCTACACAGCCGACAACAGCAAGACCTACACAGCC
>NZ_JACOPS010000010.1:0-2671 GCF_014288065.1 Ruminococcus intestinalis | reverse complement strand
AACAGCGTTTCATCAGCTGTAGGTGCATACAATATGTCAAGCGGTGACATCACAAGCCTTATTGTTCCTACAACAGCTTCTCAGGCTACACAGCCGACAACAGCAAGACCTACACAGCCGACTACCGCAAAACCAACCACTCAACCGACCACTCAACCGACCACAGCTAAACCTACAGAGAGCAAAAATCTTAATGTAACCGCTACATCAAACTACTTCCCGAGTGCAAATGTCAAAGCAACTAAGGGAAAGACAGTTTGTGTAGAATATGTGCTTGATTCTTCAATGGATGTTGTAAATGCAGAGTGGGCACTCACATATGACAAGACAAAACTCGAACTTGATACCGTGCGTTCAAAAGATTATATGCCGAACATTCCGAACGAAGTTACAAATGTGAAAAAGGCAGACGGAAAAGTACTGTCAAACTTTACGGATATTTCAAACCTCGCCGATTTCAAGGGCGGCAAGGTATTTGTCAGAGCGTACTTTAAGGTTATAAGCACAGGCGAAACCACAGTAGACCTTAATCTTAAAACTCTTTGCGTAGGTTTTATTGACAATGATTTAAAAGTCAACTTTGTGGCAGTTGTAAGAAACAGCGAAGTTCAGAGCGGTGTTACTTCTGTTGCGGGTTACGAAAAACTTGCGATAAACAAAAATACAAAGGCATATTTGTATAGTGACGATGATGTAATGCTCGGCGATGTTACAGGCGACGGAAAGATAGATGTAAACGATGTAACCGCTATACAGCTTTATATTGCTCAGAATCAAAGTTTTACCGATAAGCAGAAAGAAGCAGCGGATGTTAATAAGGACGGAAAAATTTCTGTCTTGGATGTAACAAGAGTTCAGCAGTACATTGCGAGATATTTTGATGAATTTTAAATTATTTACAGCTGACAACTTAAAATAATCTGATAAAGCATCGCCCGTAACGAAAATTTACGGGCGGTGCTTTTTTATCAAAAGTCGGGTTAAATTATGGTTTAGCGGAGTGTCGGTCGGACATTGAAATTTAGCTAACGCTAAATTATCCTCCCAAAAACAAAAAAGTTTACTCAATTTTTTCAAAAATTGCGAGTTTGGGCAGCGCCCATAAAATCTTCCGATATAACAATTTATCAGGCGCAAACAGCCACGCTGTTTGCGTGTTAAAACTAAGTTTGTTAAAACAGGCGACAGCCATTAAAGAACCTATATTTTATTAATGAAATAACGAATTTCTTTTCTTGTTGCTATCGCTTTTAAAGGCTAACGCCGTTGTGTTCAAGCCGCCAAACAGCAAGCTGTTCGGCTATCGTCAGATTGCATAAACGGAAAGTATTTGTGGGCTTTGCCCACACCCACGACCTTTGAAAAGGTCGACCAAACTTTTATAATTAATTGGCAAATCAATTTGTTAAACCACAATTTCACCTCTTAACATTCAGAACAAAATTCAAATAAGTTGTTTTTATATGAAAAACTATGTATAATGTTATTTAGAATTTTTATCAAAATAATTCTGTAAACAAAATTTATACGGAGGATATTATGACCTGCACCGAATTTGACGGTTACATCTGTATCGACAATGTAACAGACCTTGATTTAAGACAAACACTTGACTGCGGTCAGAGTTTTCGCTGGACAGAAAATGCCGACGGTTCGTTTGACGGAATCGCCTTCGGTAAAAAAGTCAGGGTAAGACTTGACGGCGAGCGTCTGTATATCGAAAACTCAAATAAAGCCGATTTTGAAAGTATATGGAAAGATTACTTTGACCTCGAACTTGATTACGGTAAAATCAGAGAACAGATAAGTGAAATTCACCCCGTGCTTAAAGAGGCGGCAAAATATGCTCCCGGTATAAGAATATTAAGGCAAGAGCCTTATGAGGCACTCTGCACATTCATTATTTCACAAAATAACAATATAAAAAGAATCAAGGGCATTGTTCAAAGACTTTGCGAAAACTTCGGAGAAGAAATTTCTCCCGGAGATTTTGCTTTTCCTACACCGCAAAAAATGGCGGAACTTTCAGCCGATGACCTTGCGCCTTTAAGGGCAGGCTTTCGTAATCGTTACCTTATAGATGCGGCACAAAAGGTTTACAGCGGTGAGGTTGACCTTGAAAGCTGCCGCACGCTTGATTACGAGCAGGCACGAAAAGAACTTATGAAAATTACGGGTGTCGGAGTTAAGGTCGCCGACTGCACTCTGCTTTTCGGTTTACACAGAATAGAGGCTTTTCCTGTTGATGTATGGATGAAAAGGGCAATGGATAAGCTTTTCCCCGGTATGATGCCGTCGGATTTCGGCGATTGTGCGGGGATAGCACAACAATACATATTTCATTACAGCAGAATGCACCCGGAATTGTTTGATTAACAATAATAATGTGAAAATGGAACGGCAAATTGCACATAATTCCATAGTTGAATTTGTAAAATTTGCCGTTTTTCATTTTTCTATAATAAAATTATGGAAATTGTGATAATTTTGTGATAACATTATAAACGATAGGGCAGGATGCCCTTGGAAGTTTTGAAAGGAGTAATCAAACCAATGAACAAGCACGGAATGCTAAAAGCGACAAGCGTTGCAATTGCACTTTGCACCGTTATGTCAAGCACAACCTTTGCATTCTCAACAGTGGCAAGTGCTGCTACCGTTGATACTACAG
>NZ_JACOPS010000009.1:0-2879 GCF_014288065.1 Ruminococcus intestinalis | reverse complement strand
AAGCAATATTGTAAATACTTTAATAAGCTGACCAAAAGACTCTTGTGGTCAAGCCCTCGACCTATTAGTACTGCCAAGCTAAATGCCTCACGACACTTACACACGCAGCCTATCAACCTCGTAGTCCTCAAGGGGTCTTACTTGCTTATGCAATGGGATATCTAATCTTGGAGTCGGCTTCACGCTTAGATGCTTTCAGCGTTTATCCGTTCCGTACGTAGCTGCCCAGCCGTGCCATTGGCATGACAACTGGTGCACCAGAGGTACGTCCATCCCGGTCCTCTCGTACTAAGGACAGAGCTCCTCAAATATCCTGCGCCCACGACAGATAGGGACCGAACTGTCTCGCGACGTTCTGAACCCAGCTCGCGTACCACTTTAATCGGCGAACAGCCGAACCCTTGGGACCGAATACAGCCCCAGGATGTGATGAGCCGACATCGAGGTGCCAAACCTCCCCGTCGATGTGGACTCTTGGGGGAGATCAGCCTGTTATCCCCAGGGTAGCTTTTATCCGTTGAGCGACGGCATTTCCATTCACATACCGCCGGATCACTAACTCCAACTTTCGTTACTGCTCGGACCGTCATCCTCGCAGTTAGGCTGGCTTTTGCGTTTACACTCAGAGGCACGGTTTCCGTCCGTGCTGAGCCAACCTTTGAGCGCCTCCGTTACCTTTTCGGAGGCGACCGCCCCAGTCAAACTGCCCACCTGACAATGTCCCCCGACCGGATTCACGGTCGCAGGTTAGAATTCCAGAAACCTAAGGGCGGTATCCCAACAACGACTCCGTATAAGCTGACGCTCATACTTCCCAGTCTCCCGCCTATCCTGTACATAGATTTCCGAAACCCAATATCAGGCTACAGTAAAGCTCCATGGGGTCTTTCCGTCTTGCCGCAGGTAACCGGCATCTTCACCGGTACTACAATTTCGCCGGGTGGGTAGTTGAGACAGTGCCCAGATCGTTACACCATTCGTGCGGGTCGGAACTTACCCGACAAGGAATTTCGCTACCTTAGGACCGTTATAGTTACGGCCGCCGTTTACCGGGGCTTCAATTCGGAGCTTGCACTCCTCCTCTTAACCTTCCGGCACCGGGCAGGTGTCAGCCCCTATACTTCATCTTTCGATTTGGCAGAGACCTGTGTTTTTGCTAAACAGTCGCCTGGGCCTATTCTCTGCGGCTCTTTCGAGCACTCCTTATTCCGAAGTTACGGAGTCAATTTGCCGAGTTCCTTAACTACCCTTCTCCCGCTGGCCTTAGAATTCTCTTCCTGTCCACCTGTGTCGGTTTGCGGTACGGGCGCCTACTTCTATACACAAAGCTTTTCTCGCCATACGCCACATTTACTTCCCTACTCTAATTTCAGTCCCTTGCGCCCGGGTCAACCATCGCCCAGGTTAAACGCTTTGTATGTGTCCCTTTGTTTAAATTGTAGACGGTAACGGAATATCAACCGTTTGTGCATCGGCTACGCCTTTCGGCCTGACCTTAGCTCCCGACTTACTTGGAGCGGACGAACCTTCCTCCAAAAACCTTAGACTTTCGGCCATTAAGATTCTCACTTAATTCTCGCTACTTATTCCGGCATTCTCACTTCTGTACAGTCCACCGCCGCTTTCGCTACGACTTCACTCCGTACAGAACGCTCTCCTACCATACCTTGCGGTATCCTAAGCTTCGGTGTATAGTTTAGCCCCGTTAAATTTTCGGCGCAGAATCACTCGACCAGTGAGCTATTACGCACTCTTTTAATGAGTGGCTGCTTCTAAGCCAACATCCTGGTTGTCTATGCAATTCCACATCCTTTTCCACTTAACTATACTTTGGGACCTTAGCTGTAGGTCTGGGCTGTTTCCCTTTTGACAATGAAACTTATCTCCCACTGTCTGACTCCTGGAAAACGATTATCTGGCATTCTTAGTTTGATAAGGTTCAGTAACCTCTCGGCCCCTAGCCAATTCAGTGCTTTACCTCCAGTAATCTATTCCAAGGCTAGCCCTAAAGCTATTTCGGAGAGAACCAGCTATCTCCGGGTTCGATTGGAATTTCTCCGCTACCCACACCTCATCCGCTACCATTTCAACGGGAGTCGGTTCGGCCCTCCATGAAGTTTTACCTGCACTTCAGCCTGGACATGGGTAGGTCACCCGGTTTCGGGTCGAATACAACTGACTTCTTACGCCCTATTTAGACTCGCTCTCGCTACGGCTTCACACCTTAAGTGCTTAACCTTGCCAGTTACATTCACTCGCCGGACCATTCTACAAAAGGTACCCGATCGTTCGTTGATGAACTTTCGGTGCTTGTAAACACAAGGTTTCAGGTTCTCTTTCACTCCCCTTCCGGGGTGCTTTTCACCTTTCCTTCACAGTACTTCTTCTCTATCGGTCACCGAGTAGTATTTAGGCTTGGAGGATGGTCCCCCCATATTCCCACCGGGTTTCACGTGTCCGGCGGTACTCTGGATACAGTCTGATGTCTTAACTTTTCGCCTACAGGATTTTCACCTTCTTTGATTGCCCTTCCCATGACATTCGGCTAAATCTCGACAATTCATTATACTGTCCGAACCCCTAACATATTACTACATTAGGTTTGGCCTCTTCCGCGTTCGCTCGCCACTACTTACGGAATCTCAGTTGATTTCTCTTCCTCGCCCTACTTAGATGTTTCAGTTCAGGCGGTTCCCCTCATATACCTATGTATTCAGTATATGATGACCAGACTTTCCTCTGGCCGGATTGCTCCATTCGGAAATCTACGGATATAACGCTCACTTACAGCTCCCCGTAGCTTATCGCAGTTAGTCACGTCCTTCTTCGGCTCTCGGTGCCAAGGCATTCCCCTTGTGCTCTTTGTAGCTTGACCATTT
>NZ_JACOPS010000007.1:0-85004 GCF_014288065.1 Ruminococcus intestinalis | reverse complement strand
CTGTAGTATCAACGGTAGCAGCACTTGCCACTGTTGAGAATGCAAAGGTTGTGCTTGACATAACGGTGCAAAGTGCAATTGCAACGCTTGTCGCTTTTAGCATTCCGTGCTTGTTCATTAGTTTGATTACTCCTTTCAAAATTAATTTAAAGGGCAATCTGCCCTATTTTTGAATTTCTGTCATAAATAATATTATCACATAATTATCAAAATTACCATAATTTTACTAATTAAAAAATAAATACGGCAATATTTACAAATAGTTTGAGCTACTTATGTGTATTATGCCTTATGCTTTGTAAAATTTAAAGGAGTCGACTATGCTTATACGATGCTTTATGTAAGGTCAAAAAAAGCAAAGGAACCCGACATAGCAATCGGATTCCTTTTTGAAAAAACATATTATTTGTCGCCCGACTTAGTGATTAAACCTGCAATCAAGCCAAAGAATATTGCCGCAGAAATACCTGCCGCAGCACTTTTAAGTCCGCCCGTGAGAATACCGAGAGCTCCGTCTGCGGCAAGTCCCTCTTTTACGCCCTGACTCATCAAAAAACCAAAACCGCTGATAGGAACTGCCGCTCCTGCGCCCGCAAACTCGGCGAAGGGTTCATAAAGTCCGACTGCGCCCAAAATCACACCTGCCACCACAAAGCCTGTAAGTATTCGGGCGGGAGTAAGTTTTGTTTTGTCAATTAAAATCTGACCGATTACGCAAATAAGTCCGCCTGTCCAAAATGCATTTATATAATCCATAACAATTCCTCTTTACAAGATTTTATTACCTTTAGTTATTTGCAAATGTGCGATTTTTATTCCGAAATGTGACAGAAAAATGAAAATTTGTGTAGCCGCTATGATTTTTCATAAAAAATATACACAAAACTGTTTTTATATAGTATAATATATGCTGTTGCGATATGACTTTGCGGAGTACACAAAGTTTTTATATGCTTACTATTATTAAGGAGTGAACAAGTCACATGGTTGAGGTTAAAAAACTCACAAAAAATTACGGCAACATCAAAGCTGTTGATAATATCAGCTTTACTGTTGGCGAGGGCGAAATCCTCGGATTTCTTGGCCCGAACGGTGCCGGAAAATCTACCACTATGAATATAATCACAGGGTATATTTCTTCCACATCGGGCACAGTAACTATTGACGGAAAGGAAATACTTGAAAATCCGAAAGAGGCAAAGGCAAAAATCGGTTACCTCCCCGAAATTCCACCGCTTTACACTGATATGACGGTGAAAAAGTATCTTGAATTTATGTTTGACCTCAAAAAGGTTAAACTTCCTAAAAAAGAACACATTGAAGAGGTTATGCGACTTGTTCGTATTACCGAACAGGCAGACAGAATTATTAAAAACCTCTCAAAAGGTTATCGTCAGCGTGTCGGTTTTGCCCAGGCTTTGCTCGGCAATCCGCCCGTGCTTATTCTGGACGAGCCGACTGTCGGACTTGACCCTATGCAGATTATCGAAATCAGAAAACTTATTAAAAGTCTTGGCAAAAAGCATACCATTATATTATCTTCTCATGTGTTGTCGGAAATTTCCGCAACCTGCGACAGAATTCTTGTTATTTCAAACGGTAAAATAGTTGCCGATGCAAAGACAGACGAGCTTTCGTCTTCTACCGCAGGCGAAGAAAAACTTGCGCTTGTGGTCGAGGGTGCCGCTTCGGATATTATCTCTGCAATCAAAAACATTCCTGCGGTTATTCGTGTAAATAAAATCTCCGAAAAGAACGGCAACTCGGCAAAATATATGGTTGAGTACGAAAAAGATCACGACGTATGCCGTGATGTATTTAACGCAATGGCAAGAATCGGCTGTCCGATTCTTGATATGCAGTCGGGCAACGAAACACTTGAGGAAATGTTCCTTAAGCTTACTGCTAACGGCAATTATGACACAGTCGGAGGTAAAAAATAATGGTGGCAATTTTAAAGCGAGAGCTTTCTTCTTATTTTAATTCAGCCGTTGCCTATGTTGTAATGGCGGTATATTTCCTGTTTTCGGGCTTGTTTTTCAGTATGATTTGTATTGAAAACGATACTTCAAGCCTTTCCTATGTTTTCGGAAATATGTTTATTATTATTCTTTTTATAATTCCTATTATCACAATGAAGAGCTTTTCAGAGGAAAAGCGTCAGCGTACAGACCAGGCGCTCCTTACATCGCCTACAAGCCTTTTTGAAATTGTAATGGGCAAGTTCCTCGGAGCACTTATTCTCTTTGCAATATGCTCGCTTATCTTTGTTGTATATGCACTTGTAATTTCATTCTTCACTTCTCCCGACTGGGCGGTTGTGCTTTGTACCGTACTCGGACTTTTGCTTTTAGGCTCTGCTCTTATTGCAATTGACATTTTCATCTCTGTACTTACAGAAAGTATGATTATTTCCGCAGTTGCAGGTATGGGCGTAGGTCTTCTTATTTATATGCTAAGCAACCTTTCAAGCAACATCACCGTTGACTGGATCGCAACTATTGTTAAAAAAATTGATTTTCTTACATACTACACAAACTTTACATACGGTATGCTTAATCTTACAGACATTATATTCTTTTTAAGTGTTACGGGATTGTTCTTGTTCTTTACCGCCCGTGTACTTGAAAAAAGACGCTGGAGCTAAGGAGGTAAAGAGCAATGAGCGAATTGAAAAAAGACACCGTGGCAGAAAACACTGCCGAAGTTAAAACAAAAAAAGCCGACGATAAAGCGGCTAAGACCGAAAAAACCGAAAAGCCTAAGAAAGACAAGAAAAACGGCGGATTTAAGAATTTCTTAAAATCAAGAAAAGCCCGCCACGGCTCAATTGCGGCGGCAATTGTTGCAATTGTAATCGCACTTGTTATCGTTCTCAACATAGTGGTTTCGCTTCTCGTTGGAAGATTCCCGAATATGGTTCTTGACTTTACCAAAGAATCTTCATTTGCACTTGAAAACGACACTATAGACTATGTTTCTCACATTGACAAAGACATTACAATCACTGTTCTTACAACAGAAGAAAAGTTTGAGGGTTCGGGTGCGTATTACATTCAGGCAAACAAACTCCTTGAAAAAATGGAGAGCGCATCAAATGGCAAAATCAAACTTAATTACATTGACCTTTCAAGCAATCCGTCTATTTCACAGAAATACGCAGACGCAGATTGGAGCAAAAACTCAAATATGATGATCGTCGAGTGCGGCGACCAGTACAGAGTGCTTACAATTGACGACTGCTTTGAATACGACAAGGATTACTATTCACAGTACGGCACTTACTATGTAACATCTTCACTTGTTGAGCAGGCCGTTGTTACAGCTATTCTCAATGTTACTACAGAAGACAAAGTTGTAGTTGATATGATTACAGGTAACCAGGAGCAGGATTCGTCGGCAATCAAAACTCTTTTACAGAACAACGCTTATCAGGTAAACGATGTTTCTCTCGCTACAGGCGACCTTGATGAGGAAGCTAAGTTTGCAATCCTTTATGCACCGTCTGTTGACCTTGACGAAAGCACAGTCGAAAAGATTTCAAAGTGGCTTGACAATGACGGCAAATACGGCAGAAACCTTATCTTTATCCCTACAGAAAACAATGTAGACACTCCAAACATTGACAGTCTTTTAAACGAGTGGGGTATGCAGGTAAATCCGGGCTATGTTTATGAAACAAGCACAGACCGCCTTGTAAGCAACAGCTCACCGTACATCTTCACAGTTGACTACACCGACTACTACACAACAGGACTTAAAAATCCTAATATCCCTGTTGTAACACTCTTTGCAAGAAGCGTTACACTTTCGGATTCAAGCGTTTCACATGCACTTCTTACAACATCTACATCAGCAGGTATTTACCCGACAGACGCAGATGACACTTGGAATTACAAAAACGGCGTTACAGGCGAAAATATTAATGTTGCCGCCGAGGGCGTTAAGTCAAATACAGACAATGCATCTTCAAAGGTAGTTGTTTTCGGTTCATATTCAATGTTTACTTCTGACATTATGTCATACAACAGCTTTAACAATTCAGGCTACTTTATGAATATGATTAACACACTTGCAGATAAGGACGATGCGGGTATTACCATTGAGGGTAAATCAATGCAGAATGCCGAGCTCGGAATTACCGATGCAACAACAAAGAACACTCTCTTCGTTATATTTGTAATCGTAGTTCCTGTTGCAGTTCTCATAACAGGCATTGTAATGTGGTTACGCAGGAGGAACAAATAATGAAAAAGAATGTTAAACTTCTTATTATAATCGCAGCCGCAGCAGTTGTGCTCGTAGGCGTAATGCTGTTGCTGATATTCCTGCCGAAATCAGGCGATAACGCAGACCCGATGGACGGCATTGACCCGGGTATCGATATGTCAACATCTGTTGATGGAAACGGTATGCACCAGGCAACCATCAAAACAAACGATAAGGGCGAAATTGAAAATAACAGCTACGGTACTTTGATTGATTATGTGCCTGCAAAGATTTCAACAATCAATGTTGAAAACACATCGGGTACACTCGACATAAAGTCCGAAACTCCCGTTGATGATAACGGCAAGACAGAAAAAACCATTTATACTCTTGTAGGCTTTGAAGATTTTGATTTGCAGACAGGCTACTCCGATGCAATCGCAAACGATGCTGCGGCACTTGATTTCAGCAAAGTAATCAGCCTTGACGGTGCAAAATCTTCGGAGTGCGGTTTTGACAATCCAAAAGCAACAGTCCTTGTTACATATACAGACAATACAAAGGCTAAATTCATTGTAGGCGGCGATGCTCCGTCATCGGCAGGAACATATGTAAAGTTCGGTACATCCGACACAATCTACCTTGTAGCAAGCGATGCCGTAGACTCGTTCTCATACAGCCTTACCGATATGTTCTCAAAGGCAATCAACGATGCCGCATCGGATACAGACAATTCACAGTTCAGCAAAATTACACTTTCGGGTAAAAACTTCCCGCAAGCCGTAGTTCTTGAACCGAACAACGACGGAAAGAACTCCGCTGCAACAGTTATCACTTCACCTAATAAGGCTTACGCAAGCGAAGATGCAAGCAGTAAGGTATCGGGTGCAATCAGAGGCTTGTATGCCAAGTCGGTAAAAATGGTAAAACCGTCCGACGCTCAACTCAAAGAACTCGGACTGGCAGATCCGTATGTAACTCTTGAGGCTGTGTATCCGGACACAACAATAAACCTTATTGCATCACAGCCTGACGGCTCGGGCAATGTAAACATTATGGAAAAGGGCGGAAAAGTTGTTTATTCAATGGCATCCGCAAACTTGCCTTGGGTAGATATGAGTTACGAAAAACTTTCGTCAGAGTATGTTCTCCATCCGCTTATGACGGCTGTTTCCACACTTACGGTAAACAACGGTTCCGACACTTATACTTTTGACATTGGCACAAAGGAAACCGCTACAACAAACGAAGACGGCGAGGAATCAACTACAACCACAACATCTGTAATGTACGGTGACAGTGAGATTAACTCATCATACTTCTCAACATTCTTCCAGAACCTTACATTACTTAAGAAAAGCGACACAAGCAGTGACAAGCCAAGCGGAAAGGCGGTATTTACAGCCGAGTACAAATATACAGATGGCAGTACAGATACAGTTAAATTCTATGATGCAGGCGGAAACAAATACCTTGCAGAGGTAAACGGCATAAGCGTAGGACACCTTTACAAGACAAATCCAAGTAAACTTATAGAACAGGTTAAAACTGTAGCAAATAATAAAGAGGTTTCAGACTTCGCAATATAATTTGTTATAATTAAACGCTGCACAGCCCGATTCAAGAAACGAATCGGGCTGTGTTTTTGCTCTTTGTAAAAATTAGGTTTAGCAAAGTGCTTTGTCAAGGCAATTATAAAAGTTTGGTCGACCTTTTCAAAGGTTGTGGGTGTGGGCAAAGCTCACAAATACTTTCCGTTTATGCAATCTAACGATAGTCAAACAGCTTGCTGTTTGGCGGCTTGAACACAACGGCGAAAGCCTTTGCGAGAGCAACAAAAGAAAATAAACATCATTTTCATAGTCAACGCAATGCGTTGTCTATGTTTTTAGCATTTCTGTTTATAATGGCTGTCGCCTGTTTTAACAAACTAAGTCTTAGCACGCAAACAGCGTGGCTGTTTGTGACCGAAGAATTGTTATATCGAACGATTTTATGGGCGCTGCCCAAACCCGCAAGCCTTTAAAAAGGCTTGACCTAAATTTTTAATTATTTCGCTTAACCCGTGCGATACACCATAATTACCCGGCTTTTTATAAAAACCCTAAAAACCACAAAACGCAAAAACCGCCCGACATCACTATGCCGAGCGGTAATTTTTATATTAAATTAAAATTCTAAATTACTTATCCTGAGCAGCTGCTTTGATTTTCTTTGCAAGGTGCGGAGCGGTAAGCTCAAACTTATCGAGAAGTTCAAGTGCAGGACCGCTGTAACCAAAGCAATCGTTTACGCCAACCTTTGTTACCTTAACAGGATATTCCTCACTTACTACAGAACATACAGCGTCACCAAGACCACCGATTACATTATGCTCTTCAATAGTGATAATTCTGCCTGTTTCTTTTGCAGCCTTAACGATGATTTCTCTGTCGATAGGCTTGATTGTGTGAATATTAATAAGGCGAGCGTTAATGCCCTCTTCCTTAAGCTGCTTACAAGCCTTAAGAGCCTCATTTACACAAAGACCTGTTGCAATAACTGCCACATCGTCACCGTCAAGGAGTGTAATACCCTTGCCAAGTTCAAATGTATAAGTTTCAGGGTCGTTAAAGCTCTCAATAGCAAGTCTGCCAAGACGGATATATACAGGACCGTCGTACTCGATAGCTGCCTTTGTTGCAGCCATCATCTCGTAGTGGTCGGCAGGGTTGATAACTACCATACCCGGAATTGTACGCATAATACCGATATCCTCAAGGCACTGGTGAGTTGCACCGTCTTCACCTGTAGAAATACCTGCGTGGCTACCTGCAATCTTAACATTAAGGTGCGGATAAGCAACCGAGTTTCTGATCTGCTCAAATGCTCTGCCTGTTGCAAACATTGCAAATGATGCCGCTACAGGAATTTTGCCTGCTGCCGCAAGACCTGCCGCAACGCCTACCATATTGCCCTCGGCAATACCGCAGTCGAAAAATCTTTCGGGAAATTCCTTTTTAAAAATACTTGTCTTTGTTGCCGCTGCAAGGTCAGCGTCAAATACAACGATGTCCTTGTTAGTCTTAGCAAGCTCGCAAAGTGCCATACCAAAGCTCTCACGAGTAGCAATTTTCTTTGATTCAGCCATTAGCAGTTGCCCTCCAATCTGTCAATTTCAGCCTGAAGCTCGGCTGTAGCCTGCTCGTACTGCTCTTTGTTAGGAGCAGTGCCGTGCCAGCCAACCTGATTTTCCATAAATGAAACGCCCTTGCCCTTTACTGTCTTTGCAAGGATAGCAACAGGCTTGCCCTTAACTTCTCTTGCCTTGTTAAGTGCGTCCTCAATCTGATTGAAGTCATGACCGTCTATCTTAAACACTTCAAAACCAAAACTCTCAAACTTTTTGTCGAGCGGCTCAATGCCTGCAACTTCGTCAACTGTACCGTCAATCTGTAAACCGTTCTGGTCAACGAAAATCACAAGATTGTCAAGCTTATTGTGAGCGGCAAACATAGCAGCCTCCCATACCTGACCTTCTTCAACCTCGCCGTCGCCGAGTACAGAATATACACGGTAGCTCTTGTTGCTGATTTTTGCGGAAAGCGCCATACCGCAAGCCGCAGAAATACCCTGTCCGAGTGAGCCTGTGCTCATATCAATGCCGGGTGTGCCCTTCATATCGGGGTGACCCTGTAACATTGCGCCTACATGACGGAGCTTTGAAAGCTCGTCCCATTCAAAATAGCCCTTAAGTGCAAGAACCGCATAAAGGCTTGGGCAACAATGGCCCTTTGAAAGAACAAAACGATCTCTGTCCTCCCACTTAGGATTCTTAGGGTCAACATTCATTTCCTTAAAGTAGAGATATGTGAAAATATCCGCTGCCGAAAGGCTACCGCCCGGATGTCCCGACTTAGCACAAAAAGTGCCGAGAATTGCTCCCATTCTTGCCTTTGTTGCAAGGATTTGGAGTTGCTTGATTTCTGAACTGTCCATTCCATTATCCTCCTGATTAACCTTAATATAAGTAATCAATTTCATATACATAGTAACATAATTGCAATAATTTATTTTTCGATATTGGAATTAAACCGCATTTTCATTAATTATGTCGGAACTTTCTTTAATTATTTTTACAACAGACTGAAATTGCAGATTATTTGTTTGTATTTTTAGCATAATTTTCAAAAAATTACGGCATAAATTGTAGCTTTTCCCTCTCGGTAGCTTGAATATTTTTGCCTATCGTGTTACAATAAAATATATTGCTTTTTGACTTTATCAGTTAAAAATGCAAAAAGGAGATTTTTTAAATGGAATATACATTTTCCGACAGGGTTTCTAACCTTAAGCCAAGTGCAATCAGAGAAATTTTTAAATATGCGGCAGACCCCGAGGTTGTATCGCTTTCTGCGGGCAACCCTTCCCCCGACGCCTTTCCCGCAAAGGAAATAGCAGAGATTTCCGCAAAAGTTCTTGCCGAAAATCCTATTTCCGTATTACAGTACAGCGTAAGCGAGGGCTACACTCCCCTGCGCCGACACCTTACCGAATATATGAAAAAAGAACATAACATCGGCAGAGAGGGTGACGATATTTTAATCACCACAGGTGCACAGCAGGTTATGGATTTATGCTCAAAGGCTCTTGTAAACGAGGGTGATGTTGTTATTTGCGAAGCGCCGTCTTTTATCGGTTCGCTCAACACATTCAGAAGTTACAACGCAAAACTTGTCGGCGTTCCCGTTGAGCCTGACGGAATGAGCATTACCGCCCTTGAGCAGGCGCTTAAAGACAACAAAAACGCAAAATTTATTTATACAATACCAAATTTTCAGAATCCGTCGGGCGTTACAATGAGCCTTGAAAAACGCAAGGCTGTTTATGAGCTTGCAAAAAAGTACGGCGTTCTTATTCTTGAGGACAACCCTTACGGAGATTTAAGATACAGCGGCGAATTTATCCCAAACATCAAGAGCTTTGACGAGGACGAAATCGTAATTTACTGCGGTTCGTTTTCAAAGGTAATTTCACCGGGTATGCGTGTTGCTTACTGCATTGCGCCAAAGCAGATTTTCCAAAAACTCGTAGTATGCAAGCAAGGCAGTGATGTTCACACCAATATATGGTCGCAGTATGTTTGCGATGAGTTTATTACAAAATATGACTTCAACGCACATCTTGAAAAATTACGCAAGCTATACACTAAAAAAGCACAATTCTGTATGGATTTGCTCGACAAATACGCAAGTCCCGCAATTACTTATCATAAAATTGACGGCGGACTTTTCATTTGGTGCGACCTGCCAGAAAGCATTGATATGCCGTCATTCTGCAAAGAAGCCGTGCTCAAAAAGGTATGCGTAGTACCGGGCAATGCATTTCTTACAGACGAAAACGAAAAGTGCAACAGTTTCAGAATCAACTTTTCAACACCGACCGACGAACAGCTTGAAAAAGGCATTAAGATACTCGGCGAGCTGGCAAACAGCAAGCTGAAATAAAGGAGAATATTTATGGAAAACGAAAAGAAACAAATCGCATTCAGTGCCATTCAGCCGAGTGGCACAATAACACTTGGCAACTATCTTGGTGCTATCCGCAATTGGGTTACTATGCAGAACGAGTACAACTGCATTTACGCTCTTGCCGATTTACACACCATTACGGTAAGACAAGAGCCGGCTCAAATGAGAAAAAATATTCTCGACGCATACGCTTCAATTCTTGCTTGCGGAATTGATACAGAAAAGAGCCTTTTCTTCATTCAGAGCCATGTGCATACACACGCAGAAATGGCATGGGTGCTCGACTGCTACACACAGTTCGGTGAGCTTTCGAGAATGACACAGTTTAAGGACAAGTCGGCAAAGCACGCAGACAACATAAATGCAGGCTTGTTTACATATCCGTCACTTATGGCAGGCGACATTTTGCTTTATCAGGCAGATAAAGTGCCCGTAGGTGCAGACCAGCAGCAGCACATTGAGATTACAAGAGATATTGCAACCCGTTTTAACGGTCTTTACGGCAATGTTTTCAAAATTCCTGAAGGATTTATTCCAAAGAACGGCGCAAGAGTAATGAGCTTGCAGGACCCGACCAAGAAGATGAGTAAATCGGACGAAAATGTAAACGGCTGCGTACATCTTCTCGACTCACCTGAGGCAATTATGCGCAAATTCAAGCGTGCGATTACTGACAGCGAGGCTCATGTTCACTACGGCGAGGGCAAAGACGGAATCAATAACCTTATGGGTATTTACAGCACAATCACAGGTCTTAGCTTTGAGCAGATTGAGCACGACTTTGAGGGCAAGGGATACGGCGACTTTAAGACAGCTGTCGGCGAGGCAGTTGTAGAAGAACTCCGTCCTATTCGTGAGCGTTATGAGTCATATATCAAGGATAAGGCTTACCTTGAAGAGTGCTACCGTAAAGCGGATGAAATTGCACTTAAAATCAGCAGTCGTACAATGAATAAAGTTATGAAAAAGATTGGCTTTATCTTATAATATTATTTAGATTAAGCGTATTTTAATGATAAAATATTGTTTTTACTAAAACAAAATAATATCGTCCGAGTTTGACCTTTGCTGCAAATTCGGACGATTTTTATTGTATAATAAATGTATATTTTTGAATTAAAACGAATATTTATTGATTGTTAATTTGATAAATATTCATTTTGAGTGTTGTAAAATTTACAGTTTTCGACATTTAATTATAAAAGTTTGGTCAACCTTTTCAAAGGTTGTGGGTGTGGGCAAAGCCCACAAATACTTTTCGTTTACACAATCTAACGATAGCCAAACAGCCTGCTGTTTGGCGGCTTGAATATAACTGCGTTAGCTTTTGCGAGAGCAACAAAAGAAAATACACTTCCCTTTCACGGTCAACGCAATGCTTTGACCGTGTTTTTAGCATTTCCGGTTACAATGGCTATTGCCTGTTTTAACAAACTTAGTTTTAGCACGCAAACAACTACGCTGTTTGCGCCCGAAGAATTGTTATATCGGATGATTTTTATGGGCGCTGCCCAAACCCGCAAGCCTTTAAAAAGGCTTGACCTAAATTTTTTAATCATTTAACCTAAGCACCGTGTTAAACCACAGTTTTCTAAAACGACCTAGCTGACAATCTTTTAACACATTTATAACAAATTGTTAATAACTACAAGCACACGCACAAATGCCCGACAATACATTCAGTCATTGTCGGGCATTTTATTTTAATTTAAACCAAAATGTTAGTTAAAATTATTCGGCAATATCTGCAGTTTCGGTTGATTCAACAGCATTTTCATCTGCATCTTCAACCTCTGACTTCGGCTCTTCGAGCTTTACGCCTGCATATCTCGGCATACCTGTACCTGCAGGAATAACCTTACCGATAATAACATTTTCCTTAAGACCGATAAGCGGATCAATCTTACCCTTAATAGCTGCATCTGTAAGAACTCTTGTTGTTTCCTGGAATGATGCGGCAGAAAGGAAGCTGTCTGTTGCGAGTGCTGCCTTTGTAATACCGAGGAGCAGCTGTGTGAATGTTGCCTCTCTGAGGTTTTCTTCACCGTTAGCAATACGCTTTTTAATCTGCTCGTTCTCAAAGAGAACATCGTTCTTATCGTAGGTCTGACCGGACATAAACTTAGTATCGCCTGCGTCCTCAACTCTTACCTTTCTCATCATCTGACGAACGATAACCTCAATGTGCTTATCGTTGATTTCAACACCCTGTAAACGGTAGGTACTCTGTACCTCTGAAATAAGGTAGTTCATTACTGCGTCTGAACCGAGAATTGCAAGAATATCGTGCGGATTAACAGCACCGTCGGTGATTTTGTCACCTTTCTTGATAATCTGACCTTCCTGAACCTTAACTCTAAAGCCGAAAGGAATAAGGTACTGCTTTTCTTCGCCTGTTTCGTGGTTGAATACAATAGCGTGACGAGCATTTTTGATTTCTTCAAATCTAACTTCACCGTCAATTTCACTGATGATTGCAAGGCTCTTTGGTTTACGGGCCTCGAACAACTCTTCAACTCTTGGAAGACCCTGTGTGATATCTTCTGCCGATGCAACACCGCCGGTATGGAATGTTCTCATTGTAAGCTGTGTACCCGGCTCACCGATTGACTGTGCGGCGATAATACCTACTGCCTCACCGACTGTTACAGGCTGGCGGTTTGCAAGGTTAGAACCGTAGCACTTCTTACAAGCACCGTGCTTAGCACGACAAGAAAGTACGGAACGAATCTTAATTCTTTCAACGCCACTGTTTACGATAATGTCAGCCTCTTTGTCGCCCATCATTACATCCTTAGAAACAAGGGTGTTGCCGTTTGAATCGCAGAAATCGTCAACGAGGTATCTGCCGATAAGTCTTTCGTGAAGTCCCTCGATAACATTGTTTTCGCCTGCCTTGATGTCGAAAATTTCAAGACCGTCTGTTGTACCGCAGTCGTCCTCACGAATGATAACTTCCTGTGATACATCAACAAGACGACGGGTAAGGTAACCTGAGTCGGCTGTTCTGAGCGCTGTATCTGTAAGACCTTTACGAGCGCCTCGAGATGAAATAAAGTATTCCATAATGTTAAGGCCTTCACGGTAGTTAGCCTTGATAGGAATTTCGATTGTTTTACCTGATGTATTGGCAATAAGACCACGCATACCTGCAAGCTGACGAATCTGGCTCATACTACCACGGGCACCTGAATCGGCCATCATGAAGATTGGGTTGTAGCGGTCAAGGTTCTTCTGGAGGGCATCGGTTACATCGTTTGTAGCCTTCTCCCAAATCTTAAGAACTTCCTCGTAACGCTCCTCATCAGAACGAAGACCCATCATATAGTCCTCACGAACTACATCGACATCAGCCTCTGCCTTTTTGATGATTTCTTTCTTGGCAGGAGGAATAACGGCGTCACATACGGCAACAGTAATAGCGCCTCTTGTTGAGTATTTATAGCCCTGTGCCTTGATGTGGTCAAGAACATGGCTTGTAATCTCTGTGCCGTTTATCTTAATACATTTATCAATAATCTTCTTAAGTTTAGACTTACCTACAAGGAAGTCAACCTCAAGTTTAAAGCGGTTTTCAGGCTTGCTTCTGTCAACAAAACCAAGGTTCTGCGGAATCGGGTTGTTAAAGATAATCTTACCGATTGTTGTATCAACAAGGTCGGAATACTTAACGCCGTCAATTACCTTTTCGTATCTTACCTTAATCTTTGAGTGAAGCTGGATAACACCGGTCTGATAAGCCATCATAGCTTCATCAACATCACGGAATACCTTGCCCTCGCCACGCTCGCCGTCCTTATCAAGTGTAAGGTAGTACGAACCGAGGATCATATCCTGTGTAGGAACTGTTACAGGCTGACCGTCCGATGGTTTAAGGAGGTTGCCGGCTGCAAGCATAAGGAATCTTGCCTCTGCCTGTGCCTCTGCGGAAAGCGGTACATGGACAGCCATCTGGTCACCGTCAAAGTCGGCGTTGTACGCTGTACAAGCAAGCGGGTGAAGCTTAAGTGCTCTGCCCTCAACAAGTACAGGCTCAAATGCCTGAATACCGAGTCTGTGAAGTGTAGGCGCACGGTTGAGAAGAACAGGGTGACCCTTGATTACAACTTCAAGTGCATCCCAAACCTCGTCCTTTGCACGCTCAACTGCTTTTCTTGCAGCCTTAATATTGATAACAGCCTTAGTTTCTACAAGGCGTTTCATAACAAACGGTTTGAAAAGCTCGATAGCCATTTCCTTAGGAAGACCGCACTGGTACATCTTAAGTTCAGGGCCTACAACGATAACCGAACGACCAGAATAGTCAACACGCTTACCGAGAAGGTTCTGACGGAAACGGCCCTGCTTACCTTTAAGCATATCGGAAAGTGACTTGAGCGGTCGGTTGTTAGGGCCTGTAACAGGTCTGCCTCTTCTGCCGTTGTCAATGAGAGCGTCTACAGATTCCTGCAGCATTCTCTTCTCGTTTCTGATGATGATTTCAGGAGCGTTAAGCTCAAGGAGCTTTTTAAGACGGTTGTTTCTGTTGATAACTCGTCTGTAAAGATCGTTTAAGTCTGATGTAGCAAATCTGCCGCCGTCAAGCTGAACCATAGGGCGGATATCAGGCGGAATTACAGGAATAACATCCATAATCATCCATTCGGGGCGGTTGCCCGAAAGACGGAAACTCTCAACAACATCAAGGCGCTTGAGAATACGAACTCTCTTCTGACCCGATGCTGTTTCAAGCTCTTCTTTAAGCTGTGCAGAGAGCTGCTCAAGGTCAATTTCCTTGAGTAACTTCTGAATAGACTCTGCACCCATACCTGCCTCAAAGTCGTTGTCATACTTTTCACGCATTTCAGCGTACTCTTTTTCGCTCAGGCACTGATTTTTTTCAAGATCACGGCAGTTGCCGGGATCTGTAACAATATATCTTGAGAAATAAAGAACATTTTCAAGTGTTCTCGGAGAAATATCGAGCATAAGAGAAATTCTTGAAGGAATACCCTTGAAGTACCAGATATGAGAAACAGGAGCGGCAAGCTCAATGTGACCCATTCTCTCTCTTCTTACTTTTGCTCTTGTAACCTCAACACCGCAACGGTCACAAATTTTACCCTTAAAACGGATTCTCTTGTATTTACCGCAGTGGCACTCCCAGTCCTTTGTAGGTCCGAAAATACGCTCGCAGAACAAGCCGTCACGCTCAGGTTTTAATGTACGGTAGTTGATTGTTTCGGGCTTTTTAACCTCGCCGTAAGACCAGGCTCTAATTTGCTCAGGGGAAGCAAGTCCGATTTTAATTGAATCAAATGCGTTATTATCTATCATTTTTATACTTCCTCCTTACATATCATTCTTGTTTAAGTCGTCAAAGTCGAAGTAGTCGCTGTCATCGTCATCTACTGCAAGACCCGAATCGTCAAACATATTGCCCTCTTCGCCTTCTTCATCGAGGTTGTAACCGTCCATTGACTCGGTCATTACGCTCTCCTCGTTGAACTCGGTTGTAGCTGCATCTGTAATGTCTTCGTCCTCATCAAACTTCTGCTTAATGTCAATTTCCTCGCCCTGTGCGTCAAGAACACGAACATCAAGAGCAAGTGACTGCAATTCTTTAATAAGAACTCTGAATGATTCAGGGATACCCGGTGCAGGAATGTTCTGGCCCTTAACGATTGCCTCATAAGTCTTAACTCTGCCGATAACATCGTCAGACTTAACGGTAAGAATTTCCTGAAGTGTATAAGCCGCACCGTAAGCCTCAAGTGCCCAAACTTCCATCTCACCGAAACGCTGACCGCCGAACTGTGCTTTACCGCCGAGAGGCTGCTGTGTAACGAGTGAGTAAGGACCTGTACTTCTTGCGTGAATCTTCTCGTCAACAAGGTGATGGAGCTTAAGGTAATACATATAACCGACGGTTACAGGGTTGTCAAAACGCTCGCCTGTTCTGCCGTCGATAAGCCATGTCTTACCGTCCTCGCTGTAACCTGCATCTTTAAGTGCCTGGAAAATATCGCCTTCGTGAGCGCCGTCAAATACAGGTGTCATAATCTTCCAGCCAAGTGCCTTAGCCGCATAGCCGAGGTGAACCTCGAGCACCTGACCGATGTTCATACGAGAAGGTACGCCCAACGGGTTAAGTACGATGTCAAGCGGTGTGCCGTCAGGAAGGAATGGCATATCCTCTACAGGAAGAATTCTTGAAACGACACCCTTATTACCGTGACGACCCGCCATCTTGTCGCCAACGCTGATTTTACGCTTTAATGCAAGATAAACTCTGACAACCTTATTTACACCCGGCTGGAGTTCGTTACGGCTGTCGGCTCTTGTAAATACCTTAACATCTACAACTGTACCGCTCTCACCGTGAGGTACTCTGAGTGAAGTATCTCTTACTTCTCTTGCCTTTTCGCCAAAGATAGCTCTCAAAAGTCTTTCTTCGGCAGTAAGCTCGGTTTCACCCTTTGGTGTAACCTTACCTACAAGAATATCGCCTGCGTGAACCTCTGCACCTACCTGAATAATACCGTCTTCATTAAGGTACTTGAGCATATCTTCGCCGACATTAGGAATATCTCTTGTGATTTCTTCGGGGCCAAGCTTTGTATCTCTTGCCTCTGTATCGTATTCCTCAATATGAATAGATGTATAAACATCATCTCTTACGATTTTTTCGTTAAGGAGAACCGCATCCTCGTAGTTATAACCTTCCCAGGTCATAAAGCCGATGAGTGCGTTCTTACCGATAGCAACTTCACCGTGGTCTGTAGCAGGACCGTCAGCGAGAACTTCACCTTTCTTAACTCTCTGTCCTCTTTCAACAATAGGACGCTGGTTGATACATGTACCCTGGTTAGAACGAAGGAACTTGATAACCTCAAAGTCCTGAATTCTGCCCGAATCGTACTGTACACGAATGTTGCGGGCGTCAACGCTTAATACAACGCCGTCCTCTTCCGCAAGAATACATACGCCTGAGTCTGTACCTGCCTTGTACTCCATACCTGTACCTACGATAGGTGCTTCTGTTCTGAGGAGAGGCACTGCCTGACGCTGCATGTTCGCACCCATAAGAGCACGGTTTGCGTCATCGTTTTCGAGGAACGGAATCATAGCTGTAGCAACCGAAAGTACCTGCTTAGGCGATACGTCCATAAAGTCAAACTCGTCTGCAGGAAGATCTACGAATTCATCTCTTCTTCTGCCGACAACTCTGGTATGAACAAATCTGCCGTTCTCGTCAAGCGGCTCATTCGCCTGTGCTACGGTGTAGTTGTCTTCAACATCGGCTGTCATATAAACAACTTCGTTTGTAACAACGCCTGTTTCTTTATTAATCTTACGGTACGGTGATTCGATAAAGCCGTACTTGTTGATTCTTGCAAATGATGTAAGGTATGAAATAAGACCGATGTTAGGTCCTTCAGGAGTTTCGATAGGACACATTCTGCCGTAGTGGGTGTAGTGTACATCTCGAACTTCAAAGCCTGCACGATCTCTTGAAAGACCGCCCGGGCCGAGCGCTGACAAACGACGCTTGTGAGTAAGCTCTGCGAGTGGGTTTGTCTGGTCCATGAACTGTGAAAGCGGAGAAGAACCGAAGAACTCTCTGATTGCGGCAGTTACCGGACGAATATTGATAAGTGAGTTAGGAGAAAGCGAGTCCATATCCTGTGACTGTGTAGCCATTCTTTCTCTTACAACTCTGTCAAGTCTTGAGAAACCGATTCTTACCTGGTTCTGTAAAAGCTCGCCTACGCAACGGATTCTTCTGTTGCCGAGGTGGTCGATATCGTCTGTTCTGCCGACACCGTGAGCCACGCAGTTAAGGTAGTTGATTGTAGCAAAAATATCATCTTTTGTGATATGGTTAGGAGTAAGCTCGTCTGCTCTGTCTGTGAGCATTTCCTTAAGCTCTTCCTCGTTCTGTGCTGCGTCAAGAATTTCGCAAAGAACATCAAAACGAACATTCTCACGGATTCCGCATTCAGCCTCTGCATCAAAGTCAACATAAGCCTTGATGTCAACCATACCGTTAGAAATAACTTTAACGATTTTTTCGTCCGGTGCTTTTACATAAGCAATCTGAACGCCGGCATTTTCGATTTCTAAAGCCTTTTCTTTAGTAATTTTCTCATCTCTGAAAGCCATAACCTCGCCTGTGCGTGGGTTAGAGATAGGCTCTGCAATAACCTGGCCTTCAAGTCTGTCGGCAATGCCGAGTTTTTTGTTATACTTGTATCTGCCTACTCTTGACATATCATATCTGCCGGGGTCAAAGAAAAGATTATTGATATGCTGTTGAGAGCTGTCTACTGTAGGAGGCTCTGACGGACGGAGCTTTCTGTAAACTTCGATAAGACCTTCTTCAACACTGCTTGTCTGGTCTTTTTCAATAGTAGCTTTCATTCTCTCGTCGTCGCCGAAGAAGTCGAGAATTTCAGCGTCTGTGCCAAGACCTAAAGATCTGATGAACGCTGTAACGGGAAGCTTACGGTTTTTATCGATACGAACATAGAAAACATCGTTGATGTCTGTTTCGTACTCAAGCCATGCACCACGGTTAGGAATAACGGTAGCGCTGTAAAGCTCTTTACCTGTTTTATCGTGGTCCATCTTATAATAAACGCCCGGGCTTCTTACAAGCTGAGATACAATAACACGCTCTGCACCGTTGATGATGAATGTGCCGCTCGGTGTCATAAGCGGGAAATCGCCCATAAACACATTGCTCTCTTTAATCTCACCTGTAGCTCTGTTTAAAAGTCTTGCTGTAACACGCAAAGCGGCAGAGAATGTAGCATCTCTTGACTTACATTCTACAATGCTGTAATTTGGGTGATCAACATCAATAGAGTAATCAATAAAATCAAGCACAAGATTATTTTGATAATCGGTAATTCCCGACACATCCTTAAATACTTCTTTAAGACCTTCGTCAAGGAACCACTGATAAGACTGCTTCTGGACATCAATAAGGTTAGGCATATCAATAACTTCATTGATTTTGCCAAAGCTCATTCGTTCACGATTGCCGAGCTTAACGGGTTTGACATTAACCATAGGCGTATCACTCCTTAATAAATTTGAGGGCAATGCCCCTGTCAAAAAAACCTCTTGACACTTTGGAGATTTTGTGATAATATCCCCCTGTAAGATAAATTTTTTTGACGATTTGTCCGACTGTGTCGGTACATAACCCCATTATGGTACATTGTACTATTTTACGCTACCAAAGGGAGGTTGTCAAGGGCTTTTTTCTAAAAAAGCAAAAATTTTTCAGAAATTTTGATTTTTAGGCAAATAAAATTCTCCACAGGAAAATAAATCCTGTGGAGATTATTTTTGCCCTAAAATGCAACACCCGACAGCGTGTAAAGAAATATCAATACCGATTTTGAGGTAAAAAGGTGTTGAGATTTTATCAACAGTTGATAATCGCAATTTATAAGTTTTCAAAATCCGCTGCAATATTTGCAATGTCCTGCCCTCCGTAAAAAATACGGATAACCGTAACGGTCAAACTGCGGGTGTCTACCGTTTAAAAAGCAATATAAGTATAAATTCCTTTTAAATCGTCCTTTGCTTTCGGAGAGTACACAACCGAAAATAACTTATTCATATACCGAATTCCTTTGCAAGTTCAGCGTCCACCTCATCTGCCGTATAGGTTTTTCCTGCTTTTATAGATTCTTCACCCTTTATTAATTCGGCATTTAATTCAGATTGAGTCATTGAACCGATAGCAGTCGGTTTAACCACAGGAAGTTGAAGATTTAAGGGTAGACTTCTTGTAAGTACAATCTGACTGTAAAGCATCTGAATTGCACTTGACGGAGTAATACCAAGCTGTGCAAGTATATTTTCCGCATTTTCTTTCAAACCTGTATCAATACGGGCATAAACTGCTGAAGTATTTGCCATATAAATCACGCTCCTTTAACTATATTATATTCACTTATGACGGCAAATGCAAGCAATTGCTTGCAAATTATTTTGATTTTTAAAAATTGTAAATGTAAGTAAATCTCGAAAATATTTTATAAACGGTTCTTTATTAAGAATTGGAGGAAATTATGGTATAGCAGGCGGGTTAAGTAAAATAATTTAAAAATTCAGGTCAAGCCTTAAACTTTTATAATTGTTTAGCAACCGTTAAAAATCGCACAAAAAACAGTCTGACAAACGCACTGTTTATCAGACTGTCATATTGTTTATTTAATCAAAAAACCTTTGACAAAAATTCCTTTAATCTGTCATTCTTAGGGTTTGTAAAGAATTCCTGCGGCGGCGCTTGCTCTACGATTACGCCCTTATCAACGAATACAACATTTGTACCTACTTCACGGGCAAAACCCATTTCGTGAGTTACAACCACCATTGTCATTCCGTCTTTTGCAAGCCTTTTCATTACTTCAAGAACTTCGCCTACCATTTCGGGGTCAAGTGCGGAAGTAGGCTCGTCAAAAAGCATTACCTCCGGATTCATACAAAGCGCACGGACAATTGCCACACGCTGTTTTTGACCGCCCGAAAGCTGTGACGGATAGTCATTTGCTCTGTCTGCAAGCCCTACTCTTTCAAGCAGCTCCATTGCCTCTTTGGTAGCCTCTTCCTTACTCTTTTTAAGAAGTTTTACAGGGCCGAGAATCATATTCTTGAGCACTGTCATATGAGGGAAAAGGTTAAACTGCTGAAACACCATACCCATTTTTCTGCGGTGGAGGTTTATATCTACATTTCTGTCGTTAATATCAATGCCGTCAAAAATGATTTTTCCGTCTGTCGGCTCTTCAAGCAGGTTAAGGCAACGCAAAAAAGTTGATTTACCCGAACCCGACGCACCGATAACCACCATTACATCGCCCTTGTGAATTTCGGCATTAATGCCCTTGAGCACTTCGTTATTGCCAAAATACTTTTTCAGTCCCTCGACCTTAATTAAAATATCATTGTTAGTGGTCACTGCTGCGCAACCTCCTTTCAAGTTTTTTGAGGAAGTATGTCAGAATCAATACTATAACAAGGTAGATTGCCGCAACCGAAATAAGCGGGAAAAATGCCTCGTAAGTTCTTGAACGAATAAGATTGCCCACATAAGTAAGATCCTGGAGTGCAACATAACCGGCAACTGAAGTTTCCTTTACAAGCACAATAAACTCGTTGCCGAGTGCAGGCAAAACATTTTTGAAAGCCTGCGGAAGAATTACATGGAGCATTGTGCTGCTGTAATTAAATCCGAGCGAACGGCTTGCCTCAAACTGACCTTTGTCGATTGACATAATACCCGAACGCACAATTTCGGCTACATATGCGCCTGAATTGATACCGAATGCGAGTACCGCTGCGATAATTCCGTTTCTTGACGATGAAAATATGATGTAATACATAATCATAAGCTGAATTACAACAGGAGTACCTCTGATTACCGTAATATAGATATTGCAGAGAACATTTAAAAACTTGAGTAAATAATCACTCGGCTTTCTGCATTTTTTACCGACAAGGTTCTTGTCGTAAGTCGAACGAACCATTGCGATTAAAAAACCGAGGATAATACCTATAACGGCGGCAACGACTGTGATTTCAATCGTTACTCCAAGACCTCTTAAAAATTGCATCCAACGGTCGTCATTAATAAAAGTTCTCTGAAAGCTCGCAGCTATTTCTTGAAAAAACTTATCCATATGTTAAATTCCTTTATATATCAGAAAAGCAGCTTTTATGCTGCCTTTCCGGAAAAATCTTTAATTATTCTTTAACTATAATTACCTGAGTAGCTGTTGTATAGCTGTCAGAGAAGTTGATTGACTGTAATCTTTCATCTGTTACTGTCATACCTGCCATACCGAAATCAGCCTTGCCTGTCTGAACAGATGTTATGATAGAATCAAAGTCCATATCGTCAATAACAAGCTTGTATCCGAGTTTGTCGCAGATAGCCTGTGCCATAGATGCGTCAATACCTACTACTGTGTCGCCGTCATAATACTCGTAAGGCTCAAAGAAAGCGTTTGTTGCCATATGAAGCTCGCCGTTCGGATAATCTGTTCCTGCAGGAGTTACATAAGGTGTTTTTCCCTTTGTATCGTCGCCGATGAAGTTCTTTTCGATTGACTCTGTTGTACCGTCAGCTTTGAGCTCTGCAAGAGCTGTGTTGATTTTGCCGAGGAGTTCTGTATTGTCCTTAGCTACGCAGATTGCATATTCTTCTTCCGCAAACGGTTCGTCAAGAATCTTAAGACCGTCATTAGCGGCAACAAAAGCCTTAGCAGGCTCGCTGTCAATGATAACGCAGTCAATCTTGCCCTGTGTAAGAGCGAGAACAGCGTCTGCACCCTTGTTAAAGCGTTCTACCGTTGAACCCTTTTCCTCGTAATCACTTGCATAAATGTCGCCTGTTGTACCGAGCTGAACGCCGATTTTTGCGCCCTCAAGGTCATCAACAGTTGCAATGGTTTTTGTCGTGTTGCCACCACAAGCGGCAAGGAGCATTGAAGCCGAACAAATTACGGCCGCAAGCGCCAATGAAATAACTTTTTTCATAGAGATCCCCTTTTCTTTTTAAAAAAATCATACATCTATTATAGTAATACAAAAACCAAAATAAATCAAGTAAAAAAGGTAAGATAAATTTGCTAATTCCTACAAAATATCCGTAAAAATTCTGTAATTTTTACATTACGGAAAAAGATATTAAAATTTAGGTTTTTAATGCACTGTTTAAGACAAATTTTTACAATAAAAGAAGACAGCCTTGTCACCCAATTGTTACTTTGCCAAATCATTCACCCGTCACTTAAAAAAGCAAAAACAAAAGCAGGGCGATATTTACACCGATACCGCTCTGCAAAACCGTAAATTATAATTTAACCTTAAGGTTATTGTCTTTTAAATGGTTCTCACTGACTTTTTATTAAATCAAATTTTATGAAATACAAAAAGATATTCGTGTGCAATGAGTAAAAAGTTATATTTTACACTGTTTGTTTTCCAATATCCTGTGGCTCGGCAATTATGCTGTTCCTTGATTATAAGTTCTTTTAAAGTAAAACCTGCATCCTGAAATATTTTCATAACTTGAAAACTCATCGGAATCATATGTCCTTTTTGTCTTGTATCTCCCATAAGAATTGCACAAAATTTTTCTTTTTTTAATACTCTGTAACATTCTTTTGCAACAGGTTTCATTTGTTCAAGAAAGTCTTTTACTTTTAACTGTGATAAATCATTTTCAAGTCCGTCACTATATTTAATTATGTTAGCATACGGTGGATACATATTACAAATTTATTTTTCTATAATGTCCTCTTTCTAAAAATTCTATATATCCTTTATCTCGTAACAGCTGTAATTGTTGTCTGATTTTTGCCTCAATGTGATTATTATTAATATGTTTTTCTTTTAGTACCTCAATAAACCTATAAACATCATTTAGTTTAAACTCTTTATCGGGTATCTCGTTTATACAATTAAGCACATCAAATAGCCAACCTCTGTTATTAATGTTGTTGGTCTGCATATTTTTAATTAATTTATAATCATTGATAACATCTTCTTTGTTTCGCAAATGTTGACGGTCGACAATAAATATTTTTCCCTGCTTAGGTATATCGCTAATAAGTATATTACACCCAATCCAACCCGCTCTTCTTGCATTTTCAGAAAGCGGTTTTCTTTTTTCAATTATCTCCGGCGTGAAAAAGAATTTTGGTACAACTAAAAGATTTAAGACTTGGTACTCCTTTGTGTATTGCATAACAAATAAATCCGGATTAGAAATACTTGTTATTCTTTCAATCATCGTTGAATAAGCCCCATCGGTTATTTTTTTGCCTATATTATTCTCTTTTGCTTTTAATTCAAATACTTCTCCACAAGAGTCACAATAAAAATCTGCCACCGGTTTATTGTTAGCAAATTTACTTAAGTGTGAATTGCCACAATAAGGGCAATAAACATTTTCTGCAAGCCAAGTTTCACTCATTACTCTTATTTTTTGAGAATTACTTTTATAGTTTTCAATAAGTGATAAGTTAAAATTATAATTCATTAAAACTCAATCCATTCACAATTTTTACCATTTAAAACAGCTATCCTTTTTTCTAATAAATTGCCCGGCTCTAAAACATATTCGCCATTATTATATTTTTCTTTTGCAATACTTATAGCTTCATTATAAGTGTTTGCTTCAATATTAAAATTTTGTGAAATTACTTCTTCTATTGTTATATTAAAAATCAAAATATTCCCCTCTTTCTTCCAGAATATAAAAACGGATTCAACGAAAATATATAAATTTATAAAAGCAGAGCAGTATTTTGTTAAATACCGCTCTGCAAAACCGTAAATTATAATTTAACCTTAAGGTTATTGTCTTTTAAATGGTCCTCGCTGACTTTTTGATAAAGTCTGTTTCCGCTCCAACGGCTGTTGTCGGGAGTGAGGGCACAAATCAGAGGCATTTTATTTATGCCGTGGCTTTCAAGTTTTTTAAGCATAACATTAAATGTAAGGTGCGGAAAATCCTTGATAACCATAAGCTCATCGTCAAAGTTCGGAGAATCGTCGGGCAACGGTTCAATATCCTTTAATCCGAACAATGTTCCTATAGGCTTTGAAAAGTCCTTTTTCGCCGCTGTTTTTACAGGTATTTTCATAGACAAAAGCGTATTTCTTACGGCTTTCAGTCTGTCGCCTTTATAATTATAAAGAAGTACAGCCTCGTTCACGGCAAAACACCTCTGTTTTATTAATTGTATTTCTCAAGAGAAACTTCAATGATTTTTTCGCAAAGTGACGGATAGTCAATACCCTCTGCCGCTGCCTCCTGTGGGAGCAAGCTTGTCGGAGTCATACCGGGAAGTGAGTTTGCCTCAAGACAATAAGCCTCGCCCGATACTTTATCAAGAATAAAGTCAATTCTTGCATAGCTCTGCAAGTTGAGAGCCTTAAACGCAGCCTCGGCAGCTTTACGAAGAACATCGTCCTCGCTTGCAGTAATGTCAGCAGGGCAAATTTCGTCTGTTGCGCCTGCCTGATACTTTGCCACATAATCGTAGAAACCTGTCTTAGGAATAATCTCAATCGGAGGCAATGCTCTGCCGCCGATAACGCCTACGGAGAACTCTCTGCCATCTACGAACTGCTCAACTACGATTTCTTTTTCATATTTGAAAGCCTCTTTTACAGACTCTAAATACTCCGCTCTGTTTTCTGCCTTTGTAATGCCTACGCTTGAACCGCCCGAACACGGTTTTACAACGCAAGGATAGTAACTCCAATCCTCTGCGTCTTGAGCTGACTTGTAAACTCTGCCCGCAGGGGTTGTAACTCTGTTCTGAATAAGTACGCTCTTTGTAAGCGCCTTATTCATAGCAAGCGCAGAGCCGAGATAACCCGAACCCGTGTATTTGATGCCGAAAAGGTCAAGTGTAGCCTGAATCTGACCGTTCTCGCCCTCACCGCCGTGAAGAGCAAGATATGTAATATCTGCCTCGGCGCAGATTTCAATAACATTCATACCGATAAATCTTGACGATTTATCAAGGCGGTTCTCCTTGACTGTCTTAATGTCGGGAATTTCCGTGCCGACACCGAGGCTGTCCGTAAAGCTGTAATTGTGCTTGAAGAGTGCGTCAATGTCGCAGAAATTCTCTTCGTAACCCATAAATACATCAAGCAAAACTACTTCGTTACCTTTTTCACGCAAAGCAGACGCTACCTTAATACCCGAAGATATTGATACATCACGCTCTGTACTTAATCCGCCTGCAAGAACAACAATTCTCATAATAACTCTTTCTCCCGTAAAATATATAGATAATTATTCGGTAAATAACAGTCTGTTTTCAGAACATAAAGCTGTCCATACCCCAATGCTCTACTTCATCGTACTTAACATAGCAACGCTTGCCCGCAATGCCGTTTGTCTGCATAATATTGCAGATATTCTCGGTAACTTTGGCATAGCCGTCTTTTATACCCTTGCCCAGAAGTTTTACTTCAACTATTGCCGCAGGCTCGTCACTGCTGCCCTGAAAACTCATTTTTAATCCGTCATTAACGGCGCACATAACATACGCCTCGCTCTTGCCGATTGCCTTAAGCGAACCGGAAAGCTCTTTCATAAGTTCGTCTGCTTTCTCCTTTGAGAAAGTCACATTAGTTTTAACATCTATAAAAGGCATAAAATCTGTCCTTTCGTAAATCATAAGCCAAATAACTATCCTATATTATAATACGCATAAGTTTTTAAAGCAAGGATTTTTTGATGTTGTAATAAAGTTTATAAAAAGCGTTTTTTATACATCTTAAAAAGCAAAATATTTTTGGCATTTTGCATATTAAAACATTAAAATACTATTGAAAACAACGAAGTACAATTGCCGAATACACAATAATACTTTATAAACATTTTATATTATTCACAAAATGCCGTCTTATTTACAGGCTCAGAAAATTCGTTATAAAAATTTTAAAAACTGCAAATTATCTGTTGCACTTGAGTGAATTATTTGATATAATAAAATTTAATAATAAACAATTATGTATGAGAAAAGGAAAATGGAGGATAGTTTATGTTGAATACAGATTACAATCAGAAATTCGGCAAAGAAGGTCTTACCTTTGATGATGTTCTTCTCATCCCCGGTGAGTCTGATGTAGAACCTAAGAATGTTGATATTTCATCAAATCTTACAAAAAATATTAAGCTTAACACTCCTGTTGTTACTGCTGCAATGGACACTGTAACCGAAACCGCAATGGCTATTGCTATTGCCAGAGAGGGCGGTATCGGTGCTATTCATAAGAATATGAGCATTGAAAAGCAGGCTGACCAGGTTGACCGTGTTAAGAGAAGTGAAAACGGTGTTATTGTAAATCCGTTCTTCCTTTCTCCTGAAAATACAGTCCGTGACGCTAACGACCTTATGGGCAAATATAAAATTTCCGGTGTTCCGATCTGCCGTGACGGCAAACTTGTAGGTATTATCACAAACCGTGACCTTCGCTTTATGACCGGCGCTGACTTTAACCAGCCTATCGCAAACGTTATGACTTACGAAAGCCTTGTTACCGCTCCTGTAGGCACAACATTAAAGCAGGCACAGGAAATTCTCCGTAAACACAGAATTGAAAAGCTTCCGCTTGTAGGCTCTGACGGCAGTCTTAAGGGACTTATTACAATTAAAGATATTGAAAAGTCGGTTCAGTATCCTAATTCAGCCCGTGATGACAAAGGCAGACTCCTCTGCGGTGCGGCTATCGGCGCTACAGCAGATGTTCTCGACAGAGTTGCCGCTCTTGTTGAGTCACAGGTCGATGTACTCTTCCTCGACTCCGCTCACGGTCACAACTCAAACATTTTAAAAACAGTTGCCAAAGTTAAAAAGGCTTATCCTAATGTTCCGCTCGTTGCCGGAAACATTGCTACAGCAGAGGCTGCCAAGGCTCTTATTGAGGCAGGTGCAGACACAGTAAAGGTTGGTATCGGTCCGGGTTCTATCTGTACAACAAGAATTGTTGCAGGTATCGGCGTACCGCAGATTACAGCAATTTACGATGCGGCTTGTGAGGCATCTAAGTACGGTGTACCGGTTATTGCAGACGGCGGTATCAAGTACAGCGGTGATATAGTTAAGGCTCTTGCGGCAGGCGGCAGCGTAGTTATGGTCGGCTCACTTGTTGCAGGTTGCGAAGAAAGCCCGGGAGAAAAAGAGATTTATCAGGGCAGACAGTTCAAGGTTTACCGTGGTATGGGTAGCCTTGGCGCTATGGGCAAAGGCAGCTCCGACAGATACTTCCAGGCAAGCAACAACAAGTTTGTTCCGGAAGGTGTTGAAGGCAGAGTACCCTACAAGGGAACTCTCGGCGACACAATTTATCAGCTTATGGGCGGTCTTAAGTCCGGTATGGGTTACACAGGTTGTGCAACTATTTCTGACCTTCATCAGAAAGCACAGTTTGTAAGAATTTCAGGAGCAGGTCTTCGTGAAAGCCACCCACATGACATTCAGATTACAAAGGAAGCTCCAAACTATTCTTTTAACGGCTGATTTTAAATAAAAAATATTTAACCGCTTGGTGTTTTATGCATCAAGCGGTTTTTTGCGGTTTTTATTAAAGTTTTTTCAGGTTCTTTATCAAAAGTTGGGGTAAATTGTGGTTTAGCGGAGTGTCGGTCGGGCATTGAAATTCAGCTAACGCTAAATTATCCTCCCAAAAGCAAAAAAGTTTACTCAATTTTTTCAAAAATTGCGGGTTTGGGCAGCGCCCATAAAAATCTTCCGATATAACAATTTATCAGGCGCAAACAGCCACGCTGTTTGCGTGCTTGCACTTAGTTTGACAAAACAGGCGACAGCCATTATAAACAGAAATGCTAAAAACATAGTCAACGCATTGCGTTGACTATTAAAATGATGTTTATTTCCTTTTGTTGCTCTTGCAAAGGCATTCGCCGTTGCGTTCAAGCCGCCAAACAGCGAGCTGTTTGGCTATCGTCAGATTGCGTAAACGGAAAGTATTTGTGGGCTTTGCCCACACCCACGACCTTTGAAAAGGTCGACCAAACTTTTATAATTGCTTGGCTAAACTGTGAGTTAAACCATAATTTATTATTGTTACCCCAACATTTAGTACAAAACCTTTTTTCAATAATTTTCTCCAAATTTTTTATAAAAGCCTAAACAAAAAACAGCAAGGAAAAATCCTTGCTGTCTTTAAATTCCATTAAGTATTAACTTATGCCTGAGCAGGTGCTCCTACCGGGCAAGTTGCCTCGCATGCTCCGCACTCTACACAAACATCAGCGTCGATAACATACTTGTCATCGCCCTCAGAAATTGCGCTTACAGGACACTCCTCAGCACAAGCTCCGCACTTGATGCACTCATCACTAATCTGGTATGCCATTCAAAAACACCTCCTGTGAAATATTACACCTATATTGTAACATATATTTTTAAAAATGCAATATTTTTAGAACATTTTTCAAAAATAAATATTTTCCAAAAGGTATTTTTGGTTAGTTTACTCTAACCCTTTTAATTTTTCCATTTCTTCTTTATCGACTTTAATGTAGCCGTCTTTAACAATTTTGCACTGCTTTACATTAAAAGTCTTTGCCGGTGCTTCGGGCGGAGTGTTGTTCAGTTTAACCTTAAGCGTGCGGGCAATAAGGTTATTTTCCACTACAAGACCTTTTCCGTCAGGTGTATTGACTATTGCGCCAACCTTAGGAGTTTTCTTTAACAGGTCTGTGTATGCGTCCTGCTCGTACTTAAGGCAGCACATAAGTCTGCCGCAAGTACCCGAAATCTTTACGGGTGAAAGCGAAAGTCCCTGCTCCTTTGCCATTTTTATTGAAACAGGCTGAAACTCGCCCATAAAACTTGCACAGCAAAACGGTTTTCCGCATACACCGAGTCCGCCGAGCATTTTTGCCTCGTCACGCACACCTATCTGTCTTAACTCGATTCTTGTTCTGAATACAGACGCCAAATCCTTTACAAGCGCTCTGAAATCCACTCTGCCGTCTGCTGTAAAGTAAAACAAAATTTTACTGTTGTCAAAAGTACATTCAACGCTTACAAGCTTCATTTCAAGTTTGTGGTTTGCAATTTTCTGCTCGCAAATTCTGTATGCCTCCTTCTCCTTAAGTTTGTTTTCCTCAAGGTGACGAAGGTCATTTTCGGTTGCAATTCTGATAAGCGGCTTGAGCGGATACGCAAGCTCTTCATCAGAAACCGTTTTATTCGGTGTGGCAACCTTACCGCACTCAAGACCTCTTGCGGTTTCTACAATTACCATATCACCGGCGCTTAACTTATTATCAAGCGGGTCAAAGTAATAGACCTTGCCGACTTCTTTAAATCTGACTCCGATTACCTCTGCCATATTATCCTCCTGTACTCCCCGCTCAAAAAAGCGGAAAGCAAATCCATATTTACATTCTGCGGTATTTTCTGCCTTGCAAGCTCGGTTGCCTCTACAAGCTGCAAAGCCATACCCGTAGTTATTCTTTTATTCAGCTTTTGTGCAAGCTGACCGTCTATTCTCGCACTTATTCCCCGTGCAACCGCTATGCAATCTCTGAAAATCACCGTAAGCACGGCAAGGGTTTCGTCTGCAAGTTTTCTGTCGGAAAAGCCTGTCAATGCCGACAGCAACTGCCACTCGCTCGGCGCAATCGTTCCCTCTGCCACCGCTCTTGCAAGCTCGGTTGCCTGCTCGCTGTAGCTTTCTTCACCTTTAACGGTAAGCACGGTACAGCGTGACAAAATAGTGTTGAGCAATCCTCTTGAATTTTTGCAAAGCAACAAAAACAGGCAATTCTGCGGCGGTTCTTCAAGCAACTTCAAAAATGAATTTTGTACCACAGGCGAAAGCCTTGTATCTGCACTTTCAAACACAAAAATCTTTATATCCGCCTCATTCGGGCGAATACTTGCGTTTTCAATAATATCTCGCATTTGCTCAATGGAATAAATCTGCGATTTCTTTTCAGGTTGGGCATAGTAAATGTCGGGGTGCACCTTCTCCCTTGCTTTTATGCACTGCTCGCATTTTCCGCAAGGCTTATTTTCGGCTCTGCACACCGCCCTCATTGTAAGAAAGGTTGCAAGCCCCTTGCATTTTTCGGCGTCTGCGCCCTCAATTACTATTGCGTGAGGTTGTCTGTTCTGTGAATACAGGCTGTCAAGCCTTTGCTTTAAAGCCTCGTCAAACTCAAAATCCGTGTAATTCAACCTTTCGCCTCCCGACCTTATTTTAGTATAACACAAAAATGTTCATAATGCTACAAAAATCATTTTACAGCTACGGTATTGGTAATAATTTCACCCTTGTCGGTAATATCAATTATTCCGTAGCTTGCCATATATCCGCCGCAGCTGCCCGGGTTAAGAACATAAAGTCCGTCCTCGTACATAGAAAGCGCAGAGTGAGTATGACCGAAGCAGAGAATATCAGCTTTTGCCTCTCGTGCGGCGCACATAATTGTGTAAAGTCCCACCTTTGCGTTATACAAATGACCGTGGGTTATAAAAATTGTCTTTCCGTTTATTCTCAAGGTTTCGGTCGCAGGCAGCATACTGCCCCAATCGCAATTGCCACGCACGCCGACAACCATTTTATCCTTAAAATTCTGTTTTAAATATTCAACCTGTTCTTCGCCGTCGCCGCAGTGAATAATAACCTCTGCAGTCGGCTGCTCGGTAACGGCTTTCATCATTCTGTTAAAATCTCCGTGTGTATCGGACAAAACTAAAATTCTCATACTTACCTCCGCAAAACTAAAGCTAAGTGTTATAAAAATATATAAATACGCATATTATTATCCGAGGTGTTTATATGGCTGATAATAAGAATATGCAGGATATGCTTAAACAAATGTCGCAACAGCTCAACCTGTCGGAAAACGAGCTGAAATCCGCTGCAAAAAAGGGCAATGCAAACAGCATTTTTAAAAATGCCGACAGTAAAACTCAAAAAACAGTGGAGGAAATTTTAAACGACCCGCAAAAAACAAAAGAGCTTTTGGAAAGCCCGCAGGCAAAAGCAATAATTGAAATGCTGAGAAAGGGGAAGTAAAACCCGCCATGGCAGATATTCAGGATAAAATAAACGAAATACTCAGCAATCCCGAGGCTTTGCGACAGGTGCAAAGCCTCGGTGAGCAGCTCGGTCTTGCAGGAAACGCACCCGAAAAACCACAGCCTCCCGAAAAGAAAAATGAGCTTTCCCTGCCCACGGATTTTATGAACGACGACATTGCAAAAAGTCTTATTAAAATTCTGCCCGCCGTTAAATCAATCGGCTGTGAGGACGATACAACAAGGCTTTTAAATGCTCTGCGCCCGTTTTTATCTTGTGAAAAGCAGGAAAAACTTGATAAAGCCGAAAAAATGCTTAAGCTGTTCAAAATTCTCCCTCTGCTCAAAGATATAAATATATTTTGAAAAAACTCAAAACTTTTTATTATTTAACTTAATCTGTTCAATAGTATCTCTTACCCGAACATTAGGTTCTGTTCTAAATGTTGCGGTAACATTTAAAAATTACGATTTAGCAAATTGCTGTATAAAGCAATTATAAAAGTTTGGTAGACCTTTTCAAAGGTCGTGGGTGTGGGCAAAGCCCACAGATACTTTCCGCTTACGCAATCTATGGTTTCTTTTTATAAAAAAGCTTGACCTAATTTTTTAATTATTTAGCCTAAGCAGTGTGCTAAACCGTAATTACCCCAAACTTTTAATAAAGAACCGCATTTAACAAATCCCCAAAGTAATATTAACACCCAACCTTTGGAGGTGATAATTTGGCATCGTTTGAAGAAGAGGCTCTGCGCCGTGCGCAACAAATGCACTCTCGCCCACCGCATCAGACGGAGCGTGAGAAAAAGCCTAAACCGCCTGAAAAAAAGCCCGAAGATACTCCGCAAAAAACAGATAATAAACAAGAAAACAAAGCGCAGGGTCAGCAGAAAAGTCTTGTGGATTTTCTGCTCGCCGACAAAGAGCAAAGTCTGATTCTGCTCCTGCTGCTTTTGCTTTCAGGCGAAAAAGCCGACCCGTCGCTTTTGCTTGCATTGATGTATTTGCTTATGTAATTATCTGATCTGACCGTTGCCTCTTATAATAAATTTACAGCTTGTCAGCTCATTAAGGCCCATAGGACCTCTTGCATGGAGTTTCTGTGTGGAAATTCCGATTTCCGCACCCAAGCCGAACTCTCCGCCGTCCGTAAAGCGGGTTGATGCATTTACATACACTGCTGCCGAATCAACGCAGGCGGTAAATTTATTTGCGTTGTTGTAGTCATTTGTAATTATGCTTTCGCTGTGACCCGTGCTGTACTTTGCAATATGGTCTATAGCGTCATCAAGACTGTCCACAACCTTAACGGCAAGAATATAGTCGAGAAATTCCTTTGCATAATCCTCCTCGGTTGCAGGTATAACGCTGTCGCCGAGGATTTTTCTTGTGGTTTCACAGCCTCTAAGCTCTACATTCTTTGTGTCGAGTAATTTTTTAATTTCAGGCAAAGCCTTTTCGGCAATGTTCTTGTGAACAAGTATAGTTTCTATCGCATTGCATACAGACGGACGAGAGGTTTTGGCATTAAAAATAATGCTTGCCGCCATATCAACATCTGCACTTTCGTCAACAAAAATGTGGCAGTTGCCTACACCTGTTTCGATTACAGGTACTTTTGCGTTTTCGACAACGGAACGAATAAGTCCTGCGCCGCCACGGGGAATAAGCACATCAAGATAATCGGATAACTGCATAAGCTCTGTTGCGCTCTGTCTTGATGTATCCTTAACAAGTGCGATACAATCCTTTGGAAAACCAACGCTTTCAACAGCGTTTCTCATAATCTCCGAAACGGCAAGGTTTGAATTGATAGCCTCTTTACCGCCACGCAGAATTACCGCACTGCCTGCCTTAAGGCAAAGTGCCGCCGCATCCGAAGTAACATTCGGACGAGCCTCAAATATGATGCCGATAACGCCCATCGGTACTCTTACTTTCTCAATATTAAGTCCGTTTTTGAGAGTTCTGCCCTCAAGAACATTACCGATTGGGTCGGCAAGAGCGGCTACCTGTTCAACGCCCTCCGCCATACCGTTTATACGCTCGGGAGTAAGTCTTAATCTATCGAGTAAAGACTCTGTAAGACCGGCGTTTTTTCCGTTTTCTATGTCAATTTCGTTCGCCTTTATAATTTCATCGCTGTGCTCACGCAGAGCCTTTGCAATAGCCAAAAGCGCATCGTCTTTTTTACTGCCCGCCGTACGCAAAAACACCGAGGCATTCTTTGCGTTTGCACCCATAATTTCAAGCTGTGTCATATCAATTCTCCTTTCTGGCAAGGAACTTTGTTCCCACATTCATTCCGTCAAATACATAGTAAAGTACATTCGGATTTGCACCGTTTACAATGTGGCACTCTACCCCACGCTGAGTTGCATAATCCGCTGCGTGCAGTTTTGTAATCATTCCGCCCGTACCTCTGTTTGAGCCTGTGCCTGCCGCCATTTCAAAAATTTCGGGAGAAATTCTGCCCACAACATCAATTTTGTTAGCGTTTGGATTGGAGCGTGGATTATCGTCGTACAGACCGTCTATGTCTGTAAGAATAACAAGTTTATCCGCACCGACAAGACCCGCAACAATGGCGGAAAGCATATCGTTATCGCCAAAGTTGTTGCCCTCAAGCTCATCAATGGCAACCGTATCGTTTTCGTTGATTACAGGGATAATATTCATATCAAGCAGTTCATCAAGAGTATTGATTACATTCTGCCTTTTCTGCTCGGTTTCTACGGCATAGCGTGTTAAAAGTATCTGCGCAACCGAGTGGTTGTATTCACCGAAAAGTTTGTCATACATAAACATAAGCTCGCACTGACCGATAGCCGCAAGAGCCTGTTTTTTCTTGGTTTCTGTGGGACGAACTGAAAGCCCTGCCTTGCCCATTCCGACGCCGATAGCACCGGAGGACACAAGAATTATCTGCTCACCGCTGTTTTGCAAATCAGCAATAACTTTGCAGAGAGATTCGATACGGCGATAGTTGATTTTTCCGTTTTCGTATGTAAGGGTTGATGTACCCACCTTAATTACGGTAAGCTTTTTTTCCATATTATACCTCACCCGTTTTCAATATTCTTTCAATATTCATTATACTGTATTAATTTTGAAATATCTGCCGCACCGCATACGGCAGCAGACACCTGTATTTAAATTATATCACAACTGCCCCTTAAATTACAACAAAATTTACACAAATGTATATGCGGTTTTTCGCAAAAGTTTCATCAAAACTGTTAATTTATATTGACAAAAAGCCGTTAAAATACTAAAATTATAGTATATGTTACTAATTTAATATTTCACGACTTGAAAGGAGCATAACATAATGAAAAAATATGCATTTGGTGTTGATATAGGTGGCACAACAATTAAAATCGGTTTGTTTGAAACTTCGGGCAACCTTATCGAAAAGTGGGAAATTCCTACAAGAACACAGGAAAACGGCACATATATTCTTAACGATATTGCAGAGGCTATTGCGGCAAAACTTGCCGAAAAGAACATCAGCGAAAAAGAGATTGAAGGTATCGGCGTTGGCGTTCCCGGCCCTGTAGGCGATGACGGCACAGTATATAAGTGCGTAAACCTTGGCTGGAGCGTATTTAATGTAGCAATCGAGCTTGAAAGAAAGACAGGCTTTAAGGTTAAAGTCGGCAACGACGCAAATGTAGCGGCACTCGGCGAGATGTGGCAAGGCGGCGGCAAGGGCTACAAAAACCTTGTAATGGTAACACTCGGCACAGGCGTTGGCGGCGGTGTAATCATTAACGAAAAGATTATTCCCGGCAGTGACGGTGCGGCAGGCGAAATCGGCCATCTTCGTGTAAAGGAAAGAGAAACCGAAACCTGCGGCTGCGGCAATCACGGCTGTCTTGAACAGTATGCGTCTGCAACAGGTATTGCGAGAGTAACAAAGAAATATCTTGAAGAGCACGATGACGAAACCGTACTCAGAAACACACCGGAACTTACCGCAAAGGCAATCTTTGACGCAGCAAAACTCGGTGACGAGGTTGCTATTAAGATGGTTGACGAAACCGCAAAGATTCTTGCAAAGGGACTTTCACTTGTTGCCTGCGTAGTAAACCCACAGGTGTTTGTAATTGGCGGCGGTATGTCAAAGGCAGGCGACTTCCTTATTGAGCAGGTACAGAAGTATTATCAGGAATATGCGTTCCACGCTTGCAAAAATACATTCTTTAAACTTGCAGACCTCGGCAATGACGCAGGTATTTACGGTTGCGTAAGAATGATCATTAAATAATTTAATATTGTTTTAATTATCTGTCCGACTTAGGTTTTAACTTAAGTCGGATTTTTTGTGTGAATTAATAAGATGTTTTTTATTGAAAGTCGGTGTAAATTATGGTTTCAAATTTCTTTTAACATTTTATTAACTCGATGTTAAAAACTTTTCCTCTTCCCTTTTACGCAAAAATCCGAACACCGTTTTAACAAGTGTTCGGATTTTTCATTAAATATTATTTACAAAATCATTTATAACGGCAACCGTTTTCTTACTTGCCATTTCGCAGAACTTTACAAAGTCCATTCCCTTGTTTTCGTTCAGGTCATCGGAAATCGCTCTTAATATTCCGCACGGTACTTCCGTTCTTGAGCATATATGGGCAATCGCCGCACCTTCCATTTCACACGCAAGGGCGTTAAAGGTTTCCCCTATCTTTATTCTTTTCCTACGCTCCGAAATAAATATATCTCCGCTTGCAATCGTTCCTTTTTCGGCTCTTGTATTCTCAAGTTTATTTGCAGAAGCAAAAAGTTTGTCGGCAATCTTTTCGTCGCAATTAAAATACATTACCTTGCTCTCGGGGAAAGAAACCTCACCCTGCAAATCGCCGAGCGCTGTTGTATTCATATCGTGTTCGACCACATTTACAGCCACTACAATGTCGCCGACACTGACTTTTTCGGAAACCGAACCTGCTACGCCGCTGTTTATAATGCAATCGGGCTTATAATTCTGAATCATTGCAAAACTGCACATAGCGGCATTTACCTTGCCCACACCGCAAACCACAACAACAAGCTCTTTGCCGTTAAGCGTTCCGCTTGTAAATGTCATTTTGGCAATTTCCCTTTGCTTTTTGTTTTCCATAAGCGCAATTATGCCGTCTGCCTCAATCTGCATTGCGCAAATTATTCCTATCATAATTATTCTCCCTTAAGCAAAAGCTCTTTCATTTTATGAACATCTCCGTCCATTATATTATAATTGCTAAGCAGCTCACCCTCAATTTCAGGAGAAATGCTCTGGTGAATATACAATGAATCAATGCCGAAATCGTGAGCACCCTTTATATCCGAAATATAATCGTTGCCAATCATAATAGACTCGTTTTTTTCAAGTCCGTATCTGTCAAACAAAATTTCAAAATAATGACTGTCAGGCTTTGAACACTCCTCATCGGAGCTGATGCAAATACCGTCAAAGTATTTTGTAAGTCCGAGCATATCCATTTCATTTGCGGTAAAACTTCTCTGTGCATTTGAAAGCAAATAAATCTTCTTGCCGTTTGCCTTTAATGCGTCAAGTAATTCTGTTACGCCGTCATAAAGTTTAATATACTTTGTGGAAAAGCATCTGAACACTGCGCAGGTCTGCTCAACAACAGCCTTAGTCACCTTAACGCCCTTTTGGTTGTAAAGCTTTTTAAAAACCTTATCTATCTTAATGTCGATAACGCTGTAGTCCTTGTGTCGTCTGTGTACAGCCTTTTTCTCTGCCTCAACAAGTTTACCGTACTCCTCGTTTAACTCTTCGGCAGTATAGATTGCACCCTTGTATCCGTAGTAAACTGCCATTTTCTCCCAAAGTTCAATACTCCACTCATCTGTGTTTATGTCAATTAATGTTCCGTATAAATCAAAAACACAGTTTTTATACATTAAAAAATCACCCTTTCTATCTATATTTTAACAGTTTTTACTGCTGATTGCAATAGTAATTATTTTGTGTTACACTATTAAAGAGGTGATATTATGGATAAAAAACAAATTGCCCTTATGGCTGTCGATGCGCTCAAAGCAGAGTACCCCGATGCAATTTGCAGCCTTGTATATACAGACCCCTTGCAACTTCTTATAGCCACCCGTCTGGCTGCGCAATGCACAGATGCAAGGGTAAATATAGTTACTCCCGCACTTTTTGAGAGATTTAAAACCGCACAGGACTTTGCAGATTCTACTCCCGAAGAAGTTGCCGAGTACATTAAATCGTGCGGACTTTATAAAACAAAGTCAAAAGACATTGTAGCAATGGCAAAAATGCTTTGCGAGGATTTTGACGGCATTGTTCCTGACAATATTGACGATTTAATAAAATTACCGGGTATCGGCAGAAAAACCGCTAACCTTGTATGCGGCGATATTTTCGGCAAGCCTGCGGTTGTAGTTGACACGCATTGTATACGAATTACCAAGCGGCTTGGTTTGCACAATTTAAAAGACCAGAAAAAAATAGAGTTCGCTCTGCGTGATCTGCTTCCCCCAAAAGAAAGCAATGACTTTTGCCACAGACTTGTACTCCACGGTAGAGCTGTCTGCACGGCACGAAACGCTAAATGTGAAAGCTGTTGTATGGACGGCTTTTGCCCTAAGAATATATGAGGTGACTATGAACAAAATTAAATTACTTGCACTTGACCTTGACGGCACAACCCTCACAAGCAAAAACACTCTTGCACCTGCCGTTAAATCTGCGCTTGAAAAAGCAATTGAGAACGGCATAATCATTGCGATTGCAACAGGCAGACCCCTCGGCACTATGCCAAAAAGCATCTTGGATATTGAGGGTATTGACTATTTGATTACATCAAACGGCGCAGCTATCTATGATAAAAGCCGCAAAAAAATTCATTCCGCAACGCTCAGGGAAAGCGATGTGCTGAAAATTCTTGATGTTATGAAAGACGAGGATATTATTTCGGAGGCTTTTGTTGACGGATTGACTTACACCGACAAGCGTTACAGCGACAATCCTCTTGCATACGGCTGTACCGAGGCATACATAGATTATGTAAAGGCATCGCACGGTCATATTGAAGATATGAGAAAGTTTATATTTGAACACAAGAATGAGCTTGACAGCATTGAATATATTTCTACCGACCCGCAGACAAGAAAAAGAATTTGGACTATGCTTGAAAATGCTGTTGATAATATTTTTATTACCACTTCCTCCGAACACTTTATTGAATTAATGGATAAGTCGGCAACCAAGGCGTCTGCCCTATCTCACCTTGCCGAAATGCTCAACATTGATATGCAAAACACCTGTGCCTGCGGCAATGCCGATAATGATGCGGATATGATTGCCGAATCGGGATTTGGAGCGGCTGTCGATGATGCGTCACGCAAGTGCATTGAATGTGCCGATTATGTTGTACCCGACTCCGATAACGACGGTGTAGCCGTACTGATTGATTACATTTTGAGTAACTGTTAAACAATGTTTCACGTGAAACATTTGATAAACAGGTTTTCAGTATTGTGATTTCCTAAAAATTATGTTCTAAAGGAAAGTCTGCTGTCCAATTATAAAAGTTTGTCAACCTATAAAAAGGCTTGACCTAAATTTTTAATTATCTTACTTAACACCCAAGTGATAACCAACTTATCACACTTTATAAGCTAATCAAAGACAAAACTGCAACTCACTACGGGTTGCAGTTTTTCTGATATTGTTTAATTTTTGGAGCGGTAAGTTCAAAGCTAATGTCGAGAAAAAACTTTATATTCTCTTCACTTGCCGAACCGTCAAGTGCCGCCGTTATCCAATTTTCCTTATTCATATGATACGCAGGATAAAAGCCATTATTACCAAGTGCAGAGCCAACCATTACTTTATCGCACTTAAAATTTACAATATCAATGTACTCGTCACTGTCAACTCCAATACAATGCTTTTTCACCCTCATCACAAGCGCAAACCATTTTCTGTTACCAATATGACGAAAAACAGTTGACTCGGGATCTTTTTGCCACGGGTTATCGCCTTTCACACCGTATGCAGTTTGAACATAGTTTATAAATTCGTTTCTGTTCATAACACCTCAATAAAAAAATTTCAATAGATGGAGTAAATTATAATTAACGGGCCGGTTCACCAAGTAATTATAAAAGTTTGGTCGACCTTTTCAAAGGTCGTGGGTGTGGGCAAAGCCCACAAATACTTTCCTTTTATGCAATCTAACGATAGCCAAACAGCTTGCTGTTTGGCGGCTTGAACACAACAGCGTTAGCTTTTAAAAGCGATAGCAATAAGAAAACAAATTAGTTATTCCATTAATAAAAAATAGGTCTTTTTAATGGCTGTCGCCTGTTTTTTCAAACTTAGTTTTAGCACGCAAACAGCGAGGCTGTTTGCGCCGAATAAATTGTTATATCGGAAGATATTATGGGCTCTGCCCAAACCCGCAAGCCTTTAAAAAGGCTTGACCTAAATTTTTAATTATTTAATCTTAACCGTGCGTTAAACCATAATTTATTTAATGCTACCAATCATTTAGAATTAAACCACAAAAGGGAAGTCAAACGACCTCCCTTTTGAAATTAATTATTTTGTAGGAACTTCAATTTTTTCTTTGCCGCCCATATATGGTCTAAGTGCAACAGGAATATTAATTGAGCCGTCCTCATTAAGGTTGTTCTCAAGGAATGCAATCAACATTCTCGGAGGTGCAACAACAGTATTATTAAGTGTGTGAGCAAAGTATTTGCCGTTTTCACCTGTAACTCTGATCTTAAGACGGCGAGCCTGTGCGTCACCAAGGTTTGAACAAGAACCCACTTCAAAATACTTCTTCTGACGAGGTGACCATGCCTCAACATCAAGTGAACGAACCTTTAAGTCTGCAAGGTCGCCGGAACAACACTCAAGTGTACGAACAGGAATATACATTGAACGGAAAAGGTCAACTGTGTTCTGCCAGAGCTTATCAAACCACATTTTGCTTTCATCAGGCTTACAAACAACAATCATTTCCTGCTTTTCAAACTGGTGGATTCTGTAAACACCACGCTCCTCAATACCGTGAGCGCCCTTTTCCTTACGGAAACATGGCGAATAACTTGTGAGTGTATAAGGGAGGTCTTCCTCTTTATTAATTGTGTCAATGAACTTACCGATCATCGAGTGTTCGCTTGTGCCGATAAGATAAAGGTCTTCGCCCTCAATCTTGTACATCATAGCGTCCATTTCAGCAAAGCTCATAACGCCTGTAACAACATTACTTCTAATCATAAAAGGAGGTACGCAGTATGTGAAACCTCTGTCAATCATAAAATCTCTTGCGTAAGCGATAACGGCACTGTGAAGTCTTGCGATGTCGCCCATAAGATAATAGAAACCGTTACCTGCTACCTTTCTTGCAGAGTCAAGGTCAATACCATTGAGTTTTTCCATAATGTCTGTGTGGTACGGAATCTCGAAATCAGGTACAACAGGCTCGCCAAAACGCTCAATTTCTACATTCTGGCTGTCATCTTTACCAATCGGAACAGATGGGTCAATCATCTGTGGAATAACCATCATAATCTCGGTTACTTTTGCCGAAAGGTCTTCTTCTTTCTTTTCAAGCTCGGCAAGCTGTTCAGCCTGACGGGTAACCTCTTCTTTAAGAGCCATACCCTCTTCTTTTTTACCTTGAGCCATAAGAGCGCCGATCTGCTTTGAAATTTTGTTTCTGTTAGCACGCAACTCGTCAGCCTGCGCCTTTACTGCTCTGCTTTCAGCGTCAAGCTCGATTACCTTGTCAACAAGTTCAAGTTTGCTGTCCTGAAATTTATTTCTTATGTTCTGCTTTACAGCCTCAGGATTTTCTCTTAAAAATTTAATATCAATCATTTTGCATTTCCTCTCATTATATTTTAATATGCCATACGGCAAATAGAAATATCTATTTTAATTTATTTGAAAGCTCGGTCAGCTCTTCATCTGAATAGAACTCAATTTGAAGTACGCCGCCTTGCTTACCTTTGTTTTTATTTACCTTGATTTTTCTGCCAAGACTTTCGTTCAGTGCAAGCTCAACCATACTGTAAAAAGACGGTTTTCTCTCCGGTTGAGTATCTTCCTCAACTTCCGGCTTTTTCTTTGCAAGTTTTTCCGCCTGACGAACCGATAAATCTTTTTTATAGATAAGTTCTGCAAGTTCAAGCATATCTTCTTCGTTGTCAAGCATAAGCAATGCTCTTGCGTGGCCTGCGGAAATTTTGTCTTGCTTTACATACTCAAGCACGCTGTCCGGAAGTTTTAAAATTCTTAGCGAATTTGCAATTGCAGGTCTTGATTTACCGACAGATGTTGCAACTTCTTCCTGCGAAAAGCCATGCTCGTCAATAAGCGCTTTGTAACCGAGTGCCTCTTCAATAGGCGACAAGTCCTCACGCTGTAGATTTTCGATGAGCGCAAGCTCCATAGTTTCTGTATCCGAAAGTTCTCGAATTGTAACAGGCACTTCGGTAAGTCCTGCCATTCTGCAAGCACGGTATCTTCTTTCGCCTGCTACTATCTGATAGCCGCCGATTGGCAGTGGTCGAACAAGCAAAGGCTGCAGAAGTCCGTGTTGTGAAATACTCTGTGCAAGGTCGGATAATGAATTTTCGTCAAAATCTTTACGAGGCTGGGAGCGGTTTGGTTCGATTTCAGATATTTTCAGCATAACGGAGCTGTTGCTGTCTTCGGTTTCGTTCTCGGCAAAAATAGTATCAAGACCCTTGCCAAGACCGCCAAATTTTTTACTCATAGCTTCTCTCCTTTGCTATTATTTCCTTTGCAAGTTCCGTGTATGTAATACTTCCCTTGCAATTCTTGTCATAATAAATTACGGGCATACCAAAGCTCGGGGCCTCCGACAGTCTTACACCTCTCGGAATTACGGTTTTAAACACCTTACGAGGGAAGAATTTTTTAACTTCCTCGACAACCTGCTGTGTAAGATTCAGTCTGCCGTCATACATTGTAAGCAAAACGCCTTCAATGTCAATAGTGTTGTTGTATTGTCTTTTAATTCGTCTTACCGTACTCATAAGCTGTGTCAGACCTTCAAGTGCATAATATTCGCACTGAATCGGCACTAAAAAAGTATCCGATGCCGTAAGAGCATTAGTTGTAATAAGTCCGAGTGACGGTGGGCAGTCAATGATTATGTAATCATAGTATTGCTTAATTGGCAAAAGAGCATTTTTTAAAATAGACTCTCTGCCCTTTTTATCTGAAATTTCAAGTTCAGCGGCGGCAAGGTCAAGACTTGACGGCAGAATATGCAAATTTTCATACGGAGTTGTAACAATACAACTCTCTGCCTTAGCACCGTCAACCAAAATTTCATAGGTTGAGGCAGTAACCTTACGCTTATCAATAGCAACTCCGCTTGTTGCGTTACCCTGTGGGTCGGCGTCAACGAGCAAAGTTTTTTTGCCCAAAGCGCCCAAACAAGCAGCAAGATTAACCGCTGTGGTGGTTTTGCCAACACCACCTTTCTGGTTTGAAATTGAAATAATTTTAGCCAAAATATCACCTTTACCGTAAAATAATGCGTGTTTTCTAAATCTAATATACATTATACCACTAATAATGCATATTTAAAAGGGTATTTATAGAATAATTGTAATTTTTCTTATATTTTTTGTTTGTTAAACAGTAAAAATGTTTCACGTGAAACATTAAATCAACGGTCGGGTAATTTTGTTTGAGCTCGCACAAAACTTTATACTCGGACTAATAAATTTGGTCAACCTTTAAAAGGCTTGACCTAAATTTTTTATTATTTGTGCAAAAACTATTGGCTCAAAACCCGACTAATTAAATCGCTGCAATACTCAAATAAGGAATTTCTTTTAAAACCTCCTCTCCCCCACTCTAACTATCCCACATATTTTTACATAACACAAAAAGTCCGACAACAACCTTAGTCATTGTCGGACTTTAACGATTTAAATTAATGAAAAGTTATTAACTTATATAATCAATTAAACTTTTCTGTAAGATGTGTGCCAAATATCCTTAGCATACTCTACGATAGCTCTGTCTGATGAGAACTTACCTGCATTAGCAATGTTGATAAGACACTTCTTACCAAACTCTTTACGGTTAGCATAATCTTTGTTAGCTCTGATCTTTGTTTCAACATAAAGTGGGAGATCATAGATGTGGAAGTAGTGGTCTGCCTCCTGCCATGATGTACCATTGATAAGAGCATTGTGGAGTTCAGCAAAGCTGCCCTCGCCCTGAGCGCCGTCATCATCAAATGTGCCGTCGATAAGTGTATCAACAACCTTCTTGATTTCAGGATTAGCCTCATAAAGCTTCTTAGGATCGTAGCCTTCCTTCTTAAGTCTTTCAATATCTTCTACTCTTGCACCGAAGATATACTCGTTCTCTTCGCCTGCGCACTCTGCGATTTCGATGTTTGCACCGTCATATGTGCCGAGTGTTAATGCGCCGTTGAGCATAAACTTCATATTACCTGTACCTGAAGCCTCAAGACCTGCTGTAGATGTCTGCTCTGAAAGGTCAGCAGCAACTACGATCTTTTCAGCGTAAGATACATTGTAGTTAGAAATGAATACAACCTTAAGTTTATCCTTTGTATCAGGATCGTTGTTTACAAGGTCAGCAATCTCGTTGATGTACTTAATGATTGCCTTAGCTCTTGCATAACCTGGAGCAGCCTTAGCACCAAAGATAAATGTTGTTGGTGTCCAGTTAGGAAGCTTGCCCTCTTTAATGCGGAAGTAAATTGTCATAATTGAGAAAGCATTGAGAAGCTGTCTTTTATATTCGTGAAGTCTTTTTACCTGAATATCATAGATAGAATCAGGGTTAATCTCTACGCCGTCCATCTTCTTGATGTACTCTGCAAGCTGAACTTTCTTCTTCTTCTTGATTGTGTTAAACTTTGTAATTGTCTTAGCATCAATGCAGTCATTGAGCTTTGAAAGAAGTGAAAGGTCAATAAGCCAGTTGTCGCTGCCAACTTTCTCTGTGATAAGTGCAGCAAGTTCAGGGTTGCAAAGACCTAACCAACGGCGCTGTGTAATACCGTTTGTCTTGTTCTGGAATCTTTCAGGATATACCTGGTACCACTCCTTAAGAACATCGTCCTTGAGGATCTCTGTGTGAAGCTTAGCAACACCGTTTACATATGTGCCTGCATAAGTTGCAAGTCTTGCCATATGAACTGTGTTAGCGTCAACAATACGCATCTTAGCTTTCATATCCTCACTAATGCCCTTAGCTGTGAGCTCTTCCTGTAGCTTATTTGCGATAAGGCAGATGATGTGGTAAATTTCAGGAATTACCTGCATCATAAGGTCAGCATGCCACTTCTCGAGAGCCTCGCCGAGAACTGTGTGGTTTGTGTAAGCACAAGTCTTTCTTGCAATCTCGAAAGCCTCGTCAAAGTTCATACCCTCGTTCATAAGAAGTCTTACGAGTTCAGGGATTGAACATACAGGGTGTGTATCGTTAAGCTGAATAGCGTTTTCCTTAGCAAAGAAGCTGAAATCGTTGCCGTGCTTTGCTTTGTATCTGCGCATAATATCCTGAAGTGAAGCAGAGCAGAAGAAATACTGCTGCTTAAGTCTTAAAACTTTACCTTCATACTTATTATCGTTAGGATAAAGAACCTTTGTGATGTTCTCAGCATCGTTCTTCTCCTGAACTGCTCTGTTGTACTCTGTATTGTTAAATGCCTGGAAGTCAAACTCATTGATAGCTTCAGCCTGCCAAAGTCTGAGTGTGTTGATGTTAGTTGTCTTGCAACCGATAACAGCCATATCGTAAGGAACAGCCTTAACTGTCTGACCTTTAAATGATACTGTTACAGCCTCGTCCTCACGACGGAGGCACCACGGATCATCAAATCTCTGCCAATCGTCAGCAACTTCTACCTGATAACCGTCCTTGATAAGCTGCTTGAAAAGACCATACTTATAACGAATGCCGTAACCGTCGAGCGGTACTTCCATAGTAGCGGCACTGTCGAGATAGCAAGCTGCAAGACGGCCAAGACCGCCGTTACCGAGAGCTGCATCGTCAATATCTTCAAATACATTGATGTCAACGCCCTTTTTCTTGAGCATCTTCTTTACATCATCAAGAATACCGAGGCAGTAAAGGTTGTTGTACATCATTCTGCCCATAAGAAATTCAGCAGAGAAGTAGTAAGCTCTGCGCTCGCTGTTGTGTTTAGCTTTGCTTGCTTCCCAGTTGTCGGCAATTTCGCCCATAACAGCCTTGCCGAGAGAAAGATGAAGTTCGGAAGGTGTAAGCTCTTCTATCTTCTTACAATACATAGACTGTGCTGTAAGCTCAAGCTTTTCCATAATATTGCTCATTTGTTTAGTCCTCCAGTCGTCCGCTATTTACAGACATTGTTTTTAATTTATCTGCAAGCTCATCAGTAAGAGCTGCTTTATCAACTCTCCAAGTCCAGTTACCGCCGAGTGTTGACGGAATGTTCATTCTTGCCTCTTTGCCAAGGCCGAGAATATCCTGAACAGGAACAATAGCCAGATTTGCCTTGCTCTGATATGCTGTACGGATAAGACCCCAGTTAAAAGGCTCGTCCTCAGGCATCTGACAGTAACTTCTAGCATAGCTTACATCCTCTGGCTTAGCTGTTTCTACCCAGCCCATAACGGTGTCATTATCGTGAGTACCTGTGTAAACAATGCAGTTTTCAGTATATTTATGCGGGAGATAATCGTTCTCTTCACCGCTGTCAAAAGCAAACTCAAGTACCTTCATTCCCGGATAACCTGTCTGCTCCATAAGCTCGGTTACATCGGGAGTAAGAGTTCCGAGATCCTCTGCAACAATATCAATCTTGCCGATAGCCTCTTCCATCATCTTGAAGAACTTAATGCGTGGACCTTCAACCCACTCACCGTTAATAGCGTTTTCAGCAGGGTAAGGAATTGAATAGTAGCTTGCAAAAGCTCTGAAGTGGTCGATTCTTGTGACGTCATAAAGCTTTGACGCAGCTTTAATTCTCTCAAACCACCACTCGTAATCTGTTTCTGCGAGGTAATCCCAGTCATAAAGAGGATTGCCCCAGAGCTGACCTGTTGCCGAGAAATAGTCAGGCGGACAACCTGCAACCGCAATAGGATCACCGTCATCATAAAGTTGGAACAACTCGGGGTTAGCCCATGTGTCTGCGCTGTCCATGGCAACATAGATAGGCATATCACCCAAAATCTTAATTCCAAGACCGTTTACATAAGCACGGAAAGCCTCCCACTGCTCATAAAACTTAAACTGTAAGAATTTCCAGAAATCAACATCGTCTTTAAGCTTGCGCTCATAGCGCTTAACAGCAGCTTCCTCGTGCATACGGATTTCTTCGTCCGGCCACTCTGTCCAGGAAACCATATCAAAGCTCTTCTTTACAGCCATATAAAGTGCGTAATTTTTGAGCCACTTGCTGTTCTTTCTCTTAAATGAGGAGAAAGCCTTCTGGTCTTTCTTTTTGAAATTATCGTAAGCAATTCTAAGAGCATCGAATCTGTTGTTGTAGATTTTCTCGTAATCCACTTCAGCATCGTTAGAACCCCAATCATAGCTATCGAGCTGCTCTTTAGTAATAAGACCCTCTTCACAAAGTGTGTCAAGGTCAATCAGGTAAGGGTTACCTGCATAAGTTGAAAAGGACTGATAAGGAGAGTCGCCGTAGCTTGTAGGGCCGACAGGAAGAATCTGCCATACCTTCTGACCTGCCTTTTTGAGGAAGTCAGCGAACTCACGAGCCTCTTTACCAATAGTACCAATTCCGTAGGGGGACGGAAGCGAAGTAACCGACAATAGGATACCTGCACTTCTTTCCATTAAAATCAACTCCATTCTGACGGATATTAAGTTATATTTTCGGGATAAATCAAAAGATTAAATTATAATTACTTAAATGAATTATAATTTAAGGGCAAAAAAACCCCCATATCCACAGTTACGATTTTATTTTACCACAATATTAATTTTTTTACAAGATTTTTTTACAACATTTAGGTTAATTTCCAAATTGTATAAAGAACGGCATTACAAGCAAGTTTTCTTATATAATTTCGGGAATTTTTACTTCCGTTTGTTTCACCGAGCAAAAGTTTTACGGGAAATTTACTGCAATTTGCACAAATTCCCACATAAACAAGTCCGACAGGTTTTTCATCTGTTCCTCCTGTCGGCCCTGCAATACCCGTGGTGCTTGCGCCGATGTCGGCATTTGCAAGTTTTTTTACACCCTCCGCCATCTGCAAAGCGGTTTCGGGCGACACTGCGCCGAGTGTGTTAAGAGTTTCTTCACTCACTCCTAGCACCTTGTGCTTAATTTTGTTTGCATACGAGCAAACACCGCAGTCAAAAACCTCGCTTGCACCGCTCACGGCGGTAATTCTTCCCGAAAGCAAACCGCCCGTGCAGCTTTCTGCGGTGGCAAGTTTAAGGTTATTTTTTTTGAGCTTTTCCACTACCATATTCTGCAGCTCATCGGGATTTATATTCTCTTCCCTGAAAATTTTTTCCAAATCATCGGCTGTATATGTCAGCATAGTAAGACTTCCTTTTTATAGTATATCCAAATTTATGTAAACTAATTTTAATCATCATCTTCAAGTTTGCCGCCGCAGTTTGGGTAATGCTTTGGATCGCCCTTTGTACTGAACGAAAGCAAACAGTTGCAATGCGGGCATCTGGCTTTTATAAAACCGAACACAAAACCTGCAATAATAATAAGTATTCCTATAATAAATGTGGGATGAATGCTGTTCATTCCGAATTTAATCTTTGAAATAAAAGCAAAAATTGCTCCTAAGACACATATTAAACTTGCAAGATACCTGCATTGATTGGGATTTAAAAAATTTTTCATTATTTATTTAATCTTCCTTTATATAAGACATTGGGAGAAAATTCGGAAATTCCGAATTTTCTGTTTTATCAATCCGTACCCGTCAAAAACGCAATACTTCTTTCAATCGAATCTTTCGATGTACCCCAATCCTGTCCCTGACTGCGGTAATCGAACATTGAACAAAAGTGTGTAATATCCGCCTTAAGGCTTACAAGGTAATTTTTTGTGAGGGCGGCGGTTTCAGCGTAAAAGTCAGGCAAAAGTTTTGACGAAATTCCGCCCTTGCCCGTTGCGGCACTCATTATAAAAGAATAGTGCTTTAAACAGATAAACGGCTGTTCGTTATACAACTTTCTGAATTCTTCGCCCTTTACCCACTCTGCAAAAACCGTTGCCATAAAATGGTGCATATCGCTTGCGATTCTGTCGCAGACATAGCAGGAAGATAATTCTTCCCTTATGCCCTCAAGTTGTTTTTTGTCGGGCTTGCCTTTAAGTTTTGCAGGCATATATTTGTCGATAATTTCCTGCAAATGACTTTCTAAAATCAGCGCATTAGGCAATTTTTGACCTACCGTGAACATCTGCGAAAAATGGCGGTGACAAAAACCTTTTTTATTGGTTTCTATTCTGATGTTTGGCTCCATCATTGCATCGCCTGTAATGAATTTAACATACTGCTTTTCGAGCATATCCTCCATTCGGCAGATAGGGCAACCGTCTTTTGGCATAAAAATATCGTTTATCGGTATAGTACAGATTGTTTCCTTCACGGTAATTCTCCTTACACTGTTTATAATTAAATAAATTATATCACATTTTGACTGTTTTTAATAGACTTTTTAAATTTTTTCTTTAAATCATTGTATATTTTTATATACTTTTGTTTATTTTATAATGATTTAAACAAAAAGGCGGTACATTGCTAAAATACAAAACAAAAAGTTTTCAACTGTATTATAACAAAATGTTGAAAACTTTTTTGTTCTGTTTGTTGGAGTAAATGAGTTTAGCAAACAGCTTTGCAAGACAAAACTTTTATTATTGCTCGGTAAAGCCATATTCTAAACACTGAATTACATCAACTATTAATAAAAATTTCTTTTTAATTTTAATCGACAAGTGTTTTCTTAAAAAATTCAGCCACCATATTCCATAATTCGTCCTGTGCAAAGAAAATATCTGCGTGTTCAGCACCGTTTACGGCTACCAATGTTGCGTCGCAACCGTTTTTTATAAGCAAATCATAAAGCACCTTGCCTTGCGAAAACGGAACAGTTGAATCGTTTGTGCCATGAAAAATCATAAACGGCGGTGCTGACGGTGTTACAAAAGATACAGGGCAACATTTCTGCGCCTTTTCCTTGTTGAGAACTACATTCATTCCGAGCATAAGCGACTCCATACTTGCGCCTGCCTCAAGAGCCGATTTGTACGGAAAAGTTGCAAGGTCTGTCGGCGGATAAAAAGGGCAACAAGCCTGAACTTCGCTTGAATAATCGAGATAATTGCCGACATCAAGGCTTTTGTCGTTGTTGAGTGCGCACATTGCGGCAAGATAACCGCCCGCAGATTCGCCTGCAACACCGAATTTATTTTCGTCAAGACAGTAACGCTCGGCGTGAGCCTTAAGGTAACGGATAGCCGCCTTAACATCTTCAAGCGGCATAGGGTAAGCGCCCTCGTTGCTGGTACGATACTCAACGCTTGCCACGGCAAAACCGTTGAGAGCGAGTTTTGCAAGGTAAGCAAGGTGAGCGGATTTATCCATTCTTATCCAACCGCCGCCGCAAATCCAAACAATGCAGGGGACTTTTTTGCTCCTGCTTTGAGGATAAATTAAATTTAGTTTTAAATCCCGTGTTGTATGACCAAACCAAGCGTCAACCTGAGCATAGGTAATATCAGTGATTGTGAAATAACTGGGCTTTTCAATTTTTAAATCAAGGTTAATTTTCATAAGATTTTCCTTTCGTTGTATTGTACAATATTTTAAAAATAATACTTGTTTATTATGATAATTTTAGCATAACAATATTAAAATTTCAATAATTTTAATAATTTATAATTATGGTTTAACTCACAGTTTATCCAAGCAATTATAAAAGTTTGGTCGACCTTTTCAAAGGTCGTGGGTGTGGGCAAAGCCCACAAATACTTTTTGCTAACGCAATTTTCGGATAGCCTAACAGTTTGCTGTTAGGCGGCTTGAACACAACGGTGAAAACCTTTAAAAGCGATAGCAACAAGAAAAGATATTTATTATATAATAAAAAAGTTAATTATTTTTTATAAATGGCTGTCGCCTGTTTTTTCAAACTCGGTGCAAGCACGCAAACAGCGTGGCTGTTTGCGCCTGATAAATTGTTGTACCGGAAGATTTTTATGGGCGCTGCCCAAACCCGCAATTTTTGAAAAAATTGAGTAAACTTTTTTGTTTTTGGGAGGATAATTTAGCGTTAGCTAAATTTCAATGCCCGACCGACACTCCGCTAAACCATAATTTATTATTGCTATCCAAGCATTTAGAATAGAACCCTTACAAAAAATTTCACAAAACAAAAGGACTGCTTTTGAGCCGCCCCCTCAAAAGTCAGACTAAAAATCTAACGATTGTAGGTCGGCTCATTATTATAGGCAGTCCTTAATCTCACGCTTCGGTATTATATTTTTTCGGCTCGGTTTCATACACATTATTGCCCTTACTGTCAATTGCTACAATGCAAGGAAAATCTTCGACAGTATATCTTCTGACCGCCTCTGTTCCCAAATCTTCGTAACACAGCATTTCTTCTTTTTTAATGCTCTTTGCTATCAAAGCGGCGGCACCGCCGATTGCCGCAAAATACACACAGCCGTTACGGACAATAGCGTCTATTACTTCCTTATTTCTTGCGCCTTTGCCTACCATTCCTTTTAATCCGAGGTCAAGCAATGCAGGTGCGTACTTATCCATTCTATAACTTGATGTAGGGCCTGCAGGGCCTACTGCGTATCCGGGTTTTGCAGGTGCTGGGCCTACATAATAAATTATTTCGCCCTTAATATCTACAGGAAGGTTTTCGCCTTTTTCGATAAGCTCAAAAAGTCTTTTATGTGCCGCATCTCTGCCTGTAAGCATTGTGCCGCTAAGCAAAACGCTTTCGCCTGCTTTTAAATTTTTTATATCTTCATCGCTGAGCGGTAATGTTAATTTTTTAGGCATAGTTCTCTCCCCCTTAAATTTCTGTGCTTGCGTGTCTTGCCGCATGGCAACAAATATTTACCGCAACAGGCATACCTGCGATATGAGTCGGCGAAGTTTCAATATTAACTCCGATTGCTGTTGTAGTTCCGCCAAGACCGGCAGGACCGAATCCCATTTTATTTATGCTCTCAAGCAATTCGTCCTCAAGTTTTGCGTAACGCTCGTCTTCATTGTGTGTGTCAATTGCTCTGAATGTTGCCTTTTTTGCAAGCTGGGCACATCTTTCAAATGTACCGCCGATACCTACGCCTACTACAATAGGTGGGCACGGGTTAGGACCTGCGGTTCTTACAGTATCAAGAATAAATTTTTTTACACCCTCAATTCCGTATGACGGAGTAAGCATTTTTATTGCAGACATATTCTCACTGCCAAAGCCTTTGCCGCCGGCAGTAATTTTTATTTTGTCACCTTTTACAATTCTTGTATGAATAATGGCAGGTGTGTTATCTTTTGTATTTAATCGGTCAAAAACAGGGTCATTTACTACACTTTTTCTCAAGTAGCCGTCCTTATAAGCCTGTCGTACACCCTCGTTTACCGCATCTTCAAAACTGCCGTCCTCAATAACGACCTTATCGCCGTACTCTACAAACAAAATTGCCATACCTGTATCCTGGCAAAGAGGTACTTCTTCCTTTGCGGCAAGTTTGTCATTCTCAATAATCTGTGTAAGCACACTTTTGCCTACTTTTGACTTTTCGTTTTCTCTTGCGTTTTCAAGAGCGGTCATAATATCTTTGCCAATAAAATAGTTGCAGTCGAGAAAAAGCTGTTTTACCGTTTGTGTTACGGTTTCAGCCTTAATTTGTCTGATATTCATACTCAAATTCCTTTCGGTGTAATTTATCCGTATCTTTTATTATAAAACTTTTTGCGACTTATTTCAATGAATTTTGACGCTTTATCTAAAGTTGAAGAAAATTATGGTTTTAAGAAAAGTTGTAATTAAATAATTAAAAAATTTAGGTCAAGCCTTTGAAAAGGTTGACCAAACCTTTACAATTGATTGGTAAAACATTTAGCTAAGCGTTAATTAATAAACTCCAATATTTTTACGCAAAAAGAACAACCACTGTAAAACAGTGGTCGTCCTTTTTGGGTATAATAAAGAAAAAACTTGTAATCAATTTTAATCATCTGTTAAGCAGATGTTTTTTATACTGTGCAGGAGTGTAACCGTAAACCTTTTTGCACTGCGTAATGAATGACTTTACATTTGCAAAGCCGTTTTCAACTGCGGCAACCGTTACGGTAGAATTTTTTGTAAGCATATCCTGCAAAGCATTTTCAAGACGAAGATTTGCAAGGTACTCCGAAAAGCTAACCTGTGTTACGCTCTTAAAGTATTTTGAGAAATAAGACGGCGAAAGATTAACCACGCTTGAAATCTCGTTAAGAGGAATCTCCTGCTTGAAGTTTTCGTTGATATACGCAATAGCGGTTTTTGCATATGAAAAATCACGCTTCGGTATAATGAAAGAATTAGAACTTCTCTTAAGTGAAGTACAATATTTAAGCAATTTGTAGTATAATAAATTAACTCCTGAAATCTGCTTTAATACACCGTATTCGTCATGGTCTATATCAATACTTGCAATCTGGCGCAAAATTTCGCAGATTTCACCTTTTTGCTCGGATCTATCGTGAAGATCAAAGATAACGCTGTCAATGGTCTTGCAAAACATTCTCATATATTCAAACGAAAGCTGAATAATAATCATATTCGCATGATGTCCCATTTTAGGACGAACCAAATGCACATCTTCGCTGTTAAAAATTTTACATTCCCCGGCAGGAAGATCCATAACATCGCCGTTGTGAGAACACTCTCCAAGACCGTCAAGTACATATACAATCTCCGGTTCACGATGCCAGTGAAGTTCGGTTTTATGTGTTTCAGACGATAAATCGCAATATAGAATTTTTGCCGGAATGTTTTTGTCATAATTTACGATTTCGTATTTGTAGTTCATTTTCACTACCTCCGCAAACAGATGTTGCATTTAACAAAATTTTGTTGTATTATGTAATTATTATAAACAAGTTTGTAAATTATTGATATAGATATTTGTTTTTAGTTTATAGATAAATGTTGCATAAAACTAAAAAAACGGAAATTTACAGGTGAAATATGGAAAAATATAATAAATACAATATACAAGCCGCTCATAATATTTTAAACGGAAAGTACCATTTTTCAAAAAAATACAGTATAATTGCCCTTAATCAAAACATTCCCGCCTTATATTATGTACTGAAGGGCAGTGGCATTTTATGGATTGACAAGATAAAATATGATATAACCGAAATGCAAAGTATATTTGTAAGACCAAATGTTGAGGCTACTTTTGAATGCGGAGATGACAACTGCGAATTGCTGTATGTATTTTTTACAGGTGTAGATTATATGTGGCTCATTTCTCATACGGCATTTACATCGGGACTTTATGTTACCCCGCCTATTGAATTACCTGATGTTGAAAAATTGTTCAATATTACTGTTGACGGAAAAGGAGACATTTATCAGAACGCAAGGATAAACGCAAGAATGTGCTATTTGCTTTCTTATTACATACAATATTTTCCTGCGGTAAACGAAGAGTTTAATCACTATGTACTCTCTGCGGCAAAATATATTGAACTCAATTACCGAAATTCAAGTTTTACCGCAACCGATGTTTCAAACTATCTGAAACTCGACCGTTCTTACCTTTATAAGCTGTTTAAATCGGAAATGGGTATGTCTGTACACGATTATATCAATAAATTACGCATTTCAAGGGCAAGTTCATTGCTTGCAACTTCCAATCTTACTATAAAAGATGTTGCAAGCGAATCGGGATTTGCAGATCAAATGTACTTCTCCCGACTTTTTAAAAAGAAAAAAAATCTTACTCCGAGTCAGTACAGGTCATATTTTAAAGATTCACAACAAGATGATATTTAACAAAAATCCGCATTTGTGTAAAATGCGGATTTTCTTGCTTTATAATATTTTTACTTTTTAAACGCTTTAATGTTGTTTTAAAAGTCCCCGTTTTGGTAAGCTCTTGTAATTACATATGACGGTTCGTAATAAGCACTGCAATTATAATTGTCTATAACTTCACAAATCAGATTATTATAAACCCTGATAATTCCGTCAACTTTGCTTTCGGGCAACACGCTATATCATATAACAAATACAGAAAACATCATCTTGAGTAATTTTTCATCAGAAAAATATATTTGTCATAGAATTTCACTACCTTTAATTAGCTTACATTAATTATCATCAGAAATATCTTCCTTAATCTCAACAACCTTTACAGTGTCAAGTTCAAACCAGAATGTACTGCCTTTGCCGAGGGTGCTTGTTACACCGCATCTTGCGTTGTGGGCATTCAAGATAGATTTTACAATTGACAGTCCAAGACCGGTGCCTATTACACTGCGCTTGTGCTCCTTGTCAACCTTATAATATCTGTCCCAAATGTACTCGAGTTTGTCGGCAGGAATACCCTCGCCGTGATCGGTTACATTGATTCTCACCTTTTCACCGATTACCTGCTGGGTAACAACAACCGTTTTGTCCTCGCCCGCATAGTTAATAGCGTTATTTACAAGGTTGTATATAACCTGCGAAATTTTCAGTTCGTCGGCTTTTACAAATACTCTTTCCTTGCATTTATCAAGATAAATATTATATCCGTCCTGCTCCTTGAGCTTTGCATATCTCGCAAAAATAGTTTTGAAACTGTCGGTAATGCAGAAAACCGACTTTTGAAGTTCCATTGTGCCCGACTGCAATTTTGACAAATCAAGCAAATCATTTACAAGGCTTGAAAGTCTTGTTGCCTCGTCAATGATAATCTGAATGTTCTCGGCGGTATTTTCACCCGGTAAATCACGCATAACTTCGCCGTAGCCTGTAATCATAGTAAGCGGTGTGCGCAAATCGTGGGAAATATTTGCGATAAGTTCCCGTTGCAGTCTTTCGTTTGCGGCGAGTTCTTTTTTGGCAAAATTCAAGGTGTCGTTGAGTTCCTGAACCTCAAGATAACCCTTTGAATCAAACTCGACATCGTAGTTTTTCTTTGCAAGTTCTTTTGCCGCCTTTGTTGTAAGCGAAATAGGTTTTGCAATTCTTTGGCTTGCATAAAGTGATATTGCCACAGCAAGCACGAAAAATACAATAGAAATTACAAAAATTTGGTCTTTTATAATTTCAATCGTATTATTAATCGGTGTAATTACGGAAGAAACTATTACAAAACATTCGGTGCCGTCCTCGAGAGAAAGAATTTTGCCGTATGTCATAATTTTTGCTGTACCGCTCGATTTTCTCTTCCAGTTAAATTTACTTGCGGTATCGTTTGTGGCGGTATTTTTCTGATAATCTTCAAAAAGACCGTCCTGTCGTTCGTTCTCACCTATGATTTCAAGGCAGCTTCCGTTGTTATCGGACGCACAAGAATAGTATGAATAAACTTTGTGCGCCTCAATGTTCAGCGAAACCGACGGAGAGGCATAGTTACATTCGTAGCGTTTTTGAAAAAATGCTGTGCTTGTATCGTAAACCTGTACACACAAAGAATTGTATGACGCCACATTTTCTATGGTAGCAAGCGGATTTTGATTATTTTCAAGAGATTCCGCTATTATTTTTGCACTTTTTTCCGCCGCATTTTTCTTGGTAGATGTGTAGAACGATTCAAGAAAAAATGATTGGAATATCCACAGTACAACAAGAATTAAAAGACCGAAAAGCAAAAAATAACATAAAAGTGTGAAATGCAACGGCATTTCTCTGTTTTTTACCTCAGCCCAGCTGAGTTTTCTGAATTTAGAGTGTTTCAAAACGATAGCCAACTCCTCGCAGAGTAACAATACATTTGCTGTAATCTTTCAGACTTTTTCTTAACAGCTTGATGTGAGTATCAAGCGTACGCTCATCACCGAAGAAATCGTAACCCCATACTTCGCTAATCAGCTTTTCACGGGTGAGCGCAATACCCTTGTTTTTCACCATATAGAAAAACAGCTCGTACTCCTTTGGAGTCATCTCAACTCTTTCTCCGTCAATGGTAACAATTCGTGCGGAAAAATCAACGCTAAGACCTTTGTATGTAAAAATATCCTTTTCAGGCTCGCTGTTTGCCTTTCCGCTTCTTTTTATAACTGCGTTTACACGCATCATAAGTTCCTTTGGTGAAAACGGCTTTACCACATAGTCATCACTGCCGATTTCAAAGCCGTGAATTTTGTCGTACTCCTCACCTCTTGCCGAAAGCATAATAATAGGTGTGGATTTAAATTTTCTTATTTCTTTGCAAGCCGAAAAACCGTCAAGCTCAGGCATCATAACATCCATAATAATCAAGTCAAAATCCTGTCGTCTGCAAAGCTCAATAGCCTGCATACCGTCAACGGCCTCTTCTACCTCGTAGCCCTCAAATTCGGCATATTTTTTAATAATCTGTCTGATTCTGTATTCATCATCAACAACAAGCAATTTGCTCATAATGGCACATCCTTTCGTATCCCTCATTATATATGAATATCGTAACTTTTTAATGTGACAATTTTTTGATGTTCTTTTTAAAATTAATAAAAGTTTGACCAAACTTTTATAACCTATGCGCTGACATCTAATTTCTGTCAAAAAATTCGTTAATCTATTCCGTAAAATATTTTTGCATTTTCTGCGGTGATATTTAAAAGCTCCTGCACATCTGTATTTCTGATTTCAGCAATTTTTTCCGCCGTATATTTTATCATTGTACTGTCGCACCTTTTGCCACGGAACGGTACGGGCGACATATACGGACAATCGGTTTCAAGCAAAAGTCTGTCAATCGGCACTTCTTTTGCAACCTCAACGCTATGTCTTGCATTTTTAAAAGTAACAACTCCGCCAAGACTGATGTAACTTCCGTAGCGCATCACTTCACGCATCATCTCAACACTGCCCGAAAAGCAGTGAACAAGCGCCTTAGGTTTGTACTTTCTCAAATAATTGAGAGTATCGCCGTGCGCCTCTCTGTCATGCACGATTATCGGCATATTCACATCAAGCGAAAGTTTTATCTGTTCTTCAAAAACTCTGTTCTGCAAATCTTTAGAAATATCCCAATGATAATCAAGTCCCGTTTCTCCGACAGCTACAATTTTTTTGTGCTTTAAAAGCTCTGCAACCCGGTCAAGATAATCATTTGGCATATCTTCGAGATTTTCGGGGTGAAATCCAACCGCACCATACATAAAATCGTATTTTTCGCAAAAATCTATACAGACTTTTGCAGTTTTTAAATCAACAGCGTTGTTTACAATGCCGCACACGCCGTTCTCTTTCATTGAGGAAAGCAAAACTTCTCTGTCCTCGTCAAACCATTTGTCATCGTAATGTGCGTGCGAATCAAAAATGTTATAAAAATTATTTTCCATAATTACAAAGCCTTTGCTTTAATTTTTCCCAATTGACGGGGGTATTTTTGCGGTGTGTTTTTAACTTTTCTGACTACCGCAATTGCTCTTTCTCCGCCGTTTTCGGGTAATTCAAAGAAATATTTTTTTTCGAGTTTACCGCCGAGGGTGTTAATTGCATTTAAAGATTCTTTAAATTCCTCGTTTGCCTGTGCGCCCTTCATTGCGCAGAACGCACCTCCCACCTTTACATACGGCAGGCAGTATTCGCTCAAAACATTCATTCTCGCAACTGCTCTTGACACTGCAAAATCAAAATTTTCCCTAAGTTTTTCATCTCTTGCGCCGTCCTCCGCTCTGCTGTGGATAAGTTCGGCTTCAATACCGAGTTGAGCGCATACCTCGCCCAAGAAAACAAGTCTTTTATTCAGGCTGTCTATAAGGGTGAGTTTTATGTCGGGTCTGGCAATTTTCAGAACAACACCCGGAAAACCCGCACCCGTACCGACATCGGCAAGACTGCTGTTCTGCGGAATGTCAACAAAGTTGAGCAAGCTAAGGCTGTCGGCAAAATGTTTGAGTGCCACACCGCTCTCGTCTGTGATTGCGGTAAGATTCATTTTTTCGTTCCACTCTGCAAGCAATTCAAAATATTTTTGAAACTGCTCGTACTGATTTTCCGTGAGTGTGATTTTGTAATCTTTTATATAATTTTGGAGCAAATTCTTAATCATAAATTCCTCCGATTATTTATTCTGTGCAAGCCAAATGAGCAAAACGCTGATGTCGGCAGGCGAAACTCCCGAAATTCTGGATGCCTGTCCAATGCTCAACGGTTTGATTTTATTCAGCTTTTCCTGCGCCTCAAGTCTTAATCCCTTAATTGTGCTGTAGTCAAAATCATCGGGCAGTCGGCGGTTTTCAAGTTTGCGCATCTGCTCAACCTGCTTTAATTGCTTTGAAATGTAGCCTTCGTACTTGATTTCCACTTCAACCTGCTCAAAAATGTTCGGGTCAAGTTTCGGTCTGCCTGTGTCTATACTTTCAAGCGACTTGTAGTCAAGCTGCGGTCTTTTTATAAGGTCAATAAGATGTACTCCCGTGGTAATTTCACTTGTGCCACGCTCTGTAAGAATTTTGTTTACTTCTTCTGTCGGAGAAATTACGGTTGTCTTAAGTCGCTTTATCTCCTGCTTTTTAAGCTCCTGTTTGTTAAGAAATTTTTGGTATCTTTCTTCGCTGATAAGTCCGATTTCGTGGCCGAGCGGAGTAAGTCTTTCGTCCGCATTGTCCTGACGGAGAATCAAGCGGTACTCACTTCTCGATGTCATCATTCTGTAAGGCTCGTTTGCACCCTTGGTTACAAGGTCGTCTACAAGAGTGCCGATATAAGAGCTTGCTCTGTCAAGAATGAGCGGAGATTTTCCGAGAACTTTCAAAGCGGCATTAATTCCGGCAACAAGTCCCTGTGCCGCCGCTTCTTCGTAACCCGAGCTGCCGTTAAACTGACCAGCACCGAAAAGGTTTGGAAAATCTTTAAATTCAAGGGTAGCAAGCATAGCTGTCGGGTCAACACAATCATATTCAATGGCATAGGCAGGGCGCATAATTACGCAGTTTTCAAGACCTTTTATGGTGTGGTAAAACTTAAGCTGTACCTCTTCCGGGAGTGATGAGCTCATTCCCTGCAAATACATTTCTTCTGTGTCAAGACCGCACGGCTCAATAAAAAGCTGATGTCTTGGCTTATCCTTAAACCTCATTATTTTATCTTCAAAACTCGGGCAGTAACGAGGGCCTATACCCTCGATTTTACCTGCGTAAAGCGGTGAACGGTGAATATTTTCAAGGATAATCTGCTTGGTTTCGTCATTTGTCCAGCTTATGTAGCAGTCCACCTTGTTCTCGCCCAAACTTTCGGTTTCATAAGAGAAAGGCTGCGGCGGTTCGTCACCCTTTTGTACCTCAAGGTCTGAGTAGTCAATGGAATTTCTTAAAACTCTGGCAGGAGTACCTGTCTTAAATCTTCTTAACGGCAAGCCGAGTTTTTTAAGACTTGCACCGAGAAAAGATGCAGGAAAAATGCCGTCAGGGCCGCTTTCGTATGATACTTCGCCCACAAAAATTCTGCCGCCGAGGTATGTGCCTGTGGCAATAACAACCGTCTTGCAATGAAAAACCGCTAACATTCTTGTGGTAAGGTCGTAACCGTCCTCTGTCTTTTCTATTTCAATGATTTCCGCCTGTCTTAATTCAAGATTTTCCTGCAGTTCAAGTTTGTGTTTCATAACGGTGGAATATTTGCGGCGGTCAATCTGCGCTCTCAATGAGTGAACGGCAGGACCTTTACCACGGTTGAGCATACGGGACTGCAAAAAACATTCGTCGGCAGTCTTGCCCATTTCGCCGCCGAGTGCGTCAATTTCACGAACAAGATGACCTTTTGCCGTTCCGCCGATTGACGGATTGCAAGGGCAGTTGCCGACGGCATCCATATTAATAGTAAAAACAGCAGTTTTACAGCCAAGTCTGGCGGCAGCCAAAGCCGCCTCAATGCCTGCGTGACCCGCACCGATAACTGCTACATCATATTCTCCTGCAAAATATTTCATATATTTCATTCCTTTTTAGGGTTAATAAATTATAAAAGTTTGGTCAACCTTTAAAAAGGCTTGACCTAAATTTTAAAATTATTTCGCTTAATTTGCACATTAAACCATAATTTACTCTGACTTTCGATTTTCAATAACAAGACTACTTGCCCACGCAAAAATTATGGAATACTCTGTCTACAACTTCATCACTTGTTCTCTCACCCGTGAGTTCAAGCAAACTTGTAATTGCCTCTTCAATGCTTACAGTGATTGCATCATAGGTAAGTCCGATTTCAAGAGCATTTTTTGCGTCTTTTACAGAGTTTAGGGAGTTTAATACCGCCTGCCTCTGTCTTTCATTGGAAAGTACACCCTCGCTCGGGTTAAAATTATCCATTCCCGCAATATCTTCAACCGCTTTTACAAGCTCTGCTCTGCCCTCTCCGCTTTTTGCCGAAAGATAAACCACATTTTTTATCTTGCTTTCAATGTACTCTGTGTCAAGCTGTTTGTCCAAATCGGTTTTGTTGATTATTGCAATGCACGGCACTTCGCCTGCCGATTCTATCAATTCTTTATCGTCATCGTCAAGACTGCGGTTATAGTCAAACACCGCAAGCAAAAGTCCGCACTGCTTTAATCTGTGCTTTGCTCTGTCAACTCCGATTTTTTCTACCTTGTCATCGGTTGTTCTAAGTCCCGCAGTGTCGCTTAACCTAAGAATAACATCTCCGACAATTACCGTGTCTTCAATAATATCTCTGGTTGTGCCGGGTATGTCGGTAACAATACTGCGCTCGCAACCCGAAAGCAAGTTCATAAGAGTGCTTTTTCCTACATTCGGTCTGCCCGCAATTACCGTGTCTATACCCTGCTTTACCGCCTGTCCGCTGTCATAACTCGAAATAAGTCCGTCAAGTATTGCAATGCTGACATCAAACGAATCGTAAAGCTGTTCGTCGGTTACTTCGGCAATATCTTCTTCGGGATAGTCTGCCCATGCGGAAAGATGTGCCGCCGTTGAAAGCAAGAGATTTTTTACTTCGTCAATTTTGTTGCGAACCGCACCCTCTTTTACACAAAGAGCTGCCCTTGCGGCGGAACGGGATTTTGCGGAAATGATGTCGATTACAGCCTCAGCCTCGGAAAGGTCGATTTTTCCGTTTAAAAATGCCCGTTTTGTAAATTCACCTGCCTGTGCCGGAACTGCGCCTGCATCAAGCACCGCACGAAGTACAAGTTTTGTAATATAGATACCACCGTGGCATGAAAGCTCGACAACATTTTCGCCCGTATAGCTTAAAGGTTCACGAAAAACAAGAGCAACTGCCTCGTCAATTTCTTCGCCGTCACTTACAATTTTTCCGAAAGATGCGGTATAGCCTTTCATATCGGCAAGTTTTTTATTATTGATGCCTTTAAAAATTTTATCGCATACAGTAAACGCAGAATCACCGGAAATACGAATAACCGAGATACCGCCCTCACCCTGCGCCGTGCTGATAGCAGCAATAGTGTCAGACATAAAATCACTCTCTTTAAAATGGTTTTAAATAAAAAACAAAAGGGAGCAAAAATGCCCCCTTTCTTTAAAAATCATTATTTATCAATTCTGCCGTAAAGTCCGTCAAGGCTTCCTTCGTTAAGGGGCTTTCTGTCGGGATTTACCTCGTTATTAACAGAGTTGTTGTTGTACGGGCGTCTGCCGCCTCTGCCTCTGTTGTAACCTGAATTGTTGTTTCTTGAATATCTCTTAAACTTTGGATCAGGTCCTATTACAACATGACGGTTTGCGTTTTCGCCCTCGCTCCATGAAATAGCACCGTTCACCTTCTGTACAGAAGTATGAATAATTCTTCTTTCATACGGGTTCATCGGCTCAAGACTTGTTTTTCTGCCTGTCTTAATTGCCTTGAAAGCAAGCTTTCTGCCGAGAATTTCAAGAGTTTTTTCTCTCTTTTCACGGTAGTCGCCTGTGTTTACAGTAACCTTAAAGTACGAATTGTCAGCGTGATTTGCAACAAGGCTTGTAAGGTACTGCAATGCGTCGAGTGTTTCGCCTCTTCTGCCGATTACAAAACCGACATTTTCACCCTCAAGGTCAAACTCTACGCCGTTTTCAATTTCTTTTTTATTGATAGAAACCGACTCAAGCTTCATATTCTTAAGTACATTGCTTAAAAATTCTTCCGCTGTTTCGGCCGGGCCTGCCTTAAGAGTAATTTTTACCTTAGCGGGTGCACCGCCAAAAAGACCGAATTTCTTTTTCTCGGCACGCTGAATAACCTCAAACTCAACAATCTCGGATTCGTCAATACCGAGCTGTCTTTTTGCGTCTTCAAGGGCGAGAACTTCAGTTTCGCCAACACCGATTGCTTCTCTAATCATATTATTCACCTATTTCAATTACTTCTTTTTCTTTTTTCCGTTGCCGTTTGACTTAGAGCTTGTCTTCTGTTCAACAGGTGAGTAAACATAAGGAACTTTTGCCTCGTTTAGCTCCATAAGAGCAATGTGACGAGCCTCTTCTTTTGCAGTAAAGCTTACCGGAGTAAAGAACTTTGCAATAACAAGTGATTGGATAAACGCAATTACTGATGAGCAAATCCAGTAAAAACCTACCGCAGCCGGTACGGTATATGCGATATAAGCTGTAAACAGAGGCATTACATAGAGCATTACCTTGAGGCAGCCCTGCTGCTGTGCCATCTGAGCTTTATTGATTTTCTGCATTACAAACTGCGAACCAACATAAGATATAAAACAAAGTACAGGAATGAGCGAGTACCATGAAAAAATACCCATATCCTTAGGAATTGTAAGGAGGTTGATTCCCATCATATTAAATCCGTTTGCAAAATCGATTATCTGCTGGCAGTCCGCAGCTGAGAACATTCCCTGAATTGTTTCAGTGTTCATAATGCTTGGGAACACCCTGATAAGTTCGATTTGCTGATAAGTAGCATTTGTAGTGATTGTGTAACCCGGAATTGTGTTCATATATGCAACAGCGCTGTTTACTGTGTCCGAGTTAAGATGTAATGTGTTTGTAAGAGGATATGCAACGGCATAAAAAATACCGAGCATTACAAGGAGAGGAACAATCATAGTAAGGCAACCGCCCATAGGCTTTACTCCCTCTTTTTCGTAAAGCTTGTTCATTTCCTCCTGGAGCTTAACCTTGTTATTGGCGTATTTTTCCTGGAGCTCCTTTTGTTTTCTTTGCATTCTCATTGTGCCTGCCATAGATTTTTGTTGCTTGACAGTAAATGGGAACAAAATAAGTCTGATTACAATAGTAAATACAACTATTGAAAGACCGAAATCTTTTAGAAAGTAGAAAGCAGCCCAAAGAACATAGCCGAGAATACTTCCAAAAAATCCAAATATATTTGCCATAAGCTACCTCACTTAATTTTTCTTGGCTTGTCCGTTTTTTCCGGGACAGGATCGTAGCCACCCTTTGAAAAAGGATTACAGCGCAGTATCCGCCATATGGTCAGAGCGGTACCCTTTAATGCGCCAAAGCGCTCTATCGCCTCAATTCCGTATTGAGAGCAGGTAGGCTCATACTTGCAACTTTTTGGCAGATGCGGAGAGATTGCAGCTTTATAAAATTTTATCAGCAGAATTAAAATTCTTTTCATAATATTACTTTTTCAGAACGCCGGCAGACTCCATATGATTTTTCATAGCGTCATATACCTTTTGAGATTTTACAAAAGGAGTCCTCGACCTTGCCACAAAGACAAAATCGTAACCGGGTTTCAAATCATTGTAAAGCTGATAATATGCGGCACGAATCACACGCCTTGCACGGGTGCGCTTAACCGCTTTTCCGACTTTTTTGCCCGTAGTTATTCCAAAACGCAGGTTATCGGATTTATTTTTTATAACATATGTTACCAAAACAGGACTTACAAAGGATTTTCCCCTCCTGTAAAGTCTGGAAAAATCCCTATTGTCCTTTAAAGTGATGAAGTCACTCAAAATTAAAACCACCTAAGCAAAGTAAAAGCCGCAAACAACAAAGAAAGACCACTGTAATAAAGTGGCCTGTTCTTTAGTAAGACAACCTTTTTCTACCTTTAGCTCTTCTTCTAGCCAATACTTTTCTACCGTTGGCTGTAGACATTCTCTTTCTGAAGCCGTGCTCCTTCTTTCTGTGGAGCTTCTTTGGCTGATAAGTTCTCAACATACTGAAAACCCTCCCTTCAATATATAACCTTGCAATATAGCATTATATATTAATTTTTCTTTATAGTCAACAAAAAATAAAAAGTTTTTTTAAAATTTGTAAAGCAGAGCGGTTTTACGGTTTGCTTATATATACTTATATATAGAAAAAGATTGCTGATAATATTTATTAATATAAAAGTTAATATAAAAAGAAAATTGAAAGAAAAATAAACATCCGATTTTTTATTTTTTCCGTTTCAAAGCAATTATAAAATTTTCGGTTTTCTCTTTTAGTTTTAATTAAGCGTATTCCTAAGTTTTAAAAAAGAGTCTTTAAAGTCAAAAATTAAATAAAAATCCTCTCTCGGGCTTTAAAAGCACCTTAAAAGCCATTATTTTTAGAGTAATAAAAAGATTGATTTTTTTTAGGAAGTGTTCTATAATATAATAGAATAGATTTACTATGGGGTAATATGGCGATATTGCCGTATTTATTATGGAAGGGAAGTCGTATATGGAATCTTTTGAAGAAGCGTGGGGAATCATATGCAGTTATTGCAAAACTAAAATTACCGATGTCGCTTACAACACTTGGATCAGCAGAATCGAGCCTATCGAACTTGATTTTGACAAGAACAAAGCTGTAATTTTAGTTCCTAACGATTTTCATCGTCAGACTATAACTCGCTGCTATCTTTCTCTGCTTAACGAGGCTTTTGAAGCCGTATTCGGTCAGATTTTCGTTATTGAAATGAAAATTCCCGAAGAAATCTCTGTCAAAGAGGAACAACAGGCAGCTGCAAATGCGGAAATCACAGACATAAGTTATGAATATACTTTTGATACTTTTATTGTCGGCTCATCAAACAAATTTGCTCATGCAGCCTGTCTTGCAGTTGCCACAAATCCCGCCAATGCCTACAATCCGCTGTTTTTATACGGAAATTCCGGTCTTGGCAAAACTCATTTGCTTTATGCAATCGGCAACGAAATCAAGAAAAATTCACCCGAAAAAACTATTTGTTACATAAAAGGTGACGATTTTACCAACGAACTTATCGAGTCACTTCGTATGGCACGAATGAGCGAGTTCAGAAAAAAATACAGACAAGCAGATATTCTGCTCGTCGATGACGTTCAGTTTATCGGAGGTAAGGAAAGTACACAGGAAGAATTTTTCCATACTTTCAATGCTCTTTATGACGCCCACAAGCAGATCGTTCTTACATCCGACCGTCCGCCAAAGGAAATTAAAACCCTTGACGACCGACTTCGTTCAAGATTTGAGTCCGACCTCATTGCCGATGTTCAGCCGCCTGATGTAGAAACAAGAATCGCTATCATTAAAAGAAAGGCAGAGCTTCTCGATCTCGACCTTTCAAATGAGGTTTGCGAGTACATTGCTTCTAAAATCAAGGCTAATATTCGTCAGCTTGAGGGCACAGTTAAAAAATTAAAGGCAAAAAACCTCGTAAATCAGGAGAAAATTACAGTTTCTTCGGTTCAGGAGGTTATTTCAGACATTCTTAATAACGATACTCCGCCGGAGGTTACCGTAGAGCGCATTATCGAGGAAGTTTCCCGTACTTTCGGCGTTACTCCCGAGGCTATCCGTTCTGAAAACAACAGAAGTGCAAACATCAGCAATGCCAGACACATTGCAATTTATATTTCAAGAGAGCTTACAACACTCTCAATGGCAAACATCGGTGAAGAATTCGGCGGCAGACATTACTCCACCGTTATCTATACCGTTAAAAAGGTTAAGAAAATGATGCAGAATGACCGCAAGATCAAAGAGATAATCGACGATACCATCAAGAATATCCGTGACAGGTAGTTCAACGGGTTTTCAACATATTTGGTTACACGATTTTAACCTTTTAACATTATTAACATTACAGTTTTGTAACATTTGTAAACACTTAAATTTCGGCTTAAATGCTTAGCTTTCAGCCGTTTGGTCAATACTTGAAAGCATACAGATTTAACACAACCTGTTAATGCCTTTCCATAATTTCAACATTTTTAGTATGTTCAAAAATATTAAAAATTTATTTGTAAAAAACTTTGAAATATTTTTCCGTAAATTGCACTAATTAATGCAATTTCGGACTTATTTTCACCGTAGTTGAGGGAACACCCTAAAAAGCTGCGTTCACAGCAAAAAAATCAGGAAAAAATCCGTATTTTTATGAGCCTGAAAAAGAGGAGATTTTTGCCTATATATAATAGTATAGAAAAATCTAAAAAAACAGGCTTTGAATTTACTATTTTTAAAGCGTAAAATTTACGGATTTTTTAATCAAAAATGTGGCAGGATTTTTCCGTACAGTCGGAAATCTTATAAAAAACAGCTTTTGAAAGGCTTTTTTATACCGAATCCGATTAACATTTTTATTAACATTTCACTAACAATTTTCAACCCTATGTTGAAAGAAAAAGTCCTTTTAACAGACGATGTAAAAGCTGTTAAAAGGCTGTGGAGTGTTTTGTGGACGGTTTTTTCAAGGAATAATCGGAAAAGTTACAATTTTTTAACAATTTAACACCCCCTACTACTACTACGAAATATTTAAATTATCACTACATAAAGGAGAGCTACACTTGAAAATTTCGTGCTTGCGAACAGACCTCGCTAACGCTGTGTCAAATGTGTCACGAGCAGTATCTTCAAAAGCTGCAATACCCGCTCTTGAAGGTGTGCTTATAAAAGCGTACGACAATTCACTAAATATATCAGGCTACAATCTTGAAATAGGAATCACAACTGACATTGATGTTACCATCCAGGAGGAAGGCGAAATTGTTGTCAGTGCAAAGCTTTTTCTTGATATTGTCAGAAAGCTGCCGGAAGAAATCGTTATGATTGAGACCGACGAAAGAATGGTGACTTATATTACCTGCGGAAATGTAGATTACCAAATTGTGGGAATGTCATCAATCGAATATCCGGATCTTCCTACTTTTGAACAGACAGATATGATTACCGTAAATGCAAAAACTCTGCGTGAAATGATCAGGCAGACAGTATATGCCGTGTCCGATAACAACGCAAAGCCGATTTATACGGGTTCGCTTTTTGAAATTGAAGACGGACTTTTCAGAATCGTAGCAATTGACGGCTACAGAATGGCAATCAGAAGTGAAAATGTAGATTCCGAAAGCAAAAATAAATTTGTTGTTCCGGGAAAAACTCAGCTTGAAGTCCTCAAACTTTTGGGCGATGACGAGCAAAATGTAGATATTATCATAGGTCAAAGACACATCACCTTCAAGGTTGACAATTACAGAGTAATTTCAAGACTTATCGAGGGTAATTTTATTGATTACAAGACAACTATTCCGACCGATGTAAAAACAGAGGTCATTATAAACACAAGAGTTATCATAAACTCGGTTGAAAGAATGTCACTTTTAAACAACGACAGAATTCAAAGCCCTGTAAGATGCAATTTTGATAATGACGAAATCAAACTTTCATGTGCGTCTGCAGTCGGCAGAGCAAACGACAGTATTTCGGTTTCGATTATGGGAGAAAAAGTTGAGATTGGTTTTAACAACAAATATTTGCTTGACGCTCTCAAAAATTGCGATACCGATGAAATCAGACTTGCTTTAAGCGGCCCGATTAAGCCGATGGTTATCAAACCGGTGAAGGGCGACAGCTTTTTGAGCATTGTAGTTCCAATGAGGCTTTCAAATGAAGGATAAAAAAATCAGCATTGACACAGAATTTATAAAATTACAGGATTTGCTTAAGCTTGCAGGTCTTTGTGACACGGGCGGAATGGCAAAAATGATAATTCAGAACGGAGATGTCACCGTAAACGGTGAGGTTTGCACTATGCGTGGCAAAAAAATGCGTAAAGGCGACTTTGCAGAGTTTGACGGAGAAAAAATTACCGTTATCTGAGCTGGGAATGATATTTTTTGAAGGTACTTGCGCTGAAATTTGAAAATTACAGAAATCTTGATGACGCAATTATTACCCCGTGCGACGGTGTGAATGTAATTTACGGCGACAACGCACAGGGAAAAACCAATCTGCTTGAGGCTTTTTGGATGTTTTGCGGCGGTCATTCGTTTCGGGGTTCAAAGGACAACGAACTTATAGGTTTTGGCAAGCCTTTTGCAAAACTCGAAGTCCGATTTTTCGGACAGGACAGGGAACAGACCGCCTCTATAAAATTCAAAGGCAATAAAAAGCAGGTAGAAATCAACTCTGTAGCCAAAAATTCGGCTGCGGCACTGATTGAAAAATATTGTGCGGTCGTTTTTTCGCCCGAACATCTCAATTTAATTAAAAGAGGCCCGTCCGAAAGGCGAAAATTCATTGACAGCGCTATTTGCAGAGAAAAATTAAAAAATGCGGTGGTGCTTTCAAAGTACAACCGCACGCTTAATCAGAGAAATTCTTTGCTCAAAGATATTTACAGGCATCCAGAACTCGAAGAAACTCTTTCAATCTGGGACAATTCCCTGCTCTTGAACGGTGCTATACTCATAAAACAGAGAATGGAGTATCTCCAGATGCTCGAAAAACGGGCTGCGGAATACCATTTTGGCATTTCGGGCGGCAAAGAACAGCTTGAAATTAGGTATTTATCGACTACAAATGCCGAATACGGCGACAGTATTGAGCAAATTCACCAAAAATTATACGAAACTTTTGAACAAAGTAGGGCAGATGATATAAGAAACGGCTGTACTACAAAAGGTGCGCACAGAGATGATGCAGAGATACTTATAAACGGCAAAAATGCAAGACTTTATGCCTCGCAAGGGCAGCAAAGAAGTGCGGTATTGTCATTAAAACTTGCCGAGGCGGCGGTTTTGTCTGAAAGAATGGGCGAAAAGCCGATAATTTTGCTCGACGATGTTATGAGCGAGCTTGATTCCAAAAGACAGGATTTTTTACTGAATAAACTTGATGACTGCCAGGTTTTTATAACCTGCTGCGAGCAGTCAAACAAGGAGCAGCTTAAGCACGGCAAAATTTTTAATGTTTGTAACGGAGTAATCAGTTGAAATGTATTTACATTTGGGACAGGATACTGTCATAACCACAAAATCAATTATCGGTATTTTTGATATGGACAGATGTACCGTTTCTAAAAAAACGAGAGATTATCTTACAGAGGCAGAGAAAAGAGGAAATGTTGTAAATGTTTCTTACGAACTGCCAAAGTCATTTATTGTCTGCAAGGAAAACGGAAAAATTATGGTTTATATAAGCCAGCTTTCGAGTAAAACGCTGTATAAGCGTAACAAAGAAGGTACTTATAAAATATTGCAGTCGGAAATTAATTAATATTACTCAAAGTATAATTTTAATAAAACAATATTTAAACAATGCAATAAAATACAGATTATGTGAATAACTAATGAATATTTATTCATTTTAAAATACATTCAAAAAGAGGGATTGTTTATGAAAGCAAAAAAATGTCCTTACTGTTCAAAACGAATTTCGTATATTTCGGGTTTTTCAAGCAGACGAAAAAGTGAATATATATGCACAAGATGTGGAAAGGAAAGTAAAGTCATAATTAACAAAATGATTTTTGTCGGCTTTGCACTTGCAGTTGCGGTTGCCGCAGGCATTATGCTTTACTGGATTAAGTCGGGCAATATCAGCAATCCTCTCGGAGTTTTGTTTGTTGCCGTACCGCTTGTAATTTTTATGCTTATATCTCCCGTCTTTTTGAATTATGTTCCTCTTAAAAAATATAAGAAATCCATGGAGGCTAAAAAGGCCGGTATGGTTTACTCCGAAAATATTGCCGGCGACATAACCGATGAGTTTGACTTTAACCCGATGAGAACATCACACACAATTACATCCGAACCCGAGGATACAACTCCTAAGGTTGCCATAGATACAAGTGTGTTTAATCAGCTCAAGCAAAAGCGTGACGCCGAAAGAATACATTTGCAGGAAGAGATGAACAGAGCGGACGAAGAAAAAGAGGCAGATAAGGAAACGGATAAGACCGTGGCTTTTGTGCCTGTTATAAGCGATGTAAGCGAAGACCACGCATCTATGGACGCACCGCTTAAGAAAATCCGTTCGGACGCAGATACGGGCTTTTCACGCTCACGCCACTACATTCCGCAAAAGGAAGAGAGCGACGACAACAAAAAAGCCGATACAAACAAATACACCGCAAACAGAAAATTCTAATTTATGCTGAAGTTACCTATTTGTCCTCACTGCCATACCGTTTACGGCTACAGAGAGGTTAAAAAAATTGTAAAAGAAAAATCACATACCTGTTATCACTGCAAAAATGAGTTCAGAGCGAGCAAAAGGCCTTGCTTGGTACTTATACTCATTTTGTTTGTTCTCGCCGTAGCGGCGAATGTAGGTGTGTTATATATGAGCCCTAATCTGAACTTCTATGCTTTGGTTGGCATAAATGTGATTTTTATACTGCTGTTCATAGCATTGTACCCACTGTTTGTATCGTTTAAGGATATAAAAAAAGGGAAGAAAAACAAATAAATTTTGGTTTTATTCTAAATGATGGGGCAGCAGTAATGAATTATGGTTTTGCAAATTGTTTTACCAAGCAATTATAAAAGTTTGGTCGACCTTTGAAAAGGTCGTGGGTGTGGGCAAAGCCCACAAATACTTTTGGCTAATGCAAAGCATTTATAGCCGAACAGCTTGCTGTTTGGCGACTTGAACAAATAGGCAAAAGCCTTTAAATGCGACAGCAACAAGAAAAATCATTTGTTATATAATTTAAAAATTAATTATTTTTTATAAAAGGCTACCGCCTGTTTTATCAAACTAAGTGCAAGCACGCAAACAGCGTGGCTGTTTGCGCCATATAAATCGCTATATCGGAAGATATTATGGGCTCTGCCCAAACCCGCAAGCCTTTAAAAAGGCTTGACCTAAATTTTTAAATTATTTAGCCGAAAGTTACACTAAACCGTAATTTATCCTAACTTTTTGATAAAGAAACTAAATTTTATTATTGACAGATTTTTTTGTGATTTGCCAACTGAAAATTCAGAAATTGAAATTAACAACAACCTGACGGTTTATGCGCCGTAATTTTCGGTGCACAAATACGGTCAGAAAAAATACTTTCCGCTCTTTTTAAGAGTGTGAACAGGGCAAAGGCTGTGCCTTGGCTCTGATATTGGAGGTAAAAAAATGGACAATGAGAATAACATTGAGATGACCAAAGTCGAGCAAGAGTACGGCGCCAATGAAATTCAGGTTCTTGAGGGACTTGAAGCGGTCAGAAAAAGACCGGGTATGTACATAGGCTCAACAGGTCCGAGAGGTCTTCATCACCTTGTTTATGAAATTGTAGATAACTCTATCGACGAGGCGCTTGCCGGCTACTGCACAAAGATTGATGTGGTAATCGAGGAGGGCAATATCATCAGAGTTACCGATAACGGCCGTGGTATTCCTGTAGGCATCAACAGCAAAACAGGCTTGCCTGCCGTAACGGTTGTATTTACGGTTCTTCACGCAGGCGGTAAGTTTGGCGGCGGCGGTTACAAGGTGTCGGGCGGCTTGCACGGTGTTGGTGCGTCTGTTGTAAATGCGCTTTCCGAATGGCTTGAAGTAAAGGTTTGCGACGGCAAGGATATTTATATGCAGCGCTATGAAAGAGGTAAGATTGTTACCGACCTCCACAAAATAGGCAAGTCAGACATAAAGGGTACGGAAGTACGCTTTAAGGCAGATCCGCTTATCTTCAAGGAAACCGATGTTTATGAGTACGGTGTGCTTGAAAAGCGTTTGCGTGAGCAGGCTTTTCTTAACGCAGGCGTGCATATTGAGCTTAGAGATGAGAGAAACAAAGACGAAATTATAAAAAACAACTTTGTTTATGAGGGCGGTATAAAGAGCTTTGTCGATTATATTCACAAAAAGAGAGCGCTTGCCGTTATTCATCCCGATGTTATTTATTTTGCCGCAAAGAATGACGAGGACACAATCTCGGTTGAAGTTGCTTTGCAGTATAATGACAGCTACAACGAAAATCTCCTTACATTTGCCAACAACATTCATACCACCGACGGCGGTACTCACGAAGAGGGCTTTAAGCGTGCGCTTACAAGGGTTATGAACGATTACGCAAGAAAGTTCGGCAAACTTAAGGATAACGATAAAAACTTAAGCGGTGAAGATGTGCGAGAGGGTATTACCGCCATCATCAGCGTAAAACTTAAAGAGGCGCAATTTGAGGGACAGACTAAGGCAAAACTCGGTAATACCGAGGTAAGAACCATGGTTGATAAACTCGTAAGCGAAAAACTTATGATTTATCTTGAGGAAAACCCACAGGTTGCAAAGGCTATTTTTGAAAAGTCGCTTGCATCTGCAAGGGCAAGAGAGGCGGCAAGAAAGGCGAGAGAGAGCGTAAGAAGAAAATCTGCTCTTGAGTCTGCTCAATTACCGGGCAAACTTGCCGACTGTCAGTCAAAAGACAGCGAGATTACCGAAATTTACATCGTAGAGGGTGACTCTGCGGGCGGTTCGGCAAAGGGCGGTCGTGACCGTAAATTCCAGGCTATTCTGCCGCTCTGGGGTAAAATGCTCAATGTAGAAAAGGCAAGACTTGACAGAGTTTACGGAAACGATAAACTTATGCCTGTTATAACCGCACTCGGCACGGGTATAGGCGACGAATTTGATATTACAAAACTGCGTTACGGCAAAATTATTATTATGGCGGATGCCGATGTTGACGGTCAGCATATCAGAACACTTCTTTTGACCTTCTTTTTCAGATTTATGCGTCCGCTCATTGAGGAGGGGCATATCTATATTGCACAGCCTCCGCTTTACAGAATTTCAAAGGGCAAGGAGCACAAGTACGCTTACTCGGACATTGAGCGTGACCAGATTTTAGCCGCAACAGAGGGCAAAACCGAAATTCAGCGTTACAAAGGTCTTGGTGAGATGGACTCCGAACAGCTTTGGGAAACCACTATGAATCCGGAAACAAGACTTATGCTCAGGGTAAACCTCAACGAGGCGGAAGAGGCAGACGAAATCTTCACCATTCTTATGGGCGATAAGGTTGAACCGAGAAGAGAATTTATTGAGAAAAACGCTAAATTCGTTCAGAATCTTGATGTTTAATTCTGTTTTGAACTGAATTTTTTGAGCGGTAAATTTGTGATAATTTAAAACGAATGTTCCCGACCGCAGTTTAATTATTTGGGACAAGAATATTATCATTTGGCAAACTGTCTTTTCATAATAAAAATTTCCGACTGTAACTTAGCTGTTGTCGGAAGTAAGAATATATTTTATACAAATTGTCTTATCGTTGTAAAAGGAGTGATTTTTGTGCATTCACGAACTAAATTCCGGGTGCGTTATGCCGAAACGGATTGTATGGGCATTGTTCACCACTCAAATTATCCGATATGGTACGAAATGGGCAGGGGCGACTATGTAAAAATGCTCGGCTTTAATTATCGTGAAATGGAAGAACAGGGAATTATGACGCCGCTTTTGAACCTTAACTGTTCATTCGGCAAGCCTGCGCTTTATGACGATGAAATTATTTTACGCACAAAGGTAATTTTAATTTCTGCCGCAAGAATTACTTTTTCATACACAGTAAAGAGAATAGAGCCTGACGGCTCGGAAACAGAACTCGGCTACGGTACTACCGAGCACGGATTTGTCGATTCAAAGACATTCCGCCCGATAAGCATAAGAAAGCGTATGCCCGAGCTTTACGAAAAGATAAAACAATTTACATAAACCTTGAGGAATGAATAATATGGACAACGAAAATATGGAAAATGGAGTATTTAATCACGGAAGAATAAAAGATGTCGATGTGAAGGAAGAAATGAAATCAAGTTTTCTTGACTACTCAATGAGCGTTATTATCTCCCGTGCGTTACCTGATGTTCGTGACGGTTTAAAACCTGTTCACAGGCGTATTCTCTACACAATGTACGAAAAGGGTCTTGACCCTAACAAGCCGTACCATAAGTGCGCAGACACCGTAGGTGCTGTGCTCGGTGCGTATCATCCTCACGGTGATGCGTCTGTTTACGATGCGCTTGTTCGACTTGCACAGGACTTTTCAATGAGATATATGCTTGTTGACGGCCACGGTAACTTCGGTTCGGTTGACGGTGATCCGCCTGCCGCATACAGATACACAGAGGCGAGAATGAGCAAGATTTCTTGCGAAATGCTTACCGATATTGACAAAAAGACGGTTGATTTTCAGCCTAACTTTGACGACAGACTTGAAGAGCCAACCGTACTTCCGAGCAGATTTCCTAACCTGCTTGTAAACGGTTCTGACGGTATCGCCGTAGGTATGGCTACAAAGATTCCTCCGCACAACCTTGGCGAAACCATTGACGCCGCTTGTGCGCTTATTGATAATCCCGATATTGACCTTGCCGGTCTTATGGACTATATGCCCGGCCCTGACTTTCCGACAGGCGGCATTATTATGGGCAGAAGCGGTATAAGAGCCACTTATGCGACCGGCAGAGGTAAAATTACCGTGAGAGCCAAAACAGAGATTGTAGAGGCTAAAAACGGCAGATACAAGATTATTGTTACCGAACTGCCTTATCAGGTCAACAAGGCAAGACTTATCGAATACATTGCCGACCTTGTGAAAGACAAGAGAATTGACGGTATTTCTAACATTGAGGACCACTCCGACCGTCAGGGTATGCATATTGAAATTGATGTTAAGCGTGAAGCGTCTGCAAGCATTGTTCTTAACAACCTCTTTAATCTTACACAATTACAGACAACTTTCGGCGCAATTATGCTTGCAATTGTTGACGGTGTGCCTAAGATATTAAACCTTAAGGAAATGCTTACAGAGTATGTAAACTTCCAGCAGGAAATCATACGCAGAAGAACGGAATTTGACCTTAAAAAGGCAAAGGACAGAGAGCATATCCTTGAGGGCTTGAAGATTGCGATTGACTTTATTGACGAGGTAATCTCAATCATCAGAAATAGTAAAGACCAGGCTACCGCTAAGGTAAACCTTATGGAGCGCTTTGGTCTTGACGATGTTCAGGCACAGGCAATTGTTCAGATGCGTTTAGGTCAGCTCACAAATATGGAGCGCACAAAAATTGAAGACGAAATTGCCGCTTTAAAGACAAAAATCGAAGAATACAACGCTATTCTTGCCGATGAGGGCAGACAGCGTGAAATTATCAAGGAAGAGCTTATTGTAATCAGAAATAAGTTTGCAGATCCGAGAAGAACGGAAATCTGCGCTGTCAACGGCGAAGTTGACATTGAGGATCTTATTCCGAATCAGGAATGCGTGCTCACACTTACTCAATTCGGCTATGTAAAGCGCCTTGCTGTTGATACCTACAAGATTCAGAACAGAGGCGGCCGTGGCGTATCGGGTATGTCACGCAGAGAAGAAGATGTTGCGACTGAAATGTTCGTAATTAATTCTCACGATTATGTACTGTTCTTTACCGATAAGGGCAGAGTGTACAGGCTCAAGTGCTATGAAGTGCCGGAGGGAAGCCGTCAGTCAAAGGGTATGAATATTGCAAATCTGCTCCCGATTGCGGCGGACGAAAAGGTAACTTCTATGATTAGAGTGCCTGAATTTGACGAGGAAAAGTACCTTGTTATGGTTACAAAGCAGGGTATTATAAAGAGAATTTCTCTCAATGCATATAATACCGCAAGAAAAGGCGGACTTATTGCCCTTGAACTTAACGAGGGTGACGAGCTTGCATGGGTAAGACTTACAGACGGCAATCAGCAGGTTATTGTGGCTACAAAGAACGGCCTTGCTATCAGATTTGAAGAAACCGATGTTCGTCCTATGGGCAGACAGGCAAGAGGCGTTAAGGCTATTTCTCTGCGTGAGGGCGACTGCGTTGTGGGTATGTGCGTTGTTGCAAATGATGACCTTATTCTTACTGCGTCCGAAACAGGCTTTGGCAGAATTTCAAATGTAAGCGACTACCGCTTGCAGAGCCGTGGCGGTAAGGGTATTACCAACTACCACACCGAAAAATACGGAAATGTTGCGGCTGTCAGTGCGGTTAAGCTTGCTGATGATATTATCATTATTTCGCAGGAGGGCGTAATTATCAGAATTGCCGCCGATACTGTAAGAATCTGTAACAGACCGAGCAAGGGCGTTACTCTTATGAGAATAGGCGAAAACGATAAGGTAGTTACTGTTGCAAGAGCACCTCACGAGGACAGTGAGAGCGAAAAAACAGAAGAAACAGCCGAAGAAGAAACTTCCGAGGAGAATACTGCCCCTGAAACAAATGCCGAAGAGAATACAGAAGAATAAATAAAAAATATAGCCTTCCCGTAAAAAGGAGGGCTATAACATATTTTGATAAAAGTAATTGTCGGGTAAAAATTATGGTTTAGCACAGTTAATCGCAAGGCTAAGATTAAATAATTTAAAAATTTAGGTCAAGCCTTTTTAAAGGTTGACCAAACTTTTCTGATTTTTTGGCAGAGAGCGTGTTTTTTACTTTATTAACCTGAATATTAAATCACATATTTCCGACAAAACCAACACTTTGACTAATCAAACGAGGTAATAGGTATGAAAAAAATTGTGCCTGTACTGTTTGCTTTGGTGCTTGCCTTTTCTTTTGCGGCTTGTAAAGAGCAGAAAACAATTGTAAAAGGCGGTACGGCTTCACTTGACGAAATCCTTGCTTACACAAAGGAAAAAGCGCAGGAGGACAGCACCAATGTGAACGGCAAAAGATATAATATAAATATTGAGAAATTTACCGAGCGCTATAACGAAATAATGTTTCGTTCGGGCGGTGACGAATATCTCAGTATGGAAAATTGGAAAAGGCTCGGAGAAACCAAAAAAGACGCTAACGGAGTTGAGTATTTTTGTTATTACTATGATATAGACAATGCCGAGCTTACCGTGGCGGTTGAGTCACGCAGTCACAAAATAATGAATGTCGGCTGCGGCACTACTATGTCAAAGTATGTGTCTATTGACGGCGAACATCAGTACAGCGAAAGAATACTTAATATGTCGGCTGTTATGGCTGCTGCCGTCGGAGGCTACACAAGCGATGATGTTGAGCTGTTTGAAAAGATTTTTAACGAAACTACCTTTGAAAACAAAAGTTCGCTTGCTTATGAAAACAATATTTTTAACCTTACTACAGGCAAAAAAGGCAAAAAAGACGAAAATAACGACAGTACAATGCTTTTCAGGTATTTTCCCGTTACCGACGAGCATTTGGTCGAGTGGAATATTCCGACTTATTCAGAGTAAAGAGGTATTGTTATGACTCCCGAAAAACTTACAGAAATTTTATATCTTGCAGAAAATTTAAAGAAAAATACCAGACACAGTTGGCTTTCAAACGGCAGGCGAGAGAGCGTTGCCGAGCATAGCTGGAGATTGTCGCTGTTTGCTTATTTTGTAAAAGATGAGTTTCCGAATGTAGATATGGACAAGGTGATTATGATGTGTATTTTTCATGACCTTGGCGAGGCTTTTACAGGGGACATTCCGTCATTTTATAAGACGAACAATGACGAAGAAATCGAAAAGCATAAACTTTGCGAATGGTTAAATACTCTCCCACAGCCTTATAAAGATGAGCTTACTTCTCTTTATAAAGAAATGGACGAGCTTAAAACCGAAGAGGCAAAGCTCTGGAAAGCTATGGATAAACTCGAAGCGTCAATTCAGCATAACGAGGCGGAAATCCGTACATGGCTGCCGCTCGAATATGAATTAAACCCTGTTTACGGCGAAAAAGAATGCGGCTTTAATGAATATATGAAAAACCTGCAGGAATACACAAAGCAATTGTCTTTGGATAAGATTGCAAAGGAAAGTAAGAAAGATTGAAAAATGCAAGTTATTTATAATTTTGATTATGTTAATATAGCTAAAATTTTATAAGTTTATTTGTCGCTTAATATCATTGTAATAAACACTTTTTATATATTATAACTAAAAAATGATGTTTATATAATTACAAACAGTCAACTTGATGAAACAGATAATAAGATTAAACAGTTATATACTCATAATTAAATTATAGATTTTTATTGACAAAAAGTATATATTATTATATAAGATTATTATATAATAGTATTGTGACCAAGTTATAATTTTGATATTTATACAATATACTAACTATGCCCTTGAGGGTCTTATAAAAAATGCTATACCCTTTGCGGGTGACAAAGTGACGAGTTTCATACTCGTCATTTTGTCTTTATAATAAGAATTTTAATATTATAAAAATAACCGCCCAACTATTTGACAAGCAAGTGTTGGACGATTATTTAATCCGAAAACATAATAAAGACTGATTGCTTTATTATATTTTTTCTGTAACTTATTATATATTAATCAAAACGGGCGTGAGGCTCGTTTTTTATTTTAAAAATTATCTGTTTGGAACATTATAATTGAAAGTGCGGCGAGAGGTGCGGTTTCCGCTCTTAAAATTCTTTTGCCGAGGGTTGCCGGACTGCCTCCGTTTGCGATGATTTTATCAACTTCGGACTGCTCAAATCCGCCCTCACTGCCGATAAACATTGCTATACTTTTTGGCTTTTTATCGAGAATTTTATTTACTTTTTCTCCGCCGAGTTCGTAAAAAATAATCTGTTTTTCGCTTTCAAGGCTCATTTGTGCGGCTTTTTCAAAGCTCACGCAGTCGCAAACCTGGGGGATGATTCCTCTTCTGCTCTGCATTGCCGCCTGCAAAGCTATCTTTTGCCAACGCTCGCATTTTTTCTTTATTGACTTTGCGTCAGGTCTTGAAACGCATCTTGCCGAGAGCATGGGAACTATTCTTGATATGCCGAGTTCAACGCATTTTTGCACGATATAGTCCATTTTATCGCCCTTTGGCAGAGCCTGATACAGGGTTACGAATACATCGGGTTCATTCTCGCACGGCCTTTTTTCCGTAATTTTTACCGCAGAATATTCGGCTGTAATCTCTGTGAGTACACATTCACACTGCGTATTGTCGGGGGTAACCAGCGTGAGTTCTTCGCCTTTTTTCATTCGCAATGATTTTGATATATGTCGTGCGTTTTCACCTGAAATAACATAGGTGTCGGAAGTGATATTTTCATCTGTAAAAAACCAAGCCATTTAAAAAACCTCTTTTTATTTTGTTGAGGGATTAGCAGGTATAAAGTAAACGGATTAAAAAACTATCTGTAATTTTAAATTTCTAATCTAATCGTTTTGCTAAACCCTGAGCTGTATAAAATCTAATATTTATGTTTTTAATATACCAAAAATACCGCATAAATGCAAGTTTTTACCGCTTTTGTATATACGCACTTTGCCTGTATATACTATATATAGAAAAGAAAATCGTAAAAGGGAGTTTATGTATGCAATTAAAAGGTTCGCAAACAGAGAAAAATCTTGAGGCGGCTCTTGCCGGTGAGTCGATAGCAAGAAACAAATATACATTCTATTCAGATAAGGCAAAAGCCGACGGATACGAACAGATAGCCGAGCTTTTTGAAGAAACCGCAAAGAACGAAAAAGCCCACGCACAGATATGGTACAATCTTCTGAAAGGAAAAACGAGTACAACGGAAGAAAACCTACAGCTTGCTTCGGACGGCGAATATTACGAAAGGAATGAAATGTATCCGCAGTTTGCAAAGACAGCAAGAGAAGAGGGCTTTGACTTTATAGCAGGTTTGTTTGAAAAGGTTGCCGAGATAGAAAAGCAACACGAAGAAAGGTTTAAAACTCTGCTTAATAATGTACAGGAAAAACTTGTTTTTTCAAAGGACGGAGATGCGGTATGGATATGCCGAAACTGCGGTCATATTTGCGTCGGAAAAACCGCTCCGACCGTGTGTCCTGTCTGTGCTTACCCACAAAGTTTTTTTCAGCTGAAAAGCAATAATTATTAAAAAGAAAATTAAATAAAAATAGTTAAAAATTGAGTTTTAGAGATAAAGCTCAATTTTTTATTTTTGTAAAAAACACAGTGTTTAAGCGATTATTTTAAAATTTATAAAAATAGAAATAGGCATATTTTTATTTGTAATACTTTTGTAATATATGCTGATTTTTAGTTACAAACTTGTTACAAATCGGTATCTAAAAAGTAAACTTTCATTTTCTTGCAATTTGACTACAAATTTGCAGGATTTTAATTCAAAAAACGAAAAAATAATTTGCTAATACAGAAAAAAAGTCGAAATCGTTGTGCATTTTCCATAAAAACTTTATTTTCTTGCTGTTTGACATATTCAAAATATAAGCCTATAATAACGCCGTTGCTTGCGAACAGCTTTAACAAGCGTTAAAACAGCCTTCACAAGTAACCAAATTTTAGAAAAAAGCCAAACGGAAAGCGGTTTTTGCGCTTGCAAAAATCACTGAAGAAAGGAAGAATTTCTTATGATGCTAAAAACATTTTCAAAGCCTGCAATTAAATGGACGGTCGCAGCAATTCTTTGTGCAACTCTTTCTGCAGGAGCTTTGGTAAATGCAGCAGCAGCCACAGCTACAGCAGACGAAGTTACCGCAAGCAAAACTTATGTTGAAAGCTCAACAGAGTTTGAGGTGGGCAACGGCGATGTTGTTGTAAGCACAAACAAAAACTTCAATATGTCTTTTGATGTAATCAAGGCAAATAAAATCACAATCGACAACTGCGGTGAAAAGCAGACTATATCTCTTGCAAAGGGTACGGTTGAGGAAGTTCTTGACAGAACAGGAATTACCCTTACAGACAACAAGAGCGTTACACCGTCGCTTAACACAGTAATCACAGACGATACGAACATTTATGTTTACAACGCAAAAAACATTAAGCTAACAACAAACGGCACAGAGATGAGCGTAAAAGCCCCTGAGGGCACAGTAGAAAACGCTCTTAATATTCTTGGCTACACTGTTACTGACAATGATATTTTAAGCGTTGACAAAAATGCTCAGGTTGAGGACGATATGGAAATCATCCTCAAAAAGGTAACATATGTTGACGAGGTTTCAACCGAAAAAATTTCTTACGACACAATCGAAAAAGATTCCGACGATATTCTCACAGGCGAGTCGGAGGTATCTCAAAACGGTGCAGACGGTGAAAAAGAAGTAACCAAGAGATGTAAATACATTGACGGCAAGTACGCTTCAACAAAGGTAATCGGCGAGAAGGTTACAAAAGAGCCGGTTGACAAGGTTATTCTTAACGGCACAAAGAGAGGCACTATAACCGATACAAGCGGCGCACCTGTTTCATACCGCTATATGGTTTCGGGTTCGGGCACAGCCTATACGGCGGCTCCGGGTTCACTTACAGCAACAGGCGCAACAGTTTACGAGGGCGGCGTTGCGGTAAACCCTGCAATCATTCCTTACGGTTCAAAGCTCTACATTGAGGCGGCAGACGGCAGTCATGTTTACGGCTATGCAACCGCTGTTGACACAGGCGGAGCATTGATGGACGGTTCGGCTATAGTTGACCTCTTCTACTTCAGCTACGATGACTGCGTAAACTTTGGCAGAAGAGATGTTAATGTGTATGTTCTTTAATATATAAATTTAAGCGGAAGTGCGTTTGCATTTCCGCTTTTTCTGTAAAAATAATATAATGCTTGATTTATCGGCAAATATAAGCTATAATATACGAAAAGTGTAAATTCGCATTGAAAGGATTTTGAAATATGAAGAAGATTATCTCTGCATTGTTGATGGCATCTGTAATTGCAATTTCAGCAGCAGGCTGTGGATATAATGATGCTCTTGAGCAGGCGTCTAAGGCAAACCAGCAGACAACATCTGCAAGTCAGTCATCGGATTCTACATCTGACGAAACAAGCAAGGTGACAGACGCCGATTACAAAGATACCTTTGACGGACTTTGCAGCTATATGCAGGATAAGGGTTATTATACAGACAAAGCTGTCAAAACAGAAATGGACGCATCTTTTATCGGCGCAAAGCAGGGCGTTAAGTACAGCATAAGCAATAACCTTGCTATTGAGTTTTATGAGTACGATACAACTAAACTCAACGATACAGCAAAAGAAATCGTTAAAGAGGTAAATGACAGCAACAGCTTTACTATTATTGAGGGTTATCCTGTAAATGCGGCTTACCTTTCAAATAACGGCAAGTATCTTATGATTTACAACGATACAAAAATAGACAAGGACAACCCTAAAAAAGACTCAAACGAGTATAAGGCAAGAGAAAATGCGGTTGAGGACTTCCTTGCATTTAAAAATTGATTTGTAATTTAATAAGCATAATTAAAAGGAGATACCGAGCGTGGTATCTCCTTACTTTTTGTTTATTCTCAAAATTTATTACCGCAATAAGGGCAGAAGTTCATATCAACAGGCGATTGCTTACCGCATTTGGCACAAATCTTTTCGGCAGAATTATTTTCCGCTTTTTCTGTATTATTAAATACAGGTTGAGGAACAAAATCCTGCGGCGGTGTTTGCGGTGTCGGCTGAACATTATTAACTCTGTTGCTTGCATATGGATTCTCATAAACAAATTGCTGTGAAGGCTGATTATCAATCGGCTGATTGTTTGGAACAACAGGCGGAGCAAACGGTGTGCCGTTATTCTGATTAAACGGCATCTGCGGCTCATTGTCGTGAACAGGCTCGCTATCTCTGTAAAAGCGTGTTGCTTCGCTGTCGACAGGTGAAAGCACAAGGCTGTCGGTTGTTTTCTTTATATAGTTAAAGTACATTAAAGCCACAATGCTTACGAATATAAACGGAATAAGCTCTATAATACCGCAAACTAAGGTAATAGGGTATAAAGTATTTGCAACATTTGTTACTGTATCAAAAAGCTCTGAATTGTTTACAAAATTGCTTGAGAAATTCACACCCGATCTTTCAAGTGTTCCGGATATTTGAGTGGCAAAGTAAAACAAAGCGTCAATCGAGCCTGATATAAACATATATCCTATAACAGACGATATAACAGAGATTACCGCATAAACAAAACCCGATACGGCGGTTGCCTTTGCGCCCGCTTTTGTAATAAATACAGATGAAAGCGAATACTTAATGCCTTTTGTAAGTTTACAGGAGGCAAGGAAAAAGATAAACTCGCAGAGCGTACTGATAAAATTAATACCCAACAGTATAGCAGAAGTTCGGAAAATATCTTCGGGCATATCAGAGCCGAATACAATTAATAAAATAACCAATATCAATGATACTGCAAGCGATATTCCCGTAAAAGCGGTAAAGATAATTGTAAGTACCCTTAAAAATGTAACAGGCGGTTTTAGCTTTACAATAGGCCTGCGGCTTCTTGCTGTGCAGAACAGCAATATAAATGCAAACAAAAAGGCTAAAGACGATATATCAATAGAAAAAGATAAATTGACATTCTCGTTTTTTTCTATAATGTATTTAAATGAAATCATCATAGAAGAAACCGCTGTGACTATTTTGCAAATAGTAGGTACACAAAAGGTAAGCGCAGTGATAAGGATAATAGGTTTTCTGAAAAAACCTCTAAGTATATCAACATTGTGTTGATACGGATTAAAAGGCTGGTTCATAGTTTTCCTCCGATTAAATTGATAATTATATTTTATAATATAGTATAATTAATTGCAATAGAAAGAAATAATTTATACAAAGCTGTCGATATAAATTGTTATTAATGTATTTAGTTAAGCTAAAGCAATTTTAATTTAAGAAAATAAAGGAAAATACATTGATTATATAGACTGTATATAATATAATATTGAAAATCGTTATGCTTAAGTAAAACACAACTACTATATATTGTGGTTGTGTAAATAAAAAAGTCAAATATAGTCGTATTTAAAATAAAATAGGAATTTTTTTAAAGTTTTTTTAAAAAAGTGTTGACATTTGGCAAAGTAAATGATATAATAATTGAGCACTTGAGAGTGACACGGAAAATTCCGATAAACACAAGTGCGTAGGACCTTGAAAATTAAACAACGAGAAAAATAAAGGAACCCGTAATACTTTGAGGATACTCAAAGATTTACAGTGAGATGCACACAACAAAGCATCAAGAAATTACGGATACGTTAGTATTCGGAATGAGCGATTAAAGCTCTGAAATTGATAGTAAGCGAAAGCTTAATATACAAATTTTAGAGAGTTTGATCCTGGCTCAGGACGAACGCTGGCGGCGTGCCTAACACATGCAAGTCGAACGGAACTTTTTTAAAAGATTTCTTCGGAATGATTTTGATTAAGTTTAGTGGCGGACGGGTGAGTAACGCGTGAGTAACCTGCCTCTAAGAGGGGAATAACATTCTGAAAAGAATGCTAATACCGCATAATATATATTTATCGCATGGTAGATATATCAAAGATTTATCGCTTAGAGATGGACTCGCGTCCGATTAGTTAGTTGGTG
>NZ_JACOPS010000006.1:0-132955 GCF_014288065.1 Ruminococcus intestinalis | reverse complement strand
GAGCTTGTAAAATAAAGTGTGTAAGTTAGAAAAATAACTTGCACACTTTTTGTATTTGGGAAAAAGTGTGCTACAATGAAAGAAAGGACAGAAAAGGAATGAACAAAATGGCAAAAAAGAGAGAAAGCACACCGGGCTAGAACCTCGCAAAGCAAATTATCGAACAGTATCATCCGAAAAGCGTTGCAGATATGCAAGACGCCTTGCCCAACTTATCCTTAAACAAAATCAGGTTGTTCATAGCTTCTTCCTCGCTGATTGCTTGATATACTTTCTTGAGGTCAACCATCAGTTCCTTGATGTGTTTGTAGCTGACAAACCTTGTGCTTGAACGTATCTGATGAATGATGCAACGCTGGATTTGTGCGTTCGGAAAAGCCGCTTCAATAGCCTGTCTGAAACCTGTCAGACCGTCCACACAGAACAGAAATACATCTTTAATTCCACGAGTTTTGAGCTCGTTCAACATATTCAGCCAGAATTTACTGCTCTCATTTTCGCCAATCCATATTCCGAGAATATCTTTCTGACCGTCGAGATTGATGCCCAGAACTACATATGCAGCCTTCGTGATATACTGATGATTTTCCTTGACCTTGTAATGAATTGCATCCATAAAAACAAACGGATATACAGCTTCAAGAGGTCGATTTTGCCATGCAGTCACATCGGGCATAATCTTCTCGCTTATCTTGCTGACAAGCTTAGGAGAAATTTCTACATCATAAAGATTTTTGATTTGTTCGGAAATATCACGCTGGCTCATTCCGCAGGCATAAAGTGAGAGAATTTTCTCTTCCATATCGTCTGCATTGCGGTTGTATTTGCTGATTATTTTGGGTTCGTATTCGCCGTTTCTATCCCTCGGAACTTTGATTTCAAGCTCGCCCATCTGCGTTTTTACCGTCTTTTTCGAGTAGCCGTTTCTGTAATTTTTCGACTTATTGCCGCATTCATCATTCGATATTCTTTCGCTTTTCTCATAGACGAGTTTATAGGAAAGTTCACATTCCATAACCTCTTGAAGAATGTCCTTGAACATATCTTTCATCGCTGTCATCACTTCATCTGTTGATGTGAAATTCTGACTTTTTACAAATTCTCTCATCATTTCTGCCGGTGCTTTTGCCATTAAAAAAACTTCCTTTTAAGCATTAATTTTTCTATTTCCATTATTGCTTGAAAGGAAGTCTATTATTTACTTTTACACAAACTTTTCGGCGGTATCCAAACGAATCGGCTACGGTTACCGTGATGATGACTTCTTCTTTACCTTGATTTGTTATCTTTCTATTCCTTCTGTCCGTTCACCATCCCACAAAAATAGTGATGAACCACTTTTTTTATCAGTCATCGCTTTTTTGTGTTATTATTTTATTTAATTTTCAAAACAACTGCGAGAGTGAATTTCATATTTTCGGGGTCAAAATTATGACTTACATTACCGTTGTATTGTTTTGCTATTCGTTCTATACTTTTTATTCCGTAGCCGTGAATAAATTTATTGCTTTTGGTTGTCTGCAATTTGCCGTCCTTAAGATTAGGAGCAGTTGCACAGTAATTCCATATGTTGATTACAATATAGTTTGTGTTCGTTTGCTTAACTGTAAGCTCAATTTTCTTGTTATCGGCATTTTGCGTTGCCTCGAGAGCGTTTTCAAGAATATTATCAAGTAATGATGTTATATCGTTATTTGAAATGCAAGAAAAATCTATATCTCGAATATCGCAGTAGAAGTCAATCTCTTTATCTTTGCAAGCACTTACATATCTGTTTATGATTGCATTTATAAGTTTGTTATCGCTGTATTTCTTTAAGTATTTAATCTGATAATCTTCATACAGACTGTCAATGTATTTGTTTATGCTTTCAAAGTCTTTTTCGTTTGAAAGTTCTTTTATTGAAAGCAAGTGGCGTTTTATATCGTGAATTAAAATATTAGAATTTTCGTATTGATTTTGCAAAATAGAGTAATATTCGGTATCAATTTCTGATTTTTGCTTTTGCAGCTTTAGCGCCGTGTTTTCGTATTGAGTTTTCAATACGTCTTCGTGTACAAGAAAAACAACTATATTTGAATACATTAAAAGCAAAGCGCCTACCGCAAACAAAACATATGTAAATTCGTCAAGTTTATAGTTAAGCGAAATGTATGACATACCGCATATTATAAGTATTGACGCCATCGGCAGAAAGAAAAGCATATTTGTTTTATTTAGCTTCAAATTTTCTTTATTTTCTTTGACGGAAATTTTAGATACAAAGTATGCAATAAAGAAGAAAAATAACTGCGAGCTGCCGCTTAATAAGAAAAATATCATACCGTTCTCAGTGATTCCTTTAATATCAATATTAAAAGTTACCATTACAAGGAATAGCAGAGTCGTTTTTGTTATGAGAGTTATAGAAGTGAGAAGAATTGAAGTAAATATTGCTTGAAAAACATTCGTGTTAAAGCAAAAAATACACAGCAACAGATTGCAAGCAAAAAATGCTACAATATTTGAATATTCAACACCTACCGTATTTATTATAAATTGCAGTGCAGCAGACAATGAAAAGCATAAAAATAAACCCATATTGCTCATTTTTTGAGCAAATTTGCTGGAAATAAATATGTAAGAAATGATTGCCTCAAATACCGTTACCGTCGCATAGCTGAAAATTATCATACAATACCTCCCGCAAAATCAAAAAAGGCTTTTTTAAATTCTGCGTATTTTCTTTGCGAAATGCAATGCTCCATAAGATTCTCATTGGCCCCCTGAAATGTAATTGAACTTTTATCAAAGTTAATTACATTCTGTAAGTTTACGATATAGCTTTTATGCGATTGGACAAAGCAGTTAGGCTGATTGATTATTTCGTACCATTCGGCAGGTTTCTTATTGGTTTCGTATGATTTGTATTTAGTAACGATAAGTGAACCGTGTTTTCTGTTTTCAATATAGAGAATATCCCTTGTTTTTACGGTGAAAATTTCGTCATATTTTTCTATTATAATACTTTTGCTGATTTTCTTGTAATAGTCAACGGCTTCAAGAAAATTTCTGTTAAACCTTTCAGTGTCAATCGGCTTTGAAAGATATCTGAAAACCTGAATTTTCATTGCACTGTCAAGGTAAGCCGGATATGAGGTAAGAATCATAATAATAATGTCGGGGTTTAATTGTTTTAATCTTTCCGATACCTCAAGTCCGTTTACGGCAGGCATTTGAACATCGACTATGGCGATGTCGTAAGAATGTTTTTCTTTAAAAATAAAATCGCCGCATGTACGCATATCTATATTAAATTCTATTTTATAGTTTTTTTGAAGATTACTTATAAGTGACCGTACTTTTTCGAGTATTGATTTATCATCATCACAAAGCAGAATATTAAGCACCGAAATTCCCCCTTTAGAAGATATTATACAACATAATTTTTAATTTGTCATATAAAAAACATCACTTTTGACTTTTTTTAATGCGTTTTTGCCCAAACTGTAACAAATGAAAATCCTTGTGCTATAATAAAAACAGTAAATAGAGGAAAAACAAGTACATTTAGAAGTTTTGTATTTAGCGGTTTTGATTATGGCACTTCACAGCTACTTCATACATCTGCAATATGATGTGTGAAGTAAAGCGGTGCTGTGCAACGGTACGGAGGTTTGTATAAAATATAAAGGGAGAAATACTCTTGAATACAGTTGCATTACAGGATTTTCAATCATATGCAAAAGTTAATGACAATGTTATTAACAAATTCAAGAATAAAATTCCTGAAAATTTGCTTAAAATTTGGCAAAATTACGGATTAGGCACTTTTATGAACGGATATATTAAAGTGATTAATCCCGATGATTATCAAAGTATAATTGATAATACATACTTTCCGTATAAAGACGCAGTTCCCATTTTTGTAACTGCATTTGGTGACATAATTACCTTGGAAAGCGGCGAATATATAAGTATAATGTATCTTCGCTACGGAAAATGTGAACTGATGCTCAAAGATTTTGATTTCTTTTTAAAAAGACTTGCAGACAAGAGCTTTTTAAACGAATTTTTTTCTTTGAATCAGTATTATAAAGCTGTTAACGAACATGGAAATTTGTTGTATATAGAGTGTTTTGGTTATATGCCTTTATTAGCGCTCGGTGGGGACGAAGACACCGATAATCTGAAAAAATTTCAGATACTGGAGCACATAGCGTTGATAAATTCATATTTCCTCATACTGATGTAAATCCGTTCTGCCTGACATCTTGAGATTTATAAAAATTGAGTAATCGGCAATATTGATGTTTAAAGAGAGAGGGAACAAGATGTTAGGCAACGAGATTTAATTTTAAATTTGATAGTATCTTATATGTTTTAGTGGTATCTGCAGTTAATGAGGATACTGCTTTTTTTTATTTATATTGTTATAAAATTTATATTACTTTCCGTTAAAATATCATTAATTTTGAAATTTTAAAAACAGCAAAATAACATTATAGCTAAAGTTATTTATACGCGTATAAATCTAAATATTTTGATTTGATATGATTGCTTTCAGATTGTAAAAAAGAAAATTTTACACAAATCGGTTAGTCAATTAATAGAAAACAGCTAAAATAATTGAGATTTATTGTTTTCGGATTACTAAAATTAGTTTATTTATGAATTTCTATATACATATAAAAATTTGATAAAAGCAGAAAAAAGATTTGTGCAGCTTGCCACTTCAATTGAACAAGAAAATATTATATAATTAATACTATTCAATAAGAAAGATAAATTGATTTATTATCAGTTTACCTTTTCGTAATTGCAAACAATATTGAAAATTTAATAAAGGAGAAGAAACAGTTATGTATTACAGCAAAAAGCTATGCAAACATCTCGAAAAAAGCTTTTCTGTATAATGAAAAAAGTTAATTATTTCTTTTATAAAAGGCTGTCGCCTGTTTTTTCAAACTCGGTGCAAGCACGCAAACAGCCACGCTGTTTGCGTCTGATAAATTGTTGTATCGGAAGATTTTATGGGCGCTGCCCAAACCCGCAATTTTTGAAAAAATTGAGTAAACTTTTTTGCTTTTTTAGGAGGATAATTTAGCGTTAGCTAAATTTCAATGCCCGACCGACACTCCGCTAAACCATAATTTACACAAACGATTAGCATTGAATTTTGATAAATAATCTAATTTATTATGAAAAAACCGCTTGAGCTATAAAACTCAAGCGGTTAAATTTTTATGTTTAATTATTAAGCACGAAGTTCGTCTTCGTTATCGCCTGCATAATAAACTTTTTTGATGTCAGCACCCAATGCTCTGAATTTTTCAATTACATCTTCATAGCCACGCTCAATGTACTGGATACTTGAAATTTCAGTAACACCGTTAATTTCAAGTGCCGCAATAATCATTGCTGCACCGGCTCTTAGATCGGTAGCTTTTACAGGAGCTGCTGTAAGCGGAGATCCGCCCTCAATAATTGCAAGTCTGCCCTCAACAGAAATGTGTGCACCCATTCTAACAAGCTCACTTACATACTGATAACGGTTATCCCATACATTTTCATTTATAATGCTTGTACCCGGTACACTTACAAGAAGTGCGGCAAATTGCGGCTGACAGTCAGTAGGAAAACCGGGATGCGGCATAGTCTTTATATTACAACGCTTTAAAGGATTCTTTGTAGCGTCAATTTTTATAGCCTCATCGTATTCGGTAATTACAACACCCATTTCACGGAGTTTAGCTGTAATTGATTCAAGGTGCTTTGGAGTAATGTTATTTACTGTAATGCAACCTCTTGTAGCAGCTGCCGCACACATATATGTGCCTGCCTCAATCTGATCCGGAATAATCGAATATGTTATGCCGTGGAGATATTTTACGCCACGGATTTTAATAACATCTGTACCTGCGCCTCTTACATCTGCGCCCATTGAATTAAGAAAGTTAGCGAGGTCAACAATATGCGGTTCTCTTGCGGCATTTTCAATGATAGTCATACCCTCGGCTTTAGATGCCGCAAGCATAATATTCATTGTTGCGCCTACAGATACTACATCAAGGTAAATATGCTCACCGTGAAGATTATCAGCATCTGCCTCAATAATTGCGCCGTCAACAAGCTGTGTTACTGCGCCCATAGCTTCAAAGCCTTTTAAATGCTGATCAATCGGACGAACACCGAAGTTACAACCACCCGGTAAAGCAACCTGAGCTTTACCGCATCTGCCAAGAAGAGCACCGAGAAGGTAATAAGATGCTCTCATACCTCTTACAAGTTCTGTTGTTGCAGAGTGAGTTGAAATATGAGTCGGGTCTATATAAAGTGATGATTTATTAATTCTTCTTACCTGTGCACCCATCTGCTGAAGAATTCTGCTGATAAGTGAAACATCGCTAATGTTAGGTATATTTTCAATCTGACAAGGCTCGTCACAAAGGATTACTGCCGGGATAATTGCTACTGCGGCATTTTTTGCACCGCTGATATTTACTTCACCAAAAAGCGGCTTACCGCCGTTTACTACAAACTTTTCCAAACCGTTACACTCCAATTCCATATACTGTACATTCACAATAACGAATATGTGAGTTTACATAATCTAAATCTAAATAAAAGTGCGTGCCAAAAAACAGCAACATTGATTGCTGTAAAAATGAGTATCCGCCAGATTACTCAACTGATAATAGTATATCCACAAATATATTACATTTTCTTAAAACACACATTTTGCAGCATTACAACAAGGTAACACTAACATTCCTATACAGAAAATGATACTACAAAATTGTAGTAAAGTCAACGCATATTTGGAATTGTAACATATTTTTATCTAAAATGTACTCAAATTAAATAAATGAAATCAAGTTTATTCTTATTATGACTAAGCAAGATTACATACTTGTAATTATTCTTATAAAAAATAATACTGCTGTCATAATTGCAATACGGAATTAAAATCTTGCAATATTTTTCAGGATATAATTGCATATATAATGTAGGAAATTCTGAAAAATATTTAAATATTTACCAAATAATTTTTTTTAATTGTATTGACAATTACTTTTTTATGTGCTATACTCAAGTTAACATATGAACATATAAACATATGAACAGATTAATAAACGGAGATAGGAATATGGCAGAACTAAATGAAAAGAAAGAAAAAGAAATTCCTGATTTGGAAGTGCTGTTTGATTTAGCGGATCTTTTTAAAGTATTCGGCGATTCGACAAGAATCAGAATAATGTTTGCAATTTCCGATAATGAGATGTCGGTGCTTAGTATTGCAGAGGCTTTAAATATGGAGCAAAGCACTATTTCTCATCAGTTGAGAGTATTAAGACAAAACAAACTTGTTAGGGTCAGAAGAGAGGGGAAGCAAATTTATTATACTCTTGATGACGACCATGTTAAAAAAATTATTGAAATGGGACTTGATCACGTTCTCGAGTAAGGAGGGTGTTTTTTATGAAATATAATTTTACACTTGAAAATCTTAACTGTGCGCATTGTGCGGGAAAGATAGAGCAGAAATTAGCTGAAACAGACGGTTATGAGAATGTAAATTTCAACTTTGCAAATAAAAAACTCGTACTTGAGTGTTCAGATGATGTAACGGCACAGGATATACAGGCGGTTTGTGACAGCATCGAAGACGGTGTAGAAGTTATTGATAATACAAAGAGAAAGAATTTAAAGCAGTACACCTTCACACTTGAAAATCTCAACTGTGCGCACTGTGCAGGAAAGATAGAGAAGAAATTAGCCGAAACAGACGGCTATGAGAATGTTAATTTCAATTTTGCAAATAAAAAACTTGTGTTTGAGTGTTCAGATGATGTAACGGCACAGGACATACAGGCAGTTTGTGACAGCATTGAAGACGGTGTAGAAGTTATTGATAACAATGTAAAAGAAAACACCGTAACTGCCGAAAAGGTAAATTCAGCCAAGGAAGATAAAAAGGTTGAAATAAAGAATGAACTTGTTTCTATTATTACAGCGGCTGTGCTTGGTGTAGCGGCTTTCGGTCTTGAACTTACTGTATTTCCTGATGCTGAATTCGGTACTGTAGGTTGGTTTGTTCTACTCGGACTAAGCCTTGTTGCCACTGTTTTGTCAGGTTGGAGAACATTTATTAAAGGCATAAAATCGGTGTTTAAATTACAGATAGATGAAACTACATTGCTTACAATTGCTGTTATTGCGGCATTTGCGTTAGGCGAGTTTGTAGAGGCGGCTATGGTTACTATTCTCTTTGCAGTCGGCGAAATTGTAGAAGAGAAAGCAGTATCTGCATCGAGAAGTGATATTGCAAAACTTGCGCAGATTCGTCCCGATAATGCAACCGTACTTATAAGCGGCAAGGAAGTTGTAAAAGCCGCCGAGGATGTTAAAATAGGCAGTACAATTGTAGTTAAACCACACGAAAGAGTACCGCTTGACGGTGTTATTACTAAAGGAAATACTACTCTCGATACTTCGGCGCTTACAGGTGAGAGTGTTCCTGTCGATGCAGAGGCAGGCAGTGAAGTTATGAGCGGTATGATTAACGGCAATTCTCTTATAGAAATAAAAACTACTAAGGAATTTGGCGACAGTACAGCGGCAAGAATTATTAAACTTGTTGAAGATGCAGCCGCTACAAAGGGACAGAGTGAAAAGCTTATCAGCCGTTTTGCAGCTGTTTACACACCGATTATTATACTTATTTCTATTGTAGTTGCTATTGTTCCTCCGCTTGTGGGGCTTGGCAGTTTCAGCACATGGATTTATCGTGCTTTGGTTTGTCTTGTTGCATCTTGCCCTTGTGCAATCGTAATTTCGGTTCCGCTTTCTTATTATTCGGGTATTGGCGCATCATCAAAAATCAGCGTTCTTATTAAGGGCGGCAAGTATATCGAAGCTCTTGCAAAGGCTGACGCTTTTGTATTTGACAAGACAGGTACACTTACAACAGGTGAGCTTTCTGTAAACAAAGTTTTTGCTTACGGCAATCATACTTCATCTGAAATTATTGCACTTGCAGCCGCTTGTGAAAGATATTCTTCACATCCGATTGCTATGGCAATAAAAAATAAGGCAGAAAAGGAAAACTTACCTGAACTTTCAGATTACAGCGAAAAGGCAGGACAGGGAGTTACAGCTGTATATAACGGCAAAGCTCTTGTATGCGGCGGCACAAAGGTTTTAAGCGATAAACAAAAGGTAAATGCAGAAAAAACCGCATCTGTATATGTAATCTACGACGGTGAATTAATCGGTGCAATCTCTGTTAGCGATACATTAAGACCGGAGGCAAAGAGTGTAATTGCAGAGTTAAGAAAACTCGGTGTTAAAGACAGTGTAATGCTTACGGGTGATAAAAAAGAAAATGCAATGGATATTGCAAATGAACTTAAACTTGATTCTTATTCGGCAGAGCTTATGCCGTCAGATAAACTTGAAAAACTTATAGATATAAAGAAAACTCATAAGTCTGTATGCTTTATCGGTGACGGTATCAATGATGCCCCTGTTCTTACTGCAAGCGATTGCGGTTTTGCAATGGGATTCGGCAGTGAGGCTGCTATTGAGGCGGCAGATGCTGTGCTTGCGGCAGGTAATTTAAAACATTTACCGTTGTCTGTCAGAATAGCAAAGAAAGTTGTTGCTACTGTAAAGACAAACATTACATTTGCACTTGGTGTAAAGACAATTGTAATTATCCTTGCAATACTCGGTATCGCTCCGATGTGGTTGTCTGTAATAGCAGATACAGGCGTAAGCGTACTTTGCGTACTTTATGCTGCAAGACTTCTTCATACATTTGATAAAAAGTAATTTATAAATAGATAGATTTCCTCTCATAAAAACTACCGCATTCCGATTGGAGTGCGGTAGTTAATTGTTGTTTTTTTATTAAATTAATTGGAGTGAATTATTATTTTGCTTAACTCGTGCACTAAACCATAAATTACCCCAACTATTGACATTGAACCTGATAAAACTAACTTAAACCATAATTAAAAGGCTGTTCCGCAAGATAGGGAACAGCCTTTTAATTATAAGATTTTATCTCGGTTATTCATTTTGTAACATAAGGTCATAAGACTGTCACTTAGGTGTACATTTTCAACAAGGGTGTCGCTGTACTTTCTTGCAATGTCATAGTGACTGAAATTCCAATAGTTCTTTATGCCGTAGCCATAAAGTTTGTCAAGTACATTTTCTACACATACTCTCGGAATACACAAAAACGCTGTATTTATTTTGTTGTTTTGACAGAACTCGTCAAGCAGACTGTCGTGCATTATTGTAAGATTATTCAGCTTTTTGCCAACTTTTTCTTCGTTACAGTCAAAACAGGCGATAAGTTCAAAGCCGAGCTTTTCAAAGTTCATATGCTTGGCAACCGCTTTACCGAGGTTGCCGGCACCGATAAGTATAGCTTTATAATTATTGTTAAGACCAAGAATATTTTGTATTTCTTCCTTAAGCTGAGAAACACTGTAACCGTAGCCCTGTTGACCGAATCCACCAAAGCAGTTAAGATCCTGTCTTACCTGAGAAGCGGTTACATTCATAATTTCAGCCAGTTTTGTAGATGAAATTTTATCAATGTTTTGTTCGTTAAGCTCAGACAAGAAACGATAATATCTGGGCAGTCTTCTGATTACAGACATTGAAATGTTGTCATTTCTGGACATTGTACTTTAACCTTACTCCTTTAACCGAATTGTGTTTGCTTATGCAAGTGAAGCGGCAAGATGCTCGTTTATTGCAAGCAAGAAATCTTCTGAATTAACCTTTTTCTTGTTTTCAAGAGTTGAAATAGCATAAAGGTCGCCTGTCATAATGCCGTCTTCAATAGTGTCGATAGTAGCTTTCTCAAGCTTGTCCGCAAAGTTCATAAGTTCAGGAAGATTATCAAGCTCGCCGCGCTTTCTGAGAGCGCCTGTCCAAGCAAAGAGAGTTGCAACAGAGTTTGTGGAAGTTTCCTCGCCCTTAAGATACTTATAATAATGGCGCTGAACTGTACCGTGTGCAGCTTCATACTCATAAACACCGTCAGGTGAAACAAGTACGCTTGTCATCATAGCAAGTGAGCCGAAAGCAGTAGCAATCATATCGCTCATTACATCGCCGTCATAGTTTTTGCAAGCCCACATATAGCCGCCCTCACTTCTGATAACTCTTGCTACAGCGTCATCAATGAGTGTGTAGAAATATGTAATGCCTGCCTGCTCAAATTTCTCTTTGTATTCATTCTCAAAGATTTCAGCAAAAAGATCCTTAAATCTGTGGTCGTACTTCTTGCTGATTGTATCTTTTGTAGCAAACCATACATCAAGTTTCTGGTCGAGTGCATAGTTAAAACATGAACGGGCAAATGAAGAAATACTCTTGTCAAGGTTGTGCATACCCTGAATGATACCGTCTGTCTTGAAATCAAAGATTGTACTTCTTTCTTCTGTACCGTCAGGCTTGGTAACGCAAAGTTCAGCCTTGCTGCCTGCCTTAACAACCATTTCTGTATTTTTGTAAACATCACCGTAAGCGTGACGGGCAATACAGATTGGCTTTTTCCATGTAGGAATGTACGGAGTGATACCCTTTACAAGGATAGGACTTCTGAATACTGTACCGTCAAGGATAGCACGGATTGTGCCATTTGGTGATTTCCACATCTGCTTGAGGTTGTACTCGTCCATTCTTGCAGCGTTTGGTGTGATTGTAGCACACTTTACGGCAACGCCGTATTTCTTTGTAGCCTCTGCACTGTCAACAGTAACCTGGTCATCTGTTTTGTTTCTGTTTTCAAGACCGAGGTCATAATACTCGCTCTTTAAATCAATGTATGGGTAAATAAGAATGTCTTTGATTTTCTGCCAAAGAACTCTTGTCATTTCGTCGCCGTCCATCTCAACGATGGGGGTGGTCATTTTAATTTTATCCATTAGTTGTTCTCCTTTGTATAGTCAAGCAAACCGCCTGCAAGAATGATTGCTCTTGTTCTGTCTGAAAGCTCACAGTCGGCAATAACGGTTTCGCCCGTTGTTTTGTTTACAACCGTTACGGCAGAGCCGTCTGCAATTTCTTTCTTAACATTAGGAAGCTCAAGCATATCACCGAGTTTAATTTTATCGTAATCTGCAGGATTTTGGAAAGTAAGCGGAAGAATACCTGCGTTAATGAGGTTACTCTTATGAATTCTTGCAAAACTCTTTACAAGAACTGCCTTAACGCCGAGGAAGAGCGGAGCAAGTGCTGCGTGCTCTCTTGATGAACCCTGACCGTAGTTTTCGCCGCCTACGATAATGCTCTTGCCGAGAGTTTTTGCTCTTTCAGGAAATTCCTTATCGCATACTGTAAAGCAGTGCTGTGAAATAGCAGGAATATTTGAACGGAGCGGAAGAATCTTTGCACCGGCAGGCATAATGTGGTCGGTTGTTATGTTGTCGCCAACCTTAAGTGAGCAAGATGCCTCTATAGAATCTGTAAGAGGGCTTGTCTTAGGATATTCCTTAATGTTTGGTCCTCTTAAGATTTCAACATTGTCCATTTCCTCAACAGGAGCAGGAGCAATAACCATATTATCATTAATGAGGAACTTCTCGGGAAGTTCAATTTCTGCGGCAGGACCGAGCTTTCTTGGGTCTGTAAATACACCTGCAAGTGCCGAAACAGCAGCTGTTTCAGGAGATACGAGGTAAATCTGACCGTCAGCTGTACCGCTTCTGCCCTCAAAGTTACGGTTGAATGTACGGAGTGAAATACCCTTGCTGTTAGGTGACTGTCCCATACCGATACATGGACCGCAGGCACTTTCAAGAATTCTTGCGCCGGCAGCAATCATATCGGCAAGTGCGCCGTTCATAGCAAGCATATTGAATACCTGCTTACTGCCCGGAGCAATAGCAAGTGAAACGCCGTCTGCAACTGTTTTGCCCTTTAAGATATGTGCAACTCTCATAAGGTCAAGATAACTTGAGTTTGTGCAAGAACCGATACATACCTGGTCAATCTTCTGACCCTCAAGCTCGCTGATCGGTTTAACATTATCAGGTGAATGTGGGCAAGCGGCGAGCGGTTCAAGCTCCGAAAGGTTAATTTCAATAACCTCATCGTAAACTGCGTCTGCGTCTGCGCTTAACTCTGTGTAATCTTCTTCTCTGCCTTGAGCTTTAAGGAATTCTCTTGTGATTTCGTCAGAAGGGAATACGGATGTTGTAGCGCCGAGCTCTGCACCCATATTTGTAATTGTAGCACGCTCCGGAACTGTAAGTGTTTTGACACCTTCGCCGCCGTACTCAACAATTTTGCCGACGCCGCCCTTAACGCTCATAACTCTTAATACTGCAAGAATAATATCCTTTGCAGAAACCCATGGGCTGAGTTTACCCGTAAGATTAACTCTTACCATCTTAGGCATTGTGATGTAATATGCACCGCCGCCCATAGCAACAGCAACATCAAGACCGCCTGCACCGATAGCAAGCATTCCGATACCGCCGCCTGTAGGTGTGTGGCTGTCGGAACCGATTAATGTTTTGCCCGGCTTACCGAATCTTTCAAGGTGTACCTGGTGGCAAATACCGTTGCCCGGTCTTGAAAAATAAATGCCGTGCTTTTTACATACAGACTGAATAAATCTGTGGTCGTCGGCATTTTCAAAACCTGTCTGCAATGTGTTGTGGTCTATATATGCAACGCTCTTTTCGGTTTTGACTCTCGGAATACCCATAGCCTCGTATTCTATGTAAGCCATTGTGCCTGTTGCGTCCTGTGTAAGAGTCTGGTCAATGCGTAAGCCGATGTCGTTGCCGACAACCATTTCGCCGCATACCAAATGCTCTTTAATAATTTTCTGTGCAATTGTGTAGCCCATTTGATTACCTCCGCAAAAAGTATTTTGTGGTATTTGCATTATTAAAAGCAATAACCCGTGTACATTAATTGCCCATTATAAGGCAATTATTAGTATCTATTATATAACATTTTTCTTCTTATGTAAAGTAAAAATGGATGTAAATACGAAAATTTGCGATTTTGGCACTATCTGTTGTTTATTTTTAAAAATAAATTGAATTTTCAACATTTAGGTGATATAATAAAAAAGTATGTGTAGGATATTTGAACTTAGATTTTTATAGGGGGATAATTTTATGGAAACAAGAGAAAATTTGAGAAATATAGCTATTATCGCTCATGTTGACCACGGTAAAACAACTCTCGTTGATCAGCTCTTAAAACAGAGCGGTGTTTTCAGAGCAAATGAGAATGTGGCTGAAAGAGTAATGGATTCTAACGACCTTGAAAGAGAGAGAGGCATTACAATCCTTTCTAAAAACACCGCTGTAATGTACAACGGCATTAAGATTAATATTGTTGACACCCCCGGTCATGCCGACTTTGGCGGTGAGGTTGAGCGTATACTTATGATGGTAGACGGCGTTGTACTTCTTGTAGACGCTTTCGAGGGTTGTATGCCGCAGACAAGATTCGTTCTTAAAAAGGCTTTGGGCCTTGGCAAAAAGCCTTTGGTTGTAGTCAATAAAATTGACCGTCCGGGTGCAAGACCTGAAGAAGTTGTTGACGAAGTTCTCGACCTATTTATCGAGCTTGGCGCTGACGAGGATCAGCTTGAATTCCCTGTAGTATATGCATCGGGCCGTGACGGCTATGCAAGCCTTGATCCGCATCAGCCCGGTACAGATATGAAACCTCTTTTTGAGGCTATTATAAATGAAATTCCTGCTCCGCAGGGAGATGCAGAGGGCGGACTTCAGATTCTTATTTCAAATATAGATTCAGATCCGTTTGTGGGTAGAATAGGTGTAGGCAGAGTTGAGAGAGGCACTGTAAAAACAGGTCAGAGCGTCGCAATCTGTCATACAGACGGCAATGTAACAAAGAACGCAAGAATCGGTAAGATTTATCAGTATGAGGGACTTAAGAGAGTTGAGAGCGAAACTGCTGAAATGGGTGATCTTATCTGCGTAAGCGGTATTCAGGATATTAATATCGGTGAAACAATTTGCGACCCTGAGAATATTGAACAGCTCCCGTTTGTTAAGATTGACGAACCGACCGTATCAATGAACTTTATTGTAAATAACTCTCCGTTTGCCGGCAGAGAGGGTAAGTATGTTACATCAAGAAATCTTCGTGACAGACTTTTCAAGGAAATTGAAACCAATGTTGCGTTAAGAGTAGAAGAAACAGACAGTGCGGATACATTTAAAGTATCGGGCAGAGGCGAGCTTCACCTTTCAATTCTTATTGAAACAATGCGCCGCCAGAATTATGAGTTCCAGGTATCTCGTCCACAGGTTATCACAAAGATGATTGACGGCAAGTTGAACGAGCCTATGGAAATGCTCATTATAGAAGTACCTGACGCTTATGTAGGTGCAGTTATGGAAAAACTCGGTTCAAGAAAAGCTGAACTTATTAATATGGGCACCCGTGAGGGCGGTTCTACTCACATTGAGTTCCGTATTCCGTCAAGAGGTCTTATGGGTTACCGTCCCGAATTCCTTACAGATACAAACGGTAACGGTATTATGAACCATGTGTTTGACGGATATGAGCCGTACAAGGGTGAAATCGTAACCCGTCATCAGGGTTCGCTTATCGCTTTTGAAACAGGCGAAACAGTAACTTACGGTTTGTATGCGGCACAGGAGAGAGGCAGACTCTTTGTCGGCCCGGGTGTTCCTGTATATGAGGGTATGATTGTAGGCGCAAGCCCTAAGTCAGAAGATATTACAGTTAATGTATGTAAGAAAAAGCATATCACAAATACCCGTGCTTCAGGTTCTGATGATGCACTTAAACTTACACCACCGTCAATTCTTTCGCTTGAGCAGTGTCTTGAGTTTATTGCAGATGATGAGCTTGTAGAGGTTACTCCCGAAAATATCCGTATGCGTAAGCGTATTCTTTCTAAGGAACAGAGAATGAAACAGGCATTCCATAAAAAATAATGAGTTTTGTAGTATTAGACCTTGAATGGAACGGCTCATACAGCAGTAAAGAACACAGATTTGTAAATGAGATAATTGAGTTCGGGGCAGTTAAAACTGACGAAAATCTGAATATTATTGACAGATTTGAAATGCTTATTTCTCCGCAGATAGGCAAAAAACTTTGTTCAAAGGTTAAAAAGCTAACCAAAATCACCAACGAAGAATTAAGAGAAAACGGCTGTACATTTATGCACGCTGTTTCTGAATTTAAAAAATTCTGCGGCGATTGCGTTTTGGTGACATGGGGTACAAGCGACATTCTTGCATTGATTGAGAATTATATGTACTATGCTCATAGGCCTGAGCTGCCTTTTCTCACAAGCTATTGCAATGTGCAGGATTATTGTGAAAAATGTCTTTCCGTAAATGATAAATCTTCTCAACTCGGATTATCCGTATGCGCAGATATGCTCGCAATTAACTTTGATGTTGAAGAACAGCACCGTGCATATGCCGACGCAGAGCTTACATTAAAGTGTATGAAACATTTTGTCGAGGATTATCCGATAGAAGATTTTATCAAAGATGCAACGGCTCACGAATTTTATGACAGACTGCTGTATAAAAATCATTTTATTACAGATATTAATAATCCGGAGATTGATAAACGCAGTATGCGCTTTAATTGCGATGCTTGCGGAAGGCAGGCTGCAAGACAGGCAAATTGGAAAGTAAAAAACAAAAGTTTTGTTGCTCCCTTTTTGTGTAAAAAGTGCGGAAGAAAGTTTACGGGTAAAGTTTCCTTTAAAAAGAAATATGACGGAGTTACCGTCAGAAAGCGTATAGTCGAGTATGTTGAAAAGCCTGTTGACGAAAACAGCGAAAATAAGGCTTAGTATAATAATACCTTCTATACATATATCAGCATATAGAAAAACCAATGCCGAACGGTCAGACTAAGACTGTTCGGCATTTTTAAGAATAGAATGTGAATTTGGTTTCATTGTTATTTCAATTTATTTCATATTTATTTCAAAACGAGTTCATATAGTTTTCACTTGGCAAAATTATTATATATACATCGTAAGAGATACGAAAGACACAGCATTTAAGGAGGACTAAAAAATGCTTGATAATAAAAATCCAAATGAATTCAATGATATCTATTCAGGTAATGCTGAAAATACACCTGAAAGCAACACAGACATTCCGCAGAAGAATGCAGAGGCTTCATATGAATGGAATTCCGATAAAAGCGACAACAAGTCAGACAGCACAGAATACCATTATTCATATGTAAACGGCAATAATAAAGACGCTTCGCATAATCCTAACAGATATAACGAGCCTACTCAATATTCTTCACAGAATACAAGTTCGGGATACAGCAATAATTATCAAAATCCAAATACAAACGCTTATGATAATTATCAATCAAACGGTTACACTGCACAGAACCAACAGTCACAGAATGTATATAATTCTCAACCGTACGGTACTGCTCCCAATCATTCGGCAAACGCAAAACCGCCTAAGGCTAAAAAACCTAAAAAACAGAGAAAACCAATATCAAGAGGCGGTATTGCAATAGCACTTGCAGTTACAATGGTGTTCTCTTGCGGACTTGGCTTTGGCGGCGGTTATTTTGCAAATAAGGTAAATACCAGTACAAGCGGCAGTTTAAATATTACCAAAACAAGCAACAGCGGCACAACCACAACTGCTTCAAGTACATCTAAGGCAAATTCAACCTCTGAAATTGTTAAAAAGACAGCCGACAGTGTTGTTGAAATTTCAACAGAAAGCGTTGTAACGGGTTCATTTGCTCAACAGTATGTTCAGCAGGGTGCGGGTTCAGGCGTTATTATTTCTCAAGACGGTTATATTCTTACAAATAACCATGTAATTAACGGAGCAAATTCTGTTAAGGTAAGACTTAGAGATGGCACAGAGTACGATGCAACAATCATAGGCAGTGATTCAGATAATGATATTGCTTTGTTAAAGGTTAGTGCAACAGGACTTTCGCCTGCAACTTTCGGTGACAGCAACAGTCTTGCGGTAGGTGACTATGTAGTTGCTATCGGCAACCCACTCGGTGAACTTGGCGGTACAGTCACAGACGGTATCATCAGTGCACTTGCAAGAAAGGTTACTATTGAAGATACACAAATGACACTTTTGCAGACAAATGCACAGGTAAACCCGGGTAATTCCGGCGGCGGACTTTTTAATGCAAACGGTGAACTTGTCGGTATCGTAAACGCAAAGCAGAGTGCAACCGAAGTTGAGGGTATTGCTTTTGCTATTCCGATTAACAATGTACTTGATATTTTAAGTGACCTTAAAGAATACGGTTATGTAACAGGTAAGGTTGATCTTGGTATTGACTTTACAGATATTACTTCTGACGAAACAGCTTTCTATTACGGTGTAAATCAGACAGGTTGCTATGTTCTTTCTGTTGATTCCGGTTCAAATGCCGAAAAAGCAGGAGTTACAAGAGGTGACCTTGTAACAAAGGTAAACGATACAGATGTTTCTTCGTCATCGGACATTACTACTGCACTTGAAAAAGCAGAAGTAGGCGACACAGTTACATTTACTGTAAGCCGCAGAGGAACAAGTAAGACAATTTCATTTGTACTTGAAGAATATATACCTGCGGTAAGCAATTCTCAAATCACTAACGGCTCACAAAAGAGCACTACTCCGACATCAGACAGCGAAAATTCAACCGGTGACGACTCTATTTGGTCACAGATGTTTGGATGGTAATGCTGCTGTTTATATATAAATAATTCATTCTAATCTCTCCATACACAACAGCCGATGCGTTTTGCACCGGCTGTTGTGCTGTTTAGCGGTTTTGCAAAAATAATAGGGCAGACAAAGCGTCAGCCCTATTATGGTTTAGTGTATTAAATTGCGGTAGCAAAAAGTATTTGTGGGCTTTGCCCACACTCACAACCTTTGAAAGGTTGATCAAACTTTTATAAATGTTTTTCGAATGGATTATGCTAAATAATAAAATTTACTGTTTCGGAATAGGTTTTGCCAATTTCATAGCATCGTTTGTTCCAAAAGTACGACGAATAACAGTTTCAATGTATTTCTTAATAAGTGTTTCATCATCAACTATTGTAAAGAATCGTAAAACCTGTGTTTGATTAAACCATACTATTTTCATTGGTGCTTTTAAAGTTTTGCTTATTCCAGCAACAGAAAGACTTGCCGCTTCGTTTTTTAATTCTTCTGTTTCACTGCATTTGCAGTTGCTCTTTTTGTATAATTCTGTAATATCGGTATCTTCTGAGTCAATAAAACCGCTCGTTACTTGTGATATATTTTCCAAGTCAGCGGCTGCCATATAATCAGCCGAGCTAATCATATAATCCCATCCATAGCCCTGCGCTGCCAAAAGCACATCATATTGATGCCAAGGCCCTGATTGAATATGCTTTATATCTCTGATATAAGTTACATCATCAATGTATTCTTCGTTATTTTTCTTTTTAAATTTATCAAACAGTCCCATATTATTCTCCTTTATTACAGAAAAGATTTAGTAATAATATATCTAAAAATTACCATACTTGTAAAACAAAAAAACAGACTAATAAGAAAGTTAATCTGTTTTTTATGGTGCGAGTGACTTAGTTAAAAAATAAGTAAACTTTCTGCCTCGTTTGATGCGGCTTGCAAAAATTATAAATATCATCAACGCTCTCCCTAAAAACAGTCCACAGGACTGTTTTCTTAACGGTCGCCTTCAAGTCCCGTTATCAATTTGCTTGTAAAACAAAAAAACAGATTAATAAGAAAGTTAATCTGTTTTTATGGTGCGAGTGACGGGACTTGAACCCGTACGTCGTGAAACACACGCCCCTCAAACGTGCCTGTCTGCCTATTCCAGCACACTCGCTAATATTAAGTTTTTGTATTGAGATTGTTTCCTCTCAATCAACGAGTGTTATTATACCACCGTAATTTACAAATGTCAACACTTTTTTTGAAAAAATACATTTCAGAAGCAATAAATTTGCAATTTGTATTTTTATGTGTTATAATAAAACTGTTGTGATGTTGAAAAACATCAGTAAATAACAGAATAAAAGGTATTGTGAAGGAGAAAATATGAATAAAAAAATAAATAAATTTGTTTCTTGTGTTCTTGCTGTAACTTTGTTTATGAGCCTTCTTACTGTTACCGCTTTTGCGGCAGAAAGTAATTATGATTTGAACGGCGACGGAAAGGTATCAGTATCTGATGTAACCGCTTTGCAGTTAAGAATTTCGGGGAACAGAAGTAATTGGACCGATGCATATGAAAAGCGTGCGGATATTAACGGTGACGGCAAAATTGATATTAATGATGTAACCGCTTTGCAAAATATTCTTATGAATGCGTCAAGCGGAGGTACAAGCAGCGGAGCAAGTGCAGCTAATTCATTTTTAATTAAATTACCGTCAAATAAAATTGACAGCAGTTATAAGGGAAGAACATATAAACTTTCCGATAAAGAAAGGGCTTACATAGAAAAAATTGTAATGGGTGAGTTCGGTACTTCTTATGCAGGTTCTGTATTTATTGCACAGTGTATAAGGGATGCTCTTGTTTACGGATATTGCAAAAATCCTATGGATTTAAGAAAATCATCTGCCAACGGCGGTATGGGGTATGACGGATACAGAGAAAATGTAAACGCAAACGCTAAAAATGCCGTGTCATATGTTTTTGACAATGGCGGTAACGCTGTTCAGCACCGTATACTTGTAATGTGTACAGATGAGTATTATAACGCTTATCCGAACAATTGGCATTCAACTCAAAATTACATAACAAAATACGAAAATGTACTGTTTTTTGACTATTGGAACTGATTTTTACCGCTGACCGAGAGGTTGGCGGTATTTTTTATGCAACTTAACCTTTGTATTCTGCATTTTACCTAAAAATACTTTAAATTGAATACAATTTCTGCTATTCTATAAATGTACTTAATAAATGAATTTAACTTCACAGAGGGAATATATGAAGATAAAGATAATTAAAGACAGCACGGTTACCGAAACCGAGATTACGGTTAAATGTGCGGCTGTTGACGAGAATTTAAAAAGACTGCTTGACGAGCTTGAACATAACAATGCAAAGCTGACAGGCAGAATTGATGATAAAACATTTCTTATATCTGCTGAAATGATTTATTACATAGAAAGCGTTGATGAAAAGACATTTATTTATTCTCAAAATAAGGTGTATGAAACCGATTACAAACTCTATCAGACAGAACAGCTTTTACCGCAATCTGATTTTGTAAGGATAAGTAAAAATTGTATTCTTAATATAAGCAAACTTACGAGTGTAAAGCCATTGCTTAACGGAAAAATGGAAGTACATATGAATAACGGAGAAGTTCAGATTGTAAACAGACATTATTTAAAAGATTTTAAAAGTAAATTTGGACTGTAAAGGGGATAGAACAATGAATAAATTAAGTCAGTTTTTTTCTGTTTTTGTAAATTCATTTGCTTGGCAAACACTTATACTTGCTTTGCTCAATGTATTTTTAGGCAGCGGTTTTGTTTTTAATGCATACAGCGTGATTCAATGCTTTATTGTCGCATTGGTTATTTCTGTATTAATGTTTGTGACCGACATGATATTGTCAAAGGGTTTTAAACTCAAACTTAGTTTGTTGACTGTAAGCATAATAGATATTTTAGAAGTTTTTGCCGTGGTTATGGTAGTAGGCGGAGCAATATTCGGTTGGTTTGATTTTGTAATGTCAGACTTGCTGATTGCGGCAGGTGTAATTATTGCGGTGTTTTTGATAGTGTTTACAATTCATATGTTGAGAATGAAAGCAGATTCAAATACGATTAATAAAATATTAAAGGAGAGAAACAGCAATGAAAAAAGCAATAGTAATTGAAAATTTAACAAAGACTTACGGCGATTTAAAGGCTGTTGACAATATTAGTTTTTATGTTGAAGAAGGCAGTCTGTTTGCATTTTTAGGACCGAACGGAGCGGGAAAGTCAACCACCATAAGTATATTGAATACTTTTTTAAAGCCTGACGGCGGCAGAGTTGAAATCGGCGGAAGAATACTCGGAAAAGAAGATTCAAAAATAAGAGCCGAAATCGGTGCGGTATTTCAGGAAAGTTTGCTTGACCCGCTGCTTACCGTAAAAGAAAACCTCTCAATACGAGGCAGTTTTTACGGTTTAAAAGGTAAAAGTTTGAAAAATGCAGTTGCCGATGCTATCGAAAAATCGGGTGCAACCGATTTTATGAACAGACCGTACGGTAAACTTTCGGGCGGTCAGCGCAGAAGAGCAGATATTGCAAGAGCGTTGATTAATACACCTAAAATATTATTCCTTGACGAACCGACTACAGGACTTGACCCGCAAACAAGACTTTCGGTATGGGAAACCGTAAGTAATTTACGAAAAGAATACGGAATGACGGTTTTTCTTACCACTCATTATCTTGAAGAAGCAGAGAACGCAGGATATGTTGTAATTATGGATTCGGGTAAAATTGCAGCGCAAGGAACTCCCGTTGAACTTAAAAGCAAATATGTTTCGGATATGCTTACAATATACCATAAAGACAGTACAATGGCGGATATTGAAAGGATACTGAAGTCAAAAAATATGAAATACACATTTACGAAAGAAACCGTAAAAATTCCCGTTAAGTCAACTTTTGCAGCTTTGCCGATAGTCAATGAGCTAAAGGATTACATATTTGATTTTGAAGTTCAGAAGGGTAAAATGGATGATTTATTTGTAGCTGTTACAGGAAAGGAGATAAAGTAATGCTTGCTTTGGTAAAAAGAAATATTAAAATATATTTCAGAAACAAGGGCGCTTGGCTTGCGTCTTTGCTTACGGTGTTTATAATCATCGGCTTGTATGCGCTTTTTCTCGGAGATCAACTTTCAAAAGGTTTTGAGGGTATAGGACTTGACAGTCCAAGACTTCTTACAGACGGTTGGATAATGGCAGGTATTATTTCTATTATGCCGCTTTCAATATCTCTCGGTGCGGTATCAATAGTAAGCGACAGGTCAAAAGGACTTTTTAAAGACTTTTACTGTTCGCCTGTAAGCCGCAGCAGAATAACTCTCGGATATATTTTAAGTCTTGCTTTGATTTCGTTTTTTATTACATTGATAGGTTTTATTCTCGGTGAAATATACATAGTTGTAAACGGCGGAGAATTATTAAGCCTTTTGAATATGCTTAAGGTTGTCGGCATAATTGCAATTGACGACCTTGCGACAACTTCTATTGTTATGTTTATTGCAATGTTTATAACAACCGAGGGCGCATATACCGCCGTATGTACAGTTATAGGTACAATTTCCGGATTTATTACAGGTATTTATATTCCTGTAGGTTCGTTGCCCGATTCGGTTGCAACTGCAGTAAAATGTTTTCCGATTTCTCATGCGGGCAGTATGTTAAGACAGATTTTTACAGAGAGTGCAATTACCGAATGTACTAAATCTGTACCTGCCGAATTAAAACCTGATGTAATTGATCAGATTAATTCCGAGATGGGTATAATCTATTCGTTCGGCGACCATACGGTTACTGATTTTGAAAGCATAATTGTTCTTGTTGCAACCGCAGCGGTTTTCTTTGTACTGACAGCTTTTGTGGCAAGAAGAAAAAAGAAGTAATTTATTTTAAATAATATACATAATAGGGGCGTTGTTTACATACAATGCTCTTATTTTTTATATAAATGCTTTTATTTCTTTGAAAATTATGTTATACTAAACAATGTATATTAGATTGGAAAAACCAAATTATAGATTCGGAGATGATATGATGAATTCTATTGAAAGAAAAATTATTGCCGACGGTGTTGCTTTTAACAACATCAAGGTAAATAGATTTAAAACAATCAGAATGAGCATTAATCTGTATGTACCTTTAAATGTTGAGGATGCGGCACACAATGCTCTTTTGCGTGGATTGCTTACACGCTCCTGCAAGGCTTACCCTGATTTTACTCAATTCAGCAAAAAGCTCAGCGCTCTTTACGGAACAGATATTGTATCAAGCGTAAAAAAGACAGGCGCTTATCAGGTGCTGACTTTTACAGCGGTTGGTATTGACGACAGATATGTGTTTACCGACGAAATCATTTCAGCGGAAATTTCAAAGCTTTTGTGTGAGGTTATCTTTAATCCTAACATTACCGACGGTAAATTTAATGATAATGATTTTGAGCAGGAACGCAGACAGTTGCTTGACGCTATTGACGCAGAGTTTAACGATAAGCGTGGCTATGCGATAAGCACAATGCTTTCAAATATGCTTAAAAACGAAACCTGCGGAATCAAGCGTTACGGCAGTGTTGAAGAAATCAAAAAGATTACTCCCGAAAGCCTTGTGGATGCGTGGAAAAAATTATTAAAAGACTCTGTTGTGGAAATTTTCTATATCGGTGACAGCGGTGCCGACAAAGCGGAAAAAGTATTTACAGACGCATACAGCAAGATTGACAGAACACCTTGCAAGGTTGATATGAGTTATGTCAAGAGTGCGGACGAAGTACAGCGTGTTGTTGAAGAAATGGATGTTTCACAGTCAAAACTTGTACTCGGTTTCCGTTCGGGTGTCGGCTGTACAGATACCGAAAAAGAGTGGATTGCAGGCAGACTTATGTGCGCTGTTCTCGGAGGTACCGCCAACTCAAAACTTTTTAACAATGTAAGAGAAAAGCAGAGCCTTTGCTACTACTGTGCGGCAAGCTACAATTTTATTAACGGTCTTATGATTGTTGACAGCGGCGTACTCAATGAAAATATTGAAAAAACCGAGAAAGCAATTCTCAAAGAAGTTGAAGATATGAAAAACGGCAATATCACCGACTTTGAAATTGAGGCTACAAAGCGTGCAATAGTAAACGGATTCCGTACATCCAACGATACCACAGCCGGTATAGACAACTGGTATTCTTCACAGTTTATAAATGACGGTTTTAACAGCATTGAAGAACTTGCGGCAAAATATAATGCAGTTACAAAGGAAGAAATTGTAGAGGCAGCCAAAAAGCTCACACTTGATACTGTATATGTTCTTAAAAATAAATAAACTGCGAAAGGAAGTGTGTTAAATGGATATTAAAGAAATAAAATCTGAAAGAGTTGCAGAAAAATATTATAAAATAAATCATCCGTCGGGACTTACAATTTATGTATATCCAAAAGAGGGATACAATTCGGCTTATGCTATTTTCGGTACACGCTACGGCAGTATTAATACAAAGTTTTCCGTAGATGACGGCGAAACAATTACCGTACCTGACGGTATAGCGCATTATCTTGAGCATAAACTTTTTGAAAGCGAAGACGGCGACGCATTTGTTCGTTATGCACAAACAGGTGCAAATGCCAATGCTTATACAAGTTTTGAAAAGACCTGCTATCTTTTTTCTTGTACAGAAAAATTTGATGAAAGTCTTGAAATTTTACTTGATTTTGTTCAGTCACCGTATTTTACTGCGCAGACCGTAGCTAAGGAACAGGGTATTATCGGTCAGGAAATCAAAATGTATGATGATGCACCTGACTGGCGAGTAATGTTCAATATGCTTGAAAATATGTATCACAATCACCCTGTAAAGATTGATATTGCAGGTACGGTTGAAAGCATTGCTGAAATTACAGCCGAAAAATTATACGAAGTGTATAATGTGTTCTACAACCTTAACAATATGGTGCTTTGCGTTTCGGGCAATGTTACTGTCGACAAGGTTTTAAAAACAGCCGACAGACTTTTGAAACCGAGTGAAAAACATACTATTCACAATGTATTTGAAAACGAGCCTTACGAAATTGTTAAGCCGTATGTAGAACAGGAATTTTCTGTTTCTATGCCTATATTTAATCTCGGATTTAAGGAAAAAGCGGATTGCGTAAAAGGCGACGCACAGGCGGCTCATACAGATATTTTGCTATTCCTTTTAGCATCTGAAACAAGTGAATTGTATCGTAAATTGCTTGATGCAAACCTTATTAACAGCTCGTTCTCTTATGAACTGTTTGACGGCCCCGGTTACTGTTCGGTTATCTTTGGCGGTGAGTCAAGAGAACCGCAGAAAGCAGCGGAAATGATTAAGGATTATATTGTTAAACTTAAAGAAAACGGAATTGATAAGGAAGAGTTTGAAATTGCCAAAAAATCAATTTACGGCGATACAGTTGCATCTCTCAATTCTGTAGATACAATTTCAAATATTCTTGCCGACTACCATTTCAAAGGCAATAATATGTTTGACTATATTGATGAAATCGCAAACGCTACAATAGAAGATGTTACAAAGCGACTTGATTGTATGCTTGATGTAAATAACTGTACTTTGTCGATTGTAAAGCCAATTCAGGACGGTGAAAAGTAATGGACTATAATGTTTCGTTTCCGGGACTTGGTCTTGAATTTACCGTAAATCCTGTTGCTTTTACCATTGGTAATTATCCGGTTTATTGGTACGGTATAATTATTGCGTCGGGACTTCTGCTTGCAGTGCTTTATGCCTATGTCAGTTCCAAACGATACAATGTTGACGGCAATAAGCTGATTAATTGTATTCTTGTGGGAATCATAACGGGTATTATTGGCGCAAGACTTTACTATTGCTTTTTTGAATGGGATTATTACGGCAAAAATCCGATTGAAATTCTCTATATAAACAACGGCGGTCTTGCAATTTACGGCGGCATTATCGGTGCGCTTTTAGGCGGTCTTACGGTTGCAAAAATTCAAAAAATGAAAATTATGCCGATTCTCGATATTGCTATGATGGGCTTTTTGCTCGGACAGGGAATAGGCAGATGGGGCAATTTTATGAATCAGGAGGCATTCGGCGCACCTACCGATTTACCGTGGGGAATGGTAAGTCAGGGTACAGACAATGTTGCGGTTCACCCGTGCTTTTTCTATGAATCGGTATGGTGTCTGCTCGGATTTGTGATTTTACATTTCTATGGTAAATACAGACAAAGATATGCAGGACAGATTTTCTTCAGCTATCTTGTGTGGTACGGCTTTGAAAGAATGATAGTAGAGGGACTCAGAACAGACAGCCTATATATGCACTTCCAAATTTTTGGCAATGCGGTGCGAGTATCTCAGCTTTTGTCGGCAATTATTTTTATTGTAGGTATAGTTATGCTTTTGATAAACATTAAGAGAAAGGACAGTTTTTATGCAGATTATAGACGGAAAAAAGGTATCGGCTCAGGTAAAGCAAGAAGTAAAAAATGAAACCGAGCTTTTAAAGAAAGAATATTCGATTACCCCGGGACTTGCGGTTGTCATTGTAGGTGACGACCCTGCGTCGAGAGTTTATGTAAATAATAAAAAGAAAGCCTGCGAACTTGTAGGATTTCATTCCGAGGAATATGCTTTGCCTGCCGAAACCACACAGGAAGAGCTTTTAGACCTCGTAAAAACACTTAACGAGAAAAAGGACATTAACGGTATCCTCGTTCAGCTCCCATTGCCAAAGCATCTTGATGATAAGGCAGTAATTGAGGCAATAAATCCGCTCAAAGATGTTGATGCGTTCCATGCTGTAAATGTAGGTAAAATTATGCTCGGCGAGTATGATTTTCTCCCTTGCACACCTGCCGGCGTAATGGAAATGCTCCATTATTACAATATTGAAGTCAGCGGCAAAAATTGTGTTGTAATCGGCAGAAGCAATATTGTAGGCAAACCTATGGGAATGCTTTTACTTCACGAAAACGGCACTGTAACAATTTGCCACAGCCGCACAAAGAATCTTGCAGAGGTTTGCAGCGGGGCAGATATTCTTGTTGCAGCGGTAGGCAAACCGAAGTTTGTTACGGCAGATATGGTAAAAGAGGGCGCTGTTGTAATTGATGTAGGTATGGACAGAGATGAAAACGGCAAACTTTGCGGTGATGTTGATTTTGAGAATGTAAAGGACAAATGTTCATACATAACACCTGTTCCGGGCGGTGTTGGTCCTATGACAATTGCAACACTTATGAAAAACACTGTAAAGGCTGCAAAAATTCAGAATAACCTGTAAAAATAAGGTTGACAACAAATTATATTTGTGTTATGCTATATAAGCCGCATATTGTGGGTTGTTAAATGAGTTATTCTCTACCTGCAGATAGCGAGACATATGTAAAGGTGGGTACTAAAATGTACGCAGTTATTCAGACAGGCGGTAAGCAGTACAAGGTAACAAACGATCAGGTTATCTTCGTTGAAAAGCTTAACGCAGAGGCAAACGATACAGTAACATTCGATGTTATTGCTGTTGGCACAGATGACGGCATTAAGGTTGGCACTCCTGTTGTTGAGGGTGCAAAGGTTACTGCAGAGGTATTAAAGAACGGTAAAGGCAAGAAAATCAGAGTTGCTACTTACAAGCCAAAGAAAGGCGAGAAGAGAGCAATGGGTCACAGACAGCCTTACACACAGGTTAAGATTACTTCAATCGAGATCTGAGAATGATTACGGTAACATTTTTTAAATCGGCTGATTATTTTAAAGGCTTTAAAATATCCGGTCATGCTGATTTCAATACCAGCGGTCCTGATATTGTTTGCGCAGGCGTAAGCTCTGCGGCAATTATGACAGCCAATACAATCACCGATGTTCTGCATACGGATGCAGAGGTTACCGACAGCGACGGTTTTATTAATTTAAACCTGAGCAGTAACGAAGCAACAGAGGCATCTCATTTAATTGAGGGCTTATGGCTTCACTTATCTGCTTTACAAAAGCAGTACAAAAAGTATATTAAAGTTATTATTTCGGAGGTGTAAGGTAATGATTAAGGTAAATCTTCAGCTTTTCGCTCATAAAAAAGGTATGGGTTCTACAAAGAACGGCCGTGACAGTGAATCAAAGCGTCTTGGTGTAAAGCGTGCAGACGGACAGAAGGTTCTCGCAGGCAACATCCTTGTTAAGCAGAGAGGTACTCACATTCATCCAGGTAACAACGTAGGTATCGGTTCAGACGACACATTATTCGCAAAGATCGACGGCGTTGTAAAGTTTGAGCGTGTAGGCAAGGACAGAAAGCGTGCAAGCGTTTATCCTGTTGAGCAGTAATTTGCGCATTATCTTAGGGTGGATATTTATTATCCACCCTTTTTTGTTAGGTATTGATTTTTATTGTACTTTGAGGGTATAATAAAAATGGGTTTACAATTCATAATACTTAATTTTAAATCGTGATTTTCGGCAAATTTTGATAATGAATTAATCACGCATTATAAATTATGAATTAGAAATAAATTCGTCATTTGGAGGTTAGCAGAGATGTTTGTAGATACAGCGAAAATATATATAAAAGCCGGTGACGGCGGTGACGGTGCAGTATCGTTTCACCGAGAAAAATATGTTGCGGCAGGCGGCCCCGATGGCGGTGACGGCGGCAGAGGCGGAAATGTAGTGTTTGTTGCAGACACTAATCTTTCAACTCTTGCCGATTTCAGATATAAACGCAAATACCTTGCAAAAAAAGGCGAAAACGGTCGAGGCGGTCGCTGCAGAGGCAAAAATGCAGAGGATTTAATAATTCGTGTTCCTCTCGGTACACTTGTTAAAGAAGAGGAAACAGGCAGAGTTTTAGCCGATGTATCATCTTCAGAGCCGTATATTGTTGCGAGAGGCGGTAAAGGCGGTTGGGGTAATCCGCATTTTGCTACTCCTGTTCGTCAGGTTCCCCGTTTTGCAAAACCCGGTTTACCCGGAGAAGAGTTTAATGTTACTCTTGAACTTAAACTTTTGGCGGATGTCGGACTTGTAGGATTCCCTAATGTAGGTAAAAGTACACTTGTATCCGTAGTTTCACAGGCAAAACCGCTTATTGCAAACTACCATTTCACAACCATTACACCTGTACTTGGTGTTGTATCAATGGGTGAGGGTTCTTCTTTTGTAATGGCTGATATTCCCGGACTTATTGAGGGCGCATGGCAGGGAACAGGTCTTGGACATCAGTTTTTACGCCATATTGAGCGCTGCAGAATGCTCGTTCATATTGTTGATGTTTCAGGTTCGGAGGGAAGAGATCCGAAAGAAGATTTTGAAACCATTAACAATGAGCTTAAAAAGTTTAATCCCGAGCTTGCGGAAAGACCTATGATTGTTGCGGGAAACAAATGCGATATGGCAACTGATGAACAGATAGCGGATTTCAAGGCTTATGTTGAGGCACAAGGTTATGATTTCTTCCCGATTATGGCGGCAATTCGTTATGATGTTGATCCTATGTTAAATAAAATCAGAGAAATGCTCTCAAAACTTCCTCCGATTACTCATTATGAGGCAGAACCTGCTCCGATTGTGACAGCAGAGGATTTTGAAGATCATTCGGTTACCGTAAAGAATGTTAATGGTATCTATACTGTAGAGGCGGACTGGCTGTTACAGGTTATGAAAGGCATTAATTTCGATGATTACGAAAGCCTTAACTATTTCCAAAAAGTTCTTATTGATAACGGTGTAATTGACGCACTTCGAGCAAAAGGCTGTGGCGAGGGCGACACGGTTTCAATATATGAGCTTGAATTTGATTTTGTTGACTAACAGGGTGTTTGTATGGAAAATGAGAATATAATTGAGCATACCTATGCAGACGAGGTTTCTCCGCTTACGCTTGCGTTTGTAGGCGACGGTGTGTACGATTTGCTTGTTCGTGCATATCTTGTACGACAGAGCAACCGCCCTGTAGGTGAGCTTAACAAAATAAAGGTTGGCTTTGTTAATTGCAAAAGTCAGGCAGAGTATGCCAAAGTTTTAATACCGCATCTTTCAGAAAAAGAATTATCGGTATATAAAAGAGGAAGAAATGCCGCCCCTAAATGTACTCCGAAAAACGGCACTGTGGCAGATTACCATAGTGCTACGGGACTTGAGAGCCTTTTCGGATACTTATATTTAAAAAATGAAAAAGAAAGAATTTCTGAGTTGTTTGATATTATTTTACATATTTCGCTAAATGGAAGTGGTAATTGTGAAAAATAAGCTTGATATTAAGACTGCGGTTGCCGACTATGCAATAATGCTTGCAGGAGCAGCTGTTTATGCAACTTCTGTTGTGGTTTTTACGGCTCCTAACGATATTGCACCGGGCGGACTTACAGGTGTGGCTACAATGCTTAATCATATGTTCGGTTTGCCTATAGGTACTATGGTGTTAGTTATGAACATTCCTTTGTTTATATGGGGCGCTGTTGAAAACGGCATTTCATTTCTTACAAAAACAATAGCAGGCACGGTATTCGCTTCAATACTTATAGATGTATTTACACCGATTATGACTGCCTATACGGGCGACAGAATTTTGGTTGCGATATTTGGCGGAATACTTAACGGTGTCGGACTTGAAATGATATTTATGCGTGGCGGTTCGACAGGCGGCACGGATATTGTTGCTCTGAATTTGCACAAACATTTCCCGTATTTTTCAACAGGAAATCTTATTTTTGCAGCAGACGCACTTGTGCTTATAATGGTATTCTTTGTATATAACAGTATTGAAAGTGTTTTGTATGCTGTGGTTACAATATTTTTCAGTATTAAAGTTATTGACACCATTTCATATGGTGTTGCGAGAGATAACGGTAAACTTATGTTTATTATTACAGATAAATACGCAGAAATTTGCAGTATGATTATGACTGAAAATGACAGAGGAATAACTTTGCTTAACGGTGAGGGCGCATACAGCGGCAAGCCGAAAAGAGTTATTATGTGTGCTGTCAGACCGCATCAGGTATATAAAATTACAAACACCGTAAAAAGTGTGGATAAAAGAGCTTTTATTATAGTAACTACAGCCGGCTCTATCAAGGGCAAAGGCTTTATAACAAAAACCGGCATCGGCTCTTAAGCTGATGTCGGTTTTCGACTTTACATAAAGAAAATAATTTTAATTTCCGCCCGGTCCGTCTTGTCTTTCTCGTTTGTCATCAAGCGGCTTGTGCCCTGTAGTTACCCATTGATTATCGGTAGCAGTCTTTTTATTTTCACCGTTTACAGTGGGCAATGAATTTGAATTATTTTTGCCTCCGGTTCTATGACACATAAAATCACCCCTTGACTTATTTTGCGATAAATCAAGGGGTTTATGAATTTGCATTTAAATTTTCCGTTCGTAAGTCAAACATTTTGTTTTGGTATTTTTGCTTTAGTAAAAAGGTCTATCGTCTTACGACAATAGACCTTTTCATGGTGCCGGTGACCGGACTTGAACCGGTACGGTATCGCTACCGGCGGATTTTGAGTCCGCTACGTCTGCCAATTCCATCACACCGGCAAATACAAATTAATTATACAGTATATATTATAAAAAATCAAGTATATATTTTAAATCTTTTTAAAATTTAATAAATATTCTAATATCGAATATAAAATAGCATAAAAACAGGAAATTCTACATTTTTTTAATTTTTAATATCATTTTAGTTGCTTATTTAAAAAAATTATATTATAATATATCTGTATTTTTATTAGCAGTCAAGGCTGCAATTTATGGAGGAATGTCAAAATGGATAAAAAAGAGCTTCTTTATGAAGGTAAAGCAAAAAAAGTATTTTCTACAGAGAATCCTGACTACTGTATAGTTTCTTACAAAGATGACGCTACTGCTTTTAACGGTGAGAAAAAGGGCACAATCATCGGTAAGGGTGTTGTAAACAACCGTATGAGCAACTTTATGTTTAAGCTTCTTGAGGAAAAGGGTATTCCTACTGATTTCGTTGAAGAGCTCAATGACAGAGATACTGTTCTTAAAAAAGTTGAAATTGTACCTCTCGAAGTTATTGTAAGAAATAAGGCAGCAGGCAGCCTTTCAAAAAGACTTGGTCTTCCTGAAGGCACACCTATGAAAACTCCTGTTCTTGAGTTCTGCTATAAGGATGATGCACTCGGCGATCCTATGGTAAATGAATATCATATTCTTGCAGCCGGTTTTGCAACAAAAGAAGAGATTGATATTATTTCAAAGTATGCTCTCAAGATTAACGAGATTATGATTGACTTCTTTAAGGAGTGTAAGGTTGACCTTATCGACTTTAAGATTGAGTTCGGCAGATATAAGGGTCAGATTCTTCTTGCTGATGAGATTTCACCTGATACATGCCGTTTCTGGGATATGGATACTCAGGAAAAACTCGACAAAGACCGTTTCCGTCGTGATTTGGGCGGTGTTGAAGAGGCTTATGCCGAGATGATGAAGCGTATCGGCTTGGCTTAATATTCTGTTTAAATATACATTTACAAATCCCTTTTAGGGCATTAGTTTGATATTTTTACGGATGGTGGCGCTTTTTGAAAAATTCTTTCGATAATTACGCAAAAGAAGGACTGCACGAGGAATGTGGTGTTTTCGGAATATTTGGTGACGGTACAATTAACCCTGCTTATGCTTGTTACAACGGTCTGCTGGCTTTGCAGCACCGTGGACAGGAAAGCTGCGGTATAGCCGTTACCGATGATGGTGTAATAGATTACCATAAGGATATGGGACTTGTTACCGAGGTTTTTAATAACCGTATTCTTGATTCTTTACAAGGTCAGATGGGTATTGCTCATGTCCGTTATTCGACTGCCGGAGGCTCTGTACTTGAAAATTCACAGCCTCTCGTTATGCGTTATGTAAAAGGTACGCTTGCCGTTGCTCACAACGGTAACCTTACCAACGCTCTCGAAATACGCAGTCAGCTTGAACAGACAGGTGCTATTTTTCAGACAACTATCGACTCTGAAGCTATCTGTTATGTTATTGCAAGGGAAAGACTGAAATGTCATTCTGTTGAAGAGGCGGTTGCCCGTACTATGAGGGTTATTAAGGGTGCATATTCTCTGCTTGTTATGAGTCCGAGAAAACTTATTGCCGCCCGTGACCCGCACGGTTTCCGTCCGCTTTGTATGGGTAAGTATAATGATTCCGTGGTATTTGCAAGTGAGAGCGCAGCTCTTGACGCATGCGGAGCAAAATTTATCCGAGATATTGAACCCGGTGAAATTGTGGTTGTTGACAATAAAGAAATCCGCAGTATTAAACCGGATTTCGGAGAAGAAAAGAAGCAGTCACTTTGTGTTTTTGAATATATTTATTTTGCCCGCTCGGACTCCTTTATTGACGGTATCAGCGTCTATGAGGCAAGAAAACAGGCAGGCAGAATTTTGGCAAGGGAGTTTCCGGTAGAGGCAGATATGGTAGTCGGCGTACCTGAATCGGGTATTGACGCCGCCATAGGCTACAGCGAAGAATCCGGAATTCCTTATGAAAAAGCTATTGTAAAAAACAGCTATATAGGCAGAACTTTCATTAAACCCAGTCAGAAAGAGCGTATGAAGAGTGTGCGCATAAAACTTAACCCTATTGCAGATAAAATAAAGGGTAAGCGTGTGGTCATTATTGATGACAGCATCGTGCGTGGTACTACCGTTGACAGAATTGTCACTATGCTCCGTGAAGCAGGTGCCAAAGAAGTTCATATGCGTATAAGTTCACCGCCGTTTATGTGGCCTTGCTACTACGGTACGGATATTCCGTCAAGGGGAGAGCTTATTGCCTGCAACCATACGGTTGAAGAAATCCGTCAGCTAAGCGGTGCGGATTCACTCGGTTATCTTCCCGCAGACAGCCTGCGTGAAATGTTGCACAATGCTCCGATAGGCTTTTGTGATGCTTGTTTCAGCGGTAATTATCCTGCTGAAACCACAAAAAAGACCTTTAAGGGCAAAGAGCGTGGCGGTATGAATTTTGATAAAAAATGCTGATAAACCTACATTCTGAAAGGATTTACTAATATGATTAAGGATACCTATGAGTCACCCTTGTCTGCAAGATATGCAAGCAAGGAAATGAAATATATTTTTTCTCCCGATATGAAATTCCGTACCTGGAGAAAACTTTGGATTGCTCTTGCTGAGGCAGAGATGGAGCTTGGTCTTCCTATCACTCAAGAGCAGATCGACGAACTTAAGGAACACGCTGACGACATCAACTATGAAGTTGCTCAAGAGAGAGAAAAACTTGTTCGTCATGATGTAATGTCACATGTTTATGCTTACGGTGTACAGTGCCCTAATGCAAAAGGCATTATTCACCTTGGAGCAACATCATGTTATGTCGGCGACAATACAGATATTATCATTATGACAGAGGGCTTAAAGCTTATCAGAAATAAGCTTATTACCGTAATCCGCAATCTTTCAAAGTTTGCAGATGAGTACAAGGCTCTTCCTACACTTGCATTCACACATTTTCAGCCTGCACAGCCGACTACAGTCGGTAAGAGAGCTACTCTTTGGCTGCAGGAATTACTTATGGACCTTGAAGATGTTGAGTATCAGCTTTCAAAAGCTAAACTTCTCGGTTCAAAGGGTACAACAGGTACACAGGCAAGCTTTTTAGAACTTTTTGAGGGCGATCACGAAAAATGTAAGGCACTTGACAAGAAAATTGCTCAAAAAATGGGTTATAATTCTTGCTTTGCGGTATCGGGTCAAACTTACTCAAGAAAACTTGATTCGCAGTTTCTCAATGTTCTTGCCGGAATTGCACAGAGTGCGTCTAAGTTCTCAAATGATATTCGCCTTTTACAGCATCTTAAAGAGGTTGAAGAACCGTTTGAAAAGAATCAGATCGGTTCATCTGCAATGGCCTATAAGCGCAACCCAATGCGTTCGGAGCGTATAGGTTCACTTTCCCGTTATGTAATGTGTGATGTATTAAACGGTTATTTCACAACTGCGACACAGTGGTTTGAAAGAACTCTCGATGACTCTGCTAACAAGCGTTTGAGTATTCCGGAGGCATTCCTTGCCGTTGACGGTATTCTTTCACTTTATGCAAATGTTGCAGACGGTCTTGTAGTATATCCAAAGGTTATTGAGCAGCGTTTAAGAAAAGAACTTCCGTTTATGGCTACAGAGAATATTATGATGGACGCAGTTAAGTACAGAGGTGCTGACAGACAGCAGCTCCATGAGAAAATTCGTGTTCATTCAATGGCTGCATCTAAGGTTATCAAAGAAGAGGGCGGCGAAAACGACCTTCTCGAAAGAATTGCTAACGATGAGGCTTTCGGCGTAACTTTAGAGGATCTCGAAAAGATTTTACAGCCGGAGAAATATACAGGCAGAGCAAAAGAGCAGACAGAGGACTTCCTCGCAGAGTTGGTTCAGCCTGTTCTTGACAAGTATGCTGACATTGAATCAGATAAGCCTGAAATCAATGTATAAAATTTATATACACTTGTATTTATATATTTAAGGAGTTTTACAAATTATGGTTAAAGCAATAGTAGGTGCAAACTGGGGAGATGAAGGTAAGGGCAAAATTACCGATGTTCTCGCAAATGACAGTGACATTGTAATTCGCTTTCAGGGCGGTGCAAATGCAGGTCATACTATCGTAAACGAATATGGCAAATTTGCTTTGCATCAGCTTCCATCCGGTGTATTTCATCAGAATATTACTAATATTATTGGTAACGGCGTAGCTTTCAGCGTTGAAAATTTCGTAAAAGAAATCGCAGACCTTGAGAGCAGAGGCGTGCCGAAGCCAAAGATTATTATTTCAGACAGAGCGCAGATAGTTATGCCTTATCATGTTGCTTTTGACTGTTACGAGGAGGAGCGCCTCGGCAAAAATTCCTTTGGCTCAACAAAGAGCGGTATTGCTCCATTCTATTCAGATAAATACTCAAAAATTGGTTTCCAGATTAACGAGCTTTACGATGACCCTGATTCATTAAGAGAAAAAATCAAACACGCACTTGGCATTAAAAATGCTATTCTTAAGAATCTCTACAATAAGCCTGAGATTACAGAGGAAGAAGTATTTGATAAACTTATGGAGTACAAAGAGGCTCTTGCTCCTTATGTAGGAGATACTTTTGAGTTTATTCATAATGCACTTAAAGATGGTAAGAATATTCTTTTAGAGGGTCAGCTTGGCTCACTTAAGGATACCGACTTCGGTATTTATCCTATGGTTACATCTTCAAACACAATTGCAGGTTACGGCGCAGTAGGTGCGGGTATTCCGCCTTATGAAATTAAAGAAGTTATCACTGTTGTTAAGGCTTATTCAAGCGCAGTAGGTGCAGGTGAATTTGTTTCTGAAATCTTTGGTGAAGAGGCAGACGAGCTTAGAAGAAGAGGCGGCGACGGCGGCGAATTCGGTGCTACAACAGGCAGACCTCGCAGAATGGGTTGGCTTGACCTTGTTGCTACCCGTTACGGCTGTAAAGTACAGGGCGCAACACAGGTTGCATTCACCGTTCTCGATGTTCTCGGCTATCTTGACGAGATTCCTGTATGTGTTGGTTATGAGCTTGACGGCGAAGTTATCGATTACTTCCCATCAACAACAAAACTTAAGAGATGTAAGCCTATTCTTAAAAAATTAAAGGGATGGAAATGTTCAATTTCCGGCATTAAAGAGTATGACAAACTTCCTAAGGAATGTCGTGACTACATTGAATTTGCAGAAGAGCAGATTGGTGTGCCGATTAAGATTGTATCTAACGGTCCATCAAGAAATGATATTATTTACAGATAAACAAAGGACGGTAATGTAATGGAAAACAAAGAAAGAGTAATTGTCCTCGACTTTGGCGGACAGTATAATCAGCTTATTGCAAGGCGTGTTCGTGAGTGTAATGTATATTGCGAAATACTGCCGTACACAGTCAGCCTTGATAAAATTAAAGAATTAAATCCCACCGGTATTATTTTTACAGGTGGTCCGAATAGCGTGTACGATGAAAGCTCACCGCATATTTCAAAAGAAATTTTCGAGCTTAATATTCCTATTCTCGGTATTTGCTATGGTTGTCAGCTTATGGCATATACCCTTGGCGGTGTAGTAACTCCTGCTACAGATAATTCATCTTGTGAGTACGGCAAGACGATGACCAACTATAATAAAGACGATGTTATCTTTACAAATGCTTGTGAACACGGCGTTTCTTGGATGAGTCACCGTGACTATATAAGCACAGTACCGGACGGATTTACTGTAACTGCCACGACAGCGGTTTGTCCTGTTGCTGCTATGAGTTGCCCTGAAAGAAAACTTTACGGTGTACAGTTCCATCCGGAAGTTAATCACACAGAAAACGGTAAAGATATGCTCCGTTCATTCCTTTATGATGTTTGCGGTTGTAAAGGTGAATGGCAGATGGATAGTTTTATCGATTCAACAGTTGCAAAACTTAAAGAGCAAATCGGCGACAAGGGAGTAGTCCTCGGACTTTCCGGCGGTGTTGATTCTTCTGTTGCTGCCGCTCTTTTAAGTAAAGCAGTCGGTAAGCAGCTTACCTGTGTTTTCGTTGACCAGGGACTTATGCGTAAAGACGAAGGCGACTTTGTTGAGCAGACATTTACAAAACTTTTTGACATGAATTTTGTTCGTATTAATTGCCAAGAGGAATTTCTCTCAAAACTTAAGGGCGTATCAGATCCGGAAGCAAAGAGAAAGATAATTGGCACAGAGTTTTATAATGTGTTTTGGAATAAAATTCGTGAGAACTACGGCAGTGGTTACTTTGCTCAAGGCACTATTTATCCTGACAGAATTGAAAGCGGTAAAGGTGATGCAGCAAAGATTAAAACTCACCACAATCAGGTAGAAGTACCGCAGGATATTACTTTTGAGGGAATTATTGAACCTTTGCAGGATCTTTTTAAAGATGAAGTAAGAGTAGTTGGCGAAAAGCTCGGACTTCCTCATGAACTTGTATGGCGTCAGCCGTTCCCGGGTCCCGGACTTGGTGTTCGAGTAATCGGCGAAGTTACAGCTGATAAGGTAAAAATTTTGCAGGAGGCAGATGCAATCCTAAGAGAAGAAATGGATAAGTGCGGATATGCCTCACAGATGAGCCAGTTCTTTGCAGTCCTTCCGGGTGTAAAGACAGTAGGTGTAATGGGTGATTCCCGTACCTATGATGAACTTGTGGCAATCAGAGCCGTAACAACAGACGACTTTATGACAGCCGATTGGGCAAAAATCCCATATGATATCCTCGGCAGAGTTTCAAGCCGTATCATAAATGAAGTAGAACATGTAAACAGAGTTGTTTACGATATAACCTCCAAACCCCCCGGAACCGTGGAGTGGGAGTAATTTCGCACCCGTGAAAAAGCCCGTAAATAAAGGCTTTTCGCCGTTTGAAAGCCCTCTGTGGAAACAAAATGGCAACATAATTTGAATTATTGTAAAAGTAAAGAGCTAACTGACTTTTTGAGAAGTCAGTTAGCTCTTTTTGTTTTATCGTGTATTATTGCCGATTACCAATTAATAAAGTCATAAGCTAGATTGCCAAGCTTTGATAACTCTAAATCTAAAGAATTTGCATTTAGTAGTTCTGTTATTTTTGCTTGACATTCCAGATATTGTTGCTCAGTAAGCTTGCTCCAAACGCAATCCTTAATATGCGCTTTTTTAATAATAATACTGTCAAGAGGGCAATCACACGATGAAAAATCAGGAATAGGTTTGTCTATAAATATCAAATCACTAAAAACATATAGATATTTGAAAGTCATATTTATAAGTTTTTGAGCAAGCCCAAACCCGGTTGCATAACGGTTGCCATTGCCTATAGTATTATCGCAAAACAACAACGAAATATCTTCAATAATTTTTCTTGAAAACACAAAATTTGATTCAGTAATGGCGCTGTTTGTAGCAGAGCAAATTTTCTTTTTGTCATTCAGAAAAGAAGCGCTGTAATAACGACCTGCCGTCATCATATCTGAGTATGCCAAATCAACGCATCTTGCTTGCACCTCATTTGGGTTGTTCTTATTTGTTGACCGGCGCAATAAAGAAGATTCTAAAAAGTTTCTTTTCCAATCCATTATCTTACCTCACATATCTTTCAGTCTGTCTTTGAAAGACTCAACCATAGCATCGCTGAAATTCTGCGACGGCACTCTTACATAACCAGAAGTTTCATCATACTTCGGATAGTTATAACGCCACTTGTCATAGTCCTCACGGCTGATGTCGCCTTTGCGGTATTTTTCAGCCTGTTCTGCCCACGCATTTATCATTTCGGAAAGCTCGGCAGCGTCTGTTCCCTTGCGAGGGTCTGCATACATTGAAATGCCATTTTCCGTCTTTACTATTGTCAATCCGTATCTGTCCTCTAATGTAAACAAGGTGTGCATTAACCCTATGTAGCTGTCAATGTCGGGAACAGAAAGAGCCTGCGGAGATATATCGAAAACATCTGCAAGTTTATTTGTTAAATCAGCTTTAGGTGTTCTTGAGCCGGATTCATACTGTGCCATACGAATGTCCGCAGTCTTTTCAGGAAAGCCGACTACCTGTCCTAAATATTTCTGTGTCATTCCGCAAAGATTACGAAAGAATCTTATTCTCTCTCCGATTGCCATAAAATACGCTCCTTACTTATGTAATATGCAATCAGTATATCATATATGTTTAGTATATGTCAAGCAACATAAAACAAAAAAGTTTAATATTTTTGTGAAAACCACTTGACATAACGGAATATGTTTAGTATAATCATTAAGCAAATAGCGTTAAGCTGTTTGCGAAAATTGAATAACCGTCATACATCACGGTAATGGTGTATCCGCTCGGGCAAATCGGAATGCGGTCAGAAAGTTCTCCGACACTAAATAAACAAACTAACAAGAATTGAAAGGAGGTTTCAGTATGAGTACAACATTTATGAAAGTACAAGATGTTGCCGACGAATTAGGTATTTCAAAATCTTATGCCTATAAAATCGTGCAGCAGCTTAACGAAGAGTTAAAAGCACAAGGCTTTATAACTATTTCAGGACGAGTAAACAAACAGTATTTTTTAGAAAGAGTTTGTTATGGTACAGCCGAAAAAGAAAGGATGTGATATCAATGGCTGTTTATAAGGAAGAAAAAACAAATACTTGGCGTGTTATCTATCGCTATACCGATTGGAATGGCGAACGAAAGCAATCACAAAAACGAGGATTCAAAACAAAACGTGAGGCTCAGGCGTGGGAAAGAGAACAACTTAATAAGCTTGGCGGAGATTTGGATATGAATTTCAAGAGTTTTGTTGAACATTACTCCGAAGATATGCAGACTCGACTTAAAGAAAACACTTGGGAAACCAAGAAACATATTATTGATAAAAAGCTTATTCCATATTTCGGTAAGCTGAAAATGTGCAACATAACCGCACAACAAATAATTACTTGGCAAAATGAGCTTATCAATTATAAGGACGATAACGGCAAACCGTATTCTCCCGTATATTTGAAAACAATACACAATCAGCTGTCTGCGATATTCAACCATGCTGTCAGGTACTACAACCTGAAAGAAAACCCTTGTCAAAAGGCGGGCAGCATGGGTAAAAAGAAAAATCGTGAAATGCTTTTCTGGACTAAAGAGGAATATTTGAAGTTTGCTGATGCAATGATGGATAAGCCGATGTCATACTATGCGTTTGAAATGCTCTATTGGACGGGTATTCGTGAGGGCGAGCTGTTAGCTCTTACTTCTGCTGATTTCGATTTTGAAAAGCGAACGGTAACAATTAATAAATCGTTTCAGCACTTGAATGGCAGAGATATTATAACTTCGCCGAAAACAGAGAAAAGTAACCGCACAATTCAGTTGCCGAAGTTCCTTTGTGATGAAATGCAGGATTATCTGAAAATGCTTTACGATGTGGGGTTGGAGGACAGAGTGTTTCCAATTACAAAAAGCTATCTGCACAGAGAAATGGACAGAGGCGCAAAAGAAGCAGGCGTAAAAAGAATCCGTATTCACGATATCCGCCACAGCCACGTTAGTTTGCTGATTGATATGGGATTCTCTGCAACGGCTATTGCAGACCGTGTGGGACATGAAAGCATTGATATAACTTACAACTATGCGCACTTGTTCCCGTCAAAGCAGACTGAAATGGCGGAAAAATTAGATATGGAAAGGGGTAAATAATTATGTCACTTAAAAACAAAGATGAGCATAACCGCTGGAGAAACAAAACCGTAGCGTTCAGAGTTTCACCAGAGGAGTGGGAACAGATTGAACGCTATGTTCAGCTTTCGGGTTTGACAAAACAGGACTATATAACACGAAGATTAACGCACCGAGAAGTAATCGTGCAAGGCAATCCGAGAGTATTCAAGGCTTTGCGAAACCAGCTTGCCGATGTGCTGTCGGAATTACAGCGAATAGAAGCCGGCGGGGAGGTAAATGATGAGTTGCTTGATGTAATAGAAATGATTGCCGATATTCTCGGCGGATTGAAAGGAGAGGATAACAATGGAGAATAAAAAAGAAATGACCGCCCCGAATGTATCTGTTGGCGCAGATACGGAGCAGTCAATCCAAAAATGTACTGACATTAGTATAAACGATAACGATGAAAATATCAAGGATTTGGACGAAAGTTTTCGTGAAATGCAAAGAGAAATGCTGAGGCAAATGGATCCGTCATATTTGAAAACTGTTTCAATGTCGGCTCTGTATGATACCGATTTCGAAACACAAACCGCACTTATAGACGGTCTGCTTTATCAGGGAACTTACTTGTTCGTGGGTTCTCCGAAAGTAGGAAAGAGTTTTATGATGGCACAGCTCGCTTACCATATCAGCACTGGAACTCCGCTTTGGAATTACAGAGTCCGCAATGCAACCGTTCTTTATTTTGCCCTTGAAGATGATTACCCTCGCTTACAGCGCAGGCTCTATCATATGTTCGGCGCTGACGGAACGGACAACTTGTATTTTGCAACAGAAAGCAAAACCGTAAACGGCGGCTTGGAAGACCAAATAAGAGGTTTTATTCAGGAACACCCTGACACCGGACTGATTATCATAGATACGCTAAAGCGTGTTCGAGAGACAGGTGGTGCGGATTACAGCTACGGCAGTGATTACGATGTAGTCGCAAAGCTGAAAGCGCTTGCCGACAGCTACAAGGTAACAATGCTTATCGTCCATCACACACGCAAACAGCAGGCTGACGATAAATTTGATACAATCTCCGGCACAAACGGATTGCTCGGTGCGGCAGACGGCGCCTTTGTTCTCAGCAAAGAGAAACGAACAACCAATGCCGCAACGCTTGACGTCACCGGCAGAGATCAGCAGGATCAGCGAATACACCTTGTTCGCAATCCGCAAAAACTTATATGGGAATTTGAAAAAAGCGAAACAGAAGTTTGGACAGAGCCGCCTGACCCGCTGCTTGAAAAGGTATCGACTGTTCTTTCTTCGGACAGTAGCCGATGGGACGGGACGGCTTCTGAATTGAGCAAACTTATTGGATTGGATATTAAGCCTAATGTTCTGTCGCTAAGACTTAGTATCAACGCCGGGCGGTTGCTTAAAGATTACGACATTCATTACAAAGCGAGTCGCACGCACAGCGGACGAAAAATATCCCTTTGGAAAGAAAGCGTGTCAATGCGTGACGACCGTGACAAACTCTCCGAGAACGGTGATGTGGCCTAAAACATTGTCACCATCGTCACGGTTTGTCACAGCAAAAGTTTAGCGGAGTGTGCAGAGAGTGCCTTTTCAAAGGCGGCTCTTTGCCCTTCGGAGAACGCAAAACCTGCTTGCAGGTTGCATTTTTGATGGGCTCGCCTGTCAAAAGTGCTTTTGCGTTACTCTTGACAAGAGTAACAGAACTGAGAACGGTCAATTTTTAGAGATTGGAGGTATATAAAATGCAAAGAACGATAAGTGCAATGGTGGGTAAAGGCTCGGTCAATCATAACAGCCGCAAATTCAAGGCAGAAAATGTTGACGGTGAGCGTAGTCATCTTAACATTGATTACTGTAACGAGCCGATAAAGAAAATCTATCACGAATTGTTTGATGAAGCACTAAAAAGATACAACGAAAAACAGACAAGAGCCGACCGCAGAATAGAAAACTACTATGAGAAAATCAGAAATTCAAAGCAAGAAAAGCCGTTTCACGAAATGATTTTGCAGATTGGCGATAAGGAAAATATGAGCGCAGAAAGCGAAAGCGGAATACTTGCAAGAGAGGTTTTGAACGAATATTATCGTGGGTTTCAGGAAAGAAATCCTCAGTTAAAAGTGTTCTCGGCTCATCTTCATATGGACGAAGCAACGCCCCATTTGCACATAGATTTTGTTCCGTTCACCACCGGAAGCAAGCGTGGACTTGATACAAGAGTATCACTCAAGCAGGCGCTTGCCGCACAAGGATTTAAGGGCGGAACCCGTGGAGATACCGAGTGGAATCAATGGGTGAGCGCAGAAAAATCCGCACTCGCATTCGTTATGGAACGACACGGAATTGAGTGGGAACACAAAGGAACGCACGAAAAACATTTGTCTGTTCTTGATTATAAAAAGCAAGAAAGAACAGCAGAACTTGAACAATTGGGTGCTAAAATCGAAGAAAAGCAAGCCGAATTTAATGTGTTATCCGAGCGAGTGTTAAACTATGATGATGGTTTGGAAAAATTAAGGAATGTGGAAGAAATGCTCGATAATGCCCCCGAATATCAGCTCTCCGAACCGCAAAGTTTTATGTCTGCAAAAGCATATAAAACCAAAATTGCAGAGCCGCTTATTCAAAAATTAAAAGCGTTAATCAAGACGGCATTGGCTCGTTGCTTTGAAGGTTGGGACAATTACCATAGATTAAATATCACGAACGGCAATCTCTATCGTGAGAACGAAATGTTGTCGAAAATCAACAGCAAACTAAAAAGCGAAAACGAAAATCTGCGTTCAGAGGTCAAGGATTACAAGCTTTTGCGTAAAGTTTTCGGGCATAAACAGATTGATGAGTTGCTTGAACAGGCAAGAAATATTAAAGGTCGTAAGCGTGAAAATCCACGCTCAAGATAAATAAATTTTTGGAGGTAAAACAAATGGCAAAGACAATTTTTGAAAAAGCAGGCGGTACTTACACACAGGTGGGCGACTATATGTTGCCCGATTTATTACTGGCGGAAGAAGAAAAGGAAGCGAATATCGGCATTTGGGAAATGAGGCATAAACGATATTTGAAGCAGAATCATAAGGTGCTTTACTACAACTTGATGACAAGCGGTAAGCTCAATTCATATCTTGCCGATATTGAACAGCAGGCTCAAAATCTTTTTCTCCGGCTGGTAAAAGAACTTGCCGAAAAAGAAAATGTAACCGAGAAACTCAAATCAACCGATATGATGTTGTGGGTGCAGAAGATGAATAATATTCATAATAGTGCAACGGAAATTGTAAATGAAAGAATTATATATAATATTTAAGATTAGCGGATGGTGTGAATAAAACTCACATCATCCTTTTTCTTTTTTATTCAGTGTCGGATCATCACGAAATACTATATAAATATTGACATATCGTGATTATTAATTTATAATTAATGATATGAAAAAGTGGAGGTATAGTGATGGCAGTTAGCTACGATAATTTATGGAAGTTACTTATAGATAAACAACTTAAACGCAGTGAGTTGATAGAGATTTGTGGTATTAGTAGTAATGTCTTGGCTAAGTTGGGTAAAGGTGAACCGGTTTCAATGAAATCGTTAGAAAAGATATGTGTAGCATTAAGTTGCAATATTGAAGATGTAGTACAATTTATCAATAGGTAAGAAATATATGAGATACTCCAATATAAATAAAGAAAAAGCCAATGGTGTTGTCTACACCCCTAAAAGTATGGCAGAGTATTTGGCGAAGGAAATGGTTAAATATAAAGCTCGTGGTGAGAGCAATACAATTAGAATATTAGATCCTGCCATTGGAAAAGGCGAATTAGCTATCGCATTGTTGAACATAATTAGTTTATCTTATACACATATTGAAGTAGTGGGATATGAAACAGATGCTGAAGTATGTGTAGAAACATCAGCGGAATTATCACGTTTGTTTCCAAAAATCAAGGTTTCGATAAAAAACGAAGATTTTCTAAAGGCTGTAGAAGACCATACAATAGGCTTGTTTGATTTTGTTATCGCAAACCCTCCGTATATTCGTACCCAAATTATGGGCAGCAATAAAGCACAAGAAATATCATCGAAACTTGGTTTGTCAGGAAGAGCTGATATTTATTATGCATTTATTATATGCACAAATTCGGTCTTGAAAGATGATGGAATTGCAGGATATATTACATCAAATAAGTTTCTTACTATTAAGTCAGGGAGTTCTGTTAGAGATTATATTATTGAGAATTATAAAATTCACAGGATTACAGATTTAGGTGATACTAAATTATTTTCTGCATCGGTGTTGCCGTGTATTATGGTGTTTTCAAAAGGGAAAACGGATGATAGAAACAAAGTAGCATTTACGTCCGTTTACCAAACATCTGCTGATGATATTGATGGAAATATCAATGATATTTTTGATGCTATATATGAATCGGGATGTTATCAAATAACAGACGGCAGAAAATATCTTTATCAACAAGGCTTTATGCAAAGTGTAGAAAAAGGTTCTCTTTGGAATATTCAATCGAACGAAATCCAAGAATGGCTCTCTGCTGTGGAACGCAATACTTGGCAACGATTTTCTGATATTGGGAAAATTCGTGTAGGGATTAAAACTACTGCGGATAATGTTTTTATTGGAAACGAATGGGATGGGGATAAGGCTGATATAGAGCTTCTACGCCCTTTAATCACACATAGAAATGCAGGGCAAATACTCCCAAACGATTCGGAGTTATGGAAAGTTTTATATACTCATACAACCGAAAATGGGAGAAAAAAAGCAATAAATATTGAAGACTATCCCAAAGCCAAAGAGTATCTTTTGCAACATTATGATCAATTGTCTAATCGTAAATATGTTATTCAAGCAAATCGAAATTGGTATGAAATATGGGTGCCACAGAATCCGGAATCTTGGAAACATCGCAAAATTGTGTTTCGTGATATTTCTGAGCATCCGCAATTTTGGTTAGATACTTCTGGAGCAATAGTCAATGGTGATTGTTACTGGATAGAAATACAGGACTGTGTAATGGATGATGTAGTGTATTTAGCTTTAGCAATAGCCAATAGTCGTTTCATTGAAAAATATTATGATGTTAAATTTAATACTAAACTTTATTCAGGGAAAAGAAGATTTATGTCACAATATGTTGAGCAATTTCCGATTCCTTCTTACACCACTGAGTTGGCTCAAGAAGCAATTTGGATTGTAAAACAAATTATAGCCGAGAAAAACAGTGATGTAATTCCCGACTATAAAGAAAAATTGGATTGTATTGTTGATAAACTATTTGCTTAATCAAAGAAGTCATTAGGCAAAGGTAGCTGAATTTTAGCATTTTGCCCTTTAAATAGAGGAAAATATCTAGTGAACTCATAGCCAGCAACTACATATAATCTGTTCAGCCTAATGTAATGATTTTCTACTGAGCCATCAAATATAACATAGCGAACATCACCACTATAGAATGTTGTGTCGCCGATTGTTGCGATAGGAGCTCCATCTTCAGGAGAGTGTAATCCCAAGTCAATTGTTGGTGATGTTTGGAGTTTGATTTCCAATAATTGATTTGCTATATCTGGATAACTGCCGTCATCTTCGTATACCGAATATCCAAGATGCTGGCATATTAGTGCGTGTAATTCTGCACCTCTGTTTCTCTCTTGCAGCGGGTTGAGATAATCTATGCGGAGACCGACCAGCGGTAGTAATCTGTCATATATTTCTGCGACAGGCAAAAGTTGGTTTGGGGAAGGATAGTAATTTGGATTAACGCTTTGTAAGGAACTATGCGGATATGTTATCCAATTAGCAACATTAGTAGTATCTTCAGAGAACAGATAACTGTTGTCAAAAGAGCTCATTGTTGCCTGATATTTTGTTGTTAATTTTCCTGTTCGGTCAAATTCTGCGAGGGTATCTCCAGAGATTACTCTTATGCACGTAATAACATCATCCTCGTCGACTTTAAGAAATACATACCTTCTTGCTGCATCAACTTCTTCATTCCATATTTGCACATTCATACTCTTTTGTGTATAGACATCAAAATTTTGTCCTGGAAATCTAGGCTGAGTCTTTATAAAAGAGCGTGGTGTTGGATATCCTAACGCTTCGCATATTTTAGTTTTAACGACCTTTGAGCGTGTTCTTAATGGCAATCCCTCAAGAGAAAATCCTACGAGATAACTGGATAAAATTCGTTCTAAAGCATATGTTGGAATGAACAAATCTCTATCATCAGGGTTTATAGGATCGTAAATGGACATACCACTATCATATATATTTTGTACATAGTTAATCATCGGCTTTTTCCTCCAAAAACAATTCATAGGTTTCAATTCCGAGTGCATCAGCTATACGCTGTATATTTTCAAGCGAAATGCTGCGGCGGTAACACTCGATAGCACTAATATAAGTACGGTGCATACCGCACTTTTCGGCGAATGCTTCTTGAGATATTCCCATAGCTGTACGATATTTTTTTAGGTTGTCACCAAATACTTTTATAATATCCATATTTGCAATCCTCCATACTGTATAGTATAATGTGAATGAATACAAAAAGTCTACATACAATAAGTAACTGAAACATTTTCGTCATTTAATACGAAAGATTTCAATTAATAATTTGAGTGTAAAGGAAGATAAAATGGAAGCTAATATTATTTTGATTGTTAGGTCTTGGTTTGATAAATCAAGGGATTGGCAAAAAGATGCATTTGTAAACCTTTGGAAAAGTAAAGATTTAGAGGAAACCAAAAAGCGAGCACTTAAACTTGTTTGCAAAGAATATGGATATACCGATTGTCCCTATGTTTCTGATACAAAGTTTCCCGAAGACTTGGACGATGTCACATCCGATGATAGTAATATCATTTTAAAGAGCATATCTAACATACAAGGAGTGGCTGCGTTAAAGCCTACAAAACCACTTGAATTCACTAAAGGACTAAATGTAGTGTACGGAGCAAATGGCTGTGGCAAATCATCATATGTTAAGGTGTTAAAAAAGGCTGAAAATCCTAAAGACGACATCAACATTTTTTCCAACATTTTTGAAAAAATCAATATTCCAGCAAAAGCAACATTAACCTTTTCTTGTGACGGAGAAGATACAACAACTAATTGGTCGTTAAAGAATGATAAAAATTATCCGATCAGAATATATGACACAAAAATAGCACATAGGTTTTTAGACAAATCAACAGAAACAATTTACGAACCAAAATTATTACATATTTTTACTCAGTTAGCTGAAATATCAGAGTATATAAGCCAAGAGGTAAGTTCAGAATACAAAACTAAAACTTCAAATTTAAAAAGCGTACCTAACGAACTATCAACCTCTGACTTAAGTAAGAAATATAGCGAATTGGAAACACTTCCACTGATTGATGATTTCGAAAAATGTATAAATTTCACAGAGAAAGATCAAAAGCAATTAGAATTGATTGAAAAGACATTCAATTATTCTAATCCTGATCAAACCAAGAAAAAACTATCTCAGCAAGTAGAAATACTTTCACAATTAAAAAGTAAAATATCTAATGCCTACTCCCAATTGGATCAAAGTAATGTTGAAGATTATATTCACTCTATCAAAATTCAAATTAAAACTCGTCGTGAATTTGAAAATTTATTAAAAACATATAGAGAAGTTTCAAGCATTAAAGAGTTTGGGTCTGATCTTTGGAAAGATATGTGGAAATCATCACAGAAATTTTCTGATTCAATTGAAGGAGATAGTACAAAAGATATATGTGTATTATGCCAGCAACCGCTTTCTTCTGAAGCGAAAATAAGATACGCTAAATTTTCAGAAATATATGCTTCAGACCTTGAAAAAAAGCAAAATGATGCATATGAAATCTTAAATAAAAAGACACAAAAATTAAGTGAACTTATCAATAGGAATCTTAATGTAAATGACACAAAACAAATTCTTATTACAAATATGTTCTCGGATGATGTCGTCTCTTACATTGAAGATGTGTTGAATAAACTATATATTAGAGCAAATTGGTTATACAATTATGACCCGAAAAATGTAGAATGCCCAAAAGTAGTATGCGTTAATGAAGTACTTAACAAATTTGATGAATTTACGAAAAGAATAAAGGAGCAGATTGAATCCATTGATGAATTCATTAATAATTCAGAAAAACAAAGCAAGGATAGAATTGAACTTCAAAGTAAAAAATGGTTTTCCGAGAATCAGAATAATGTTAAATTGAAAAAGGAACTTATTATCTTAAAAAATATTAAGGCTGGCATAAAAACCAATAATATTACAAAAGCTAAGAATGCATTGTCTGAAAAAATGATTACTGAGGTGTATGTAAGAAGATTTGAAAATGAATTAAATGCACTCAATCCTTCACGATCGATAAAGGTGGAATTATTATCGGATGGCAAAAAAGGTAGAACATCTCACAGAATATCGATAAAAGGAGCTTTCGAAAAAAAGAAAACGGAAGAAGTTTTAAGTGAGGGTGAATATAGAGTTGTTTCTATTGCTGCCTTTTTAGCCGATTTAAACTCTATTAATAAGACACAAGCCTTTATATTTGATGATCCAATAAATTCTTTAGACCACAACTATGAAGATAATGTAGCAAAACAATTGGTTAAACTGTCTTTTGAAAGACAAGTAATAGTATTTACACATCGCCTTGCATTTGCAGAAACACTCAAAAATTGTATGGAACTGTACTTACTTGAAAATCCTGAAATAAAAGAATCTTCCAAATTTAATTATATAGAACTCAGAAACAGTCCTATGGGAGAACCAATATACAAGGGAGACTACAATAAAACTAATGCTATATCTTCATTACAAACGATAAAAGATGAATCTATACCTAAAATACGCAAATTGAGAGAAGACGGAGATTATGATTTAGCCGATGCCAAACTCAAGAGTTGTTGCACAATTGTAAGGGTAGATATTGAATATCTCATCGAAAAATTGTTGTTAAACGGATTGGTTACTAGATATAGTAAAAATATTTCATCATTAAAGATTAGATATCTAAAAATAATCGAATCAAAGGATGTTGATTTTATTGAAAAAATGATGACAAAATATTCTTATTTTGAACATTCACAGCCAAGTGAAAAGCCAATCGAGTTACCTGACCTTGAATGTTTAGAAAAAGATGTAAACGACCTTATTGATTGGGGTAAAAATTATAAAAAAAGGCTTAACAAAAAGTGATTCATTATTGGAAAATAAAATAATTTTAAATTTATTTTCTACTAATTGATTTAGCCAGATAGTAGCCATTATAGTGTGGCAACGAAATGGCAACAAAAAATCGGATAGCGTATGCTTTACCGATAATTCAAATAATATAAATACTCTCTGATAAATTTCATAAACAAAAGTGTTTAAGATTGATTTACAGGGAGCGAGTGGGAATGATTAACAAAACCCCGAAAAGTCTGATTAATACTGACTTTTCGGGATTGATTTTATATGCTATGTTACTGTTATGGACTTAATTTGGACTTATATTTTTCCCTCATCACGGAAAAATGTGTGATAATCAAAAATAAATATTGAAAAAGAGCATAGGAAGCTCCAGAATTGTAGTTGACAAGACAAACAATGAAGGAGAGAAACCTATGCTCTATTTAGATGATATCAAAGTTGAATTTGAAAGTCAAGGATTTAAAGGAACACATATAGGAATCAGCCCTGATAAAGATAAAAGCGTACTGTTTCTGGAGAGCGTAAGGTCAACGCAGACAGTTCTGTGCCCTTATTGCGGAGGCAGTGTATATATTTATGAAAACGGACAAGTCAAACTAAAAGATATTCCAATACAGAGAGGTACTACACACATATAGAACTTCTTTATCCATAGATATCAGTGCAACTGTTGCCACAAAACATTTACAGAAGAAATACCTTTCAAATATCCCGGAACACGGATAACATACCGAGCAGCAAACTGGATCAAGGGATTTTTGCAGCAAAAAATCGTGATGAATCAATATAAACAAATAAACCCCAAAACACACGATTAAATGTGCCTTGGGATTTATTCCTTTATATGGTTTTAATAAGATTTAGAGAGATATTTAAAATCTTTATTTTTTACTGTTTTCAATTGCTTCATCAATAAGTTTATTAAGTTGCTGTGCTTGTGATGATGAAGTTATTGCACCAACAATTGGTTGACCTACAATATTTCCGTTTTTATCAACTACATATGTTGTTGGATATGAATAAAGACCTGAAGCAAATTTACCGGCCTCACTGTTTGAATCAAACCAAATATTTTTGTAGGTAATACCCTTTTTAGTCAAAACATCCTTAGCCTCAGATATAGCAGTCTTGTCACCGTCAAGAGTAAATGAGTTAATACCTATAACGGTACCACCTTTTTCTGCAAGTTCTTTATTAAGCTTTTCCAAATCGCCAAGTTCACCTACACAAGGATTACAAGTAGTAAACCAAAAGTTAATAACAGTTACATTGTTAGATGAGAAGATGTCATCACTGTTAACATCATTTCCGTCAAGGTCCTTACCCTTAAAGCTTGGAAACTTAGTAAGTTCGCTATTGTCACTTACCATACCTGCACTTTCAGCGTCAATACTGTCACCCTCGCTCGGCTTACTGCCACAGCCCGGATATTTTTGTTCTAAAATTGTGAGTTTACCCTCAATTTCTTTAATTTGATTTGCACCGTCTTTAAGAATTTTCAACTCATCTGCAGTAAACTTATCTTTACCGTTTTCAATAGTATTGAGCAAAAAGTCGCCATAATTTGTTCCGTCTTCAATCATAGGAGTGTCCTTATTTGCTGACATAAACACTTTTTCCCAAAGCTGTGAATTACTTGTAAAAATTTCATTTTCTTTTTGCATAAGCTTTTGATAAAGTGCAGTTGCGTCATCTAAATTGCTTGGTTCACTTTCCATTAAATTTGAAATATCAGCAGTATTATTTGACTGAGATTTGTCGTTATTTTTAGTTGTTGAACAAGCAACAAGGCTAAACATAAGCACTAAAACCATAAGTATAGTTAATATTTTTGATTTTTTCATAATTTTATTCCTCCGTTGTTATATCTTTGTTGTTATTTGTTTTAATATCTGTTTTATTATTTTCTTTTACAGTGTTGCAAAGATTTTTTTCAGGCATACCAAATCCGTAGCGAAAGCTTATTGCATCAGTAGGACAAGCAGTTATACACTTACCACAACGAATACACTCAGTGCTGTTTGGTGTTTTTACTACATCAACATCCATTTTACACGCTCTTGCACATTTGCCACAAGACACGCATTTATGCTTATCAACCTTTATTCCAAGCAACGACACCTTGTTCATCAATGCATAAAAAGCACCGAGTGGACAAATCCACTTGCAAAACGGACGATAGAAAACCACACTCAGTACAACTACAATAATCAAAATAATAAGCTTTTGAATAAATTTATTTCCTAAAGCCGAGCGTATACCCTCATCAATAGCAGACAATGGAATTGCACCCTCAAGCACACCCTGTGGGCATATATATTTACAAAAGAACGGGTCGCCCATTCCAACATCATTAACCACAAGTACAGGTAGCAATATAACCGTCACCAGCAAGATGATATATTTTAAATATGTTAAAGGCTTTAGTTTTTTTGTTGAAAGCTTTTTACACGGTATTTTATTAAGCAAATCTTGAAGCCAACCAAAAGGACACAAAAAGCCACAAATAAATCGACCAAGCAACACGCCAAGCAAAATTAAAAATCCTGTTACATAATAGGAAAAATTAAATTTTGATGAGCCTACAACAGCCTGAAACGAGCCGATTGGACACGCACCTGACGCAGCAGGACAAGAGTAGCAATTTAGCCCCGGTACGCACACAGCCTTGCCATTGCCCTGATATATTCCGCCTTTAAAAAAATTAGGTAAATGAATATTTGTCAAAAGCGTTGCACCTGCCTGAATACAAGTACGAAAACGGCTTAAAAGCTTTGAAACATTCTTTTTTCTTTTATCCAATTCCAATACACTCCAAGCATAATCTTATTGCTTTGCTAAGCACGGTGTCTGTCTCACCACGCATTGCTCCATAGCACAGCATAACCACTCCGGCAACAAGGAAACCGATTTGAAATATTGCTTTTTTTACTTTGAACAATTTAACCACTCCCTTCATCTTTAGCCTTATTATATCACGAACGATATAAAATCCTTGTTAAGAAAGAAATTTAACAAAGATTTTATTTTTTTGTGTTATAATGTGTTATAATCTATAATAAAGATATTTTACCAATAATACAAGTATTAGGAGATAATTATGCATATTTTAGTTGTTGAAGACGAGGTTGCTCTTTGTGACACAATCGTAAGAAGTCTTAAGCGTCTTGCTTACAGTGTTGATTATTGCTATGACGGTCAAAAGGCATTAGATATGCTTAGTGTTGAAAGTTTCGACCTTGTTGTGCTCGATTTAAACCTACCTAATGTTGACGGAATGACAGTATTGAAAACTCTGAGGCAAACAGACATTGACACAAAGGTTTTAATTCTATCGGCTCGTTGTGAGGTTGCAGACAAGGTTTTAGGATTAGATGAAGGTGCAAATGATTATTTAACAAAACCATTTCACTTAGATGAGCTTTCGGCAAGAATACGAAACCTTACCCTTAGAAAGTTCACTCAAAACGATATTGTTTTAAAATGTTCAAATCTTTCATTTAACACAAAAACACGCAAAGCAGATGTAAATGATGAAGAATTATCTTTAACTCGCAAGGAAACAGGAATACTTGAATATCTAATGTTAAATCAAGGCAGACCTGTAAGTCAAGAGGAGTTGATTGAACACGTATGGGACAGCAGTGTTGACAATTTCAGCAACTCAATAAGAGTGCACATTTCATCATTAAGGAAAAAGCTTCGTAATGCATTAGACTATGACCCTATTCACAACCGTATAGGCGAGGGCTATGTAATGGAGGATAAAAAATGAAAAAACTTTCTTTACAATGGCGAATAACCTTAATGACCACAGTTTTAATTTGCATAACTTGTGTGCTAATGAATTGTTTAATCGGTTATTCAGGCAAACGATATATGGATTCAATAGGCAACGGAATATCAGCATATAGTGAAATTGATAAAGGAAAACCGAGTTCATTTAATCCGGAAAATGAAAATCCCGACAGTGAGCTTACCATTATTATCAGTGGTGCACAAGATTCATTCAATACTACTAATTGGTACATAACAATTGCCGTAAGCGTACTTGGCGGTATACTTGCATATTTTGTCAGTGGTCGTGCTTTAAAGCCGCTAAAAAGTTTTGCCTCTCAAGTAGAGAATGTACAGCCCAACAATTTGGCAGATATGAAAATAAGCGACGATGTTTTGCCGGAATTTAAACAGTTTTGTCAATCATTTAACAATATGCTTGACCGACTCGACAACGGTTTTGCTGCTCAACGGCAATTCACAGGAAATGCAGCGCACGAGTTAAGAACACCACTTGCCTTAACTCAAGCACAAATTGAACTTTTTTCTGTTGAGCACCCAAATATGAGCAACGATACAGCAGAATTTCTTGCACTGCTACAAGAGCAAAACGAAAGAATGTCACAAATGACAAAAACTTTGCTTGAAATGAGTGAGCTTCGTACAGTTGAGTGCAAAGATACAATAGAAATTGCCCCTATGATTGAAGAAATATTTACCGACCTTGCTCCCCTTGCAGAAAAAAAGAATATTCGCCTTGAATACAACGGCAATGGTATGATGATAGGCAGTGACACCTTAATTTATCGTTTATTATTTAATTTAACTGAAAACGCAATACGCTACAACAGAGAAAATGCTTCTGTAATTATAACTGTTGACGAAAAGAATAATCAGCTTTATATACGAGTTAAAGATAACGGTTATGGTATACCCGAGCAGTACAGAGAAAGTATCTTTCAACCATTTTTCCGTGTTGATAAATCTCGTAGCAGAGCATACGGCGGTGTAGGTCTTGGACTATCACTTGTATGGGAAATTGTACTTTTGCACAACGGTACGGTGAAAGCTGAAAAAAGCGACAAAAATGGAACAGTAATGCTTGTAACACTTCCAAAAAAACAAACAAATAATTGATTATTAAGTTTTATATAAATCTTTTAGATAAATTTGATATAACTATTATTTGTTACGGCTCTATTACAAGATGTTTTGGTTTGGTTGCCGGATTGGATTTTATTCTTGTAAGCGAGTACGGTGAAAATTGTTCAAATCCTGAAATTGTTATATATAAAAGAAGATAAATATTTTTAAAAAGCAAAATATGTAAATATATTCACTGTCCTGTTAATTACGGTTATGTACCCGGTGTAATTGCACCGGATGGGGAGGAGCAGAACTCTTATATTTTAGGATTGAATTATCTGCTTAAATCTTTTAAAAGAAAAGTAATTGTGGTTGTTCATCGTAATGATGATATAGAAGAAAAATGGATTGTTACACCTGAAAACATTTCTTTTACTAAAGAAAAAATTATGCGGCAGATTAAATTTCAAGAAAAATATTTTGACAGCTATATAATTATGTAAAAGATCGTAATACGAAAAATTCCCGTAATGCAGATTAATGCATTGCGGGAATTTGTTTAGTATTCATTTTCGTTATATTCACTTTTACCTGTCTTATAGTCGATAGTTACATTTGGCTGAACATTGTAGCAGTATACGCACAATGTTACACCCTCGCCTTTATCTTCAACGGATTTTGCCTCAATTAATACTCCTTTGGCAACAAGGTCGTCATTTTCAAAAACAGGAGTTACACGGTAAAGTGCGTGATTACCGGTTGTTTTTACATAATTTGCAACCATCTTTTCAAAGGGCAGCATACCCGTTACATTTAGGTATCTTGTTCCTGTTATCAAATTCTTTTCATTTGCATTTTCGCCCGTAAGCTGATAGGCGATAAGGTGACAGCGATTGTACAGATATTTTCCGTCAATAAAGTCATATTTTACTGTTTGCCAGCCTGACGGTTTAATTTTGCCTATCTGACCTCTCTCTTCTGTCGGCATTATATCTGTACCAACGCAGGCATAGGCTGTGCCGCATCTTCCTAATTCGTCTAAATCCGCATAGTATTCAAATGATGATGTTGTGTAATCGTCATCACTGAAATACGGTTCGTTGCCGTTTATTTCTATAAAAGCAGAACCTGAATAATCGGGAATATCTTTAAGGGAGATAATTTCGTCTTTTGCAGTATTTTCTGTCGGCTGATTGTTTATAATTAAAATCACCGCAAAACAGCATATCAAAGCAAGTGCGGCAGGTACAGTGAATTTTGTGGTTTTTCGTTTTTTAGTTTTCATAATTACCTCAATTATAATGTTATGTAATTATTATAATTGAGGTAATTGCATTTTTCAAGTTTTCAGTTTATAAAATAATTCAAATATCACTTTTTGCATAAACCGCTCTATTCTGTTGTTTACCAAACCTTGCAAATTCTCTTTGCTTGTGATAATATAAAAACAGAAAATCAACGGAGGGTTTACAAATGAGTGTTATCGGCAAGCAAATAAAAAAATATCGTACTCAAAAAGGACTTACGCAAGAACAACTCGGCCAGCTTTTGGGAGTTACAACGCAAGCGGTGTCGAAGTGGGAGAGAGGCGGTACACCTGACGCCGAATTATTGCCCGATATATCGCAGGCACTTGGTGTAAGTATTGATGCTTTGTTTGGTCGAGAAGAACAAAGATTAACAGCGTCGCTTGCACGACAGATTTGTCAGATGAAAAATGAGGACGCATATCGTTATGCTTTTAGCATTTGCTGGGCGATAGAAATCGGATTTATGCAAGATATTTCTGCACTTGATGATTTTTTAAATAAATTTATTGAACATTCAGCTATAACTACCGATAAAACGGATTATTTTGCAAAAATGATGCAGGACGGCGGTGTAGCAACCGCGCGATTATCGCCTGATTTTCATCACTTTTTCCTGATGGTAGAGCCGAAAAGCAGTATTAGAGAACAGCTTGCAGATGTTGAAACCTTGCGTGGTGTGTTTGAATTATTTGCAGATAAAAAGTTATTAAAAATTATATTTTATATGTATTCCCGCTTAAATACTCCGATTGCGGCATCGCTTATCAGTAAAAATACGGGCATTGAATCAAAAGAGGTTGACCGCTGTATGGAGATACTATGCAAAAATAACCTTGCCACACGAAGTTCGGTTGCCACTGCCGACGGAGAAATATATTCATATATGTTTCATCAGGAAAGCTCTGTTATACCTCTGCTTTGTTTTGCTGATGAAATAGCAAAAAAGGATTATCATGATTTCGTAGGCTCTTTTGATCGTACAAAGCCTTTATTGTAATCAACCGTGAGTTTATAATACTGCAGTTTGGTTGAACAATTAAATAATCGGTTGTTTGAAAATACTCGTCTTATGGTTTATACTTATAGAAAAGATAAATTAAGGAGATAGATGATATGAAAAAATTATCTGCAATTATACTTAGCCTTGTAATTGCTTTTTCGGTAACTGCATGTTCTTCGGGTAATAATGAGGAAAGCAAGCCCGTTGAGAGTAAAATTGCCGAAACCGAAACAACTGAAAGTGTTAATATTAAAGAAAATATGGATTCTGTACTTGAACATAAAAAATTTGAGGGAATTGTATATCTGACAAAAGATAATTCGGTTATTTATCAGTCGGCTACAGGAAAAGATGAAAAAGGAAACGATTTAAAAGTTGACTCGATAATGTATATCGGTTCAATTTCTAAGCAATTTTGCTCTGCCGCAATTTTAATGCTGCGTGACCAAGGCAAACTTAGTTTAGACAATACATTAGATACATATTATCCTGAATATACAGCAGGTAAGAACATTACATTGAAAAATCTGCTTTCTATGCGTTCGGGAATACCTGATATGGTTGTTAAAACTCCCGAGGCAGCACTTCAAGTTGAGGATGTTTCTTCCGATAAAACGGAAGAGGAGAATGTAGCCGCAATTAAAGAATGGATTTTTAAACAGCCTCTTGTTTCTGAACCTGACACTACATTTGAATATTGTAATGCAAACTATTTTTTATTAAGCGATATCGTAGAACAGGTATCGGGAGAAAATTATTATGATTTTATCAGTAAAAATATTTTTGAACCGCTTAATATGACTAATTCGGGATTTATAAATGATGTAAAAAACAATTCGGAGTGGGGTTTGACTTACGATACTTTTGTTGTCGGTGAAGATGCCATAGGTCTTACTAAAGGTGCAGGTGATATGGTATCAAATGCAGAAGATATGGATAAATGGATGACGGCACTAAGCAGTGGAAAAATTATTTCAAATGAAAGCTATCTGGAGATGACTACAGATTATTCACCCGAAATTTCACATAAATACGGTTACGGTATGGCAGGATATTATAACGGCGGTTGGGGTCATTCGGGCTTTATCGGTAATTATACTTCATTTGATTATATAAATGACGGTTACCACCTCTTTATAGCGGACAACACAGGATATATGGATATTGAAAATCTTCCGACAGATTTGCTTGCCAATGTAATCACTTCGCCGGCAAATTAAATATTAATTCAGAAAATAAACAAGCAGGGTAATAATAAAGAATTAAAAAAGGGGAAACACTATGCCAATTGTTAATGATTTAAATAACTATGCCAAAGAAGAGCTTGAGTATTTTGGTGTAAGGCGGCAAAATGAAGAAAATGCCGCCATTGAAAAAGCCGTTTTTAATACGAAATTTGATTTGAACTATGATTTTAACGGATTTTTCGTTATTATACCAATTATAGTTATCGGCTTGATTCCTGTCGCAAAAATTTTGATACGAGAGGCGATTACTTCTTCCGTTAATCATACGCCTTTTACTTTAAGTACTGTTCAAATTTTGATAATAAGCATATTGAGCACTGCAATATTTTTTGCTATAGCTTTACTTATTGTTTAAAACTAAAAAAAAGCCCGAGCGTACAGACGAGCTATCTTTATTATAAAGATGAAGCATATCATTATGATCAGATTAATTACATAAAGGTGAGCAGTATTAAAACCGCTAAAATTTATGTCAACGGCAAAAAACTTGTAGGTGTTTCTAATTGGTGTGATAATTACAATTCACTGATTGTATGGGCAAAGAAATGTCACATTCCCGTGCTTGAACCCAATAAAATGTCTAATTCGTCTAACAGCTCGGATTTAAACGCAATGAGTAATAATATTTCAATGATAGTTGCGGTTGTTGTATTCGCAATTATGATGATCGGTGCGGCAGTTGTTTTTATTAATTCTATTTCTTGATTTTTATTAAAAGTACGGGGATAAATCTATGCTGTTTAATAGTCTTTTGTGCAAGTAAAAGGTTGATACTTTTTATTAAGGTTTTAAATATTAAGTATATTACGCATTATAAAAGGGTGCTGTCCATATGGAAAGCACCCTTAAATTTATTTAGTTAGCTTGTACTAAAATTAATACAAAGATTAAGCCTTAGGGCCTGCCTCTACGAGAGCCTTACCTGCCTCGTTGCCTTCGTACTTAGCAAAGTTCTTAACAAAACGAGCTGCAAGATCCTGTGCCTTTGCTTCCCAATCAGCAACATTTGTATATGTGTCGCGTGGGTCGAGAATTGCAGGATCAACACCCGGAAGCTCTGTAGGAACTTCAAAGTTGAAGTGAGGGATTGTCTTTGTAGGAGCCTTTGTGATAGAACCGTCGAGAATAGCGTCGATGATACCTCTTGTATCCTTAATAGAGATACGCTTGCCTGTGCCGTTCCAACCTGTGTTTACGAGGTAAGCCTTAGCACCGCTCTTTTCCATCTTCTTAACGAGCTCTTCAGCATACTTTGTTGGGTGAAGCTCAAGGAAAGCCTGACCGAAGCAAGCAGAGAATGTTGGAGTTGGCTCTGTAATGCCACGCTCTGTACCTGCGAGCTTAGCTGTAAAGCCTGAGAGGAAGTAGTACTTTGTCTGCTCAGGAGTAAGGATTGATACAGGCGGAAGTACACCGAAAGCATCTGCTGAAAGGAAGATTACATTCTTAGCAGCAGGAGCTGAAGATACAGGACGAACAATGTTCTCAATGTGGTTGATTGGGTAAGATACACGAGTGTTCTCTGTAACTGTCTTGTCGTTAAAGTCAATTTTACCGTCCTTATCTACTGTTACGTTCTCAAGAAGAGCATCTCTTCTGATTGCGTTGTAGATGTCAGGCTCTGACTCTTTGTCAAGGTTAATAACCTTAGCATAGCAGCCGCCCTCAAAGTTAAATACACCGTTGTCGTCCCAACCGTGCTCGTCATCACCGATGAGAAGTCTTTTAGGATCTGTTGAAAGTGTAGTCTTACCTGTACCTGAAAGACCGAAGAAGATAGCTGTGTTCTCGCCGTTCTTATCTGTGTTAGCTGAACAGTGCATTGAAGCAATACCCTTAAGTGGGAGGTAGTAGTTCATCATTGAGAACATACCCTTCTTCATCTCACCGCCGTACCATGTGTTTACGATAACCTGCTCACGGCTTGTGATGTTGAACATTACAGCTGTTTCAGAGTTAAGACCGAGCTCCTTGTAGTTCTCAACCTTAGCCTTTGATGCGTTGTAAACAACGAAATCAGGCTCAAAGTTCTCAAGCTCTTCAGCAGATGGCTTGATGAACATATTTGTTACAAAGTGAGCCTGCCAAGCAACCTCAACGATGAAACGAACTGCCATTCTTGTATCGTGGTTAGCGCCGCAGAATGCATCTACAACATAAAGCTTCTTGTTTGAAAGCTCTTTCTTAGCAAGCGCTTTTACAGCTTCCCAAGCTTCCTGTGTTGCAGGGTGGTTGTCGTTCTTGTATTCGTCAGAAGTCCACCATACAGTGTCCTTTGAATTCTCGTCCATAACGATGAACTTATCTTTAGGTGAACGGCCTGTGTAAATACCGGTCATAACATTAACTGCGCCAAGCTCAGTTTCCTGTCCAACCTCATAGCCTTCCAAATCAGCCTTTGTTTCCTCGTTAAAGAGTTCGTCATAGGAAGGATTGTGGATAATTTCAGTAGTACCGGTAATACCATACTTAGTTAAATCAATCTTTGCCATTTCAGTATCAACCTTTCTGTTTCTTAAATTACATAGTATCAGAGTTTGCGGTGAGTTGTAATTACCAAACAATCTACACTGCAATAACCTATGTTCGTTAGTATTTTAGCATAATTTTTTACCCTCGTCAAGCCAATTGCCAATTAATTTGGTCGGTTTTGTCATATTGTGGTTTATTCGACATCAACACTGTATTTGTATATTGATAAGAGGTGCAAAAAGTGCTATAATATTATATTATAAGCAGGTTTATTCTGTATATTCAGCACTTTAAAAAGCAAAGAAAATTTACCGTTACGGGAGGATATTATGAGCCTTGTTGAATTTAAAGATGTTTACAAAATATATAAAATGGGCGAAGTGACTATTAACGCTGTCGAGGGTGTTTCTTTTAATATAGAGCAGGGCGAGTTTTGCGTGGTAGTCGGTGCATCGGGTGCAGGCAAGACAACCGTACTTAATATTCTAGGCGGAATGGATACCTGTACAAAAGGCAGTATTATTGTCGGCGGCAGAGATATAAGCAAGCTGAAAGACAAACAGCTTATTGAATACAGACGGTTTGACATTGGTTTTGTATTTCAGTTTTACAACCTTGTGCCTAACCTTACCGCAAAAGAAAATGTAGAGCTTGCAACGCAGATAAGTAAAAATCCGATGGACAGTACAGAGGCGCTTGAAAGCGTCGGACTTTCACAGCGCAGTGCAAACTTTCCCGCTCAACTTTCGGGCGGTGAACAGCAGAGAGTTTCTATTGCAAGAGCACTTGCCAAGCGACCTAAACTTTTACTTTGCGATGAGCCGACGGGTGCTCTTGACTATAACACCGGCAGACAGATTTTAAAACTTTTGCAGGAAACCTGCCGAAAAGAAAATATGACGGTAGTTCTCATAACCCACAATTCAGCAATTACCCCAATGGCAGATCATATTATAAAGATGAGAAGCGGCAGGGTAATTATGGATGTTTACAATGATGAACCTAAAAATGTTGAAGAAATCGAATGGTAATTCATATTTTCTGCGAAAGGGGAGAGGACATTGACTAAAACCCTGTTAAAAAATACTTTCAGAGAAATTGCAAATTCTAAAGCAAGGTTTATTTCTATACTTGCGATTATTGCGCTTGGTGTTGGATTTTTTGCCGGAATCAAAGCTACGGTTCCGTCAATGTACAATATGGCAGACGAGTATTATTCTCAATCCAATCTTATGGATTACAGGCTTGTATCTACTGTCGGATTTGATAAAGATGATGTAAAAGCGGTTGAAAATCTTGACAATGTAACCGATGTTATGCCATCGTATTTTGCCGACCTTGTTTTAAAATCAAACGGAAACGGCGGTAACGGCAAGGTTATAAGAGTAACCGCTGCACCTAAAAGTTATAACAATAATAAAACTCTTAATACATTAAACATAAAAGAGGGAAGACTACCCGAGAAAAAGGGTGAAATCCTTGTTGAATACGGCAGTGTCGGCAGCAGTGATTATAAAATCGGCGACAAGGTTGTATTTGGAAGTGAAAGCGGAGAATCCAATGCACTTGATATGGTAGATACGCTTGAATATACCGTTGTCGGTAAAGCGGAATCACCTATGTATATTTCGTATCAGCGTGGCTCAACTACAATCGGCAACGGCAATATTGAAGCATTTATGTATATTTATCAGGATGATTTTGTAACCGAAAGATATACGGAAATGTATGTGAAAACCGCTTTTTCTGACGGCGACGGTTCAGCCTTTGATGACGAATACGAAAAAGACATTGAAAGCTTTACAACTGTTCTTGAAAATACCGCCGATTTACGCTGTGAGGCATTTGATAAAGATGTTATAGGCAAAGCAAAGCAGGAACTTGAGGACAGTAAAAACGATTATGAAACCGAAAAATCCGAGGCTCTTACAAAACTTGATGATGCAAAAACAACTTTAGATAATTCGGAAAAAGAATATACAGATAAGATTTCAGATGCACAATCGCAACTTGACACAGCCAAAAAGCAGATAGATGACGGAAAAAGTCAGCTTGAAACTGCTAAAGAAGAATACGAAAACGGCATTGCGACAGGTGAAAGCGAACTTTCTTCTGCGCAGGCGGAACTTGACAGTGCAAAAGCCGAATATAATGCAGGTGTTGAAGAATATAATTCAAAAATCAGCATAGCGGAAGAAACTCTTGCCGAAAAAGAAGATGAATTCAATGCCGCAAAAAGTGAATTTGAAAACAATCAAAGGCCGCAGCTTGAAACCGCAATAGCAACTTGCAAATCACAGATTGAGGCTTTACAGGCGCAAATTGATGTTACAGAGGACGAAACCGCTCTTGCTGTATTGCAGGAACAGCTTACACAGGTTAAGGCAGTTTTAGCAGATTGTGAAACAAAACTTGCTATGGCGCAAGAACAGCTTGATACGGCAGAACAACAGCTGAACAACGGAAAACAAGAGTTTGAAACACAAAAAGCGGAAGGACAGGCACAGCTTGACTATGCACTTGCTCAAATTCAGAGTGCAGAACAGCAGATTGCGGACGGACAAGCACAGCTTGAAAGTAAAAAAACAGAGGGACAAGCTCAAATATCGCAGGCTGAAACCGAACTTGCGACAGCACAGGAAAAATATGACAACGGAAAGTCCGAACTTGAGGAGCAGAAAATAAGCGGCAGACAAAAGCTTGATGACGGTTGGAAAGAATACAATGATTCAAAAGCCGAGGCTGATGATAAATTTAAAGAGGCAGAACAAAAAATTGCCGACGCACAGGAAGAAATAGACGCTATAGCAGATCCCGAGTGGTATGTGTTTGACAGGTCGGATAATCCGGGTTATTCAACCTTTGCGCAGAATGTTGAGCGACTCGGTGCAGTGGCATCAGTATTCCCGATGTTCTTTTTACTCGTTGCGGTTTTGGTTTGTGTAACCACAATGTCAAGACTTGTAGAGGAAAAGCGTAAAGAAATCGGAATATTAAAAGCGCTCGGCTACAATAACTTAAGCATAATAATGAAATTTGCGATTTATGCTGTTTTTGCAGGTGTAATCGGTTGTACCGTAGGTGTATTAATAGGTATAAATACACTGCCGTATATTATTTATAATGCATATCAGATTATGTATTATATGCCTGACATCAGCATTGTACCTGATGCACAGAGTATTATACTCGGTACGCTTGCCGCCGTACTTTGTACATTGCTTGTTTCTGTAATAGTATGTGTAAGAGAATTAAGCCAGAGCTGTGCAAAAATTCTAAGACCTAAAACTCCGAAAGCAGGCAAGAGGATACTGCTTGAGAGAATTACTCCGATATGGAAACATATGAATTTTTCCGCAAAGCTGACTACAAGAAATATTTTCAGATATAAATCAAGAATGTTTATGACAATCATAGGCATTGCAGGCTGCACGGCTTTGATAGTTGCGGCATTCGGACTTAAAAACAGCTTTATTCCGCTTACCGATACACAGTTTAGCGAAATATTCAAATATAATGCGGTTGTTATTCCTAAAGAAGGCGGAACTGCCGAACAGCTTGATTATCTGAAAAATGCAATAAACAATACGGGCGACGCAGCGTCAATTATGCTTGCAGGTCAGCAGGAAGTTGTTGTAAAGAAAAATAATGTTGTAAAAGATGAAAGCACTTATCTTACGGTAATGGAAGATCCGCAGAGATTTTCGGAGGTTACAGAACTTAGAACAAGGGGCGACAAAAAGCACCTTGATATTACCGATGATTCCGTAATGATAAATGAAAAAATGGCGACCGAATTGTCTGCCAAAGTCGGTGATACCGTAAGTGTAACTGTTGATGATAAAACCGCAGAACTTACAGTAGGCGGAATTTATGAACAGTATATAAAGAATTATGTGTTTATTTCTCCTAAACTTTACAGTGAAAAATTCGGAGAAGAACCGCAGTTTAATATGGTACAGGTTGTACTGAAAAATCCTGACGAACAGACTGCGTTCGGTGAAAAAATGCTGACGAATGATAAAGTAGCGGGTGTAACCTATCTTTCATCAGGTATGGGTGAAATTGAAGATATGCTCAATTCGCTTAATATGGTTGTGCTTGTTATGATTATTTGTGCAGCGGCACTTGCGTTTGTAGTGCTTTATAATCTTACAAATATCAACATTGCCGAGCGTGTGCGTGAAATCGCAACTTTTAAGGTGCTCGGATTTTACAGCAGAGAAACCTCAAGCGTTATTTATAAAGAAAATATCGTGCTTACTCTCGGAGGTATTCTTTCGGGACTTGTTCTCGGTATTTTCCTTACAAGATTTATTATTCAGACCGTTGAGGTTGACAATGTAATGTTCGGCAGAGATATTTTGCCTACATCATTCGTTTTTGCGGCTTTGCTGACATTTGCATTTGCTTTGATTGTGAATTTTGCAATGGGATTTAAGATTAAAAAAGTAAATATGGTTGAAAGCCTTAAGAGTGTTGAATAAACGGTGCCGCACATTATTTGTGCGGCATTGTCTGAAAAAGATAGAATTTTTGAAATAAAAATCATTTAAAATATTGATTGCTTAGGCAAATTGTGGTATAATACAAAAGAATAGGCAATTTAGCACAATATCAGTGAAAGGAACTGTAGATATATGATAAAAGCTAATCAGTATCGCACCGTAACTTGCGGTGAGTTAAGAGAAGAAAATATCGGACAGGAAGTTCGTGTAGCAGGCTGGGTTGAAAATATCCGTGACCACGGCGGCGTAATGTTCCTTGACATTCGTGATCAGTACGGTGTTCTTCAGGTAGTAGTTCACAATGACGAGTTACTTAAGGGTATTAACAAAGAATGTACCGTAACATTGAGCGGTAAGGTAGTAAAGAGAGATGAAGAAACTATCAACTCAAAGATTGCTACCGGTTATGTTGAGGTACACACAGATGACATTACTGTTCTCGGCAAATGTAAAAACGCACTTCCGTTTGAAGTTGCCACTTCTACCAATACTTCGGAGGAGGTACGCTTAAAGTATCGTTTCCTCGACCTTCGTAATCAGAAGGTGCATAATAACATTATGCTCCGTTCACAGATTATAACATTCCTCCGTGCAAAAATGAACGAGATGGGATTTAATGAAATTCAGACACCGATTCTTTCAACTTCATCACCGGAAGGAGCAAGAGATTATCTTATTCCGAGCCGTAAGCACAAGGGCAAATTCTATGCTCTTCCGCAGGCTCCGCAGATTTTTAAACAGCTCCTTATGGTTTCCGGTTTTGACAGATACTTCCAGATTGCACCTTGTTTCAGAGATGAGGATGCAAGAGCAGACCGTTCGCCGGGCGAGTTCTATCAGCTTGACTTTGAAATGGCTTTTGCCACACAGGAAGATGTATTTGCGGTTGCAGAAGAAGTTCTTTACGAAACATTCACTAAGTTTACAGATAAAGAGGTTTCAAAGCCTCCGTTTGCCCGTATTCCATACACTGAAAGTATGTTGAAGTACGGTACAGACAAGCCTGATCTCCGTAACCCGCTTGTTATCGTGGAGATTAGCGATATGTTTGAGGAAACTGACTTTAAGCCGTTCCTCAAAAAGACTGTTCGTTCAATTAATGTACCGGGTGCCGCAAAGCAGTCAAAGAGCTGGTTCAAGAAGATGGAAGAGTTTGCACTTTCTATCGGAATGAAGGGTCTCGGTTATGTTAAGGTAAGAGATGATATGACTTTTGACGGCCCTATCGATAAGTTTCTTAAAGAGGGCGACAGAGAGGAGCTTATTAAGCGTAATAATTCTAACGCAGGCGATGTTATTTACTTTATCGCAGATACAGAAAAAGACGCTCCAAAGCTTGCAGGTCAGATTCGTACAGAGGTTGCTACCCGTCTTGACCTTATTGACAAGTCAAAGTTTGAGATGTGCTTTATCGTTGACTTCCCAATGTATGAGCATGACGAAACCACAGGTCAGGTAATATTTACACACAACCCATTCTCCATGCCACAGGGCGGTATGGACAGCTTGCTTAATAAGAACCCCGATGATATTCTTGCTTATCAGTATGACATCGTATGTAACGGTGTTGAGCTTTCATCAGGTGCTGTTCGTAACCACGACCTTGACATTATGATTAAGGCATTTGAGATTGCAGGATATACCGAAGATGAGCTTAAATCTAAGTTCTCTGCTCTCTACAACGCATTCCAGTACGGTGCTCCGCCACATGCAGGTATGGCTCCGGGCGTTGACAGAATGATTATGCTCATTACTGAAGAAGAGAACATTAGAGAGGTTATTGCTTTCCCAATGAACTCAAATGCTCAGGATCTTCTCCTCGGTTCACCGGGAGAGGTAACAGAGCAGCAGCTTCGTGAAGTTCACATTAAATTAAGATAACTTCATATATACTCAAAGGGCGAGTTGTTTTTATAACTTGCCCTGATTCTGTTTATACAAAGGATGGTTTTTATGGTAACAAGAGAAGATGTTGAAAACATTGCGTTGCTTTCAAAGCTGTTCGTTCCCGAAGAGGAGCTTGACAGCCTTACACAGTCAATGCAGGAAATTATAGATTTTGCCGATACAATCAATAATGCTCCCACAAGCGGTGAGAGCTTTGACAACATAAACAACCTTTCAAATGTATTTCGTGAGGATGTTGTGGTTGAGTCATATGACAGCGAGGAAATTTTGAAAAATGCCCCTGAACAGGCAGAGTCACATTTCCTTGTCAGAGGCAGAGAATAAGAGGTGTAAAAATGGGTAGTATTGCAAAAATTCACGAAATGCTTGTTTCCAAGCAGGTTTCGTGTACGGAGCTTACTAAAAGCTATCTTGAAGAAATAGAAAAATCAAACGGCGAGCTTAACGCTTATGTAAATGTAACTCCCGATACAGCGCTTGAAACCGCAAAGACTGTTGACGAAAAAATTGCAAAGGGCGAAGAAATCGGTATGCTCGAGGGTGTTCCGATGACATTGAAAGATAACCTTTCCACAAAGGACATTGAAACTACTTGCTGTTCTAAAATCCTTAAAGGTTACAAGCCGATTTATAATGCAACTGTATGGGAGAATCTTTCTGCACAAAATGCAGTTATGCTCGGCAAAACAAATATGGACGAATTTGCAATGGGTTCTTCGTGTGAAACTTCATGCTTTGGCGGTGCAATGAATCCGTTTAACACAAAGTATGTATCCGGCGGTTCATCAGGCGGCGTAGCAAGCGCTGTCGGCGCAAACATTGCAGCATACGGACTTGGTTCTGATACAGGCGGTTCTATCCGTCAGCCAGCAAGTTTTTGCGGTATCGTAGGTCTTAAGCCGACATACGGCAGTGTATCCCGTTACGGTCTTATCGCTTATGCAAGCTCACTTGACCAAATTGGACCTATCACAAAGAGCGTTGAAGATGCGTCTATTGTATTTGATGCAATTTCACAGTATGACGAAAAAGACAGCACTTCAAAGGGTAATGTCGGCGGCGCAACTTACGGAAAGCTCAACAATGACATCAAAGGTATGAAAATCGGTATTGCCCGTGAGTATCTTGACGGTATTCGTGACGATGTTAAAGAGGCAGTTCTCAATGCCGCAAAGGTTTACGAGTCGCTCGGCGCTGAAATTGTATATTTCGATATGCCTGCGCTCAAGTTTGCACTTCCTGTTTATTACATTATTGCCTGTGCAGAGGCATCTTCAAACCTCGGCAGATACGACGGTATTCGTTTTGGTTATAAAACACCGCATTATAACGGCACTCACGATATGATTTGCCGCACCCGTTCAGAGGGTTTTGGTGAGGAAGTTAAGAGAAGAATTCTTCTCGGCACATATGTACTCTCTGCCGGTTATTATGACGCTTATTATAAAAAGGCACAGAATTTGCGTGGAACTATTGTAAAGGCATTTACAGATGCATTTGAGCATTGTGATGTAATTCTTGCTCCAACTGTTCCTATGACTGCTTTTGAGGCAGGTCACGCAGTTTCCGATCCGATTGAAACTTATCTTACAGATATTTGTACCGTACCTGTAAATATTGCAGGACTTCCGGGTGTATCCGTACCGTGCGGATTTAACGCAAACGGTATGCCAATCGGTATGCAGCTTATCGGCAAGAGTTTTGGCGAGGCTGAAATTTTAAATGCAGCGTTTAAGTATCAGCAGGCTGCCGGAGAAAACTTTAAGGATACAAAGTGGGGTGTTAAGCTGTGAAATATGAATTAGTTGCGGGTTTTGAAACCCATATTGAACTTGCTACAAAGACAAAAATTTTCTGCTCATGTACAACAGCGTTTGGCGGTGCACCTAACTCACATTGCTGTCCTGTATGTATCGGACTTCCGGGTACACTTCCAAAGTTGAACCGAGAGGTTGTAAACTTTGGCATTAAGGCAGGTCTTGCTACACATGGCGAAATTGCAGAGATTTCTAAAATGGATAGAAAAAACTATTGCTATCCCGACCTTTCAAAGGCATATCAGATCAGCCAGCTTTATGCACCTCTTTCAATCGGCGGCTATGTAGAGCTTTCAAACGGCAGAAAAATCAGACTTCATCATATTCATATTGAAGAAGATGCAGGAAAACTTATTCATCAGCACGGCGACACATATGTCGACTACAACCGTGGCGGTGTTCCTCTTATCGAGATTGTATCGGAGCCTGATATTCGTTCTATTGACGAGGCTAAGGAGTATGTGGAAAAATTACAGCAGGTAATGCGCTATATAGGAATTTCCGACTGCCGTATGCAGGAAGGCTCAATGCGTTGCGATGTTAATATTTCTGTTCGTCCTGAGGGCAGTGAAACTCTTGGAACAAGAACAGAGATTAAGAATATGAACTCAATTACAAATATTGCCAAAGCAATGGAGTATGAGTATGAGCGTCAGGTAGATTTAATTGAGAGCGGCGGCAAAGTAGTGCAGGAAACTCTCCGTTATGATGATGCAACAAACACTACATCTTCAATGCGCAGTAAAGAGGACGCTCACGATTACCGTTATTTCAGAGATCCTGACCTTGTTACAATCAATGTCCCAAGAGATGTTGTGGAGAGCTTAAAGGCTGAAATGCCTGAACTTCCTTCTGACAAATGCAAGAGATATATTGAAGAACTTGAAATTCCTGAAAAGGATGCACAACTTCTTACAAAATACAGAAAAATCAGCGAGTTCTTTGATAAGGCTTGCGAGGGTGTAAAATCCGCAAAGTCTGTATCTAACTTTATTATCGGTCAGATTTTCCGCAGAACAGAAACCGAGGCTGATAAGGAAACATTTGATGTATCAATAACACCTGAACAACTCAATGAGCTTGTAAAATTGATTGACAGCGGCAAGATACGCAATAACCTTGCTAAGGCTACACTTGAGAAAATGCTTGATTCCGGCAAGGGAGCACTTGATTTTATCAGTGAAAGTGATATGGCAGGACTTGATGAAAACACTGTAAATGAACTTTGTAAACAGGCTATAGAGAACAATCCTAAGGCTGTAGATGATTACAAGAACGGTAAGGAAAAAGCTATTAAGGCTCTTGTCGGTAATGTAATGAAGAACAGCCGTGGTAAAGCAGATGCTGCAGCAGTTGAACAGAAACTTAAAGATATGATTTCTTAAAGTTTTATTATATAAGAGTGAAAGCCACTTTTGATTTAGTTCAAAAGTGGCTTTTGTGTTTGTGGATTTTTATATTAGAAATTAAAATAAATTATGGTTTATTGCACAGCTTAGCCAAGCAATTATAAAAGTTTGGTCGACCTTTTCAAAGGTCGTGGGTGTGGGCAAAGCCCACAAATACTTTCCGTTTATGCAATCTAACGATAGTCAAACAGCTCGCTGTTTGGCGGCTTGAACACAACGGCGAAAGTCCTTTAATGCGATAGCAACAAGAAAGACATTCGATATATAATGAAAAGTTAATCATTTCTTTTATAAAAGGCTATCGCCTGTTTTAACAAACTTAGTTTTAGCACGCAAACAGCGTGGCTGTTTGCGCCTGATAAATTGTTATATCGGAAGAATCAAACCCGCAATTTTTGAAAAAATTGAGTAAACTTTTTTGTTTTTGAGAGGAGAATTTAGCGTTAGCTAAATTTCAATGCCCGACCGACACTCCGCTAAACCAATATTTAAATAAGCTGCAAATGTTACCCATTTTATCATTAAAATTATAAGTAACCATAAAAGTATTGTCAATACGATAGGGAATAGAAAATCAGGTGTGAGTGGAGGTTTATTAGCATTTTTAAAACTCTCCATTCCAATCATTGTAATTAATCCGGATAAACCTCCAATGCCAAGACTTATAGCCAGACTGATTGAAAGTTGTTTATAATTAATTTGTGTACACTTGACATATAGTTCTCTTCAAAAAAATGCTCCTGTTCTATTTTATGAACAGGAGCATTTTTTATTCGGGAATTAGAAAGTAAGGAGAATTAATAAAAAGATTTAAATAATTTATGAATTAAAATTACTGGTAATCGCAAACATTTACCCATGAGAGCAAGAATTCACGCTCTTCCTCTTTGCCCTTAACTGACTGAGAAGCAGCTACAATCGGTAACCATTCCTGTACATACTGGCGTGCAGTATCAGTCTTGTCACAGAATAACTTAATATACTTTTCAGCAAGTTCATCCTGCTTGTTAAGTTTAAATAAGAGATATGTTCTTGCAGCATCAGCAGAGCCGTTGCCTTGTGTTGCATGTGACCAGTCGAGAATATACGGTGTGCCGTCAGCAGTAATAATTATGTTACTTGGGTTAAAGTCACCGTGGCAAACCTTTGTATGCTTAGGCATACCGTGTAAACGGGTAGAAAGCTCATATCTTGTTGTAGCGTCAAGACCTGTTTCGGAAATTTTACGCTGCATTTTATCTTTAAGTTTGTTAAGTAATGGAGCTTTCTTTGATAAAACTTCCATCTGCAAATTTACAAATAACTCAAGATATTCGTCTGTCTTTTCAGGATTTTCTTCCATAAGTTGAGCAAGTGTTTTACCTTCGATGTAATCGGAAATGATTGCCCACTTTCCGTCAATTTTAGTTACTTCCTGTAAAGACGGAATATTAAGACCTGTTTCTTCTACACGAGCCTGATTAAGTGCCTCGTTGAGTATATCTGATTTTGGGAAAGATTCGTCAAAAACCTTAATGGTCTTATCGCCATCTTTATATATAACCTTATTCTTTCTTTCGGCAAGAATTGTTTCAAATTTCATTAAAGTCATTCCTTTCAATAAAAAACTAAGCAATTTCTCTTTTGCTTTGGTTATATTATACAACAACTTTATACTTAGGTATAGAGGTAAAATAACAGAAGTTTTAATAAATTCTTTGGTTAATTAGACAATATAATTTTACTGTTTTTGTATGAGTGAATAAAAAATAATTCCATAATTGAGCGTATATAACAAAAATTATGTTAAATTATTAACTAAACTATTGATAAAAACTTAACAATGTTTTGTGCACATTGACAATTTTTTAACGATAAATATTTAACAATTAAATTATGGTTTAGCAAATTGTTTCGACAGGTAATTATAAAAGTTTGGTCGACCTTTTCAAAGGTCGTGGGTGTGGGCAAAGCCCACAAATACTTTCCGTTTATGCAAGCTAACGATAGCCAAACAGCTCGCTGTTTAGCGGCTTGAACACAACGGCGCTAGCCTTTAAAAGTTGCGATAGCAACAAGAAAGCCATTCGATATATAATGAAAAGTTAATTATTTCTTTTATAAAAGGCTGTCGCCTGTTTTTTCAAACTCGGTGCAAGCACGCAAACAGCGTGGCTGTTTGCGCCTGATAAATTGTTATATAGGAAGATTTTATGGGCGCTGCCCATACCCGCAATTTTTGAAAAAATTGAGTAAACTTTTTTGTTTTTGGGAGGATAATTTAGCGTTAGCTAAATTTCAATCCCCGACCGACACTCCGCTAAACCATAATTTATAAAATAGCACCTAAAAAACTCCCCCGTGGGAAACCACGGGGGAGAAGTAACGAAATAATTTATCTATTAAACTGTCTCGCTGTTGTTGCCATAATAAGCATTGAGGTACATCTGCTTGATTTCCTTGAAGAGTGGGTATCTTGGGTTAGCGCCTGTGCACTGATCGTCGAATGCCTGCTCTGTCATATCGTCAAGTCTTGCAAGGAAGTCAGCTTCATCGATACCGTACTCCTTGATTGAGTTCTTAATACCAACTCTTGCCTTAAGGTCATTGACAGCCTTAATGAGGTTCTCAACGCTTTCAGCATCGTCCTTACCGCCAAGGCCGAGGAATCTTGCTACTTCAGCGTAACGAGCCTGTGTCTTTGGATGATCATACTGTGGGAATGTACCCATCTTAGCAGGAGTTTCTACAGAGTTGAAACGGATAACCTGCTCAAGCATAAGGGCATTAGCAATACCGTGTGGAATGTGGTGGAATGCACCGAGCTTATGAGCCATTGAGTGACATACGCCGAGGAATGCGTTAGCAAATGCCATACCTGCCATTGTAGCACCGTGAGCAACCTTCTCACGAGCAACAGGCTCATTCATACCGTTGTCATAGCAAGCCGGGAGATACTTGAAGATAACTTCAAGAGCTCTGAGTGCAAGACCGTCTGTAAAGTCAGTAGCCATCATTGATGCATAAGCCTCAAGTGCATGGCTGACAGCATCAATACCTGATGCTGCTGTAAGACCCTTAGGACCGCTCATCATATTGTTAGCATCTACGATAGCCATATTTGGCATGAGCTCATAGTCAGCGAGTGGGTACTTAACGCCTGTTTCCTGATCTGTGATAACTGCGAATGGTGTTACCTCAGAACCTGTACCTGAAGATGTTGGAACAGCGATGAAGTAAGCCTTTTCACCCATCTTAGGGAATGTGTAAACTCTCTTACGGATATCGCAGAAACGCATAGCCATATCCTGGAAGTCTGCTTCCGGATGCTCATAGAGAACCCACATAATCTTACCGGCATCCATTGCTGAACCGCCGCCGAGTGCGATGATTACATCAGGCTCAAACTTACGCATAGCCTCTGCACCCTTCTGAGCAGAGATAAGTGATGGATCAGGCTCAACATCAGCAAATGTTGTGTAAACAATGCCCATCTCATCAAGTTTATCTGTGATTGGCTTTGTATAACCATTCTTGTAAAGGAATGAGTCAGTTACGATAAATGCTCTCTTCTTACCCATAACATCCTTGAGTTCCTGAAGAGCAACAGGCATACAGCCTCTCTTAATATAAACCTTCTGTGGTGCTCTGAACCAAAGCATATTTTCTCTCCTCTCGGCTACTGTCTTAATGTTGATAAGGTGCTTGATACCTACGTTCTCTGAAACTGAGTTACCGCCCCATGAGCCGCAGCCGAGTGTAAGAGATGGTCTAAGCTTAAAGTTGTAGAGGTCACCGATACCACCCTGTGAAGATGGTGTGTTTACGAGAATACGGCAAGTCTTCATACGGCCTGCAAACTCGTCAATCTTAGCTCTATCGTTAACAGCATCAACATAGAGGGAAGATGTATGACCGTAACCGCCGTCAGCAATGAGCTGTTCAGCCTTAGCAAGTGCATCTTCAAAGTCCTCTGCCTTGTACATAGCAAGTACAGGAGAAAGCTTCTCGTGTGCAAACTCTTCGCTGATGTCAACGCTTTCAACTTCACCGATAAGAATCTTTGTTTCTTCAGGAACTGTTACACCTGCAAGAGCAGCAATTGTAACAGGCTTTTGACCAACGATCTTAGCGTTAAGTGCGCCGTTGATGATGATAGTCTTTCTTACCTTCTCTGTCTCTTCGTCGTTAAGGAAATAGCAACCACGAGCCTTAAATTCCTTTTTAACCTTTGAATAAATCTTCTTTTCAACGATAACTGACTGCTCTGAAGCACAAATCATACCGTTATCGAATGTCTTTGAGTGAATAATTGAGTTTACAGCAAGGAGAATATCTGCTGATTCGTCAATAATTGCAGGAGTGTTACCTGCACCAACGCCGAGAGCAGGCTTACCTGATGAGTAAGCAGCCTTAACCATGCCAGGACCACCTGTAGCAAGGATGCAATCAGCTTCCTGCATAAGCATATTTGTAAGCTCAAGGCTTGGAATGTCAATCCAGCTGATAATGCCCTCTGGAGCACCTGCAGCTACAGCAGCCTCAAGAACAACCTTAGCAGCCTCAATTGTGCTCTTCTTAGCACGTGGGTGTGGGCTGATGATGATACCGTTTCTTGTCTTTAAGCAGATAAGTGTCTTAAAGATAGCTGTTGATGTTGGGTTTGTTGTTGGAATAACTGCAGCGATAACACCGATTGGCTCTGCAATCTTCTTAATACCGAAAGATTTGTCCTCTTCGATTACGCCACATGTCTGAACATTTTTATAAGCATTGTAAATGTACTCAGAAGCGAAGTGGTTTTTGATAACCTTATCTTCAGCTACGCCCATGCCTGTTTCTTCAACAGCCATTTTAGCGAGTGGGATTCTCATCTTGTTAGCTGCGGATGCTGCTGCAAGGAAAATCTTGTCAACCTGTTCCTGTGTGTAGGTTGCGAAAATCTTCTGAGCTTCTTTAACTTTTGCTAAAGCTGCCTCAAAAGTCTCTGCGTTTTCTACGATCGGATACTCTTTTGTGCTCATTAAATCTACCTCTTATCTAGCATTTTGTATTTTATTCAGCAAAAAGCTGAAAATGGATGACTTATTCTTCAACAGCTTTAAATTCAAGCTTGTTGGTTTTTCCGTTGGTTTTTACATAGTTTTCTGCGTAAGAACCCTTTGGAGCATTTATTGTAACAGTGTTTGCGTTATCACAAACGCTGTATTCAGACATTTTAGTTACATTGGCAGGAATGTCGATTTCCGTAATGGCAGGGCACTGATAAAAAACATATTCTCTGATTTCTTCAAGACTGCCTGATTCGATAGTTACTTTTTTAACTCCCGAACCCTGGAAAGTGAAAAGACCAAGGTCTGTTACCGAACCCGGAACTGTAACTTCTTCAAGTGAAGTACAGAGGAAAAATACATTATTGCCTAATGTTTTAAGATTTTTGGAAAGTGTAACCGACTTAAGATTTGCACATGACTGGAAAGCATGACCCTCAATCTCAGTTACCGTATCGGGAATTGTTATACTCTCAATGTCCTTTTCGCTGAAAGCGTTAGGACCTATTGATGTTACTTTATAGTTGTTATAGGTATCCGGAATAACAATATTTTTTTCGTTACCTGTGTACTCTGTTACCATAAGCTCATTGCTGTTTACAATGTAATAACCAAAGCCGTTGTCTGTAAGGTCAGGCTTTGTAGCTTCAATGGTATAGCCGGGTTCGTTTTTATTCGAACAGCCACAGCCTGCAAGGCTGAAAACCATTGTTGCACACATTGCACCTGCAATAAGTGCGCATAATATTTTTTTCATAATTTGAAGGATCCTTTCAAACTTATACTGGTACTGATTTTCTAATTTTCAGTAATACCATTTTAACATCTTTGTTAAATATTTGTCAATGTTTTTTTCGTTTTTTTTTCGCTTTTTGTTACTTTTATCGCATTACATAATAAATTAGTATTGAGGTATGCTGTATTCTTACATATTCGACAAAATAATAAGAAATTATTTCTAATTACTAATTAAGAATAAAGGCTTAAATACTTGAATGTCTTTAAAATGGTAATTTAAAATACCATAAAAAAACAACTAATTTTCTAAAATTTTAAAATCAATTATATATAGATAAAAAATACATAAATATTATAGATAAATACTAAAAAATGTAAATAATGACAAAACTGTTGCTACTGTTATAATATTAACAATACTGTCTTGAAATTTAAAGCAAAAGTGCTAAAATATATGGTGGAAAATTTTTAATATTTCCTATATTAATATGTATAGGGAGAAGGGGCGCACTATGGATTTAATGCTTATTCTAAGAAATCTTGCCATTATCCTTGTTGCTGCTAAGCTTTGCGGACTTCTTGCCCGTAAGCTCAAAGCACCGCAGGTTGTTGGCGAAATCATTGCCGGCCTTATTATCGGACCTTCACTGCTTAACCTTGTAGTTAAGGACGATTTTATTTCAGGTATGGCAGAAATCGGCGTAATTTTACTTATGTTCTCGGCAGGTTTGGGAACAGACCTTAAGGAACTTGTAAAAACAGGACCTGTTGCATTGTTGATTGCTTTGTCAGGTGTTGCTGTTCCTCTTGTAGGCGGTATGCTTGTTTATATGGGTTTTGGATTCGGTACTCCGGATACACGGCTTTACGAAGGCATATTTATGGGTACTGTTCTTGCGGCAACATCGGTTAGTATTACCGTACAGGCTCTTAAGGAAATGGGACATCTGAAAGGAAAGGTCGGCACAACGATACTTTCCGCTGCTATACTTGACGATATTATAGGTATCATTCTTCTTACCGTAGTTATCGGCTTCAAGAGCCCTGATGTTTCACCTGTTGATGTTTGCATCAAGACAATTCTTTTCTTTGTACTTGCAATTGTACTTGGTTTTGCACTTTACTTCCTCTTTAAATGGATCAGCAAGCACTGGCCTCATTCAAGAAGAATTCCGATTTTCGGACTTGTTCTTTGTTTTGCGGCAGCTTATTGTTCGGAAGAATTCTTTGGTATTGCCGATATTACAGGTGCTTATGTAGCAGGTATTATTCTTTGTAACATCAATGATGCTGGTTATATTGAAAGAAAAATGGACATCAGTTCATATATGATCTTCGGACCTATTTTCTTTGCAAGCATCGGTTTACAGACAAGTTTTGATAACTTTAATATGCAGATATTATGGTTCTCAATCGCTCTTGTTGCTGTAGCTCTTGTAACCAAAATTATCGGCTGCGGCGGTATGGCAAAAATTTGTAAGTTCAATATGACGGATTCGCTTAAAATCGGTGTAGGTATGATGAACCGCGGTGAGGTTGCTCTTATTGTTGCGCAAAAGGGACTTGACGCAGGTCTTATGGACGCTAAGTTCTTTACAGCTGTAATCATTCTCATTATTGTTTCTTCAATTCTTACTCCTATCCTTTTGAAGGTTCTCTATGCAAAGTGGCCTGACAAAAAAGACAGTGTGATTGAAAACGAAAGGAAACTTGCTCAGGAAGGTGTAGGTGCTACTTACAATATTTCTGACAATGATTTCGAACATGATGAAAAATAATTTAATTATTACAAATTCAGCCGTACTCGTCAGAGTGCGGCTTATTTGTTGCCTCGTGTTTAATAAATAATTATATTTACATATTTACAATTATTTCAAAATGTTACAAAAATTTACTTGATTTGTAATCTAAATGTGAATTAAAATTCTGATATTGAATTATAATAGCGTTTTTATTGTGCTTTTTAACAAAAAAGGAGAGGAATGCTAAACAAGGGGTTGATTTTTTCTTGAATATCTGCTATAATTATTACAAATTTGTTAATAAGTGTAATTTTGATGTAATTATTACACCTGACACAATTTGGAGGTAATACAATGCAGCGAAGTAAGAAAATTGCTTCTGTGCTGTTGAGTGTAACAATGCTTTCGGGTGCGTGCGCAGTCGCAGGCAGTACTACAGCTCATGCATCAGGCACAGGTGCAGGTCTTGCAGAGTGGGCGCTCAATGCATATTACAGCGGTTGGAGCTATGTTTACGGCGGAGCTACTCCCGGTACCGTAGATTGTTCCGGTCTTATTTATTCCTATTGCGGAGGCAACGCAAGAGGCGGAGATTCACAGCTGTATGCATCAAGCGCAAGTGGATATGTCAGCAACGGTATTCCACGAATACACGGACTCGGTCTTCATATGGATGGTCATGTCGGTGTATATATCGGCGACGGTATGGCAGTTGACGCAAGAAACGATGACGAAGATGTATGCTATGACACCGTAGATTATATGGGGTGGACACAGTGGTACAAGGTAGGCGCTATTGACTACATAGAAAACGGTTGGGAAGAGTTCAACGGTGATTATTATTACTATGAAAACGGCGAATACATTGTAGATACATCAAGAACAATTGACGGCACTACATATTACTTTGATTCAAAGGGCAGATCAAGCAATACTCCGTCAGATCCGTCTTCTTCAAATTCTTCCGACAATTCTTCTTCAAGTTCAGATAACAACTCTTCAAACAACACGGTTGACGATTCTTCAACTGACAGCGACAACAGCAGTTCGACTGAAGAGGTAAAAGAAGAAACACCTACAGAGCCTGTTCTTTACAGAAACGGCGATGAGGGTGACGAAGTAACGAAGATTCAGGAAAGACTTAAGGAGCTTGGCTACTATGATGGCGAAGTAAACGGTAAGTTTGACGATGCAACAGAAGCAGCTTACATTCAGTTCCAGCAGGCAGCAGGAGTAGATGTTGACGGTATTTCAGGTACAGACAGAGATATTCTTTACTCGGAAGATTGTCCTACCTATGCCGATGTTCAGGCAAAACTTGCTGAACAGACACCTACATATCAGTTGGGCGATCAGAGTAACTCAATTCTCACAATTCAGAACAGACTTGCTATTCTCGGTTTCTTTAATGAAATAGCTACCGGCTACTTCGGAGAAACTACAGTACAAGCTGTTGAGGCATTCCAGCTTGCAAATAATCTTGAAGCTACAGGTATTGTGGATCAGGATACATATCAGGCAATGTTCTCGGCAACAGCACTTTCAAGCAACGGTTCCGCACTTGCTTCTACAGTAAGCTACACAGGTCCGTATGCAATGCCGCAGGTAGGTTCATCACAATTTGTTTTGCAGAATACACAAAATCAGGATTATACACATTCAGCCGCAGTTGTAGCGCAGGCTGCAAATAAGGTTACAAAGGCTGCACTTTCAAACACATCAGCCAATACACCTGCTATTATTTCGGCAGTTGTAAAGCGCAATCTTAATGTTGGTCTTTGGTTTGTGGTAGTTCTTGCTTTACTTTCGATTTTTGGCGGTGTATATATTATTAAAAATATTAAGGCTTCAAAAAAAGGCCGCCGTACAAGAGCGAGAAGCAAAAAAGCATATACAAGAGTAAAAACCGAGGCTCGTTACTGGTAAAAAATTAAGCCGTATCTTATGGTTGTCCATATGATACGGCTTTTGTATTGCAAAATACTTTACAGTGTGGTATTATTAACATAGGAAGTGATTATTATGGATAAAGATTTAATTAAAAGAATAAATGAACTTGCAAAGAAAAAGAAAACACTCGGACTTAATGCCGAAGAACAGGCAGAACAGAAACAGCTTTATGCCGTGTATCTTGCCGAAATCAGAGATCAGTTTGATAATACTCTCGATAATGTAAGTATTAAACAGGAGGACGGTTCGGTTGTTCCGTTTAAATCCGCCGCCAAAAAGAAAACAAAAGAAGATAATAAATCAGAATAATTTATATTTTATATCAATAATTAAAAATTTAGGTTCTATTCTAAATGCGGAATACTTTTTCAAAACAATTTTAACTGTGTGCTAAATCATAAATTAATTACAATTTTTGATAAAAAACAGGGTTGATTCTATTTTCTGAATCAACCCTGTAATTATTTTTATTAATCGTCAAGACAATTGTCAAGTCTTTCAATAATATTCTGCTTATCCATATGCTGACCGATAAATACAAGTTTTGTTTCACGGTCGCCGTATTTTTCATCCCAATGCTCTTCAATATCAGGATACTCTTTAAAGTATTTCTTCTGCTCGCTCTTAGGGAATGCAGCAAGCCATTTGCCGTTTTCTGTAGCGGTAATCTGTACGCCTGCCTGCTCAAATACATAGAGGTAATCTCTCTTGTCTTTATCGGAGAACCAAAGAATACCCTTTGCACGAACAACGCCCTTTGGCCAATTGTTTACAAATTCCTGTAATTTTTCCTGATTGAACGGACGGCGGCTGTGGTACACAAAAGTACAGATGCCGTACTCTTCGTCATCGTCACCGTGGTGGTGATGGTGGCAACAGTGACCGTGCTCGTGGTCGCAGTGAGAGTGATCTTCGTCATCATGATGATGGTGATGCTCATGCTCGTCCTCGTCGTGGTGATGATGTTCGTGTTCATCCTCATCATGATCGTGATGCTCGTTTTTCTCGTCTTCGTCCTTATCGTAAGCCTGTGCCCAGCCTGCTGAACCTGCAGTTTCTTCAAAGTCATAAAGATTTGTATTGAGAATGTCGCCAACGCTTACCTTACCGTAGTTAGCCTCAATAATTTTAGCCTTTGGCTGAAGAGTTCTGATCATAGCTTTAACTCTGCCGAGCTGCTCCTCATTTACCATATCAACTTTGTTGAGAATGATAGTAGAACAGAACTCAATCTGCTGAATAACAAGGCTTTCAATGTCTTCTTCGTCAACATCGTCTTTAAGAAGATTGTCGCCGCAGCCAAACTCTGTAGCCATTCTGAGTGCGTCAACAACAGTTACAATGTTGTCAAGACGGCAGATAGCAGGAGTGCCTTCCTCTTCGTCACCCTCAAGTACAGCAATAGACTGTGCAATAGGGAGCGGCTCGCAGATACCGCTTGCCTCAATGAGAATATAATCAAATTTACCTGACTTTACAAGTTCTGCAATCTGATTGATAAGGTCAACTTTAAGTGTACAGCAAATACAGCCGTTTGAAAGCGGAACAAGGTTGTCATCTTTTTGAGTAACAACGCCTGCTTTCTGAATAAGTTCAGCGTCAATATTAACTTCGCCTATATCATTTACGATAACGGCACATTTGTAGCCCTCCTGATTGCCGAGGACATGGTTGATAAGTGTAGTTTTACCGGAACCAAGATAACCTGTAAGAAGTGTTACAGGAATTGGAAGCTTTGGTTTTGCCATATATGTCATTTCCTTTCAAGAATAATTTTCTACGAATGGAATAATAGCACAACAGAATTATTTTGTCAAGTAGTTACGAGTTAGTTATGACTAATTAAGTTGATATTTTTACAATTATTAATAAAAATTACTATAATAAAAAGGAGAGAGGAAAACCTCTCTCCATAATATAATTATATCAGTTTTCCGGAACATTCGGAAGACCGTCAAAGCCTTTCTGGAGTTCCTCGTCTGTCGGAATATAGTCGCTCATAAGACCGTCGTTAAACTTCTCATATGCAAGCATATCGAAGTAGCCTGTACCTGTAAGACCAAAGAGAATAGTTTTTTCTTCGCCTGTTTCTTTACATTTGAGAGCCTCATCAATTGCAACTCTGATTGCATGGCTGCTTTCCGGAGCAGGGAGAATACCCTCAACTCTTGCAAATTGTTCTGCGGCAGCAAATACAGATGTCTGCTCAACAGAAGTAGCCTCCATAAGACCGTCGTGGTAAAGCTGTGAAAGTGTACTGCTCATACCGTGGTAACGAAGTCCGCCGGCATGGTTAGCGGACGGAATAAATCCGCTGCCGAGTGTGTACATCTTAGAGAGCGGGCAAACCTTGCCGGTATCGCAGAAGTCATATGCAAACTTACCTCTTGTCAAGCTTGGGCAAGATGCAGGTTCAACGGCAATAATTCTGTAATCAGCCTCACCTCTTAATTTTTCGCCTACGAACGGAGATATAAGACCGCCAAGGTTAGAACCGCCGCCGGCACAACCGATAATGATGTCAGGCTTAACATTGTATTTATCAAGAGCTTTTTTAGCCTCAAGACCGATAACCGACTGGTGAAGAAGTACCTGATTGAGCACACTGCCGAGTACATAACGATATCCTTCTGTAGAAGTTGCAACTTCTACAGCCTCGGAAATTGCACAGCCAAGACTGCCTGTTGTGCCCGGGTGCTCCTTAAGAATTTTTCTGCCGACTGCAGTATCTGTAGACGGGGAAGGAGTAACACTTGCACCGTAAGTTCTCATAACTTCTCTTCTGAACGGCTTTTGTTCGTAAGATACTTTTACCATATATACCTTACAATCAAGACCGAAGTAAGAACAAGCCATTGAAAGGGCGGTACCCCACTGGCCTGCGCCTGTTTCTGTTGTAACGCCTTTAAGACCCTGCTTTTTAGCATAATAAGCCTGTGCGATGGCAGAGTTTAATTTATGACTGCCGCTTGTATTGTTACCCTCAAACTTATAGTAAATCTTAGCAGGAGTACCGAGAGCTTTTTCAAGGAAATATGCTCTGATAAGCGGGGACGGACGGTACATTTTATAGAAATCCTGAATTTCCTGCGGAATATCTATGTATGCGTCTGTATCGTTAAGCTCCTGTGCTACGAGTTCTTTACAGAAAACAGGATAAAGCTCCTCTGCTGTCATTGGTTTTAATGTAGCAGGGTTAAGAAGAGGAGCAGGCTTGTTTTTCATATCTGCACGAACATTATACCATTGAGTAGGTATTTCACTTTCGTCAAGATAAATTTTATATGGAATCTTTGTATTTTCCATTGGCTTCAGCCTCCTAAATATCAATATTTATAATATTATAACATATTATTTGCCTCTTGTCATCACTTTTTATAGAAAATATTATTTCATAACATAATTAAAATAATTTTTTACGGGTATTTTACAAATAGGAGGTAAATAGCTTTACAAAAATTAACTAAACTAAGACCGTACTCAAAAGAAGTACGATAATTATTTGAGGAGATTATATTTATGAAAAAAACAAGTACAAAATTATTATCGGTATTAGCAGCAGGCGTAATTATGGCAAGTGCATTTGCAGGCTGCGGCGGCAATTCTTCATCAACAGCATCAGGCGACAACTCAAGCAATGCCGGTTCATCAAACACAAGTGCTTTTGATACAAGCAAATCACTTTCTGTAATTACAAGAGAGCAGGGTTCCGGTACTCGTGATGCTTTCGTAGAGCTTACAGGTGTTCTTGTTAAAGACGGCGACACAAAGAAAGATACGACAAGAACAGATGCAGTTACAGTAAACGGTACTGAGGCTGTTATTACTAATGTAAAGGGCAATGACGCAGCAATCGGTTACATTTCACTCGGTTCACTCAACGACAGCGTTAAGGCTCTTAAGGTTGAAGATGTTGACGCAACAGCAGAGAATGTAAAGTCAGGCGAATATAAAATCAGCCGTCCGTTTAACATTGCATATAAGGGTGACTTAAGCGGTGTTGCTAAGGACTTTGTAGATTATATCTTAAGTTCAGACGGTCAGGCAGTAATTTCTAAAGAAGGTTATGTATCTGTATCTGAAAATGCAGCATATGCAGGAACAAAGCCGGAGGGCAAAATTACAGTTGCAGGTTCTTCTTCGGTATCTCCTGTAATGGAAAAACTTATTGAGGCTTACAAGCAGATTAATACAAAGGCAGAAATCGAACTCCAGACATCAGACTCTTCGGCAGGTATGCAGTCTGCACTTGAGGGTACTTGTGACATCGGTATGGCATCAAGAGAACTTAAGGATACAGAAACAGCTCTTACATCAACAACAATTGCAAAAGACGGTATTGCGGTAATCGTAAATACAAACAATACTACAGAAAATCTCACAATGGATCAGGTAAAAGCTATCTACACAGGTGAAGCTAAGGTTTGGAGCGATATAACTAAATGAGATTAAGCAATATTAAAGAAAGGGCTATGCAGGGAGTTTTCTTCCTGACAGCCCTTGCCAGCATAGCGGCGGTTGTGCTTATTTGTATTTTCCTTTTCTACAACGGTGTTCCGGCAATGGCAGAAATCGGACTTTTTAATTTTATAGGCGGCACAGAATGGGCACCGACAAATGTTCCTGCAAGCTACGGAATATTTACAATGATTATCGGCAGTATATATGTTACAGCCGGTGCGGTAGTAATCGGTGTGCCGATCGGAATTTTAACAGCGGTTTTCCTTGCTCGTTTTTGTCCGAAACCGTTATATAAGGTTATAAAACCCGCAACAGAATTACTCGCAGGTATTCCGTCAATCGTTTACGGCTTTTTCGGACTTATGGTAATTGTACCGTTTATCAGAGATAACTTTGACGTCGACGGTTCAAGTTTGCTTGCGGCGTCAATAGTGCTCGGAATTATGATTTTGCCTACAATTATAGGCGTTTCGGAGTCGGCAATCCGTGCGGTGCCCGAAAATTACTACGAGGGTGCATTGGCACTCGGCGCAACAAGAGAGAGAAGTGTGTTCAAAACAATGCTTCCTGCCGCAAAGTCGGGTATTCTCGCAGGTGTTGTGCTTGGCATAGGCAGAGCTATCGGCGAAACTATGGCGGTTATCCTGATTGCAGGCAACCAGGTACAGATTCCTACATCACTTACGGACGGTGTAAGAACACTTACAGCAAATATTGTACTTGAGATGGGTTACTCAACAGGACTTCACAGACAGGCACTTATAGCAACAGGTGTAGTTTTGTTTGTGTTCATATTAATTATTACACTTTCAATGCAGGCAATTAAGAGCAGGAGTGAAAAGAATGGCTGATAACAATGAAATAAAGGCAATCAATAAAACAGGATTTGCCCAAAGATTAAGAGAATATAAAAGAAAGCCGCTCTCACTTGTTTTGTTTATATTGGTTGTACTTGCAGCGGCAATATCAGTGCTTGCTCTGGTATTTTTAATTGTATATATTCTTGTAATGGGTGTTCCGCATATTACACCGGAGCTGTTTGCATGGGAATATAACAGTGATAATGTATCCTGTATGCCTGCAATTATCAATACTGTTGTGGTAACTTTGCTTACCTTGGTAATTGCCGTACCGTTTGGCGTAGGTGCTGCGATTTACCTTGCGGAATATGCAAAAAGGGGCAACAAGTTTGTAAAACTTATCAGAACTATGGCAGAAACTCTTTCGGGTATTCCGTCGATTGTTTACGGTTTGTTCGGTATGTTATTCTTTGTAACTACTTTGCAGTGGCGACTTTCATTGCTTGCAGGTTCTTTTACACTTGCAATTATGGTATTACCGACAATTATGAGAACTACAGAGGAAGCTTTGCTTTCTGTTCCCGACTCGTACCGAGAGGGCAGTTACGGACTTGGCGCAGGCAAGCTGAGAACAATTATAAGAATAATTCTTCCGAGTGCAATTCCGGGTATTCTTGCAGGTATAATTCTTGCAGTCGGCAGAATAGTCGGAGAAACTGCGGCTCTTTTATATACATCGGGTTCGGCGTCGGGTCTTGCAAAAGGTCTTATGTCTTCGGGCAGAACGCTTGCTATTCATATGTATGTACTTGCAAATGAGGGATTGCATACAGATCAGGCTTGGGCAACAGCGGTTGTATTGCTTGTGCTTGTACTTTTAATAAATACGCTTTCGGCATTTATCGCCAAAAAGCTTACAAGTAAAAATAAGTAAGAGTGGAAGGAAAATAAATGGATAAGTTTACAATTAAGGATATGAACCTGTATTACGGCAAATTTCACGCATTAAAGTCTGTAAACTTTAATATGGAGGCAAACCGTATTACAGCTTTTATCGGCCCGTCGGGCTGCGGTAAATCAACGCTCCTGAAATCACTTAACAGAATGAATGATTTGGTTGAGGGTTGTAAAATTACAGGTGATATCCGTCTTGATAACGAGGATATTTACGGCAAAAATATGGATGTAAATGTTCTCAGAAAAAGAGTGGGTATGGTTTTTCAAAAAGCAAATCCGTTTCCTATGAGCGTGTATGATAACATAGCTTTCGGTCCGAGAACACACGGTATAAGAAGCAGAAGAGAGCTTGACGAAATCGTAGAGCAGTCTTTGAAAGATGCCGCTATCTGGGATGAACTTAAGGACAGACTTAAAAAGAGCGCACTCGGCCTTTCGGGCGGTCAGCAGCAGCGTCTTTGCATTGCAAGAGCGCTTGCGGTAAAGCCTGAAGTTTTACTTATGGACGAGGCAACATCTGCACTTGACCCTATTTCCACAGGTAAAATCGAGGAACTTTGTATGAAGCTTAAAGATAAATATACCATTATTATGGTTACACATAATATGCAGCAGGCAATGAGAATTGCTGATAATACGGCATTCTTCCTGCTTGGCGAAATGATTGAATGCACTGATACGGCTACCTTGTTTTCTACTCCAAAGGATAAGCGTACAGAGGAATACATTACAGGAAGGTTCGGCTAATGAGAGAGTATTTTGATTTGGAATTAAAAGCACTTAACGATAAACTCATTGAAATGGGCGCTTTGGTTGAAGGTGCAATAAAAAATACGATAACCATTATTACAAACGGCGAATACGATAAACTTGAAACATCAAGAATGATTGAAGAAAAAATCAATAAGATGGAGAGAGAAATACAAAACTATTGCTTAAATCTCCTTCTTTTACAGTCGCCTGTTGCAGGTGACTTAAGAACGGTATCTGCGGCTCTTAAGATGATTACCGACCTTGAAAGAATCGGCGATCAGGCTATTGACATTGCGGAAATGTCAACTTATTTGAAAGACTGCGAAAACATTTATTCAATGACTCATCTTTCTGAAATGGCAGAGCGTTCTTCAAATATGGTAACAACTGCTATTGACGCTTTTGTTAAAAAAGACTTGAAACTTGCAAAGACCGTAGCTACTATGGATGACGCAATTGATGACCTTTTCAATAAGGTAAAACAAGAGGTTATCGATATTATAAACGCAAACAAAGAACTTGATCAGCAGGCTATAGATGTTTTGCTTATTGCAAAGTATTTTGAAAAAATCGGCGACCACGCAGAGAACATCGGTGAATGGGTTGTGTTTTCAATTACAGGAAAGACAGTATAACCTTTGATGATTTTTGTTGCAAATCAAGACTATTGTGATATAATTAGGTTTAAGGCGGAAGTATGTCTGCCTTAAATCTATATCGGGGAGTTAGAATTATATGTTAATTTATATTGTAGAAGACGATACAGACATCAGGGAGCTTGAAACTTACGCACTGAAAAACAGCGGTTATGAGGTTAAAAGCTTTGGAGAAAGCAAGAGCTTTTTTAAAGCGTGTGCGGAAATAAAGCCGCAGCTTGTTATTCTTGATGTAATGCTTCCCGATTTTGACGGATTGTCTGTACTTGAAAAATTAAGAAAAGACAAGTCTACAAAAAATATTCCGGTTATTCTTGTTACCGCAAAGTCAAGTGAGATGGATAAGGTAAAAGGACTTGATATGGGTGCCGACGATTACCTTACAAAGCCGTTCTCCGTACTTGAACTTATTTCAAGAGTAAGGGCAATTTTAAGACGCTGTACGGTAGAAGAAAAGCCCGAAACCGTGGAACTTGGCGGAATTGTTCTTGACGATTCAAAGCATATTGTAACTTCAAACGGAGAACAGTGCAGCCTTACATATAAGGAGTACGAATTGCTCAAATATTTGCTTAACAATAAAGGTATGGCACTCACAAGAGAGAACATTATCATTAATGTTTGGGGTTACGATTTCGAGGGAGAGAGCCGTACGGTTGATATGCACATTACAACTCTAAGACAAAAACTCGGAGAATGCGGCAATCTTATTAAAACCGTGCGTAATGTAGGATACAAGGCAGGAGAATGATAAATGAAACTAAGAAAAATTCTTTTAAAAAGATTTATAATCACCGCTGGTGTATCCATTCTTTTGACGGCTGTTTTTTCAACAGCCGCTTTCTGGTTTATTTTTTCTTCTTCGGAAAAAACAACATTAAAAGATTATACAAATATAGCCGCAAATCTTTATAATAAAAACAGCAGCTATGAATTGCTGCACGATTTAAGTTCATCACGAATAAGAGTTACATTGCTCGACGGCAACGGAAATGTTCTTTTGGAAAGCGATGACGGCGTTGATGTTACAAAAATGGGAAATCACTCCAATCGTCCCGAATTTATAAATGCAATGAAAAACGGATACGGCGATGACAGCAGAAAATCAGAAACACTCGGCAATGTTACATATTATTATGCTGTAAAAACTTCAAACGGAAATGTTTTGCGATTGTCTGAAACTATGGAAAACGGCTACTCCATTTTTATGCACCTTGTTCCGATTTTGTTTGCCGTAATAATTATTGTATTTATTCTTTGCTGTGTGCTTTCAAAAAGGTCAACGAAAAAAATTATTGCGCCTATAGAAAATCTCGAAAGCAATGTTGACGGCAATCAATATGAAGAATTAAGTTCAATTTCCCGCACCATTTCAAGTCAGCAAAAGCAGATTAACAAGCAGGTTTCACGCTTACAGCTTGAAAAAGACAGAATAGACACGCTTATTCAAAATATGTCCGAGGGCTTTATAATGCTTGATATGGATAAGAATATGCTTATGTGTAATCATTCCGCTTCAAAATATCTCGGCACGGATTCAGAGGGCACTGTTGGCGAAAGTCTTATTTCATTTTCACGCAATGAGGTTTTGTGCGAATGTGTTGACAAGGCTTTCAGCGGTGAACGCAGTAGTAATGAAGGCAATATAAACGGCAGAGTATTGCAGATAATTGCAAGTCCGGTGTATTCCAACAGCGAACAAAAAGGTGTAATCTGTCTTATAATTGATATTTCGGCTAAACGAAAAGCCGAAAAAATGAGGCGTGAATTTACCGCAAATGTTACCCACGAGTTAAAAACTCCGCTCACTTCAATTTCGGGTTATGCGGAAATTATAGAAAGCGGAATTGTTGCACCGGAAGATATTGAAAGATTTGCCGGAAAAATTCATAAAGAATCAGGCAGACTGCTTTCTTTGATTGGCGATATTATAGAGCTTTCCGAACTTGACGAAAACACAAGACCCGTAAATTACGATAAGGTCGATTTGTCGGGACTTTCAAGAGAGGTAGCGGAAGATTTACATACAAATGCAAATAAACACGAGGTTGTCATTAAAGTTAATGCGGAAGATAAAATTTTAATAAACGGCAATCGTAACCAACTTTATGAACTTGTTTATAACCTTTGCGACAATGCGATAAGATATAACCGCAAGGGCGGAAATGTTACCGTTACTGTTAAAAAAGAGGACGAAAACGCCGTTCTCAGTGTTGCGGATACGGGAATCGGTATTCCGTTAAAACATCAAAAACGAGTTTTTGAGCGCTTTTACAGAGTTGACAAAAGCCGTTCTAAAGAAACCGGCGGTACAGGTCTTGGACTTGCAATTGTAAAACATATTGCCGAAAGACATGACGGTACTATTACATTAAAGAGTAATGAAAACGGTACGGTATTTACATTTAAAGTAAAAGCATTGTAAAAATTATAAAATGTACTTTTAGCAAAATTAAATATTAATATTTAATATTACGGCTGCGTCTTGTTTAAGTCTTACTTATAAACAGGGCGCAGTTGTTGTTGTGTAAAAAACTTTACATAGATTTTACAAATGCAAAATAAAACTTTGACTTAATACTAATATCATTACAAAGGAAAAGGAGAGTTTAGGGATATGGATATTTTTTCGATTCTTCAGCTGTTGAGTGGCTTGGCACTCTTTTTGTATGGTATGAATACAATGGGTGACGGCCTTGAAAAATTCTCGGGCGGTAAACTTGAAAAAACTCTTGAAAAAATGACTAACAATACTTTCAAGGGATTTTTGCTCGGTGCAGCCGTTACAGCTGTTATACAGTCATCATCCGCTACTACGGTTATGGTAGTCGGCTTTGTAAACTCCGGTATTATGAAGCTAAGACAGGCAATAGGAATTATTATGGGTGCTAATGTCGGCACAACAGTTACAGCGTGGATTTTGAGCCTCTCGGGTATTGAGGGCGACAGCGTATTTATGCAGCTGCTTAAACCGACATCTTTTTCTGCTGTTTTCGCTTTTATAGGCATAATTCTTATTATGTTTACAAAGAGCGACAGTAAGAAAAACCTTGCGTCTATTCTTTTGGGATTTGCAATTTTAATGTTCGGTATGGATTCTATGAGTTCTGCGGTAGCACCTCTTTCTGACGATCCTAACTTTGCAAATCTTCTTACAGTCTTTAATAACCCTGTATTCGGTATTATTGCAGGTGCATTGCTCACAGCAATTATCCAGAGTTCAAGCGCATCGGTCGGAATATTGCAGGCACTTTCAAAAACAGGTGCGATTACATACTCAATGGCAATTCCGATTGTAATGGGTCAGAATATAGGTACTTGCGTAACTGCCTTGATTTCTTGTATAGGTGCAAAGAAAAACGCTAAGCGTGCTGCTTTGGTACACCTTTATTTTAATATTATAGGTACACTTGTAATTTGTGCGCTGTTCTACGGTTCAAATTTAATATTCCAATACGGATTCCTGGACGATGTGGTTGCCGAGGCAAATATCGCTGTTATCCATACAGCATTTAACATTGCAGCAACAGCTATGTTACTTCCTTTTACACGCCAGCTTGAAAAACTCGCTTGCCTTACAATTAAGGATACGGAAGAAGAAAGTGAAGCACCATTCCTCGACGAGCGTTTCCTCAACACACCTTCACTTGCAACAGACCGTGCTTTAAATGTTACGGAAAAAATGGCAAGACTTTCGGAGGGTACACTTCTCGGCGCACTTGAAATGGTTGGTAATTATAACGAAAAAGCGGCTGACACCCTTTCTGAAAATGAAGACACAATTGATATGTACGAAGATGTAATTTCGACATATCTTGTAAAACTAAGTCAGAAAAATCTTTCTGAAAACGACAGTAAAAGTGTTCAGAGAGTTTTGCACGGTATAGGTGATTTCGAGAGAATCAGCGACCACGCAATGAATATTGTCGGTGCCGCAAAAGAAATTGAGGAGAAAAAAGCGGTTTTCTCCGAAGGGGCTATGGCGGGTCTTAATGTTATGATGGACGCTATAAAAGAGATTATAAATAATGCAACGCTTGCATTTATCAATAACGATGTAAAACTTGCGGCGAAAGTTGAACCTCTTGAACAGGTTATTGACCGCATCAGAGATAAACTTAAAGAGGCTCATGTTAAGCGTCTTACAAACGGCGAATGTACAATAGAACTCGGATTTATTTTCTCTGACCTTATTACAAGTATGGAAAGAGTTTCCGACCATTGTTCAAACATTGCGGTCGGTGTTATTGAAATCAACAACAACGGCTACGATGCACACGAATATTTGCACGAACTTAAAAATTCCGATGATATTCAGTACAACGCAGACTATAAGGAATACAAGAAAAAATATGCACTTCCCGCAGCTGCTTTGAAAAAATAATTTATTTAACCCACAGCAAATTTCAGCTGTGGGTTTTTTATTATGCAGATGACAAAATGCGAATTTTGTGTTATTATATATTATTATGATTATTATTGAATAGGAGTAGATTAGTTTGGCAAAAGCGGTCCCGCTTTTTAGCGGCAGTAAAGGTAACAGTTATTTTCTGGGTACGGCAACACAGGGCGTGCTGATAGACGCAGGTCGTTCATGCAAACAGATTGAAAATGCATTACTTACAAATTCAATAGATCCACGCATAATAGGTGCGGTATTTATTACCCACGAGCATACAGACCATTGCAGTGCCGTAAAAGTGCTTGCATCACGCTATAATTTTAAGGTGTATGCAAGTCAGGGTACACTTGAGGCGCTTGAAAGGGCAAATCGTCTGGATAAACGCTTTGAAACCGAGGTTATCGAAAACGAAGTTGCGGTAGGCGATATGCTTATTAAAAGAATCGATACTCCGCACGATGCCGCAGAGAGCTGTTGCTACAGTGTTACGCTTGCAGACGGAAAGACTGCCACAATAGCAACTGATATGGGATATATGACCGATGATGTAAGAAATGCCGTTGCACACAGCAATTTTGCGGTTATTGAGTCAAACCACGATGTTGATATGCTGAAAAACGGCCCGTATCCGTTTGTACTCAAAAAGCGAATACTCTCTAAATACGGTCATTTGTCTAATCCCGATTGTGCCGCCGAGCTTGCGGGACTTGTGCAGTCAGGTACTTTAAGACTTATGCTCGGTCACTTAAGTGAGCAAAATAATACTCCGTCAATAGCGCTTAATACAGCTGTAAACGAACTTTCAAAGTACGGAATGAATAGGGGAATAGATTATACTCTCGATGTAGCGCCCGTAGAAACTAATGCTAAATCGGTAATTTTTTAATGGTGAAAGATGATTAGAATAAATATAATTTGTATAGGAAAAATTAAAGAGAAATATTTTACAGACGCAATTTCCGAATACGCAAAACGACTTACTGCCTTTTGTAAATTTGCGGTAGTTGAACTTGCGGAAGAAAAAATAAGAAATAACAATCCGAACGGGGCTGAAATTTCAGAGGTAATTGAGGCAGAGGGAGAAAGAATACTTAAGAAAATCGGTGCAGGTGATTATGCCGTGGCAATGTGCATCGAGGGCAAACAGCTTTCAAGCGAAGAACTTTCTGCAATGCTCGACAATGCGGCAATTACAGGAAAAAGTACGGTGGATTTTATTATCGGCGGAAGTTACGGACTTAGCAATAAGGTGAAAAACAGAGCAGATTTCAAACTTTCTATGAGTAAAATGACATTTCCTCATCAGATGGCAAGAATGGTACTCTCGGAACAGATTTACCGTGCGTTTGAAATTTCTACCAACGGCAAATATCATAAATAGAGGTAAAAGATGGCTTTAGACGGAATTTTTTTAAGATATATAAAACACGAAATAGAAACCGAGGCGCTCGGTGCCAGGGTATCGCAGATTTATCAGCCGAACAGAGATGAACTTGTATTTGCGATGCGTACCTTTAACGGCAATAAAAAGCTTTTGCTTTCGGCAAGGGCAAATTCACCGAGGGTGCATTTTTGCGGCAATACACCTGAAAATCCCGCTTCACCGCCTATGTTTTGTATGCTTTTGCGTAAGCGTATCGGCGGCGGAAAGCTGGTTGCGGTTCGTCAACAGGAATGCGACAGAGTGCTGTTCCTTGATTTTGAATGTGTAAACGAACTTGGTGATACCGTTCTAATAACAGTAGTTTGCGAAATTATGGGAATGTACAGCAATATTATTATTGTGGATTCAAACGGAGTAATTATTGATTCTCTCAAGCGTGTTGACCTGACTATGAGCAGCCGTAGACTTGTGCTTCCAAATATAAAATACGAACTTCCCGAGGCGCAGGATAAACTTTCAATTCTTAAACATTCGGCAGAAGAAATAGCGGAAAAAACAGTTGATTTTGACGGTGAAATGATGCTTAACAAGGCACTGCTAAGGGCAATTCAAGGTGTATCGCCTCTTGTGTGCAGAGAACTTGAGTACAGAGTGGGCGAGGGCACAACTACCCGTATGGATAAACAGCATTATGACAGACTTGTTGATGTGCTCAATAATTTGTATGTAAATGTTAATAAATATGCAGGCAAACCGTGTATGGTTATAAGAGATGACGGCAAGCCGATTGATTTTACATTTACAGATATTGAGCAATACGGAAATTTTGCTCAAATAAAGCACTTTGACACATATTCACAACTTCTTGACAGCTTTTACGAAACCAGAGATTCAAGAGAGAGAATGAGGGTCAAATCTCAAGACCTTACAAAAATGCTTGTTAATTTAAGCGAAAGAATTTCCCGTAAACTTGCAAAGCAAAAGATTGAACTTAAAGAATGTGCAAATCGTGAACAGCTTAGAATAAACGGCGATTTGTTGCAGGCAAATCTCTACCGTATTGAGCGTGGCGCATCTTTTGCGGAAGTGGAAAATTTTTACGATGAAAATATGTCGCTTATCCGCATAAAACTCAATCCTGCAATTTCTCCGGCAGCAAATGCTCAAAAATATTATAAAGATTATCAAAAAGCGAAAAATGCAGAGCATATTTTGACCGAACAGATTGAGAAAGGCAGGTCAGAGCTTGAATACATTGATTCTGTACTTGATACGGTCAGCCGTGCGGAGAGTGAGCGTGAACTTGCGCAGATAAGGGAAGAGCTTACCGAGCAGGGATATTTACGCAAACAAAAGGGTAAGCAAAGACCGCAGGCGGCACTACCGCCGCTTGAATTTACTTCAAGTGACGGATTTAAAATTTTGGTAGGCAGAAACAATACTCAAAATGATAAACTTACATTAAAAATTGCAAATAAAAATGATATGTGGCTGCACACAAAAGATATTCACGGTTCGCATACAGTTGTTTTTGCGGAAGGCAGAGAAATTAGCGATACCGCAATTTTAGAGGCGGCACAGCTTGCCGCATATTACAGTAAAGCAAGAGAAAGCAGTCAAGTGCCTGTAGATTACACGCTTGTGCGTTATGTAAGCAAGCCAAGCGGTGCAAGACCGGGTATGGTTATTTATGTAAATAACAAAACTGTTTATGTCACACCAAAAGCAAATATTTCCGAATAAAAAACTTGGCAATCTTTACGGTTGCCGAGTTTTTTGCTGTCAGTCAATATAATCAAGATATTTTAAGAACCGTTTTACGGCAAGGGAGGCGGTCTTTTTGCCTTTCAGTCCGACATTTTCAGATAATTTGATTTCTTTCAATACTTGAAAAAATATTTACAGTGTGCTAAAATATTCTTATAAATTTGGACAAGGAAGTTCGGCAGGACTTTCTTGTCTTTTTTATTGGAGGTAATAGGTATGAAAAAGCCGTTAATAGGTGTTGTTCCGCTTTGGGACTCTGAAAAAAACTGCTATTGGATGTTGCCAAACTATATGCAAGGAATTGAAAAATCGGGCGGTATTCCCGTTATGTTGCCTTTAACCGAGGATGAAGAGATTATAAAACAGCTTGTAAATACTTGTGACGGATTTCTTTTTACAGGCGGACAGGATGTTGACCCAAAAATTTATAACCAAGTGAGAACAAAGCAGTGCGGAGAAAGCTGTACGCAAAGAGATAATATGGAAACAGAGCTTTTTCGTCTGGCTTATGAAAAAGACAAGTCAATCTTAGGCATTTGCCGTGGCATACAGTTTATTAATGCTGTTATGGGCGGTACGCTGTATCGGGATTTACAAACAGAGCATCCTACCTATACCGTGCATCATCAGCCGCACCCGTATGATAAACCTATTCACAGTGTAAAAATAATGAAAAATTCGCCTTTACATAAATTGTTGAATACAGATGCCTTAGAGGTTACAAGCCTGCACCATCAGGCAGTAAAAGATATTGCACCGAATCTTGAGTGTATGGCGGTTTCGGAGGACGGACTTATAGAGGCGCTGTTTGCACCCGACAAAAAATTTGTATGGGCGGTGCAGTGGCACCCGGAGTATTCTTTCTTTACAGATGAAAACAGCAGAAAAATATTTCAAAAATTTACAGACAGTGTTAGTTGATTACCTAAATATATTTCAAAGCCTTGCCTTGTGCAGGGCTTTTTTACTGCCCGAAACTTTACAATCTTTTACAAGAGTGATAAAAGAATATGACTGTATTATAAAATTACGGTGTTAGAATATCGTTAGAAAAGGGGAAGAAAAATGGAAGATAAAAGTAAAAACTCAAAAGTTTTGGTAATTGTTCTTATTGCGGTTATAGCAATTCTTGCGGCAGTAGGCATTACTATGGGTGTGTTGCTGATGAATAATAACAGCTCACAAACACAGGATACGGCAAAGCAGCAGGGCGTTGTGTTTGACAGTGACGCATCGCATTACGAACAGGAAGTTTCAAATGCGGGCGGCGCTGAACAGGGAATTAAAATTCCGGGTTATCCCGATATGACAATCTCAAGTGAAAGCACAGACTTTCCTATCACTCTTTTAAATCCCGAGGAAAATCCGTGTAATTTTAAATTTACGCTTTCTTTGCAGGAAACAGGTGAAACACTTTGCACTACAGACCTTGTAAAACCGGGTGATGCAATTAAGGGCGTAACTCTTGACAAACCGATTGAAAAAGGTACATACACTTTAATAATTAATATTTCAACATATTCTGTTGACAGCAATTCACAAATGAACGGCGCACAGGTTAAGAGTACGCTTACAGTTGAATGACAATAATCCCTTATGGGTTTATCATATATAAACAGCCGTCAATTTGGCGGCAAGGACATTAGAATTTGAAAATCTAAGGAGAAGAAAATTTATGAAAATCAATGCAAAAAGAATTACAGCAGTATTAATGGCAGCAGCTATGAGCGTATGCGCTACAACAGCAGCATTTGCGGCATCAACAACAGACACCCCGATTGTTGACGAAAACCACGCAACAGCAGACTTCCAGCAGAAAATTACATATTCAAAAAGTGAATCGGAAATCGTACCCGCTTACACTGTTTCTATCCCTCTCACAGCAGAACTTCAAAAAGAGTCATCAACACTTTCATATTCACTTGCACTTGAAAATGATACAGCCTTTGTTCCAAGCGGCAAAAAAGTAAGCGTAAAGATTGAGAGCGCAGGTTACTCCGGCAATCTTCACACTCTTGCAGTATGGGATTCAAGAAATCTTCAGGAGGCTGAATATGTAATCTACAATTCAGACGCTTTTGCAAATCCTACTTACTACACAATCGGTGACGAGATTGCTTCTTGGGACGGCTCAAACTTCGGTACAATCACAAGAAAAATCAAACTTAAAGACTACTATAGCGTAGGTGCCGGTAACTATAACGGTGTAATTAACTACACAGTATCTCTTGAGGACAAATAAGATAAATAAAACTCGAGGTTAATTATGAAAAAAACCGTTATTACCGTAGTTTTAGCTTTATGTGTTATTTCGACAGTTTGCTGCGCATATGCAGCGGCTGCCGAAAGTGCAAAAACAGATGTAATTCTTACAATCGAAGAAACAACCACACAATTCACTACAGTTCAGACTGCAACACAAACAACAGAAAATCAAAACACAGTTGTAGAAAATGATACTAACACAATCAAAACAGGCGCAATTGTAAGTTACACAACTGTTGTAACAGTATTTTTAATGCTCACAGCGACAGTATCATTTTTCTGGTTCTATAAAAAGAAAAAATTATTATGTAAGGAGTAACAATATGAAGAAGTTTTTATCAATCGCAACAGCACGCTGAAAAAGTTATCTAAACTTTTCCTTCCCTTACAGCAGATCGTTACATTACAGTAGCGGTCTGTTTTTATTTATAATATCTTTAATTTTCTAAAAAAGTATGTTACTATTGGAAATTTAATAATTAATAGTCTTTTCCTTCTATTAATACCGCTCCGTCATCAATTTTGTAATGTTCGGAAACCTCAAGGGTATTTGCAACCCATAAAGCAACATCTCCTGAAGAAATCTCGTTGCTATCATCAAAAGCACCGCATACTGAGTAATTATCGTCTCTATAACAATTAATAGCTTTATGCGTAATATCATCAACCAAGTATGAATATTCTACAGTAATAATTTTACCGTCTTTCCCTTGATATTCTGTATATTTAAAATCAGATGCCCACGTTTTGTTGCGCAGGGAATCAGGAATTTCATAATCAGGAAAGCTGTCAGGATCTGAAAGAATATTCAATAAATCTAAAAAACTGTACTTCGAGCCGGTTTCTCCGTCAGGTAAGCTGTCCAAATATTTGCTTATATTTATGTATTCAATGCTGTCGCTGATGATTTTTTCTATTCCGTCATATGTTCCTTTGAACAAATCTTCATAGCCCTGTTTGTATTCGTCTGATACCGGCAAAATATCATTTGTAGTATAGTTTGAAATAACTAAATAATCCTGAGAAATATAGTTTTTATATTCCTCCGATTCGTTTGATGATGGACTCCTGCAAATAAGTGAATCTTTATCTGCGGCTACAGTTGTCCAGCTGTCGGGCGACTCAAATGTAAAGGTTACTAAATCTAATTGGCTGTTTTCCGTGACCATTTTTGTTTCTACATAAGGCTTAATAATGGTATTATTCTGCTGACATCCTACAAGTGAAATCATAAGCACGATGGATATTATTGCTGATAAGATTTTGTTTTTCATTTGTATGCTCCTATTCCTATTATATATTTTAACTGGAAATTATTTGGGATTTTTTGATTTTATGCATTTAATATTACTAAATTGTGATATTTATTATACTTCTTGTATTGCTTTTTGTAAAGTAATAAAGGTAAGTATATCAGGACTTATGCAAAGTTACATCAGAAGGAGAGCCAAATGAAAGTATTTCTTTATATCCGTGTTGCCTGTGCGGATCAGCTTGCAGCGGCAAATCAGCGTGAAGAGCTGGAACGCTAACGATACTCCTACAACAGTTGAACTGACCTTTGTAAACGGCAACAAGGTTGAATTGAAACTTAATTAGCAATTTGCAGGTTTGACATTTTTACACGAAATATGTTATAATCAATTGTAAATATCGGGGAATTGTACGCTGTTTACAATTCCTCTTTTCTATTAAAAAAAGAGGCGATAAGATGAAAAAAATTATTGCACTTCTGCTTATTGTGTTAACTGTTTTGCTTTGCGGTTGTTCGATGGGGGACGGAAGTATTCGATTCGGAGCGGCAGGTTTGGGCGGTGTTTATCACCAGGCGGCAACTTCATTAAAACAGCTTGCCGAAAATGACAGCGCTCTTAAGATTGAAGTAAAGACCACAGCAGGCTCTGCGGCAAATGTTCGTTTGCTGTCACAAGGTTATCTTGATGCGGCAATTGCTCAATCTGATATTATAAGCGACGCATATAACGGAGAAAATTCATTTAAAACAGCATATAAAGATTACAGCGCTGTTGCGGCTCTTTACACCGAAGTGTGCCATATTATAGTAAGGGCAGATTCTGACATTAACAGCGTTGATGATTTACTCGGTAAAACGGTCAGCATCGGTGAAGAAGAATCGGGTTCACAACTCAATGCAAAACAGATTTTATCCGCATACGGTTTGAATGAAAAAATGGTTAAAGAGGAAAACTTTAATTATGCGGATTCAGCCAAGGCACTCGTATCGGGTGAGGTTGACGCTTTGTTTTGGACAGTCGGCATAAACGCCACAGTTGTGGAAGAGCTTTCAAGACAGTGCGACATAAAACTTCTTAGCATTGACAAAGAAGCGTCAGACAAGCTTAAATCAGCGTATTCGTACATTGACTGTAAGGTTGACGGAAACACATACAACGGTCAGACTAAGGATGTAAATACCGTTGGAGTAAAATCGGTACTTATTGTAAGTGACAGACTTTCAAATGATAAGGTGAAAACACTTACAAAACTTGTGTTTGATAACGCAAACGAACTTCAGCTTACTGTTTCGGCTGACCTTGATATTATAGAAAAAGATGCCGTAACAGGTGTAAATATTCCGTTCCACAGCGGTGCGGCAGAATATTACAGTGAAAAAGGCATTGAAGTAAAAACAGCAGAATAACTGCGAAAGGAATGTAAACATTGAGCATTACACTTGATATGTATCAGACAATCGCAGTTGCTGTAGTTGTACTGATATTAGGAGCTTTCCTTAAAAGAAAAATTTCTTTTCTTGAAAAATTCTGTATTCCCGCACCGGTAATCGGCGGATTGATATTCGCAATATTTACTTTGATTTGCTATTCTACAGGAATACTTGAAATTGATTTTGACGATACTTTAAAAGAAGTATGTATGGTATTTTTCTTTACCTCGGTAGGCTTCCAGGCAAACTTAAAGGTACTTAAAAGCGGTGGAAAACCGTTGCTTATTTTTCTTGTACTTGTAATTGTTCTTATAATAACTCAGAACTTCACAGCCATAGGACTTGCAAATCTCCTCGGGCTTGATTCGCTTACGGGTATGACAACGGGTTCAATCCCAATGGTAGGCGGTCACGGTACGGCAGGTGCATTCGGTCCGGTGCTTGAGGACTTCGGTATTAGCGGAGCAACAACTGTATGCACTGCGGCGGCAACATTTGGTCTTGTTGCAGGTTCGCTTATGGGTGGCCCAATCGGCAACCGACTTATTAAAAAGCACAATCTTCTTGAAACAATCAAAAATGATGACGATACTCTTCTTGTTGAAGAAGAAGAAAAGCACGAAAGACATTTTTCGATGTATGCGCCGGCTGTATTTCAGCTTATAATTGCGGTAGGTATCGGCACGATATTTTCAAAATTGCTCTCGCTCACAGGTATGACATTTCCAATCTACATCGGAGCAATGATTGCAGCGGCAATTATGCGTAATATCGGCGAATACACAGGCAAAATCACAATTCATATGGGTGAAATTAACGACCTCGGCGGTATTTGCCTTTCGCTTTTCCTCGGCATTGCAATGATTACACTAAAACTCTGGCAGCTTGCTGACCTTGCACTTCCGCTTGTTATATTGCTTGCAGGACAGGTAGCTCTAATGTTCCTATTCTCTTATATTGTGGTTTTCAATGTAATGGGCAGGAATTACGATGCGGCGGTATTAGTAGCCGGTACTTGCGGATTTGGTATGGGCGCAACTCCTAACGCTATGGCAAATATGCAGGCAATCTGTGAAAAGTATGAGCCTTCTGTAAAAGCATATCTGATTATTCCTATAGTAGGCAGCTTGTTTGCAGATTTTCTTAACAGCCTTACAATCACATTCTTTATTAATCTGTTGTAAAATGGAGGTAATATTATGAAGGATAAGGATAAATATTTTGTAGAAACTGAAAACCTTGCTTTTCCTGAAATTCACACAGGTAAGGTAAAGCAAATATCAAGCGAAAAACCTAATGCCGACGAATCTGTTATTTATGATACAGTGGCAGTTCCCGAAATTCATATAAAAAAGAAAAAAGATAAGCACAGCAAATAATAACAAAGAGCCGTACATTAATTTGTGCGGCTCATTTTGTCAGTCTTTAAATAAAATTTGATCATTTAGCATATATGACAAAAAGTGATTGACAATGCTTGTTATATATAGTATAATGATACTCCTAAAACAGGCTAAACTTTGTTTATATCCGGGGATGTAAAGGCTTCGACGGGGAGCGTGAACCTCGGTAAGCGAGCAGTGGTGCGGAGAGCCACTATAAAATCCGCAACTTTTAAAATAACTGACAAAACTACAGTTAGATTAGCAGCGTAAGCTGCTCGTTCCTGCACAGAGTACCACGGCTGTGTAAGGGGCGTCGATTAGTGGTAAATGTGAATACAGCAATGCTTCGGGCTGTGTCACACATTAGAAGCTACCGAGCCGTATAACCCGTTGTCGGGTGCTGCGGTAAGGGAATTTTAAAACGACAACTACGCTCGTAGAAAGCCTTGGCAAATACTTTTCGGACAGGGGTTCGATTCCCCTCATCTCCACCAAAACAAAAATCCAGCAGATAAGCCAAAATCCTTGGGAATGGCTTGTTTGCTGGATTTTTTAGTTTGCATATTTAATTGTAAAAAACAGAAATTAGCGGTAAAAATAGGTGTTTTGAGTATAAATGCAACACGAAATGCAACACGAATTTATAGAAAAAAGTGGCTGTAAATCGTGTTGCATTACTGTTATTGAATGATTAAGTTTTTGGCTTTTGGATAGCTTGTTGTCTTAAATACTTAACTTAGAATTATGCTTGGTTTTGTAGATTGCTTGAATCAGCGGTAAAATTATTCTGAAAAATGTTTATGATTTTCTTATTCATTTCTTCCTGCTTATCTCTTAGAGTGTGCTGATAGATATTTTGCAGTACTGCAACAGATTTCCAACCTCCGATTTGAGCTATGTGCTTGTCTGGGATACCGCAGGCGTGGAGTTCGGAAGCAAAGTAATGGCGTAGTTTGTGAAAGGATATATGCGGCACATTACATTGTTGTACAAGTCTGTTGAATGAGTCAGATAGCTTTGCCGGAGAGCAACCAAAGTATTTCCATTCTTTGACCTCTTTTATGATGTGAGGAGGCAAGGGAACAAAGCGATTACCTGCATTCGTTTTTGGCGGCTTTATTACGACATTATTGTTTTTGTCATAGACAGCTGCTTTATTTACCGTTACTCCGAGGTCGCTTACATCGTTGAGAGTTAGGGCACACACCTCGGAACGGCGAAGACTGCCGGAGCTTGCAAGCAGAATTGGCACTCTTATGAAATCGCTTGCGCTGGCGAGCAGAGTATTGATTTCTTCTGTAGTGGGAATTGTGTATGTAGGCTCTACTTTTTGCGGTAGGCGGGTAGTAAGAATTAGCTGAGGCTTGTATGCACGCAGAACCGCAGACAACAGTCCGTGGGAGTTGCGTACTGATTTAGGCGATTTTGTTGCTGACATCTCGTTGACAGCAAGCTGAATATGCTCTTGATTTATATTACTCAGCTTCATAGGCATTAGCGTTTTAAAATCGTTTCGCAAATTCTTTTCATAGCCGTCTATTGTTGAAGGGGCAAGAACCGATGACTTGCTGTCTATGTAACGGCGGTATGCTTCCTGCAAGGTGAGGTCATTGTATGTTTTAGCACCTCTTTGCTTGTTATGACTGTATTCCTTTGCCATATATTCTGCCTCTTTTTTAGTTGAGGCGGTAAATGACTTGTAATGCCGTTTATTGTTTTCGTCTGTATAATCATATTCAAGTACTCGCCAGTTGCCTGATTTTAATTTTTTTGCGTTTGCCACGGTATCAACTCCTTATGGTTTGAATTTTTGAAAGTGATATGGTTAAACTTTATTCATCTTTTAAAAGTGAATCAATAGTTATTTTAAAATATTTTGAAATTTCAATTATTGTTTCTATTGAAGGTTGCATTTTTCCTGCTTCGTAATTTGAAATTGTTGATCGACTTAAATTTAATATTTTACCTAATTCAGCTTGAGTCAATTTGTTTTTGGTTCTTAGCAATTTTAAATTTTCATTAAAAGGCATTTGCTCACTTCTTTTGTGCGTTTTATTTGAATTGTATTTACAAATTGATAAAAGTGTTATAATATTATAATAGGAGGTGGAGTAAATGAAAAAAAAATTACGAACATTTTATGGGGTTCTTTCATATATGATTTTCATTTTGCTTATTTTTTCTCTTATACTCAATATTATTGCTTTAATTGTAAATTTGAGTATTGATAATGATTTTACTGTAAGTGTATGGGAATGTGCTTTTTTGCCGTTAGTTATATACTTTACAATTAAGTATTATCATCCGTATTATCCTCGTTGTCTTGAATAAATTTTTCTATTTGTATAATATTTGAATTTGCCGGACGGACATTTAGCTTTTGTACTGAATCCAAGAGTTGAAGTTCGTCTGCTTTTTTTATCATTTGATCAAATTCTTTGTTAAGTTCTAACTCTTTAATCTCTAATTCTTTTTTTGTGATTTTTTGTTTAGTTTTTTCGTTTTCATATTTTAGTTCATTTATTTCTTTATATTTTATTTTTTTATATATCTTTTTTATGTGCCATAATAGTCCTGTTATTTCAAAATTGGTTTTTTTGGATTTTATTTTTCCTCCAAAAATCATAATGTATATTACAAGTATATATAGCAAATTATCTTTTATAAATGTTAATCCGTCAAAAATAAATTGAAAAGATATGTCACCGGGAGAATTAAGAGCTGTTGTTAGGTTTATGTCAGTATTTTCTTTATTGAAAAGATATATCAAATAGCTTGTAAAATTTGAAAAACTGATTGCGTCTATTTTTTCTTCTGAATCAATATGAAAAGTAAGAGATAGTTTATTTCCTACTACATATATTCCGTAACAGGCATTTAGAATGAGTTCTGCATAATCATTTAGCGAACTTAGACTGTGGTGATTACTGTAAATAGCTTTAGATAAGTATGGATTAAGAGCATAGATATTTGTTTTGCCGATTATTTCAATTTTTCGTCTTTTTACATATGGGCATAATATATCGTTTGTCTTATGTAAATTATTTTCAATTTGCTTATGTGCTTCAAGTTCACTTATATAGTTAAGGTTAGAATTGCTTTCTTCGTAATATTTACCTACTTTCGCAAAGGTTATTTCATAATCCCCAATAATTAAAACAATATCATTTTCTTTTAAGTCAAATATAAACTTATGACATTTATTTAATGATGTTTTGGGGTGCTTTTCGGGATATAATTCTTCTAATTTATTTTTTAATCTATCTTCCTCATTATTAATATTATTCTTTAATACAATATTCCAACCTATTGCAATATAGCCTTTTGTTATGTACTCATAATAGAAGGCACTTCTTTTAGTTCTTAACATCCAAAAATTAATGTTTTTGCTTATTTTTGGAATATGTATATACTCTTCTAATTCATTCATAGTTGTAACCTCACATCTGAGTAATAAAATATAGATTTATTAGTTCTGTTTATTTTGCTCGGTTTTATTTAAATTCTTCAGATATATTATATTCATTATTACTCATTTGTTTTTCCTCACATTTTAATTTTAAAATACAAATAATGATACTATTATTTTTCATATTTATGGACTGCGTAATAATAAAGTGCACCTAAAACAAACCATAGAATAATGGTAATAATGCCAAGATACATATACATATCATAGTCATAATATGATTTTGGCATAAAAAAGAGTGTGTTAATTTCTGCAATTGCTATTGAAACACCGCTGTAAATTGACGGAAGCCAATATAAATAATACTCTTCTGTCAGGTGCTTTCCTATTACCGCTAATAATACAGGAATAATTAACCACAAATTTTTTATATCAAAGTATGAACCTATAAGAAAACAAGGAGATAACAACGACCCATAAAAATAGAATCCGCTTACAAAACTTAGAAACATTTTAATTCCTCCGTGTATTAATTGTTGCCAAACCATTTAAAAGCTCTTCTAAAGCCTGCCTGCTCTGCTTCGGCTACTGTCATTGCGAAAAATTCACCTTCATTTTTTATTTGTGTTACATCATACTTTTGATCAAATGGCAAATGATATATTTTAGTTATTCCAAATTCATTGTGACCAATATTACATTTTATACAAGGATAGTCACCTTTAGGGACATTTTCTTTATAATCAATTTTTAAAAACTTAGCCATTTTTTTAGCAGTATCTGATAGCTCTATGTTGGTTATAAAAAGTCCTTTAACATCTTTTTGCTTAAGGTTGTTTTCGATACAATAGCTTGCTACTGTTCCGTAAAGCTGAGTAATATGCTTTTCATGAATCAGCTTTTTGGAACTCCAATATTTGCATTGGATAATAAGTGTTACATTATCTTTAGTGGCTATAATATCTCTGCCTAAATCTTCCAATCCCATATAAGAGCCAAAATAATCAATACTGTAACCTTTTATATAATAGCGGTAACCAATGTAAAGTTCGTAATCTCGCCCTATTTGCCATTTGCTTTTATTGTGTGAGTTTTTGTATCTGTCTAATGCAAGCTGATTTCTTTCAGTTGTGCTTAGATTATTATATTCATCTTCTGTTAAATAATCTTTTGTTGTATCATATTCTTTTAATTCATCAACTTTAATTAGTGGAAGTTGGTTGAAATCACATTCAATTACATCTTTAAGTGCAGGATAAAGAGTGAATAAGTATGCAAGTTGATACTGTGCATCTTTATTTTTTTCTACAATATTTTGAGCGTCTTTTCGTATTTCTCTAATTGATTTTACTTTGCTTAAACGCTGTACATTTTGACCCCAGTCTAATTCCTTAGCTAATTTTTCTATTCCATATGTTTCGTAATCAGCCATAATTTGTGACATATACGGAATTGCAGTCAGATTGGAATGAGTTGATTCTAAAAATTCTATTCTATTTTTTAACAATATTATTTCTTTTGCAGTATTTATATTATCACTTTTGGAAAGGCTATTTAATATTTCCGTAAGTGCGGCTCTTTTGTTAAGACTATTATCAAAAAGAGAGGATAGATCAACTAAAGTATCAATTTCTTTTTCTAACTCATTGATTTGTGTTTCTAACTCATTGATTTGTGTTTCTAACTCATTGATTTGTGATTTTAAATTTTTTATTTCTATTTTTGGCTCGTTCCATTTATCTTGAATATAGATTACTAATCGAATTATGAGAATTAATATAAAAAGACCTATAAAAAAACCAAAAACTGTTGACAACTCCATTATATATCTCCATAAATAAAATGTTAATTATTCGCACATCGAAATTTAAAAAATATACCGCTCGTTAGCGGTTACGTTATGCACGCTTGTTTAACAGGCGTGTATTTCTTTTTGTATATAATCTTCAAACAGTTTATATACTTTCTTTTCAATGTCACTTTTAAGGAACATTTGCCTTTTATATAAAACAGACATTCGTCTTGCTCTTGCAGCGGCTTGTTGAGATGTAAGGTTACACTGTTTTGAAATTTCATTTGTTGAATGTAAATCTAATCCCCATAATACACATGCCGGTGAGAGAAGTTTTGAGGCAAAAGAATTAGCTTCTTTTTCAAGCTTATAGTTATCGTGAACAAAGTGACCGTTTTTGAGCCTGTGTCCCAAGAAAATATGACCGAGTTCGTGTGCCACGACAAATCTTTTTTGTGATGAGGATAATGTGTCGTCATATATTATGTACCATTTATCTCCGTCACAAAGAGCTGCACCGAGTTCAGATTCTTTTAATTCATTTATCAGACTGTTTTTAATAACTTTAATATCTGCCGTTTTTGCAATTTGTAAAACATCAACAGGCAAAGAGTTAATTTTAAAATCTATTAAACATTGCCATGCGGAATTTCTGACATTCTTATATGCACCGTAAAACAATCCGTTCACCTCCTACAATTCATCAGTTGACGGTGCCTCTTCAAGTTTTTTACGCTGTTCATCCGTAAGTGTAATGTACTCCGGATTTTTGCCGTTACAAGCAGCACGAAAAACTTGCCCTACAACTTTATTTTCTTCTACTCCGAGAAGTCGGTCAACTGCCTGCTGCATTTCGGGCTTTGACCTGTATGCGGTTATTACTTCTTTTTCGTGTTCTGTTAATGTAAACGGAACTTGAAAGCTGGATTTATTATCTGAAATATACTCATCATAAAACACTTCCATCTTAACATTAAGTGCTTTACATATTTTAGCAAGAACTGAAATATCTACTTTCATATTATCCCTTTTGATAATACTGTATATTGTAGATGATGTAATACCGATTTTATCCGCCAATTCATTAGGATTACTGTTTTGTGATTTAAGAATTTCGGATAATTTTGCACCAATTCCCATATCAGTACCTCCTTTGTAATTATTATATAGCAAAAAATTGCATAAATCAACATAAAATAACGCATTTGCGTTAATTTAGAATATTTGCTAATAAACAAAATTGTTTTTTATGCAAGATACCAATATTTACGCAAATGCGTAAATATGTGTTGACAAATAACGCAAACGCACATATAATTATCTTAAAGATTACGCAGATGCGTAAATTAAAAATAAAGGAGGTTTAAAAATGTATCCTAATTTAGACAGAGAAATCAATGCAAATGGAATGTCATGGCGATCTGTGTCAGGTGCAATAGGAATGCCTGAGAGTACCTTCCGCAATAAAATAACCAAAGGCGACTTTTCTATTGGAGAGGCTTTTTCAATTAAAGAAAGATTGTTCCCTAAGTATGAACTGGAATACCTATTTGAAAAAGCAGAACAGCCGGCATAAGGAGGTGTGAAAAGTGAACTTATGTATAATTATGATACTAACAAATCTGTGTATATCTGTGGTATCCTTAACTATTGCAATAAAAATAATAGCTGTCCATTTGTATAAAACAATAGACAGCTACCTTGATAAGCACGACGCTCAAATTATGGATCTGATTAAGTGGGCAAAGGACGAAGACAAACATCAATGAACGCTTTTCCAACAGGAGTAAGTTTTGCTACTCCTTTTTGAAGTTCAATCTTCAAATTAGTATTATTTGATTTGTTTAGATACTCTATATAATTTTTATAATATCTTACTATGGGCAAGAAATCAAAAATCTTATAGAGTTCAGCATTGGTTAGATATTCATCATATGCAATACTTATCAAACCCATGCGAGATAGAGATGACATAGAAATCGATTGTTGCTCAATTGAATCGCAAAACTCATTACTACAAAAAATATTAGTTTGCAAAGTCTTCTGACCTTTATTTTCAAATATTTCTATTATTTCGCATATTGGCAAATTTTCTTCAACTGAAAAACATTTTAGGTTTTGGGCATCTATAGGCGACATTTGTTGAATGATGTCAGAAAAAGACGGATGAATTTTTTCGATTTTTCTACTGTCGAATGAATTGACGATTAACTTTTCAAACATTTCACGAATTTCGTCTTCATTCATAAAGTATTTCGCTTTTTCAAGAGCAGGTCCAATAATCGATTCTCTCGATTCAACTTTATGTTCTGTTGGAATATTATCTACACCATTTTGAATGTTAGCTTTAAAGTCTTCAAACTTTTTTTGGCGCTTTAATTCGGCTTTTATTGAAGCATAATGTATGCCACCTACAGTTAAGTTTATGAAATCGGCTAACAGACCACCTGCAACTTTTGTTGGTGGATTTGTAAGATTACTTACTGCTTCTGATTCTAAAACAGCTTTTGTAACACCATAAGCAGTATCATTTATGTTTTGGTCACTCATATGTGCACCACCTTTCTAAATAAATAATAACATTATTTGGGTAATAAAGCAATAAAATATCGAAAAGCAGGTGAGAAAATGGCAAAACTTAAACTTAGTTCTTCTTGATATTGATCCTAATGTTTTCAGACAACCGGCATAAGGAGGTGGCTAATATCAATTCGGTAAAATTAAAAGAAGAAATAAAAAAAGCCGGATATACACAAGTAAGGCTGGCAGAAGAACTTGAAATTACACAAAATTCGCTCTCATCTAAGATAACAGGAAAATCTGAATTTACTTTATCTGAGGCAATAAAAATTTGCGAATGTCTTAATATTACAGATATTAACAAAAGGGCAGAATTATTTTTGAGATAAAAAAACAAGCATCAACGGTCCTTTCGTTGATACTTGTTCCCAATTTTTTAACCTGTGCAAATTGCAGATAGAGTTAAATGTAAAGTTTTCTCTTAATTTTTTATACCGGTTAAGGTTCCGGTTATCTCTACATTAACATCTATCATCAGTAAAAGGACTACCAATTTGAAAAAGCAGAACAGCCGGCATAAGGAGGTGGAATAATGAAAGGTGAACAGGCTGCAAAAGTGATTGATTCACTTGTAAATTTTATTGAAAGAGTGGCAAATAAAAAACGACCTACAAAGGAAGAAGTGGAAGTTCTTCCCAAGGTCGTCAGAGCATTAAAAGAGTTTACTACTCTTTAGAGATTTGTTGTATCCAGATTTGAGTTACCGAGTGTTTCAGCAATACCGTTAAAAATTTCGGAATAAAACTCTGAAATGGCTTCTCCGCTTTCTGCGTCAACAGTGAAATTAAAGGACGAAGCCATTGCAACAACAATTTCTTTTGCAGTGTCAGCTGCAAATTTATCGATTTCATAATTACGCATAGTTACACCTCCTTTCAGTAATATAGTAGCACATAAAAAGAGGGGAGGCAAGAAAATAGAATAAGGAGGCGGAGAGAATGCCAAGACCACTTAAAAAGCCGGAGGACAAAATGAAAAGGCTGCTTATTGCAAACATTCAGTATGAATCGGAAATAAGAGAGATTGACCGAAAAGGGCAGGCACTTGTGGCTCACTGCTCGGAGGGGACATATCGCACAAGGCTTGAGGACCCGGGTAAGTTTACGGTTGAGGAGTTGAGCAGGTTTGCTAAAAAGTTCGGCATACCGATGGCGGACCTTTTTAAATCACGAAAGGTATGCGACGAATAAACAATTAAGGAGATTATTAATTATGAGAATTGCAATTATTACAAAAGAGAGTATGTATAAGCTTGTAAAGACATATGCAGGCAGTGAATACGAAAAAGACAATGAGGATTACTTTGCTATGGCAAAAAGTGCAGAGGACTGCAAGTTTGAATTGCGTAATGACAAAGCAGTGCTTAGATACAAGAACGATGATGAGTTTATAACGGCTACACTGTACAGGAGATGTTACCCTGACTATGAGGACGAGATGTGCTGTAGGTTATCGGTGAAGGTCGATAAAGAATTTGTTGAGTTTGAGGTAAGCGTGGACCTAATGGAACTTTGCGGGATGGTGGTTGAGTAATGGAAAATATACTTATTAATATCAAAGACGGCGAGGTAATGACATTGCAGGGGCTTGATACAGTGACAGCCGAAAGGCTCGAAGACATACTAAACTATGTAGCTGAAACTAAAGAGAGCCTCGACAACCACAAACTTTGCAACAAGGCAGTCGGATTTAAGCGTGTTGTTAAGAACTGCAAGAAGTTTATTAAGTGCTGTAAGTACGCAATAAGAACTTAACAGGAGTACATATGTTTAAAGTCAGATGTAAAGAAGATATATCAGAAGTCTTTGAAGTATATGATGTATGTCGCTTTAGAGCTCAAAACAAACAAGGATATGACATAAGATTTTTGATTTATGACGGATGTTTTAAGTATGTGACAGCGGATGTATTTGAGCCTGCGGAGGAAAGCAATGACAGCAGCAATGACAGCAGCGGAGATTAAAGAGGCTTTTATAAAAGAAGAGCCGGTTATTTTAAAATTGCCAAATGTAATTGAAAAGCGTTTTGACAAGATTAATGCAGTTATATACCGCAGAAGTCAGAAAGGTAAGCTAATGGTATCTGTAGAACTTGTTGAAACAGTTGATACAAATATGGGCAAAAGGCAGCATTTGATTGTTGCAAGAGGTGGAAACATAAAAAAGGAGCGTTGACACAGGGCAGTGATCAACGCTCAAGTAAGGCTTATTGCCAAATCTACATATTTATTATAGCAATAAGTTTTATAAAAATCAAGAGGTGAAATCAAAATGGAAAAAACTATTAAGAGAGCAAAGAAATTGTTGCTTACACTCGGAATTACTCCAAATTTAAACGGATACAACTATTCGACCATAGCTATTTGTAAGTTGTATGAACTTACAAATGCTTGCGAAGATATAAGTTTTTGCAAATTGTATGAAGATGTTGCAAATGAAGTTGCTTCGACGGGTTCACGAGTTGAGAGATCAATAAGACATGCAATCAACTATACATCTTCTCAAAATCTTGAACACTGGGAAAAAGTGCTTAATTGTAAGCTGCAAGACGGCATAACGGTAAGCAAATTCTTATCGTTGTGCGTAGAAAAGCTTTTGATGAATGAAGGCTTTTAATTAAGTTAGTAAGCTCCGCACGGCTTTACTATATATCAGAAAGTACAACTTTCGTTGATTATTCTTCCTAAAATATAATACTGACTTGCATAATGTTACTGCAGAGCAGGTGCGGCTGCTCTTTTGGTATTTAAGGAGAAATGATATGAAACGGAAAAAACTTGATCATCTTGATTTGGTATGTCTTGAGATTGCTAAGTATAACAAAATACATAACACATATTACAGCTACGGCGAATACACAGCTTTAGTGCGTGCAGGAAAGATTATATCAGATGTTGTGAGTGAAAAGAGAGTTAAGAAAAATGAGAAGAAAATGGACAGATGATGATGTCAACAGTTTGTGCGAAATGTGGGGCAATTCAAGTGTTGAAAGAATTTGTACAAAACTTGAAAGAAGCAAAAGTTCTGTAATTCAAAAAGTTAATAGACTTAAGCTGGGAGCTTTTCTTGATAATAGTATTTACATTACAAAACATCAATTGTTTGTTGCTTTAGGAATAAACTCAGATTCATATAAAAATGTATCCTGGCTTAAAAACAGAGGATTGAAAACACACAAAGTAAAGCGTGGAAAACAAACTTTTAATATGATTCTTATAGATGAGTTTTGGAAGTGGGCATATGAAAATATGAATTTTCTTGATTTCAGCAGCTTTCAGAGGAACAGTTTAGGTAAAGAACCAAAGTGGGTTGATGAAAAAAGGCGCAAAGATATAAAAAAATCATATCAGTTTAAAAGAACTCCTTGGAGTGAGTTTGAAGATAAAGAACTTATGCGATTGCTTAGTAAATATAAATACAGTTACAAAGAACTGTCTCTGAAACTTAAAAGAACTGAAGGAGCTATACAAAGAAGAATATGCGACCTTGGTATCAAAGAGCGACCGGTTAAGGCGGATAATCATATCAAATGGACCGAAAGCGAATATATGATGCTTGGCGAAATGATTAAGAACGGATACAGTTATGAACTTATATCAGAAAAAATATCTAAGTCTGTTAAAGCAATCAGAGGCAGAGTATACAATACATATCTAACAGAAAGACTTGATAAAGTAAGAGCAATTATCGGTGACGGTAATTCCGGGGATAACGCTGCTTCTAAACAGTTAAAACATAAAAACTTACTTAGTGCAGAAGAAAAGTCAGAAGTTAAAGAGTTGATGTCAAGATTTATAGCGTGCTTGAGTGCTGATTTAGACGAAATAAAAAAGTTTAATGTATATTTTCAAAAAGATATGTGCCAAAACTGGGACAAGTACAGAGGATGTAAAGCAAAAGAAAACGGCTGTGACGAATGTATATCATTTGTAAGATTAAAACCGCAATTTTGCAAAAGATGTGGCAAAGATTTTATTGAGCACGGAGAACACCTTTATTGTCAGAATTGCAGAGAAGCAAGATTAAAGCAAGCACAGAGAAAATATGCGATATTAAATCAAAAAGGAGAATATAGATGAGAGAAATATTATTTAGAGGTCAAACTCGCAGAAGCTGTTTTGATGATGATTGCACCGCTTGCATAAAACATTGGCTTGAGAGTGAGGCAGAAGAATGAAGGTACATCATTGCATAGATGTTTGTTGTGGAGGCCGTATGTTTTACTTTGATAAACATAACCCAGATGTAGTCTTCATGGATAACCGTAAATTTACTGATACTCTTTGTGACGGTAGAGCGTTTGAAGTCAAACCTGATGTTGTGGCCGATTTCAGGAATATCCCTTTTAAAGATGATACGTTTAATTTAGTAGTATTTGACCCACCTCATCTAATCAAAGTAGGGGATAAGTCTTGGTTGGCAAAAAAGTACGGTAAACTTAACCAACATACATATAAAGATGATTTATCTCAAGGGTTTAGGGAATGTTTCAGAATTTTGAAACCATATGGAATTTTGGTTTTTAAATGGAATGAAACGGATGTTAAAACTAACGAGATAATTAAATTATCACCAATACCTCCACTTTTGGGACATAAAAGTGGAAAATTGAATAAAACACATTGGCTACTTTTTATGAAAAATGGTACTGAAAGTGAGGCAGAAGAATGACATCAAAAGAGACTATGTATAAAGCAATCAATACATACGGTGTGGAAAATCAGTTGATAAAGACGGTCGAAGAGTTGTCTGAATTGTCGCAGGCTTTGTGTAAAAGCCTTATAAGATTAAATTATACTAAAGAAAAAATATCACTTGAATCTGTTGATAATATTTTTGAAGAAATAGCAGATGTTGAAATTATGCTTGAGCAATGCAAGATGATGTTTCAATGCGATAAAGAAGTGAGTGCATGGAAACATAAAAAGATTGAGCGGCTTGAAAGAAGATTGGAGAGTGGAAATTAATGACTCTTGACGAATTAAAAGCTGAAATATCCGAACTCATAGAAAGTGAACAGGAGAAGATGAGCGGATATAATGACAGCAAAAGCAGAAAGGACAAACATTATTACATAAGCGAAGGAATGGTGATAGCGTACGGAATTGTGGCTGATTATCTTGGTGATTTGGAGGTGCTTGAATGACAAATGAAGCGTATGAGCAGATTAAGCTATTCAACTGGGTTGCGTATGCGAGAAATACTTATCCGCAGCTTGACTTGCTGTATCATGTACCAAATGGTGGCAAGAGAAATCAGAAAGAGGCGTTTAACCTTAAAAGGCAAGGTGTGAGAGCCGGTGTGCCTGATTTGTGCCTGCCTGTATCGAGGGGGAAATATCACGCACTTTACATTGAACTCAAGGTGGGCAACAACAAAGCGACTGAAAAGCAGCGAAAATGGATAAAGAGACTGAGAGAGCAGGGCAATTTGGCGCTTGTTTGCTATGGCTGGGAGGAGGCCTCGGCTGTACTGCTTAAGTACATAAAGCTAAAGGCGGACAGTGAAGATGAAAAGCTGTGAGAATTGCAGGCATTTTACACGCTGCTCAGCGAGGAGCAGAGGTGTTGTGTGTAACTGCTACGAAAAATATACAGGAAGAAAGGACGGAATAAAAACGATGGCAGAGGAAAAGGTACTGGTTTTCAAGTACGCAGAGCCGCTCGGCTACAAGGACGAGATTAGAGGTATGGTTGAGATGATTGACAGGGTTGAGATTGAGAACTTTTTGAGGAGTGAGAAACTCAAAAACAAGGACTTGCTTAAAGGCAGAATTAAGATGATTTATTCGGGCAGCGGCAAGGATAATCTTGAGAACAAGGATACAGGCGAGGTTTACAAGGGAACGGTGATGTTTGTAGGCGTTTCAAGAGAGGACATTGTTAATCTTACTGATAATCAGATTAAGGCGATTAAGTGCGTTTACAGAAAGGTGGGTTAGAGAATGTACGGGGTTATTGTAATTGCACTATTTGCGGCTTATTCTTTTATCTTTTATGGAATTCACAGAATTGATAAAAGGGAAACAAAGGAAGAGATAGAAAACTTGAAAAGCTGCATTACTCACAGGGACAAGTTGATGGATGAAATGTCGGAAGAGGCACAAAAGCTCGCAGATGAAAAAGAAAAAGCTGTAAAGGCTTGCAGAAAGTACAGAGAAAAATTGAACCTTGTGTATGGAAATCTTAAGAATCTTAATGATACATACAGCAGCAATGAAGTGAACTTGTGCAAGGCGATTGAACAGAACATATACCTGAGCGGACAGCTGAAAACGTATAAGGACGCATATGGTGAGATAAAACAGAGCGAAAATTGAGATGTAACGAAAAAAAAAAGCGGCCATTGAGCCGCTTGACTTTCCTGCTAAAGCAATTATTTAAGTGACGAACTTTGAGAAAGGATATATAATATAATGTTTACATACAAAAGAACTATAAAAAGTGGTCCGCTCACTGAAATTGAATATTACAGATCCTTTCGCAAAATCGGGAAAAATTACGGGGGCAGAAAAATAAATCAAAGTCTTACACCCGAAAAGCAAAAAAGAGCTAACAGAATGCGAGCAATCAAAAATATGCAGAGGCTTATACTTTGCAATTTTACAAGCGGTGACTATTTTGTAAGGCTGAGCGTGCCAAGGGCGGAGCTTACGGAAGATAAATTTGAAAAGATTGCAAGCAAATGGAAAAGAAAAATGCGTGACGCTTTTCGCAAAATTGGAAAAAAGTTTAAGTACATATCGTTTACGGAGTGTGGAAAGCTGGGAAAGAACTGGCATATGCACATTATTGTTGAGCGTGAGGCTCTTGAGTTTGTAGAGAAATATTGGGAGTATGACGGAATAAACTTTACTGCACTGTATCAGAGCGGATATTATGAAAAACTTGCAGAGTACATCACCAAAGATGTGGCCGGAGAAAAGAGGATAAGGACAGCGAGATGTCTTAAAAAGCCTGATGTTACTGTAAAAGAGGCAGGGCGCAGGGAGATTAAGAAACTTGAGCGTGGTGAAATGATAAAAATTCCTGACGGATACTTTTTGCTTAAGGATGATGATAATTATAATTACAACGATATAACAGGTGCAAGCTGGTACTTTGCTTTTTTGCCTCTTGCGTACGAAAAATTTGATATTTCATAAACAAGCTGTCTGCGGACGGCTTATTGGTGCAGGGGGGTGAACGAAATGGTGGACAAGAGTACGAAAGCGATTTGCCCATTTTTTTGCAAAAGTGGGGATATGAGAATAAAATGTGAGGGGTTTTGTGAGGAAGTTGTTAAGCTCACACTTGAATTTGAAACGAAAAAGCAGCGGCAAGAATATGAAGTTAATTTCTGCAACTGCAAATGCTGGCGTGGGTGCTGCATTGCAAAAATGAATGAAGAAAGATACAAAGAATGAGAAAAGCGTGTGATTTATTTCGCACGCTTAAATTAATGTTTAAAATTACGCTTGATTTTGTTGGTTTTAAGTTGAAAATTAATAGCTACGCTATTAGAATGATAAATTTATGAAATATGTGTGCGACGGATTTGAATGGTTGCGTGTGATAAGAGGATAGCAGGGCGGTGGGGTTGATTTGGTCGCAGATTGCTTTAAAATTTAAGTAGATGTAGTTAAATTTGAGCAAAAAGCAAAAAAGAAAGTGGTGCAGATGAGTGATCAAAAGAGAATTGATTGGAAAAAAATCAAAGCTGAATATGTAACGGGCGAAATAAGTCTTGCAAATATTGCGAAAAAATACTGCGTGAGCGCTTCTGCTGTGCAGAAAAAGAGTGTAAAAGAAAAATGGGCAGCAGAAAAGCGCAAGCAGCACAAGAAAGCAGCGGACAAGGTGGCGAAAAAACTCAATGACAAGAATGTGCGAAAGACCGTAAGCGACATTGAGCGTGTATGTTCTGCTGCAAGCAAGCTGATTGCAAAGATTAACAGAGCTATCGATGAGGTTGACAGGCGTGAAAAAGTAACTGTGAGAACGAAAAAGACAAAGACAGAGGGCATTAACGATAAAGGGCAGGCAGAAGAAATTGAGGAAACCGCAAGGGAAACGGATATAGAAATCTACAAGGGGCTTGTGGACACAAAAAGTATAGCGGAAATATCGAAGAGTTTGCTTAACATTAAGCAGGTGCTTGCAGGTACGGAGCAAGAGGAGAGCAACAAGGAAATCAATATTATTGAGCTGCCCGAAATGCAGCTGCTCACTCCACCCGAGGAGGATATTTTGAATGATTAAAAACAAAATTTGGACGCCGCAACCTAAGCAGCGGCTTATGCTGAGCCGAGGCGAGGATGAGGGCTTTTACGGAGGTGCGGCAGGAGGTGGAAAATCGGACTATCTTGTGATTGAGGCAGTGCGGCAGGTGAATGTGGGCAATTACAGAGGACTTATTTTGAGAAAGACAGTGCCAGAACTTGAGCAGTTGATTGAGCGTGCAAGATATTATTACACACAGCTTTGTGCAGATGTTAAATTTAATGACACGAAGCACACATTTACATTTCCGAGTGGTGCTAAGGTACAATTCGGGTCGCTTTTCCGCACGCAGGATAAGTTTAAATACCAGGGATTGCAGTATGATTTTATCGGCTTTGACGAGTTGACACAATTTACTTTTGAAGAGTACAGCTATTTGAAATCACGAAACAGAGCAAGCGGCCCGGGCACAAGGGTGTATGTACGGGCAACAGGCAACCCCGGAGGTGTGGGGCACGGTTGGGTTAAGAAAGAATTTGTTACTGCCGGAAAGCCGTTTACTACGATTTGGAAAAAGTTAGCGGTAAAACAGCCTGACGGTACGCTGAAAAGCTATTGGCAATCGAAGGCGTTTGTACCGTCAAGCGTATTTGATAATAAGAAATTGCTTGAAAATGACCCGATGTACCTCAAGAGGCTTGCAGACCGCCCCGAGGCGGAAAGGAACGCACTCCTTTACGGCAGTTGGGATAGCTTTGAAGGACAGGTGTTTACTGAGTTTACGGACGATCCGCAGCATTACAATGACAGACGATTTACGCATGTGATTAATGACTTTAAAATTCCGTGGGGTTGGAAGATTATACGCAGTTTTGACTGGGGATATACAAGGCCGTTTTCGGTCGGGTGGCACGCTGTGGACAATGACGGTCGGTATTACCGCATACGAGAATACTACGGCTGTGCGAAAAACAGCCCTAATACAGGACTTAAAAAGAATTTTGACAAGCTGGCGCAGGAGATAAGAGAGATTGAGCAGAACGATGAAAATCTTAAGGGTAGGAAAATAATGGGTGTTGCTGACCCTGCAATTTTTGCGGATAATGGCAGCGGTGCAAGCATTGCGGCAAGTATGGCTAAATACGGCGTTTACTGGGAGCGTGGGGACAATGAGCGTATAGCAGGATTAATGCAGTTTCATTATCGCCTGGCGTTTGATAATGACGGAGTGGCGATGTACTACATTTTCAAGAGCTGCAGGGAGTTTATACGCACTATACCGAACCTTGTGTACTCTGAAAAATATGTTGAGGATATTGATACGGACGGAGAGGACCACCAATATGATGAGGCGAGATATGCGATGATGATGAATGTTATTAATCCACGCAGGAACGCACTTGAGCAGGTGCCGGAGTTTGATCCGCTTGACAGAAGTAATATTTTTTAGGAAATAAGGAGGAGAAAATGGAAGTAAAGAGAGATGAGAACGGCGTTATTATGCCGATACGCACATACTCGGCTGAGGCGGAGGGTGTGCACCCAAAGAAAAGTTTTAATGCGGTAGTAAAAAGTAGGGACATTAATGCAGTGGCAAATGGCGGTGCAGACTATGAAACCGATGAAGCAGCGGCTCAGGGCAGTACAAAGGCGATTGGCAGCGAAGAGATTGCAAAGGCGAGAAGTGTACTTAATGACTACATAGCGAGTAAGAAGAGCTATGATGTGCGGTACAAGAACAATTTTGATACATACAATTTGCTTTACACAGATAACGATAAACCGAAGAAGTACAAAAGTGAGGACGGCAGTATAAGAAATGAACTGATTCCGAAACGCCTGGGAGGTCAGACGCTTAATGTGATTATGAACAAACATGCAGACCTGATGGACAATTTTCCCGAACCTGTTTTCTTGCCGAGAGCGAGAGATGACGAGGAAACGGCTAAGATACTGAACAGTGTAATGCCGTGTGTACTTGAGCGCAACGGCTTTTTACAAGTTTACAGTGATGTGAATACTGACAAACTTGTCGGCGGTACAGGTGCGTATGCGGTAGTATGGAACGGAAAAAAAGATAATGGCGTTGGCAATGTAGAAATATGCAAGGCGGATATTCTGAGCCTTTTTTGGGAGCCGTTTATTGAGGATATACAGGACAGCAGAAATGTGTTTTATGTGCGGCTTTATGACCTTGAGGAAGTCAAGGAGATGTATCCACAGCTTGAAGATGTAAGCTCAAGTACAATGGGACTTGAGAATTACAGGACATATGACAACAGCAATAAGGAAAACGGTAAAGCAGCGGTTATAGACTGGTACTACAAGAAAAACGGCGTACTGCACTTTGTGAAGTTTTGCGGGGAAAAGGTACTTGAGGCTACGGAGAACGAGCCTGAAAAGTACCCGAACGGATTGTATAACCATGGGCTTTATCCGTTTTTCCTTGATCCTTTGTTTAAGCTGAGGGATACTCCGGCAGGATTTTCATTTGTTGACATTTGCAGGAGCTGTCAGAGCAATCTTGACGAGCTTAAAAGGGATATTCTAAAGAACATAAAGGTAAATTCTCAGACGAGGAGCATTATTAATTCAAATGCAGGACTTAATATTGCTGACCTTAACGATTTGAGCAAGGATTTTATTGAGGCACAGAGTGTTGAGAACGCAACAAAGCCGTTTGAAACTAAGGACATTGCGGCAGGTGCGCTGAATATGTACAATGCACTGATAAATGAAATCAAAGAAACAACCGGTACTAATGACGCAAGCAACGGTGCCGGCAGTGCGGGTGTGACATCGGGTTCGGCTATTGCGGCACTGCAAGAGGCAGGCGGAAAGATAAGCAGGGATATTAATAAGAGCGGTTATCATATATTTACAGAAATTTGCAGCTGCATTATTGAGCTGATGAGGCAGTTTTACACTCTACCGAGATTTTACAGAATTACGGGAGAGGACAACAAGACAGAGTACATTGATTTTGACAACTCGCAGCTTATGAAACAGCAGACAGATGAAAGCGGACAGATATTTGACCGTATGCCGATTTTTGACATTAAAGTAAAAGCGCAGAAAGCGAGCCCGTTTGCAACGGCTGCAAGCAATGAAATGATGATGAACCTTTACAAGCTCGGATTTTTTAATCCGCAGAATGCAGATTCTGCGCTGATTGCTCTTGAGGGTATGAGCTTTGAGGGGAAGACAAAAGTAGAGGAAATGATAAAGAAAAATCAGACGCTTGAGCAGACGGTTCAGGAGCTATACAACAAAAATCAGATGATGAGTGAAATGCTTGCAAACAAAGAGGCAGTAAATCAAAATCCTATGCAGGCTCGGAATAATGCGGTTATGAATGGAGGTGTAGCGGTATGACAGAGATAAAGACGCAGATAGAGTTTGATTTTGAGCAGCCGAGCACAGCAGTTTTTGAATTTGAATGCAAGGGTCACTGTACGCACGATGTGTGCGTGAGTGTAAGTGCACTTGTGAGCACGCTTGTGCAGATTGTTAAAGACACAGAGGCAAGACTTGAAGAGCTTGAGATTGTATACGAGTACGGCGATGTGAAAATTAAATGCGTATGCGAAAGAATGGTATTTGAGCTTAAGTTAAGACAGAAGATTGAGGCGATTATGACAGGCCTTGAGATGTTTGAGGAAAACTATCGTGACGAGATTGAAATTAAAAACGGTGGGGTTGTTTTTAAAAACAGCGAAATATTATAATTAAAATATAATGGTGAGAGTGAGTGGAGCTTATCGCCCGGCACGCCGGAAAGACGGTAGGACACCTCGGAAAGACGAGAGAATGGAGAAACTTATGGAAAAATATACGAAGGTCATTATTAACCTTTTTGACGGTGAAGGTGCAGGAACAGCAGACGGAAACGGAGAAGGGGCAGGTGATGGCAGCGGTGCGACCACAGGCACACAGGAAACTGAAATAAAGCAGGAAACCAAAGCTAAAGCGCAGAGGCTCGGGCTTAGTGATGATTTGCTTGAGAGCTATCAGAATGCTTACGGCTACAAGGAAGGGGAAGAACCTGCGGCTGAAAGTACAGAAAGACAGCAGGCGGAAAATCTTGACGAGGAATTTGAAAGCCTAATTAAAGGCAAGTACAAAGACCAGTTTGGCAAGAAGATGAACACTTCATTTTCTGAGAGATTTTCTAAAGCAAAAAATCAGATTGACACGCTTAAAAATCAAGTAAGTACCGACAATGAGATTTTGAGTATTATTGCGAACAAATATAATATTGACAGCAACGATACTAATGCTTTACTTGAGGCTGTAAAGGGTGATTCGAGCTACTTTAGCGAAAAAGCACTTGGCAGCGGTATGACTGCCGAAGAACTGCAGGATAAGTATTTCAGTGACAAAGAAGTAAATGAAACCAAGGAAGAGCTTAACAGATTAAGACAGGAAAAGGCGATGGCAGAGCTTGATACAAGACTGCAAAACATGGCGCTGAAAACAAGAGAAACTTACCCTGATTTTAATTTGCAGGAAGAGATGAATAATCCTGCATTTACGGCTGCGCTTGATTTTATTGCTAAGAGAAATACGGAGAAAAATAAGTCCACAGGCAAAAATGATGAAGTGTTTGACACAACATTCGCATATGAGATGGCGCACGCTGATGAACTGAGGCAGCAAATGGTGAACAGAAGCGCAAAGGCTGCGATGAGTGCTGCTACTAAGCATATGCAGGCTAATGCTAACAGAATAAGCGAGAATGTTAATCAGAGAAGTTCAAGAGCTGTGGCGAAGAGTGTAAAAGATATGAGCGACAGTGAATTTGATACGCTCGTAGAGAACATTAAGAACGGAACGGCACATATTCCGAGATAAGACGCCGTTTCGGGAAAGGAACGGATATGAAAAAGTTTATTGAAATTAAATTAAATCTCTTTGATGTTACGGTAGACGCAGGTGGTGTGAACCGCTCAAACGGCTATGTGGTGAACGCATACGGTAACACTGAGGAAACAAGCGGCAATGATTTTACACCGGAAAAGGCGGTGTTTTACAACAGAGTGTTTCTGAAAAACCATCAGGAAAAGCTGGTGCACGCTCAGTTTGGCAAGAGGGAAACATTCCCAAAACATAACGGCGGTATTGTAAACATCAGAGGTCTTACACCGTACCCGACTGCAACTACACCGCTTACCGAGGGTGTTACACCTCCGGGTAATCAGATGAATTTCTATTACATTGAAATTCCGGTAAACCAGTACGGTGCGTACACTCCTGTGACCGATTTTGCACAGTTTGCGAGCCGTGATGATATTCTTGTGCATGACGCAGAAGAGCTTGCAAGTCAGAGCGGACGAACACTTGAGGAGATTGACGCAGCGGCACTTAACACAGGTACATCGGTTATTTATGCACCTGCGGTTGCAAGTGACGGTACAGAAACCGAGGTAACCACACGAAAGGGTGTTACTAAGCTGTCTACCCTTACGGTTGATGTGCTTTACAGAGGATTAAACTACCTTGAAATGCAGAATGCCGAGCCGATTGGCGACAGTTTTGTAGCGATTATTCACCCGAATGTAAAGTATGACCTTATGCGTTCTAAAGACTTTATCGAGGTTACAAAATACTCGGCAACTGAGAGAATTTTTAAAGGCGAAATCGGTATGATTGGCAACATTCGTTTTGTGAAGTCGAATATGTCTTGTGTGTTCAAGAAAGCAGGTGCTGAGGGCATTGATGTTTACAGCACACTCTTGCTCGGTAAAGAGGCGTACGAGGTGCTTGAGATTGAGGGCGAGGGTATGAAAACAATAATTAAACCTCTCGGCTCCGGCGGCGCTACCGACCCACTCGACCAAAGAGCAACACAGGGTTGGAAGTGTACACACGGTATCGGTATTATTGCACAGACCTGTATGGTGCGAATTGAGAGTGCGAGCAAGCTCAGCACAACAAAAATTACAGCGTAAGGAGTGAGAGTGATGGCAACTAAAGCAGCGGAAAAGGTTACTGCCGAGGGTGAGAAGATTGAGATTGACAAGTCACAGCTTGACAGTATTCTTGCTCAGCAGGAGGAAATGAAAGCAACGATTGCTCTGCTTACTAAGCAGACACAGAGGGACGCTGAAAAACTTGAAGCCGATGACAGGGAAAAAACCGAGGAAAAAAGACTTTTACAGCTTGTGAAAAAGGCAAATGAAGAGGCAGAGGAGCTTGTGGAGGCACATATTGATATGGGTTCACTAAAGAGCAACAAGAACCTTGAGCTTAACATTAACGGCGTGCAGTCGATTATTCCAAAGGGTCAGACGGTGACTATTCCAAAAAAGGCAAAGGAAATTATCGACAACGCTAAAGAGCAGCAGGCGATTGCACTCGGCATTCAGAGCAAAAGAGCAAAGGAAGCAGAGGACGCTATTGCCGAGGAAAGAATTTAACAACAAGTTCCATTTGGAAATCTCTAATAATCTGAAACGGACGGTGGCGGTGGCTATCGTCCGTTTTGCGTATGGGGTGATATTGATGACTATTGAACAGGTAATTGACAATGTGAAAAGGCTCAAGAGAGATTATGCGGTGAGTGATGAGCAGATTATTGCAGATATAAATAAGGTTGAGATGTACATTGTTTTGAATGTTGCAGCAAACAGAGAGGGCGGAAATGAGATTGCAAGAGAGTACGGAAAGTATGATTTGCAGACGGACAGAGGAAAAGAGCTGCTTGTGCCTGCGCCTTATGACGGAATATACGAGGCGTTTTGTGCAAGTATGATTGACCTTGAGTACGAGGACAGCGAAAGATATGTGAATGACAGTATAGTGTATAAAGACCTGCTAAATGACTTTACAAGCTATTGGTACAGAACGCACAGGCAGACAAGGTATAACAGATATTATATGTAAGGGGTGAAAGGAATGTTGCCGGAGCTTAACAATATAAGGAGAGCGACAAGTGAGATAACTGTATTTAAAGGTTTAAACAGGACAAGCAATACAGGATTTTCGAGAGTGTCTACATCAAGCACTACTTTGTATACGGAATTTAAGGATATGAAGAATATGAGCGGTGACAATTTTCCTATTCTTTCGCCGAGAAAGAATAGGGCAAGAGTTACTGCGAGAGAAAGTGCAAGGATTGTAAGTAATGTGATATGCGCTAATGACGGACTTATTTACCTTGACAGCAGAGGCTATTTGTGCAACAACGGCAGACTTATTGAGATTAATGAGTATGATACAAAAATAGAACATCAACTTGTCCAATACGGCAACAATGTATTGATTTTTCCTGATAAAAAGTATGTAAACCTTAGCAGCGGCGCTGTAACGGATATTGAAGTGCATAATAATGGAATACAATGCAAGGCTGCGCAGGACAGCGAGTATAACGGCTTTTATTGTTCGATTGACAAAATTGCGCTTAACACAAGCGTTAAGCCAAGAAAAAAGGTGATGTCGATTGCGGCTTACATTAATTTTGCGGACAGCAGTGAGCAAAAAGGAAAGGAAGGCAGAGCAAACTATGCAGAGTTTATAAGCAAAATTGAAGTAGGCGATACGATTGAGGAATGTAAAAGTGTGCCGAGTAAATTATGGATGTGCACAAGTGAAGAAACAAATACGCAGTATTATAATAACAAGTTGAAACATTTTACAGAAATTGCAAGCTATTACTTGAAAATAAGTGCTGATAAAATCGGGGCAGGACTTAAAGTCGGCGATTTTGTAAAAATATCCGGTATAGAGCACAATGTAGGCGAAGCAGAATGGGACATTGGTACAAGCTATGTTGATACGCTGAATAACAAATTTTTTAAATTGTATGATGTGGCTAACGATTATATTGTGATTAAGGCAAGTATTGATTCAAGTGTACCATACTGCGGAATAATTAATCTTGAGAGAATTATGCCTGATTTGGAAACCGGCATGATAATGGAAATTGACAACAGACTGTGGGGATGTTCAAGTAAGAGTAATGAGATATATGCCTGCAAGCTCGGTGACTGTGAAAACTGGTATGCGTACAGTGACGGCATAGCAACGGACAGCTTTGCGCTGACTGTGGGGGTTGAGGGTGAATTTACAGGAATTGCAAAGATGAACAGTTCTGTTATTTTCTTTAAGGAGAATTACGCACTGAAAATATATGGCACAAAGCCATCTAATTTTACTCTTACAACATACAGGGTTAGCGGAGTTGAGAAAGGCAGCAGGCAAAGCGTAGTGAATATGGGAGATTATCTGCTGTATAAAACGAAAAACGGAATTGCGCAATACTCAGGCGGTACGGCTGTGTTGATTTCGGAAAGTGCGTTTGGAAACGAAAAGTACAGAAACGCTGTGGCAGGAAAGCACAAGAGCAAATATTATGTAAGTCTTGAAAACATTAAAGGTGGAAACGAGATGTTTTGCTTTGATGTGCAGAAAGGTTTATGGCACAAGGAAGACGATACAAGGATGCTTTGTACAGCGACATATAATGATACGATGTACTATGTGAATGATGAGAATAACTATATTGTGTGTGTTGAGAGCGAAAACAGCTTGCTTGACAACATTATGTATTACGATACAAAAAAGTGCGGAAAAGAGTTTGAAGACGGTACAGGCAGAATATACGGCGATATTGATGATGACGGTGTGGTAACTGCTGATGATTTGCAGTTACTTAAAGATTATATAGCAGCTGAGAAAGAACTAAATCAAAGTCAGATTGAAACAGCTGATGTTAATGATGACAACAGTATTGACGCAAGAGATGTAACACTGTTGCAGACATATTTGACTAAGCAGAAACTTGAAATTGAAAACAGTTTTGAGTGGTTCTGCGAAACCGGAGATATGTATGACAGCGACTTTGACACGAAGTTTATAAGCAAGGTTGCAATAGGGATTAAGCCTGAAAAGGACACGAAGGTAAGAGTGCTTGCGAGGTTTAGCGAAAGCGGCGAATGGAGCGAGCTGTATAGGATATATTACGATGAGAAAAAGCCGAGGGTGATACCTGTGCCGCTTAGGAGAGCTGAATTTTTAAGACTTAAAATCGAAGGTGTGGGGTATTGTGAGATATACGGCATTAACATTACATATCAGAAAGGAAGTGCGGTGAGATAATGGCAGTACTTAGAATTGACCCTCCGCCTGCGAGCAATGATCCGGGTGTGCTGAGGAATTACATTGCAGACCTTTACGAGGCGCTTACGGGAGTGCTGTACAGTCTTGATACGGATAATATGAGCGAGGACTTTTTGAAGAATATAAGCACGAAAGGGGACGATGAGAGTGGCATATAACATTTATGACGCAAACAGCGTGAATGACGCTACAAGAGCATACAACAATGTTGCAAACAATGCGCCCACATTTGCGGAAAGCACGCCAACAAAGCAGGCAAGAGCGCAAGCAGATAATTATGCTAATTCGTACAAAAACAGAATAGACGGCGGATATAAGAGTAATTACAGTGATACTTTGAATAGTCTTGCGGACAAATATATGAACAATGAATTTAAATTTAATGCAAATGACAGTTCGGAATATCAGCAGTATAACGACAAATACAAGCGTGAAGGAGCGACGCAACAAGAAAATGTGCAAGGGGCTTACTCTGCAAATACGGGCGGTTATACAAATTCGTATGCGCAAGCAGCAGGACAGAAAGAGTATAACAACTTTATGGACGAACTGCAAAATAAGATACCGACTCTGAAAAATAATGCATATCAGAATTGGAGCAGTCAGCAGGAGGATACGCTTAATAAGATAAGTACATTGCAAGGCTTTGATAATGCACAGTATCAAAGATACAGGGATAAGGTGCAGGATGACTACGATTTTATGACCTATTACGAAAATAAGTACAGCACAAGCAAGGGCCTTGATATGAGTAACTTCCAAAATGAGCTTGCGAGGTGGCAGGCTCAGATGTCGGCAGCGACAAGCAATTTGAGTAATATACGAAACCTTGCAGAGCAGCAGTATGAGCACAATAATGTTTCTGCTGATACGCAGGCGAGTATTGACAGTTCAAAAAGGCAGAATGACGCTTATTATAATTATTTGAACGGTAAATTGCAGAATGATTGGGAGAATAACATATGGGAAAAGATATGAAGTATTTGGATGTGGCTGAGGACAATGCAGCAAAGGCGGCGACGGAAAGCGGAACATACAGTGGTTCTTACGGTGATAAGATTGATACAGCTATTAACAGCTGGCTTAGCAACAGAGGATTTGACTATAATACGAGCAATGACAAGGACTACCAAAAATATGTTGAACAGTACAAAGACAACACGCAAACGGGCGCACAGTTAAGCAGACAAACAGCTGCACAGCTTGCAAACGGTTATGAACCGAGCTATGCGGATATAGTGGCGGGTGAGGTTGCCAATAAGCAGATGGAGAATGTGAGCGACGCAGTGCCGACTTACAAGCAGATGGCGCAACTTGACTATAACGCTGAACAGAACAGGCTTGCTAATGCAGGCAATATATATTCTCAGCTTGACAGTACCGAATACAGCAGAAACAGAGATTTGACACAAGACTACAAAAATCAGCTTAATACTTTATATAACAGATATGTTGCAGACAGACAGAGCAACTTACAGCTTAACGAGCTTAACAACAATATATATGAAACTAAGCTGAATGCTGAACAGAACAGAATTGAGGACGAGAGAAACGCTGAAAACAGCAGATACATTTACAACACACAGAGTGCAGACAGCAAAGCGCAGATAGCGCAAGCTGAGGAGGAAAACGACAGGAAAATACAGTACAACAAGTCGCAGGATGCATACAACAACTGGCTTGCGAGAGTGAGTGAAATGCAAAAGGCTGATGAGAACAAGGGAAAAACGAGAAATGCCGAGGCGGTATTTGCTGCTATGGGTGTTACGGAGAATGACTTTAAGGAAGACGGGGACAAATATGACGAGAAAGGCATTAACAACTATGTGACATACTCAAAGGCGTATATTGACGGAGCACTTGAGGCAGGAAGAATTAACAGCGACGAAAGAGATTATTTGTACAATAAGATTGGCGTTACATCAGATGATGAAAAGTACAATAACGGTATTGCAGAAAGTTTTATTAATGCTTATTTGAAGAAAGAAGATAAAAACGGAAATGTATCGTATGCAAACGAGGCGTTCACGAAAAAGCAGCTTGAGATTGGTTTTGATAAGGGCCATATATCTAAAGATGATGTAGCGTATATTGCTGCCAAATTGGGAATTAACATATAGGAGGAAAAAATGATTAGTAATATTGATAAGACAGAGAGTGAAAGACTTAATCAAAAGCTTAGAGATATAGTGACAGGTAAATATCAAAGTCCTGCGAAGCAGAGAAATAATTTTTTCAGTACAAATCTTAATCATGTACAGAACGAAGACAGTAATTTAAGTATTGTGCCAAATGGAACGAAAGATTCCAACGGAGTAAAACATTACACTCTTGAAAAGAATGCACCTGCATATTTACCCGGTGCAGAGAAACTGTTTACTGTTCGTAACAATATTGTTGAAAATCAAATTAAAAGCATAAACAAGCAGTCGGAACGAAACGAATATTATACACAGAAGTATAAGGATACTCCAAAAACTTATGAGGGGTATATGAATCATGCTGCATATGTAGGTGATGATGAAAAGCGTTGGCTTGAAGAACAAGCTGCACAGTATGCGACAGCGGATGATTACAAGAGAGAGGCCGCAAAAGCAAAGGCGGATTATAATTATTATAAAATTTTGGGTGAAAAAGTAAAAAATGAGTCTGTATATTACCAATATGTAAGTGCAAGCAAATATGCTCAACAAAAACAATCAGACCTACAAAACAGTGCCGATAAAATTGAAAAACGAATGAATGAAGCTCAAGATTCCGAAAGAATTGCCGAAAGCAAAGGAAAAGAAAAGTATTACGAGGAAAAATATAAAGACACTCCAAAGACATATGAAGGATATATGAAGCATGCGCCTTATGTAAGTGAAGAAGAAAGACAATGGCTTGAAAGTCAGGCGGATGAGTTTGCAACAAGTGAGGATTACAAGAAAGAGATTGAAAAAGCAAAAGCTGAACATGCTTATTTATATAATATATATAAGGAAAACGAGAGTAATGGCACTACTGCATCAAAAAGTGATGCAAAGGTCGAAGACAGTATTATTTCTAAACTAAATGAAATAAGCAAATACGAAAGTAAATTAAGAAAAAAAGAGTATGAAGAAAAGACAAAAGATATTATTGAGGGTGACGCAAGGGTAAGGAGTATTGTACAGCAGTATTATGCTTATCAGAAAAATTCTGAACAGAGAAAGTCTGATAATGATGAGGCTGTGAGAATTGATTTAAAAAGCGGAAATAAATACACTCCTGAGCAGGAACAAAGAATTGTTGAGAACTTTAACAATCTTGCAAACGAGGGATATGATCCGAAAGAATTATACACTTATTATGACAGAGCTATGCAGGAGCAGGCATCTATTGAAAACTTGCAGAAAATTCAACAGGACGCAATGAACAATCCTGTAGGTGCGAGTGCGTGGAGTGTACTTGATAATGCCGTTGGCTCTGTAGGTGACGCATTTAAGTATATTGGTGCCGGTATTGCAGAAGAAGTAACAGGAGAGTATCAATGGATTAATACATATGATACCGCAGCGGCAAGGGTTAATACTGTAAGAAGCACGGTATCTGACAAAATAGGTGCGGATATCGGGAATGAAACTGCCGGCAAGGTTGCGTCATTTTTATATCAAACAGGTATGAGCCTTGCTGACTTTGCTGCAACCTTACCGCTCAATCTTGTACCCGGTGTCGGTACAGGTCTGCAAATGGTTTTGCTTTCGACAGAGGCAGGAACAGCAGCGGCAAAAGACGCATATGAAAATACAGGTAAAGCCTCTAATGCACTTATGACCGGTGTTGCGGCAGGTATTGCGGAGGCGTTTTTTGAAAAATTCAGTATTGAAAATTTAAAAGCATTTGAAGCGGTAAGTCCCGACAGCTTGAAAAGTGTTTTAAAAAATGCAGGAAAGCAGATGTTTACGGAAGCAAGCGAGGAGGGATTAACCACTATTGTTAATACTATGACAGACTGTATTATTAACGGTAATATGTCATCTATAGCACTTGAATACCAGGGGTACATTGATGAGGGTTACACAAAAGAGGAAGCAACAGCAAAATGCGCAGGAAGTTTTGGAAAACAGGTGTTACTTGATGCAGCAGGCGGTGCTGTAAGCGGCGGTGTACTCGGCGGTTCGGTAAGCGGCATAAGTTATGCCAAAGGCAAAATAAACACCAATATTGATATGAAAAAGAGTGCGGAAGAGATTGGCAAAGAGGTTATGTCAGGTGAGAACTTTGACATTAATCTGCTTTTGGAACAGGCAAAAAACAGTAGTAACGAAAAAGCTGAGAATATTGCTAAGTCGATTGAGAAGAAGATGAGCGGCAACAAGAACTACAAGGTAAACAGCGTTGATGTTGGCAACCTTATGAAACTTATCGGTGCTGAAAGTTTAAAAAATACGATTAGTGAAAACACTGATGTAAAAAATGACGGAGTTACCGCAAATGAAGAGAATATCAACACTATAAGCAAGGAAGAGATTACAGAACATATAAAATATAACTTTGGCAACAGTCATAAAAACGGCATTACGGCAACAGACAATAAAGGCAAGAGTGTTGTTATTGTAGGATTTGAAAGCAGTGCGAGATATTACGGAGAAGCGGATAATAAGGTGCGTGTTATTGCTGATGACGGCAGGGTATATAATGCAGACAGTTTGACTTTTAATCTTCCGGAATATCAAAGTCTTATGAATGCTGCGAAAAACTTTGATACAAACGGTGCGGGCACGCTTGTGCAGGAATACGGCGATTATGTTAATTTTAAAGGCAAAGAAAGCGATATTAATAATTATATAGATACATTTACACAGTTATACGAAGCGGGAAAAATGGGAGCCCGTTATAACAGAGTAGCCGCAATGAAATATTACGGGAAATATATTGACGCAATCGGTCCGCAGAGAGCAATGCTTGCGGTTGAGGCGGGCAATAAAGATTCTGATTTATTCTTCAACAATGAAGAAAAACTTGCGAGAATAGACAGAAGTTCAAATGTAAAGGCTAATGTGTATGTTGAGAAGAGTGCCGAGGAAACGGTAAACCTTGATGAGGGTACAAGACTTGCACTTGAAAAATTAAGTGAAATGACAGGCAAGGAGATTATACTCACTGCCGATATGGACGAAAACGGAAGAATTGATTTTAGAAACGGTAAAATATACA
>NZ_JACOPS010000005.1:0-157358 GCF_014288065.1 Ruminococcus intestinalis | reverse complement strand
AACAGCGTTTCATCAGCTGTAGGTGCATACAATATGTCAAGCGGTGACATCACAAGCCTTATTGTTCCTACAACAGCTTCTCAGGCTACACAGCCGACAACAGCAAGACCTACACAGCCAACAACAGTAAGACCTACACAGCCGACTACAGTAAGACCTACACAGCCGACTACAGTAGCTCCGACAACACAGTCACCTACACAGGGCACAAACCTTAATATCTCAAGTAAATCTAACTACTTCTCAAATGCAAATGTAACATTTAAGAAGGGCGATACAGTTTGTCTTGAGTACATTGTAGATTCATCAATGAATCTTGTAAATGCCGAATGGACACTTACTTACGATAACACAAAGCTCGCTGTTGATAAGGAGCGTTCAGCTAAGCTTATGCCATATGTTACTAACGAGGTTACTAACATTATGGACGCTAAGGGCACAATCAAATCTAACTTCAGTGAAATTCAGAATCTTGCTGATTTCAGTGGCGGCAAGGCTCTTGCAAGAGTTTACTTCAATGTAATCGGCACAGGCGACACAACAGTTGACTTCAACCTTAAAACACTTAGCGTAGGTTACCTTGACAGCAACTACAACCTTAAGTTCAAGCCTGTTGTAAGAGGCGGAGTAGCTCAGACAGATGTTACTTCAACTCCTGGTTTTGAAAACTTTACAATTAAGACAAGCGTAAAGGCTGCTAAGGCAACAACAGGCAGCACAACAACAGTTTACTTTGCAGCACCGAGAGTAGCACCGGGCAGAACAGTATGGAGTGATGTTGATATTTATTATGCAAATACAACATCTGTAATTAAATCAAACAGAATCCATATGAAAGACACAGGTCTTGTAGTTAATAATCCTGATGGCGCTAAACTTAAGACAACAAGAAGAGGCGACTGGCATGTATTCTCTGCAGAGCTTACAGAAGCACAGGTAAAGGCTATTGACTCTGCTAAGTATGCAGGTTTTGTATATGCAGGCAACTATAACCTCAAAACATCTGCTAAGTTTGACATCAAGATGGGTAAATCAATCGCAGACTTTGACGGTCAGGTATTCCTCATCAATGCAGCAGTAACAAATTCAGAAATTGATTCATACACAGGTGCATGGTCAAAGGCAGAGATGACAAAGCCTGAATACAAAGCAACAACACTTAAGTTTGCAGTACCTACACAGAACTGGTCAGGCGGCGCTTACTTCTACTATGGTAAATCATCTGTAATCACTGAAGTAAATAAGATTGCTATGAAGGATTCGGGTAAAACAATTTCAGTACCTGATTCACTCGTAAGCTCACTTAAAAATTACAAAGGCGGCGACTGGAAAGTTTACACAGTAGACCTTACAGCAGAGCAGGTAGAGGCAATTGACAACAGTTCGGTATCAGGCTTCTGCAGCGGCAACTCAATCTATGTAAAGACAACATCAACTAGGAATGTATTTAGAGATTACAATTCAGTAATGGATCTCGAGAATTATGCATTTGTAGTAACAGGATGCACAAACGCAGCAAAGGAAAAGTCTTCACTTACAGGTAAGTGGAGATGGAGCAAATTCTGATTGCGTTAAGTTCTTTCATAAATAATTAATATTAATCCGCACTCACTTTAACTTGGTTTATTGTGAGTGCGGATTTTTAGGTTTATTAAGATTTTTTGTCAAGAGTTGAGAAAATTATTGTTTAGCGGAATGTCGGTCGGGCATTGAAATTTAGCTAACGCTAAATTATCCTCCGAAAAACAAAAAAGTTTACTCAGTTTTTTCAAAAATTGCGGGTTTGGGCAGCGCCCATAAAATCTTCCAATATAACAATTTATCAGGCGCAAACAGCCACGCTGTTTGCGTGCTAAAACTAAGTTTGTTAAAACAGGCGACAGCCTTTTAGAAAAGAAATGATTAACTTTTCATTATATATCGAATGGCTTTCTTGTTGCTATCGCATTTAAGGGCTTTCGCCGTTGCGTTCAAGCCGCCAAACAGCGAGCTGTTTGGCTATTGTTAGTTTGCGTAAGCGGAAAGTATTTGTGGGCTTTGCCCACATCCACGGCCTTTGAAAAGGTCGACCAAACTTTTATAATTACTTGATAAAGCAATCAGCTAAACCATAATTTATCCTAACTATTAAAAAACCTATATCACAAAAGGCACACAACCGTTATCACTTTCGGTTATGTGCCTTCTTGTTTTTGTAAGGCTATTTTTTCACAGCCTCTTTCTTATTCATAATCTGAACATCCAAAAGTATTTGTTAATCATCGTCAATTTCTACAATTTCGTAGTCCGGATCTTCAAAATTATCCTCATCATAGTCATAATCACCAGGATTAGACATATGTAGAATTTCCGCACCTTGACGGGTGCATGAGCATAAGTACAGAGCATATTCTTCTGCTTCTTCTTCTGTATCAAAAACTTCATCCTCGTACTCACCGTCAAATAACAACTTAAATCTCGACATTTTTCTACCTCCGTTCTTGTTAAAATTTAAAAATGTCCAATTTACCGCTATGAACCTTCTTGTGACAATCGTAACAGAGCAATACGATATTTTTCTGCTGTTGCTACTCCTAAAAACTGATGGTCAAATATGTAATGGTATTGGACTTCCTGTTTTGAGCCTTCTTGTTTTTGTAAGGTTATTTTTTCATAGCCCCCTTTTTGTTTTTGTTAGCCTATTTCATCACAGCCCCTTGCTTTTTTAATATTAATCTGTATCAAGTTTGAGCACTGCCATAAATGCCTCTTGCGGAACTTCAACAGAGCCGAGCTGGCGCATACGCTTTTTACCCTCTTTCTGCTTTTCAAGAAGTTTCTTTTTACGGGAAATATCACCGCCGTAGCACTTTGCAAGTACATCTTTTCTCATAGCCTTAACGGTTTCTCTCGCAATGATTTTACCGCCAATGCAAGCCTGAATCGGAACTTCAAACAGCTGTCTTGGAATTTTCTCCTTGAGCTTTTCCGCCATCTTTCTCGCTCTGCCATATGCCTTGTCTGCGTGAATAATAAACGACAGTGCATCGACAACATCGCCGTTAAGCATAATGTCAAGTTTAACAAGGTTGCTCTTTACATAATCCTTAAGCTCATAGTCAAAAGATGCATAACCTCTTGTGCGTGATTTTAAGGTATCAAAGAAATCGTAAATAATCTCGGCAAGCGGTAATTCATAGTGCAAGTCAACCCTGTCTGCATCAATGTACTGCATATCTATAAATATGCCTCGTCTGTCCTGACAAAGCTCCATAATGTTGCCCACATATTCCTTTGGTGAGTAAATATGTGCGGTAGTCATCGGCTCTTCTGCCATTGCAATAAGTGCAGGGTCAGGATAATTTGTCGGGTTGTCTATCATTTCAACGGTGCCGTCTGTTTTTGTAATTCTGTAAATTACACTCGGTGCAGTTGTGATAAGGTCAAGCTGATATTCACGCTCAAGTCTTTCCTGAATAATCTCCATATGAAGAAGTCCGAGGAATCCGCAGCGATAGCCAAATCCGAGAGCAACCGAGGTTTCCGGCTCAAAAGAGAGTGCTGCGTCATTGAGCTGTAATTTTTCAAGAGCATCTTTAAGATCACCGTATTTTGCACCGTCAACAGGATAAATACCGCAGTAAACCATTGGCTGAGCCTCACGATAACCCGGTAAAGGCTCTTTGGCAGGATTTGCGGTAAGAGTAACAGTGTCGCCGACTTTTGCATCTGCAAGAGTTTTAATTGATGCGGCAATGTAACCAACTTCACCTGCGTAAAGTCCGTTGGTAGATTCCATTGATGTGGCATGCATAAGACCACATTCCACAACGGTGAATGTACTTCCTGTTGCCATAAGTTTAAATTCGTCACCCGGGTGAATCTGTCCCTCTTTAAGACGAACATAAATGATAACGCCTTTGTAGCTGTCGTAGTAGCTGTCAAAAATCAGCGCACGGAGAGGTGCGTTGACATCGCCTGTCGGAGCAGGAATGTCTGATACGATTTTTTCGAGGACAGCGTGAATATTGATACCTTGCTTAGCGGAAATTTTTGGTGCGTCCTCGGCAGGAATACCGATTACATCTTCAATTTCTTCGATAACTCTGTCAGGATCGGCACTCGGCAGGTCGATTTTGTTGATTACGGGCACAATTTCAAGACCGCTGTCGACAGCAAGATAAGTGTTGGCGAGAGTTTGAGCCTCAATGCCTTGAGATGCGTCAACAATAAGCACTGCACCCTCACAAGCCGCCAAAGAACGGGAAACCTCGTAGTTAAAGTCAACATGACCGGGAGTGTCAATGAGGTTGAAAAGATATTTTTCGCCGTTGTCGGCATCATAAGTAACCGATACGGCACGAGCCTTTATTGTTATGCCACGCTCACGCTCAAGTTCCATATCGTCAAGGAGCTGTGACTCCATATCACGGGCAGATACCGAATTGGTCTGCTCAAGAATACGGTCGGCAAGCGTACTTTTGCCGTGGTCAATATGAGCAATTATGCTGAAATTTCTAATTTTGTCCTGTGGAAATGACAATTCTATCACCTTTTCGCAGATATTTGCAGGTAAGCCTGCACCTGAATTAACAGACTGAACGCCTGTCCGAATATATACATATTTATAATAACACATTTTGCATTTGTTGGCAATAAATTTGTGATTGTACGGAAAGAAATACAACTTTTTTGTTGCCAAAAAATAATAAATTTTTAGGCTCTTTATCAAAAGGAGAGGTAATTATTGTTTAGCACACGATTTTGCCAAGCAATTATAATAGTTTGGTCAACCTTTAAAAAGGCTTGACCTAAATTTTTAATCCAAACCTCAGTTACTCTGTTCACTCCAAAATAAAAGCTGTCTTTCCCACAAGAAAAACAGCTTTTTTATTATACATATTTATATTTTTTTCTGTTGGCTGCAAAGAACGATATGCTTATAATCAGCGAGCAAATTTCGGCGCCTACTACGGCAAGCCAAATTCCGTTGAAGTCAAGTAATAACGGAAGAATAAAGATAAATGCGACCTGAAAAACGAGCGTTCTCATAAACGAAATTACGGCAGACACAAGTCCGTTGTTTAGTGCGGTAAAGAATGCCGATGCAAAGATATTGATACCGCTTATAATGTATGACAGCGCAAACAGGCAGATTGCATTGGTTGTCATATCGTGCAGTTCTTTGTTGTATCCTACGAAAATTCCTGCCAGAGCAGAGGAAAAAATTTCTGCACAGGCGGTAAGGATAACTGCGGTTGCCGACAGCAAAATAAGACTTTTTTTGAAAAGGCTTTTCAGCTCATCGGTATTTCCTGCGCCGTAGTGGTATCCGATAATCGGAGCAACTCCGACCGAGTAGCCGAGGTAAGTGCCGACAAAAATAAATCCGACATACATTATAATGCCGTAAGCTACAACGCCGTCGTAACCCGCATATTTAACAAGCTGTAAATTGTAGAGCATATTTACAAGCGACATTGAAATGTTTGTTACCATTTCGGAAGAGCCGTTTGTGCAGGTTTTAAGTATCGGTTTAAGTTCAAGTTTGGTTTTAACAAGCTTCAGCGGCGACTTGTTTTTGCGTGCAAAGTAGAATATCGGGATCATTGCGCCGATAAATTGGCTTATACCGGTTGCAAGCGCAGCGCCAAATACGCCCAAGCCGAATACATAGATAAACAGGAAGTCAAGCATCATATTTGTAAGTCCTGCGGCAAGAGAAACTCCAAGTCCCATTGCAGGTTTTTCGGCAACTACAAGAAAACTTTGAAAGCAGTTCTGAAGCATAAAGAATGGGAGAGCGAACAAAAGAGTTCTGCCGTAAACCGAACAAATATTAACCATTTCGCCCTCTGCGCCCAAAAGTTCGGAGATTTGTCTTATAAACAAAATACCGATTGCCGCTAAAACAATACTCGCAATTACCAAAAAATAAATCAGCATTGAAAAATAGCGGTTGGCAAGTTTTTTGTTGCCCTCGCCAATGGTCTTTGAAACAAGAGCACTGCCGCCTGTACCAATCATAAATCCCACAGAGCCGAGCATCATCAGCGCAGGCATAATCAGATTAACTCCCGCAAAAGACTCACTGCCCGCAACATTTGATACGAACAGTCCGTCAACAACCCCGTAAACAGATGTAAAAATCATCATTGCAACAGTTGGAATTGTAAATCGGATAAGTTTTTTGTAGGTAAAATGCTCCAATAACTGAATCATATTTCACTCTCCTTTATTTTACATAAAAACAGCTCGGTTATATTATCAATAACCGAGCTCACCCGACATCTTATCGACAGTGTTCCAAAATAGAAACGGTGTTACGACACCATGTCCTCCGATGACCATATTTTATTATAAGTACAGACACTTTAGTACATTTTTTTATCAATGTCAAGGGTTTATGCTCAATTTGACCTTTAAAGCAGAAAAGTTTTTAACATTATTTTAATGGTATGTTAATAATATTGTGGATGGGAAGTATTGAAAAAAGAGCTAAAAGGTAGTATTATTAAGTTACAGAGAAATACAGATAAAAACAAGACGATTTTAAGGTGCTTTATTATGATTTCAGTAAATGATTATAACTACACATCACGCAAGCCGAGGTTTCAGCTTGCTTATAAAATTCTCAGCGGATTTCAGTTTGCAATCATTCTTTGTTCGGTGATAAATGTTGTTAGTTTACTTTTTACGCATCATTTTCATTTCTTTTTAGGTAGCTTGGAAAGTGTAACGGTGCCGCTTTACAAATTTTATTTTTCATTTTCTCAAGATTATTTGTACTTGATAGAAAGTTTCGTGGTTATCGGTATTATAACATTTCTTTCAATTATGTCGCTTATGGAGTGTATTGGTAAAACCGACCAAAGCATTATAATTCCCACAAAGTATATGGTAATGAATTTTATAGTGGTTTCCATACTGGAAGTTAACCCACTTAGAAATGACGGCGAGTTACTGGAAAAGGCTTGTCCTAACATTTCCGTAGCTGTTTTTGGAAGTGCTGTTTATTTAATATCTTGTTTTATAGTTATACTGCTGAAAATCTTTGAAAATGATGATTACTTTATAGAGATGCGATGGCATCATCATGGTGAGTTCTCGCTTTTGAATTATGCTGTGTTTGCTAAGAAAAAACGAATTGTTTATATGTTTGAGGCAGCACCGGCACTTGCTGCATTTTATTTTTATTATCACAGCTATAATAGTTTCTCTTCAAAAACAGTAGATCTAATCGAATTGAACTGTGCTTATATCTTTGTTGCTTTTGTTGTTATACTTACATTTTTCGGAAATATGTATTCATTAAAAAAATACAAAAAATCTCAGCTTGAACCGGATCCGCCGGAAAGCTATTTCAAAAACTATTACTTAAGTCAGATAATTTCATTTGTATTGTTTGCAATTTCATACTTTGTAGTGCTTTTGCTGTTCAAACAGTAAGTATAAAAGGTTCTATTCTAAATATTGGGGTAACATTAATATTATGGTTTAGCACGCACAGTTTAGTTTAATAAATTTTTTAATTCGGGACAGAAACTATTAATTTTGTTTTACTTTGTTTCCCGACCGATAATCCGCTAAACCATCATTTCTTACAACGATTTACAAAAATCATAAAAGAAAAATGCAGTCCGTTTATATGGACTGCATTTTCTTTGGGTAATTATTTATATGAAGTTTTAGGAAAAGGTTTAGTAAATCAGTTTGTAAAGAGAGATTTTCTCTTGCCGTAATATACAGCGTAAATTAAAAAAAGTATTACTGCCGCAATCATTGATACAACAATTAAGTAAAAATATATTCTTAAAAAGCCAATTACAACAATATTTGTCACCGCATACGCTGCCGGTATTAATACCGAAACACCCAAGCAGGTGTATAATAGTTGGAGTGCGTCTTTTTTAAAACCTGCGAGTTTTTGTCGGGTTATTACAATCAGTATGGCATACATCACAAAAAATATACCGAATAATATGTCATAGGTCTGCATCATAGGATGCTGGGCATATATTTGAGCATTGTTAAATATAATTTGTGAGCCGTTGATGACAGCGTGGGTTTTGCCTATAAAAAACGGAACAGCCGCAAAAAGTGTAATCGCTGTCAGCGTGAAAAGTGCAAAATAAATTGTAAATTTATGCCATTTGAGTTTATAATTACCTTTCATAATATTGCTCCTATACTGTTACTTTATGAATATATTATAACATTCGGACTATGACAATATAGTGACAAAAAATAGAAAATTAAAAAAAGTTTTTTGCTTTTTGGGGAGAGAATTTTAAAAAACTGACTTTTTGGCATAAAAGTTGAGCCTAAAAATTTTTAATCCAAACCTCAGTTACTCTGTTCACTCCAAAATAAAAGCTGTCTTTCCCACAAGAAAAACAGCTTTTTTATTATACATATTTATATTTTTTTCTGTTGGCTACAAAGAACGATATGCTTACAATGAGCGAGCAAATTTCGGCGCCGACAACGGCAAGCCATATTCCGTTGAGGTCAAGTAATAACGGAAGAATAAAGATAAATGCGACCTGAAAAACCAGCGTTCTCAAAAATGAAATTATAGCGGAAACAAGACCGTTGTTCAGCGCTGTAAAAAATGCCGATGCAAAGATATTGATACCGCTTATAATGTATGACAGCGCAAACAGGCAGATTGCATTGGTTGTCATAGCGTGCAGTTCTTTGTTGTATCCTACGAAAATTCCTGCCAGAGCAGAGGAAAAAATTTCTGCACAGGCGGTAAGGATAACTGCGGTTGCCGACAGCAAAATAAGACTTTTTTTGAAAAGGCTTTTCAGCTCATCGGTATTTCCTGCGCCGTAGTGGTATCCGATAATCGGAGCAACTCCGACCGAGTAGCCGAGGTAAGTGCCGACAAAAATAAATCCGACATACATTATAATGCCGTAAGCTACAACGCCGTCGTAACCCGCATATTTAACAAGCTGTAAATTGTAGAGCATATTTACAAGCGACATTGAAATGTTTGTTACCATTTCGGAAGAGCCGTTTGTGCAAGTTTTAAGTATCGGTTTAAGTTCAAGTTTGGTTTTAACAAGTTTCAGCGGCGACTTGTTTTTGCGTGCAAAGTAGAATATCGGGATCATTGCGCCGATAAATTGGCTTATACCGGTTGCAAGCGCAGCGCCAAATACGCCCAAGCCGAATACATAGATAAACAGGAAGTCAAGCATCATATTTGTAAGTCCTGCGGCAAGAGAAACTCCAAGTCCCATTGCAGGTTTTTCGGCAACTACAAGAAAACTTTGAAAGCAGTTCTGAAGCATAAAGAATGGGAGAGCGAACAAAAGAGTTCTGCCGTAAACCGAACAAATATTAACCATTTCGCCCTCTGCGCCCAAAAGTTCGGAGATTTGTCTTATAAACAAAATACCGATTGCCGCTAAAACAATACTCGCAATTACCAAAAAATAAATCAGCATTGAAAAATAGCGGTTGGCAAGTTTTTTGTTGCCCTCGCCAATGGTCTTTGAAACAAGAGCACTGCCGCCTGTACCAATCATAAATCCCACAGAGCCGAGCATCATAAGTGCAGGCATAATCAGATTAACTCCCGCAAAAGACTCACTGCCCGCAACATTTGATACGAACAGTCCGTCAACAACCCCGTAAACAGATGTAAAAATCATCATTGCAACAGTTGGAATTGTAAATCGGATAAGTTTTTTGTAGGTAAAATGCTCCAATAACTGAATCATATTTCACTCTCCTTTATTTTACATAAAAACAGCTCGGTTATATTATCAATAACCGAGCTCACCCGACATCTTATCGACAGTGTTCCGAATACTCGGAACGGTGTTACGACACCCTGTCCTCCGATGACTTTATTCATTGTTGTACAGACATTTTAGCATATTTTTATACCAATGTCAAGGATTTAAAGAATTTTAACACAAAATCATATTTTATTTTTAAGTATATTCGATTATTTCTCAAAATTATCAATTGTGTAAATAATGCACGCAATTCCGGAAATCATCGAGAACAAAACTGCTCCTGTCATTGCCTCATTAACAGATGCTCCGACAAAAAAGCCGACGATTCCGGCAATGACCATAATGATAACAGACACTGCGGTTCTAAACTTTTTCATATGTCTTTACCTCCAGAAATTCCTGTTTATACTTACATTATAACATTCGGAAAAATTAAAGTCAAATAAAAACAGTCCGTTGAGAGCGGAGTTTTCTCTCAATGAACTGTTTATCGAATTATTAATCTTTGTATTTATTTACAAAATACTTTTATAGGTGTCGTTTAAAATGTTATACGAATTTTCAAGATATTTTTGTTCTGACGGAGTAAGTTTTAGTTCAAGCATACGCTTTGCGCCCTCACTTCCGATTATTGCCGGATTGCCGAGGAAAACATCTTTTTTGCCGCCGTATTCACCCCGTAATCTAACGGATACCGTGAGTACGGAGTTTTCGTTTTCAAGCACGGCTCTTGCTACACGCACTATTGCCATTCCTATGCCGTAGTATGTCGCTTTTTTGGCGGCGATAATTTCGTGTGCGGCGGTACGGACTTCTCGGCTTATTCGGTCTAAATCCTCCATAAAATAGCTTTTGGAATTGTCTGAAAGAACATCGCAAATCGGTTTTACCGCAATTAGAGCCTGCGACCAAGGTACAAATTCACTGTCGCCGTGTTCGCCGATTACATAGGCGTGTATGTTGCGTGGGTCAACTTCAAAGTATTCGCCCAAAAGATACCTAAGCCTTGCGGTGTCAAGGGTTGTACCCGTGCCGATTACTTTTTCGGCTTTAAATCCCGAAAGCTCGCAGGTAATTCTTGTCATAATGTCAACGGGGTTTGTAGCGACAATAAATATGCCCTCAAATCCGCTTTCCGTTACCTGCGGAACAATTTTTCGGAAAATTTCGTAATTGCCTTTTAACAGCTCAAGTCTGCTTTGCGACGGTTGCCGCTGACTGGCACCCGCACAGATTACAACGATGTCGGCATCTTTACAGTCGCTGTAATTTCCTGCGTAGATTTTTGTGCTGGCAGGCGAAAAAGCAATGCCGTGGTTTAAATCCATTGCCTCGCCTCTGGCTCGCTGTTCGTTTATGTCGATGAGTACAAGCTCGTCACAAAGGTTTTGATTCAGAGCCGCATATGCAAAACTCATACCGACCATTCCTGTACCGACAAGTGCGATTTTCTTTTTGTTTGTAAACATATTATTATCCTTTCTGATTATAATGTAGAGTTGGAGTGATTTTGTTTTGCTTTTTGCAAATCGGATTTTTTGCTGCGAATTTGAAAATGTATCAAATATATTTTTACAATAAAAGATGAATTTATACGGCTGTATGTACATTGTTTTGGAAAAAAGTGCTTAAGGATTATGATGAAAAAAGACGAATTTGTATTGAAAATTTAATGCTATTGTGATAAACTAATATTAAGCATACAATGCGATTTTTTGTGTTGGATTTAAAAAGATTATACGAAGGGATAGATTTGAGATGTATAAGATAGTTAAAAAGAAATCACTCAACCCTACCGTTACTCTTATGGAAATTGACGCTCCGCTTATTGCAAAAAAAGCACAGCCGGGTCAGTTTATTATCCTTAGAGTTGACGAGGACGGTGAGCGTATTCCGCTTACTGTTGCAGGTTATGACAGAGAAAAGGGTACAGTTCGTATTATTTTCCAGATTGTCGGTGCTACAACAGAAAAACTCAACCACTTAAATGAGGGCGACTGCCTTCACGATTTTGTAGGCCCGCTCGGTGTTCCTACTCATACAGACGGCTACAAGAAAGTTTGCGTTGTAGGCGGCGGCGTAGGCTGTGCAATTGCACTTCCTATAGCTGAAAAGCTCCACGAGCTCGGCGTAGAGGTTCACTCTATTGTCGGTTTCAGAAACAAAGACCTTGTTATTCTTGAAGACGAATTCAAGGCTTGTTCAGACAAGTTTATTGTTATGACAGATGACGGTTCACACGGCAGACAGGGCGTTGTTACAACTCCGCTCGAAGAGATGATTAAAGCCGGCGAGAACTACGACCTTGTAATTACTATCGGTCCACTTATTATGATGAAGTTCGTTGTTAAGACAACAAAGCCTTACAACATTCCTACCACAGTTTCTATGAACCCGATTATGATTGACGGCACAGGTATGTGCGGCGGCTGTCGTCTTACGGTTGGCGGCGAAACAAAGTTTGCTTGCGTTGACGGCCCTGACTTTGACGGCTTCCAGGTTGACTTTGACGAGGCTATGAAGCGTGGCGCTATGTACAAGGAATTTGAGCGTAAGGCTTACAGCGAAGCTTGTAATCTGTTTAAGAAGGAGGTTGAGTAATTATGCCGAATATGTCACCTAAAAAAGCTCCTATGCCTACACAGGAGCCTAATGTAAGAAATAAAAACTTTCTTGAGGTAGCTACAGGCTACACAGAGGAAGTTGCAATCGAAGAGGCACAGCGTTGCCTTAATTGTAAGCATAAGCCTTGCGTATCGGGCTGTCCGGTACATATTTCAATTCCTGATTTTATTAAGGAAGTTGCACAGGGCAACTTTTCGGGTGCTTATGATGTAATTTCAAAATCAAGCTCACTTCCTGCAGTTTGCGGCCGTGTTTGCCCACAGGAAACACAGTGTGAGTCAAAATGCGTAAGAGGTATTAAGACCGAACCTGTAGGTATCGGCAGACTTGAGAGATTTGTTGCCGACTGGCACAATGCTCAGACAGATGTTGTTGTAAATAAGCCGGAGCCAAACGGTCATAAGGTAGCTGTAGTAGGTTCAGGCCCTTCAGGTCTTACTTGCGCAGGCGACCTTGCAAAAATGGGTTACGATGTAACTGTTTTTGAGGCACTCCACCTTGCAGGCGGCGTTCTTGTTTACGGTATTCCCGAATTCAGACTTCCAAAGTCAATCGTTCAGAAAGAAGTTGATACACTTAAGGCTCTCGGCGTTAAGGTTGAAACAAATATGGTTATCGGCAGAGTTATCTCTATTGACGAGCTTATGGACGATATGGGCTTTGAGGCAGTATTTATCGGTTCAGGTGCAGGTCTTCCGAGATTTATGAAGATTCCGGGCGAGAACCTTTGCGGTGTTTATTCCGCAAATGAGTTCCTCACAAGAACAAACCTTATGAAGTCTTATAAAGAGGATTCCGCTACACCTATTATGCACGCTAAAAAGGTTGCTATCGTAGGCGGCGGTAATGTTGCTATGGACGCTGCCCGTTGTGCTAAGCGTCTTGGTGCAGATGAAGTTTACATTGTTTACAGAAGAAGTGAAGAGGAACTTCCTGCAAGAAGAGAAGAAGTTGAGCACGCTAAGGAAGAGGGCATTATCTTTAAGCTCCTTAACAACCCTGTTGAAATTCTCGGTGATGAAAACGAGTTTGTAACAGGTATGAAGTGCGTTGAGATGGAACTCGGTGAGCCTGACGAAAGCGGCAGAAGAAGACCTGTTGTTAAGCCGGACAGCGAGTTTGTACTTGATGTTGACGCAGTAGTTATTTCTATCGGTACATCACCAAACCCACTTATCAAGGCTACTACAAAGGGCCTTGAAACACAGAAGTGGGGCGGCATTATCACTGATGAGCACGGTCTTACATCTCGTGAGGGCGTATATGCAGGCGGTGACGCTGTAACAGGTGCTGCTACAGTAATTCTTGCAATGGGTGCAGGCAAAACAGCCGCAGCAGCTATTGACGAGTACATTAAGAGCAAAGAGTAATTCTTATATAAAAAACATTTACCCGATTATAGCAAAAGCTATAGTCGGGTATTTTTTGTGTGTTTCATCGCTAAGATTAATAATTAAGGCTCTTTATCAAAAGTTGGTGTAATTATGGTTTGGTAAAATAATTAAAAAATTTAGGTCAAGCCTTTTTAAAGGCTTGCGGGTTTGGGCAGAGCCCATAAAAAGTTTCCCTTACATCAAATTATCGGGCGCAAACAGCAAAGCTGTTTGCGTGCTAAGACAATGTTTTGAAAACAGGCGATAGCCTTAAAAAGGGGAATAGATAAAATAATGTGCCGTCATTGCGTAGCAATGACGGCACAAATTATAGGGAGTATCTTTTCTCTGTTGCTGTCGCATTGGCTTTCGCCATTGTGTTCAAGCCGCCAAACAGCAAGCCGTTTGGCTATCAAAATTTGCGATAGCATAAAGTATTTGTGGGCGTTGCCCACACCCACAACCTTTGAAAATGTTGACCAAACTTTTTACTTCGGGACGGAGAGTTTAGCTTTTGCTTTACTTTGTTGCCCGACTGAAACTTAGTCATAATTTATAATTTTGTCATTTTCTTAAAAAGTTAGTCTGATTTTCCCCACCTCATCACTGCAAAACAGCAAACAAAAACCCGATTATAGCCTTTGCTACAATCGGGTATCTTAATACTTTTCTAAATCAGCTTACCGCTTTTTTATACAGCTGTTTATAAACCAAGAACAATGCCACCGATACTATTAAAAAGAACAGTGAGCACGCAAGCACGCACATTATAATGTTATTTGCACACGATACAAACAGCATATATGTTGCTCTTGACGCTATGTTAAAGGTTTCAATCTTCTTTGACAGCAAAATTACTATCGGCAATACCAATGTTGTCAAAAATGTGGCGGCTGTTGCATAATAAATATGGCGCACTGCCCTATGTTTCCATTTTGTTGATAATACAAATATTACGCAAATCAGCGCCGAAAGCACTGCACATATTGCAATTACAAACGGCAACAGCTTTTTAACATTCTGAAATCTGCCTGCTAATGTTCCGAAAAACGGCAATTCCAGCGACTGCTTATAAATTTTAGCCGCCTCTTTTATAAGGTATTCCCTGTTTTCGCTCGAAACACTGTCGGCGCTTATGCCCTTTTGCTCTATATACTTGTCAAGCGCTGTATTAAACGCCTGTTTAAAAGCTGTTTTATCAATCACACTGCCCTCGCCCGAATAATAATCCTGTATATACTTTTCAGTATCCTCGTGAATCATTATTTCATCAAGCAAGCCGTTGAAAAAGTCCTCTTCAAGTCCGCTTGCATAACCGAGGTCGGTCAAACTGCTTGTTATCTCGTCCTTTTTCTCGGTTATGTAATTGCAGGTGTTCATATTGTCAAGCATAAAGCTGTCATTAAACAGTGTAAACTGCAGCGAAACAGCATACGCAAGCACTGTTAAAAGCACCGCAAGCACAAGTGAAAGCAATATATTAACTATCTTTTTAACTGTTGACATACTCAGCCCTCCTTTGATGTTTTATCAATCTGAGGACCTGAAACATATTTTGCATACACAAAAAATCTCTGATCTGTAAGACCAAGCTCGTCAAACGGATAACAGGTATACATTATGAGATTTTCTTCATTTGCGCTTAAATCATACGCAGAGGTGTCTGTCGCTTTCTTTACAGCCGTATCGGTAATTTCGTATGTGTAATTGCCGTAGCTTGTCTTAATGGTAACAGTCTGCCCTGCCTTAGCGTTTTTAAGTCCGTTAAAATATGTATTGTTGTGTCCGGCAACAAGAATTGTTTTTCCGTAACCCGGTATAAAACTGCCGTTATATATGCCTACGCCGTTTCGCAGTGCAACATTTCCGTCACCGAAGAAAAGGTTATTGTCAATAGAGCAATCCTCTATGATAAGTTCGCCGAATTGCTCGCCTGTCTTTGGGTATTGGATTTCACTTATAGGCAGTTTTTTATTTGAATCGGTTTCATTTTCGTTTTCTGACACCGGCACAAATATATTGTTATATTCTGTGGAATAATCTCTTGCAGAGTCCGAAAACATAAGACCTGCTGCCGAAATTAAAGAAGATGACGGCATAAGTACAAGGTAGCCTAAAAGATAAATTACCACAAAAAATATAGAGGGAAGAATTAAAAAACCCTTCCCACCAATTTTTTTATGCCTGTGTCTGGTATTTTTCATATCAGACATTTACAATCAAGCTCTTTCTCTTTTTTTAACAGAAAGAACAACTGTAGCACCTGCTGCAAGAGCAACTGCTGCGCCTGCAACTGTAGCAACAGCGAATGTGTTTACATTAGCGCCTGTTGTAGCAATAGCATTGCTTGTAGTTGTTGTGTTACCCTTACTGTCAGTTGTAACCTTTGTGCTAACAATTGCGTTGCCGTTCTTGTCAGTAGCAGAAACAGTCTTAGTTGCCTTGTCGTAAGAAACTGTAACGCCTACAACATTGGCAGCCTTCTGACCATAAGTGAAGAGCTCCTGCTTCTGGGCTGTGTTAAGATCCTTAACAGTTGAAGCACCCTGTGACTTAAGGTAATCTACAGCATCATTGATGTCCGCAATAATCTCCTTAGATTCTGCGTCTGTCATGTCAATAGTGTTGAAGTAGTTTTCAGACTGGTTGAGCATCTCATCAGCATTAGTAATAAAACCACCGTTGTAGCTTGTGTTTACTTCTGAAAGCTTGTCAAGTACAGCCTGTTCTGCGCTGTTGATACCAGCGGCAAAAGCCGGCACGCTAGCCATAGCAATAACTGTTGCTGATGCAAGGATTGCAGATAACTTTTTCATTATTTATACCGCCTCTCTAAAGTATTTAGCAAATCGTTGAACAAAATTATATATATAAAATTTTGCCCAATTATCTACTTTGAATTATATTTTAACACAATAATTCTTTTTTGTAAATACTTTACATTAAATTACTGTCGAATCTTAGTTTTTTTATTTTTTGCAGTAAACAAAGTTGTTTATCTTGCTTGTTTTTGGTATTATTCACGAATTTTCTTGTCTGACATACATTCAACAAGAACAGCTTTTTGCGCATGAAGTCTGTTTTCTGCCTCTTCAAAGATTTCATTGGCATGCTCTTCAAATACATCGGCAGTGATTTCTTCGCCACGGTGAGCAGGTAAGCAGTGAAGAACCATACACTCAGGATTTGTAACAGACATAAGCTCTTTGTTTACCTGATAGCCGGCAAATGCCTGTTCACGGATTTTCTTTTCTTCTTCCTGTCCCATAGAAGCCCAAACATCTGTGTAAACCACATCGGCATTCTTCGCTGCCTCCATCGGGTCTTCAACAATTTCAAATTTGCCGTTGCCGTACTTTTTACCGAATTCAATAATGTGTTCAGGCGGCATATATCCCTTTGGGCAAGCTGCAGAGAAAGACATACCTGTGCTGAGTGCGCCGACAATGAGAGAGTTCATCATATTGTTGCCGTCACCGATAAAGCACATTTTAAGTCCCTCAAGTTTACCCTTAAACTCACGAATTGTCATAAGGTCTGCGAGCACCTGACATGGGTGGCAGTAGTCTGTAAGACCGTTGATAATCGGAATAGAACCGTGCTCTGCAAGAGCCTCAACTTCTTCCTGCTTAAATGTTCTTATCATAATACCGTCAAGAAAACGAGAGAGAACTCTTGCTGTATCCTGAACAGGCTCGCCTCTGCCGATCTGTAAATCATTGGATGAAAGGAAGAGCGGATAACCGCCGAGCTGTGTCATACCTACTTCAAAAGAAACTCTTGTTCTTGTGCTCGACTTCTCAAAAATCATACCAAGTGTTTTGCCGGCAAGAATTTTGTGCTCAATGCCGTGCTTCTGCTCATATTTAAGCTGGTCGGCAAGGTTAAGTGTATTGATGATTTCATCTGTTGACCAATCTTCAAGTTTAAGTAAATGCTTCATTTTAATTCTCCTTTAATGTTTTTTCAAGAATATCAAGCGCAAGGTCGATTTCTTTTTTTGTAATGTTAAGCGGCGGCAACATTCTTAAAAGTGACTTTGCGGTAATGATAATAAGTCCGTTTTCAACGCATTTTGCCGCAATGTCGTGTGCGTCGCCGTCTTTAAGCTCAATGCCAATCATAAGTCCCATTCTGCGAACAGCCTTTACGCCGTCCATTTTGAGGACTTTTTCTTCTATATATTTACCCTTTGACTCAACCTCGGAGAGAAACTCCGGCTTTGAAATTTTATCAAGCACATAGTTTGCACCTGCGCAAACAACAGGGTTTGCACCGAATGTTGTGCCGTGAGTCGAAGGTGACATTACATCTTTTAGTTTTTCGCCGCAAACGCATAAGCCGATCGGAAGTCCGCCGCCAATGCCCTTTGCAACTGTGAAAATGTCAGGTTTTACTTCAAAATTCTGGAAAGCGAACAGCTTGCCTGTTCTGCCTGCGCCTGTCTGCACCTCGTCAACAATAACAAGAATATCCTTTTCGTTACAGAACTTAACAAGGCTCTGAACATAGTCTTTATCAAGGATATTTACACCGCCCTCGCCCTGAATAAGCTCAAGCATAACTGCGCAGGTTTTGTCTGTTACGGCATTTTCAAGAGCGTTCATATCGTTGGCGTCAACATATGCGAATCCCTGTGTAAACGGGAAAAAGTAGTTGTGGAACACATCTTGTCCTGTAGCCGAAAGTGTGGTTACTGTTCTGCCGTGGAAAGAATTGTTGAGTGTAATAATCTCATTGCGGTCAGCACCGTACTTATCAAAGCTGTATTTTCTCGCAACTTTAATGGCACATTCATTAGCCTCCGCACCGCTGTTTCCGAAGCATACCTTTGAAAAGCCTGTAAGTGTACAGAGTTTTTCGGCAAGATTACTTGCCTGCGAGCAATAAAAGTAGTTTGACATATGCTGAATTGTGTTTGCTTGTTCGCTTACGGCTTTTACCCAGCCGTCCTCGCACCAGCCAAGACTGTTTACACCGATACCCGATGCGACATCAACATATTTTTTACCGTCCTCGTCATAAGCAGTTGCACCCTTGCCGCTTTTTAAAGCTACATTGTATCTGCCGTAGGTGTGCATTATGTACTGCGAATCTTTTTCCTTTGTATTCATCATACCACCCCTTAAGTGTTATCTACATCTTCGTTATTAAAGGAAAAAACAAATATATCCTCACGCTTTTTAAATCCGAAATCTTGCCAGAAGCTCTGACCCGTGGTGTTGTTCTGATAGCAGAAGATATGAGTTTTATCAATCCCTTGGTCTTTAATCGCTTTAATAGCGCTTTTTGCAAGTTCGTGACCGATTCGGTTTCTTCGGTAATCGGGCAGAACCGCCATATGGTGAATAAATCCTCGTCTGCCGTCATGACTTGCAAGTACAGTACCTACAATTTTACCGTCAATTACGGCAACCTTGCTCATACCCTCGCTTCTTGTCAGATAAGATTCTATTTTTGCTTTTTCGTCAGCCTTGGACAAGGCTCTTTTCGAGGTAATCTGCCAGAGGGCAAATACTTCCTCGTAGTCATCGATTGTCATTTCTCTGATTGTCATATCTGTTTTTCCTTATCAACTGCCCGTAGGCAAAATATTTGCAAATCTATTAATAGAACATTGTGCCGATACCCTCATCACTGAACATTTCAATGAGGATAGAGTGTTCAATTCTGCCGTCAATAATGTGTGCTCTGCTTACGCCGCTTCTTACAGCCTCAACACAGCAGTCAATTTTCGGAATCATACCGCCCTTTATGATGCCCTCACGCTTGAGCATAGGAACTTCGCTGACATTTACAACAGATATGAGCGAGTCTTCGTCGTTTACATCTTTTAAAAGACCTCTGATGTCTGTCATAAGAATGAGCTTTTTGGCACCGATTTTTGCCGCAATGTGAGCGGCGGCAATGTCTGCGTTTACATTATAAACATTTCCGTCATAACCGCTTGCAACGGTAGCCACAATCGGAATATAACCGTTGTTGATAACATTCTGCAAAGGTTCCGGATTTACTTCTTTAATCTCGCCTACATAGCCGAGGTCTGCACTTGTAACAAGTTTTTCTGCCATAAGCATATTGCCGTCAAGACCGCAAAGACCAATTGCTTTTCCACCGTGTTTTTCCATAAGCTGAACAAGGTTTTTGTTTACCTTGCCTGCAAGTACCATCTGCACAATGTCAATAGTTTCTTCGTCGGTAACACGCATACCGTTTTCAAACTTGCTTTCTTTGCCGACTGCCTTAAGCATTGCATTTATTTCAGGGCCGCCGCCGTGAACAAGCACAACATTAACGCCTACAAGGCGCATAAGTGCAATATCGCTCATAACGGCGCTTTTGAGTTTATCGTTTATCATTGCGTTGCCGCCGTATTTTACAACAATTGTTTCACCGCTGAATTTACGAATATACGGCATAGCTTGTATTAAGACTTTTGCTCTTTTATTAATATCCATTTTTCATTTCCCCTGATATAAATTTAATGCCCGTTTTTCAGATAAATTATGGTTTGGCAAATTACTTTTCCAATTAGGTTCTGTAATCTCCGTTAATCTTTACATAATCGTAAGTGAGGTCACAACCGTAAGCCTCGGCATAGCCAAAACCGTCATTTAATGATACAAGAATGTTGATTTCCTTTTCAAGCAGAATTTCCTTTGCTTTTTCTTCCGAAAACTCAACTCCTGCGCCGTCCTTGCATACAAGAATATTGCCTTTGGCGGATTCAAAAGAAACATCTACCTTTTTAACATCAACATCAGCGCCGCTGTAACCGATTGCACACAATACTCTGCCCCAGTTTGCATCTGAGCCGAACATTGCCGCCTTTACAAGGCTTGAACCGATAATGCTCTTTGCAACTTTAACAGCGTTGGGCTTGCTCTTAGCGCCCTCAACCTTGCAAACAAGAAGTTTTGTTGCGCCTTCGCCGTCACCCGCAAGTTTCTTTGCAAGTGCTCTGAAAGCTGCGGTAAGTCCGCTTAAGAATGTATAGTAATCTTCGTTTTTATTGGTAATCATTTTGTTGCCGGCTTTGCCCGATGCCATAATAGCAAGGGTATCGTTTGTAGATGTATCGCCGTCAACGCTTACCATATTGTAACTGTCCTCAACAGCCTCACGCAGAGCCTCACGCAGCATATCCGAAGAAACAGCCGCATCTGTTGTAACAAAAGAGAGCATAGTACCCATATTAATGTGAATCATACCGCTGCCCTTTGCAATGCCGCCGATTGTAACGGTTTTGCCGTCAAGCTCCATCTGCATAGCCATTTCTTTTTTTACCGTATCGGTTGTCATAATAGCCTCGGCTGCGTCTGTGCCGCCCTCTTTTGTAAGGTGACCTTTCATATATACGCAAGCCTTTAAAATAGGCTGAATAGGCAGAGGCTGACCGATAACACCTGTTGATGCAACGATAACATCTTCCGCTTTTACACCGAGAGTTTCGCCTGCGATAAGGCACATATGATTTGCAATGTCATATCCGTTTGCGTTGCAGGTGTTTGCATTGCCGGAATTTACGATAACAGCCTGTGCAATGCCGTCTTCGAGGTGCTTTTTGGTTACCTCGATAGCCGAACTTTTAACAAGGTTTTTGGTATAAACAGCCGCCGCCGTACAGGGAGTGTCGCAATAAATCAGCGCAAGGTCACGCTTTGTTTTATTTGACGGCTTGATTGACGCACAAATACCGGCTGCTGTAAAACCCATAGGAGAAGTAACTGTGCCTTCGATAAATCTGTAATTTCCCATAATAAAGCCTCCGTTTTATGTTTTGCTTAATTATTAATTAAAAAGCAGGTGGAACAATAACAAGACCTGTCTTTTCGTCAAGTCCGAAAATAATGTTCATATTCTGAATTGCCTGACCTGCTGCGCCTTTAACCATATTGTCAATAGCTGCGCAGGCAACAAGTTTATTTGCTCTTTTATCGTGATGAATGGAAACATCACAGAAGTTTGAATAGCGTACATTGTGAATGTCGGCGCATTTGCCGTCATCAAGAAGTCTTACAAAAAACTCGTCTTTGTAGAAATCCTCATACGCTTTTCTGATTTGCTCAAAAGTAACGCCCTCGTTAATATCCGCATAAACAGTGGCAAGAATACCTCTGTTTACAGGTAAAAGGTGCGGCACAAATGTGATTGTTACATCTTCGCCCGAAAGTTTTGAAAGTGTCTGCTCAATTTCGGGTGTGTGGCGGTGGCAGGCTACCTTATAAGCGTGGAATCCCTCGTTAAGTTCAGGGAAGTGATTGCCTTGTGTAGGTTTTCTGCCTGCACCCGTTACACCGCTTTTGCAGTCACAGATGATACCCTTTGTGCTTACAAGTCCGTTTGCGATTGCCGGAGCAATGGCAAGTGGGGAACAGGTAGTGTAGCAGCCGGGGTTTGCAATTAATTTTTTACCTTTAATTTTATCTCTGAAAAATTCAGGAAGTCCGTAAACAGCCTGCTCGTGGAGCTTTTTGTCAAGAAAAGTACCGCCGTACCACTCTGTATATTCTTCTTCGCTCTCAAGACGGAAGTCTGCGCCGAGGTCAATGAAAGCCTTGCCTGCGCTTATGCACTTTTCGGCAAGTTCCTGTGAAAGACCGTGGGGAAGTGCGGCGAAGATAACATCGCTTTTCTCAACAACAGCGTCTTGGTCTTCACAGACCATATCGTTTAAAAATGTATATGACGGATAAACATCGCTTAACTTCTGACCTTCAAAAGAAACCGAGCTGATAGCTGAAATTTCAGCCTCGGGGTGACTTGTCAGAAGTCTTACAAGCTCGGCGCCGGCATAGCCTGTTGCGCCTACAATACCTGCTTTTATCATTTTAATCAATCCTTTATGAATATATATCTAACAATTCTTATACTGATACTAATAGTCTATATCTAAATCAATCCGCCAAACATTAACTAAAACAAACAAATAAAGGTTTGAAGTTTCCAAAGGTCACTGACCTTTGGTCGTCTAAGGAAAAAGGATTCTTAAGGGAAAAGGGACTCGAAATCCCTTTTCTCTTGAGCGTGCTTTCTTTTGGAGCTTTTCTTTTCACGCAAAAGAAAAGCGGAATTGGCAGGAGGTTTAATTTAAGACAAAAATTGTTTTCAACAACTGCATTTATAAAATCAATTATAAATTCTTAGCAATCTCTGCAACTCTCTTTGCCTGTGCCTTTACATTTTCAGAGGCAGGGCCGCCGAATGCTTTTCTTTCGTTTGTACAAGTTTCAAGTGAAATTGCTCTGTAAACATCATCGTTAAATACATCACAAACCTTTTTGTACTCCTCAATCGGGAGGTTTTCAAGGTCTGTACCAAGCTCAATGCATCTTGCAACGAGTTCGCCTGTTGCCTTGTATGCATCTCTGAACGGTACCCCATTCTTTGTGAGCCAGTCTGCACAGTCGGTTGCGTTAATAAATCCGCCTGCTGCCGCTTTACGCATATTCTGCGGAATAACTTTCATTGTGTCGAGCATTGGAGTAAAGGCTGTAAGGCACATTTTAACTGTATCAACAGCATCAAAAATTGCCTCTTTGTCCTCCTGCATATCTTTATTGTATGCAAGGGCAATGCCTTTCATAATTGTAAGTAAAGTCATATTGTCGCCGAAAACTCTGCCGCTCTTGCCACGGACGAGTTCTGCGATGTCAGGATTCTTTTTCTGCGGCATAATTGAAGAACCTGTTGAAAAAGCGTCGTCAAGCTCAATGAATTTAAATTCCCAGCTGCACCACATAATGATTTCTTCTGAAAATCTTGAGAGGTGCACCATAATAATAGAAAGAACAGACGCAAACTCAATGCAGTAATCTCTGTCGGATACACCGTCAAGCGAGTTGTTTGTAATTCTTTCAAAACCGAGCAGCTCGGCTGTAATTGTTCTGTCGATAGGGTATGTTGTGCCTGCTAAAGCACAAGAGCCGAGCGGCATTTCGTCCATTCTCTTAAGGCAGTCCTCAAGTCTTGACACATCTCTTAAAAGCATTTCGCCGTAAGCTAAAAGGTGGTGACCGAAAGTAATCGGCTGTGCTCTCTGTAAATGAGTGTAGCCGGGCATAACGGTTTCGCTGTACTTTTCCGCCTTGTTGGCAATAACCTTGATAAGGTCAACAACGAGCTTTTTAACATTTACAACTTCCTTTTTAAGGTAAAGTTTAATGTCAACGGCTACCTGGTCGTTACGGCTTCTTGATGTGTGAAGTCGCTTGCCGTTGTCGCCGATTCTCTTTGTAAGCTCGCCCTCAATAAAGGTGTGAATATCCTCTGCTTCCATATCAATATGGAGAGTGCCGTTTTCTATGTCTGCAAGGATTCCCTTAAGACCCTGAACTATGTCGTCAGCCTCTTCCTGTTTGATAATGCCACATCTGCCGAGCATTGTTGCGTGGGCAATACTGCCCTCGATATCCTCTTTATACATACGGCTGTCAAATGAGATTGAGCTGTTAAAATCGTTAGTGGTTTTTGAAAGTTCCTTTTTAAATCTGCCTTTCCAAAGCTGCATATAATCACCTCGGGTTAATGAATGATTGTTAATTTGTGTATTATTTATAATTGATATTGCTGTTTAAAAATATCCGTATAAACAACTGTCAGGGACAGAGAATTTCCCTGTCCCCGAACCGGAATAATTATTTTAATTCATACAAAAGTCTTTGAGTAAAAATTACTTAATAAGACCCTTTTTAGCACGAACCTTGATTGGAAGACCGAAGAGGTTGATGAAACCTGCACTGTCGTTCTGATCGTAAACCTGATCCTCGTCAAAGGTTGCAATTTCTTCATCATAGAGTGAATATGGGCTTGTAACGCCTGCGTCAATGATGTTGCCCTTGTAAAGCTTTAACTTAACATCACCTGTTACATACTCCTGTGTGCTGTCAACGAATGCCGAGAGAGCCTCACGGAGAGGTGTGTACCATTTGCCGTCATAAACGAGTTCTGCAAATGTGTTTGAAAGGTTCTTCTTGTAGTGAAGTGTATCCTTGTCAAGGCAGATTTCCTCAAGCTTGTTGTGTGCAGCGTAGAGAATTGTGCCGCCCGGTGTTTCATAAACTCCACGAGCCTTCATACCAACAAGACGGTTCTCAACGATATCTGTAATACCTACGCCGTTTCTGCCGCCGATTTTGTTAAGCTCTTTAATAAGCTCTACAGAGTCGATTTCCTCGCCGTTAAGTTTTGTAGGAACGCCCTTTTCAAATGAAATTGTAACATACTCTGCCTTGTCGGGAGCCTGCTCAGGAGAAACGCCGAGTTCAAGGAAGCCCTCCTTGTTGTACATAGGCTCATTTGCAGGATCTTCAAGGTCAAGACCTTCGTGGCTTAAGTGCCAGAGGTTTTTATCCTTAGAATAGTTTGTTTCACGGTTAATCTTGAGCGGAATGTTGTGCTTTTCAGCGTACTCGATTTCGTCCTCACGGCTCTTGAATTCCCAAGTTCTCCAAGGAGCGATAATCTTCATATCCGGAGCATAAGCCTTGATAGCAAGTTCAAAACGAACCTGGTCGTTACCCTTACCTGTGCAACCGTGGCAAATAGCGTCAGCGCCCTCGGCTTTAGCGATTTCTACAAGTCTTTTAGCAATGATAGGACGGGCAAATGATGTACCGAGGAGGTATTTGCCCTCATAAACTGCGCCTGCTTTAACTGTAGGAATGATGTAATCGTCAACAAACTCCTTGTTAAGGTCTTCAATATAAAGTTTAGATGCGCCTGTCTTAATAGCCTTTTCCTCAAGACCGTCAAGCTCTGTGCCCTGTCCTACATCACCCGAAACAGCGATAACCTCGCAGTTGTCATAGTTTTCTTTTAACCAAGGAATAATAATAGAAGTATCAAGTCCGCCTGAATAAGCGAGAACAACTTTTTTAATTTTATTGTCAGCCATTTTAATTTCCTCCATAGAAATGATTTATATTACTCTTACATTATACGCTTTCTGACGGAAAAATCAAGTGTTTTTTGAATAATTATTCAATACGCCGTAAAATTGTGATAAATGCACTTAATTCAAAATAAAACCCAAGGTTTTTACAGCAAAATCAACCTTGATTTCAACATAAATCTTCAATATATGTATAAAAATGCATATATGCAGAAATAATGAATATTCATTTTTTACGCTTGATTTTGCATAAAATGTATATTTTAATGAATATTCAATGCAGATATTCATTTTGACTTGCGGCAAAGCAAAAAATAAACAGCCGATTGGATATTTAATCAAAGTAAAACAGGTCTTCAAATTTTTTGTCCAATGAAATGCATAAAATCAGAGCAAGTTTTATTGTCAACTTTATTATACATATGCCAAGTAAACTTGTTAATAGATTTTTTGATTTATTTATATCACTAAATACAAGCAAGTAAAAAAGCCCGACTGTTTTTACACAGTCGGGCAAGAGTTATAAAATTGCAAGATTTCTTTTCCATATCAAAATTCTTTTTACAGACTCGTCGATTCTGTCTGCTGTAATTTTTCCGCTTTGTACGGCATTAAGCAATGCGGTATATTCGTTTTCAATATCGCCGCAACAGAGGAAGTCATTGCCTGCTTTAAAAGCGACAACCGAGAGTGGCTCGTAAATGTCAAGGGCATCAACGGCAAACATATCGAGGTCATCGGTCATAACAACTCCGTCAAATTTAAGCTTATCTCTTATAACCTCATGCACAGGCTCAGAGAGCGAGGCGGGATTTTCGCTGTCAATCGAATTTACTGTTACGTGCGACACAAGAATACTGTCTGCGCCTGCCTTTATTCCTGCCTGAAACGGCAGAAAATCATTGTTCTGCAAGTCCGAGAAAGTTCTGTTGTCTGTAGCGCTTGAGTAATGTGTGTCGCCGTTATCTCCGTATCCGGGAAAGTGCTTTAATACAGTGCCGAGTTTTTTCTCTTTGCTTGCTTTTACAACAGTATCTACAAATCTGCTTGTGCTTGCGGCGTCACTTGAAAACGACCTGTAATACATAAATGAATCGGGGGCGGAAGTGATGTCGCAGACAGGCGCCATATTTACATTTACGCCGAGCGAAAGCAGAAATTCCGCTTTATCGTATGCGTCGTCTTCAATAGCACTCCAACCGCCGTTGTTAAATGTATCGCTCGGTGAAAGGTATGCGCTGTCCCTTAGGTTTGGATTATCGCTCGCTCTTACAACCGTTCCGCCCTCTTCGTCTGTGCCAATAATAAGCGGAATTTTGGCATTGGACTGCATAGCGTTTATATCGGCATTCACTTCTTCTTTTGTCTTGCCGTCAAAATCTACACCGAACAGCAAAACGCCGCCGATGTGGTATTTGTTTATTGCGTCGCTCATATCATTGCCACGACAATTTACATAAAACAGCTGTCCGACTTTTTCTTCAACCGTCATTTTTGAAATCATATCGTCAATGTCTGAATACGTGTCGGGAGGAGCGGTGGTTTCTGTCACTGTTGCCTGACTGTTTTGCTCGTCATTTGTCGACTGTGCTTTTGAAGCTTCGCCCGTGTTCTGACAGCCTGCAAGCGCTGTTGCCAACATTGCTGCGGTGAGAAGTGATGTAATTGTTCTTTTGATTTTCATTTTATCCCTCATTTAAAAATTTCGACAGTCGTATTTTCTACAAATCTGTCCTTAAAAGTTTTCATCTTTTGCATATGCGGTGTGTTAAGATGTTCTTTTTGCAATTTTTCGGACTGCCATTTTTCAATAAGCAGTACCTCATTGCTTTTTCCGAATGACGGCACAAAGTAATCGTATTTTATACAGCCGTTTTCATTTTGTACAATCTGCGGAAAGCCCTCGTTTTTAAGAGCTGTCAAAAAGTCATTAACCATACCGTTTTTAACGGAATATTTTACGATAAGCGTGATTTCTTTCATTTTATCTCCTTGTCGGTCTTTTTAAGTGTTTTGTAAGTTTCAAAATAAAAGAATTTGTCTGTATATGTACCTATATTATACCAACGGCTTTGCCCATTGTAAAGGCTGAAAGTACAGTTTCTATACCAAGTCCGTCAAGGTAGCCTAGGCAGAAGAAAGTAAGCACAGCGGTTATAAAAATCTTCCGATATAACAAATTATTATGCACACTGACAGCCTGCTGTCAGTGTGCATAAAACAAAATTTAAAAAAACAGGCGGTAGCCGTTGTAACCGGAAATGCCCAAAATATAGGCAACGCATTGCGTTGCCTATGAAGGTTAAGTATGTTTTCTTTTATTGCTCTCGCATTGACTTTCGCCCATTCGTTCAAGCCGCCAAACAGCAAGCTGTTTGGCTATCGTTAGATTGCATAAACGGAGAGTATTTGTGGGCTTTGCCCACACCCACAACCTTTGAAACGGTTGACCAAACTTTTATAATACTTTGCAAAATTATTTTGCAAAACCATAATTTTAATTATCGTTTTGCTATTGCTCTCTGTAAGGTTGTAACATCCCTTACATCACGGTGACCGTCAAAGTTTGTATCTGTGTAATAATACTGGAGCGAATCAAGCTCAACCGATCCGGAAATGTACTGTTGCAGCAAAGTAACATCGTTTACATCTACTGTGCCTTGAAGGTCAATATTGCCGAATCTCAATATGTATATATTCGAACCGACAGTACCGCCGCCGCCGCCGACTACATAAGCTTTGCGGTAAGAAAATGTAGTGCAGTAATCTGTTGGTTCATTGATTTTAGTAGACAGATAAATTTCCACGCAGCCGTCCTTATCCGGAACTACGCCCGTTACAGCACCGCCGCTCTGGAAGTACAAGGCGGAGTCATAATAACCGCCGCCGTCTGCTTTTTCGTATTTGAACTTATGATCATGACTGCCGATACTTGAGTATTCCATTGTATGCGAGCCGTCCTTGTTAAAATAATTCGGATCTACCTCGTGAAGATTTATTTTTGCTTTAACATACCTTCCGCCTTTATCGTCAAATGTGTAATATGCATGTAAGTTACCAGAACCGCTTACAAAATAGCGGGCGTATTTTTCGGTAGACGGCATAAAGAGTGTTTTGTCACCGTCTATACAATCGGCAAATTTCATGGAGTAGTTTTTTTGAGTATCGCCTCCCGTAAATAATACTCCGTTTGTATAATCGGACGGAATATTGTACGCAGAAACCAAAAGCGTGTTGTTGCCGATGTTTTTTGCCGAGTTGGAAATCTCAACACCCTTATGCGGCTTAACGGTTTTTGCGTTTGCGGTCACTGCTGCACCTGCAGTCAGCACCGCACAAAGAATTAAACATACAAATTTTTTCATTTTATACTCCTTTATAATTATTTGGTAATAGTTTGTTGTAAGTCTGTAACATCTTTAACATTTGTTTTACCGTCACGGTTTATGTCGGAATAAAACATCTGAAGTTTATCAAATTCCGCATCGCCTGCAAGGTATCTCTGCAAAAGGGTTGCATCGTTTACATTTGTACTGCCTTTAAGGTCAATATTGCCAAAACAAAGCATCGGCACATACATATTTATTATTCCGCTGTAATTAGGCAGGTAGGTTGAAAATGCGGTTTTCAAACCGGGTTTTGCTTTTATATAAATTTCCACACAGCCGTTCTCGTCGGGTGCAACACCGTTTACCGCACCGCCGCTAAAGAAAGTGAGATTGGATCCATTTTCCCTAAGAGTGTAGGTTGCTCCGTTTCCGTCTGTATCGGTATATGAACCGTCACTGTTAAAATAGCTTGAAACATCGCTTAATTTTACCCTTAGTTTTACATATTCGCCGCCTGTATTCGCAAAGGAATAGCCTGCATAAGTATTTCCGGTGCTACCGCCGTTTGCCGAAACAAAGCGAGTATAGCTTTCGCTTGACGGCATGGAAATAACGGTATTTTTACCTATACAATCCTTGTATTGTACAGCATATTGTTTTTCTGTATTTTTGCCGTAAAAACTCACTCCGCCAAGTGAATTTTTACTAAGATTATAAGTAAACACATTTAAGGTGTTGTTTTCAAGTTTTACCCCTGAATCAAGCACCTGAACGCTATTATTTTCCCGAACAACTGCCGCATTGGCGGTAATTACCGAGCCTGCCGCCATAACAGCAACAAGTGCGATACTGATTAATTTTTTCATTATTTATCCCCCCCAATATAAAATTTTTGTAAAACAATAAATGTTTCATACAATCAAACAATATTATACAATATTTTGCAAGATAAAGCTACAAAGCAAAAAGCTGAATTTTTGATTTGCTCATAGAAAAATTGTGACACTTTGCACATACAACTCTGTTTTAACTTGTTATCACAAAGAATTTATGCTATTATTCTAATAATGAAAGGCGGTAATAATATGTTGAATTTCTGCTGTCCTGTCTGCAAAGAAGAATTAAAACTTGACGGTCGAACCTACAGATGTATAAATAACCATTGTTTTGACTGTGCAAAGCAGGGTTATGTCAATCTTTTGCAGAGCAACAAATCCAAAAGCAAGCGTCACGGTGACGATAAACTTATGATAGAGGCAAGGACCGAGTTTTTAAATACAGATTCGTACAAGCCGCTGTGTGACCTTATGTGCGAACTTTTGCAAAAATATATTCCGCAAAATGCCTGTGTACTTGATGCCGGCTGCGGCGACTGCTATTATACGGAAAAAATTGAAAAGGCTCTTGCAGAAAAAAACGCAAGTATAGCGGGTATTGATATTTCAAAATTTGCTCTTATTGCAGCGGCAAAGCGCAGTAAAAATATTCGTTTGGCTGTAGCAAGCGTATTTGCTTTGCCGACAGCGGATTTTTCCTGCGACGCGGTGCTTAATGTATTTTCACCTTTTGCGCCGGAAGAATACAACCGAGTTTTAAAAAGGGGCGGAGTGCTTTTGCGTGTAATTCCGCTTGAAAATCACCTTTTTTCTCTCAAAAAGGCGGTATACGATAATCCGCTGAAAAATCCCGAAGAAAGCACAGAGATTGACGGGTTTATTCTTGCCGAAAGCAAAGAACTTAAATACAGCATAACGCTTGACGATAACAGAGAAATTGAAAGCCTTTTCAAAATGACTCCGTACTACTACAAAACCTCTCGCACCGACCAGCAAAAGCTGGAGAAATTAAACTCACTTACGACCGAAATCGAATTTTGCGTGCTTGTCTATAAAAAGCTGTAATCGTGATAAATACTAAGGTTTTAGAAAAATATTTTTTGAAATTACGCATTAGCATAAGAGAGTATAAAAGAGAATATAAGCGAATTTTAAAGTTTGTTTAACGGTAAATTAAATTTTTGCAAAAAAGTGTTGACAATGCAAAATAAATGTATTATAATTCTAAGGCACAAGTAAATTACAGGAGGATTTGTTATGTCAACATATTTAGCTAAAAAAAGCGAAATTGAACGCAGCTGGTATGTAATTGATGCAGCAGGCAAGCCACTTGGTAGAGTTGCTACTCAGGCAGCAGTTCTTTTAAGAGGTAAGCACAAAGCAACATTTACACCAAATGTAGATTGCGGCGATCATGTAATCATCATCAACTGCAAGGACGCTGTATTAACAGGCAACAAGCTCACTCAGAAGAAGTGGCAGCGTCATACAGGCTATATCGGCCATCTTAAAGAAACAAGATACGATACTCTTATGGCTACAAAGCCAACAAAGGCTATGGAGCTTGCTGTTAAGGGTATGCTTCCAAAGAACACACTCGGCAGAGATGCTTTGCTCAGACTCAGACTCTTTGAGGGTGCAGAACACAATCATCAGGCTCAGAAGCCTGAAATGGTTGAAGCTTAAAAGAAGGAGGCAAATTAATAATGTACGATAAGACACCTTATTTTTACGGCACAGGCAGAAGAAAAAGCTCTGTTGCAAGAGTAAGACTTTACCAGGGTACAGGCAAAATCACAATCAACGATCGTGACATCGACGATTATTTCGGTCTTGAAACACTCAAGCTCATCGTTAGACAGCCTCTCGCCTTAACAGAAACAGATCAGAAGTTCGACATCGTTTGCAGAGTAGCAGGCGGCGGCGTTACAGGTCAGGCAGGTGCAATCCGTCACGGTATTTCCAGAGCACTTCTTCAGTACGATTCAGAGAACCTTCGTTCAACACTTAAGAAGGCAGGCTTCTTAACTCGTGACCCAAGAATGAAAGAGCGTAAGAAATACGGTCTTAAAGCAGCTCGTAGAGCACCACAGTTCTCAAAGAGATAATCTTTGTTATACTCGCTTTTTACAGCCTTTGCAATTTGCAAGGGCTGTTTTCTTTTGTCCCACAGTGGTATCCTCACAGCTTAGCTGTTGCGGTAAAAGCTAAAAACAGTCCACCGGACTGTTTTCTTTACGCTTTCACAGTTCTCAAAGAGATAATCTTTGTTATACTCGCTTTTTACAGCCTTTGCAGTTTGCAGAGGCTGTTTTCTTTTGCCCCACAGTGGTATCCTCACAGCTTAGCTGTTGCGGTAAAAGCTAAAAACAGTCCACCGGACTGTTTTCTTTACGCTTTCACAGTTCTCAAAGAGATAATCTTTGTTATACTCGCTTTTTACAGCCTTTGCAGTTTGCAAGGGCTGTTTTGTTTTATCAAATACTTTTTAGGCCTTTTATTTTCTTAGAAATAAGTATATAATTTATAATATTATGCATTTTATGCATTAAAAATTTCTTTGCGGACAAGGCAAGGAAACATAAAGGAAAGAGATGAAATGCTATGAATTTTTTGGAAGAGAGAATTGTAAAGGACGGAATTGTTAAAGAGGGCAATGTTCTCAAGGTTGACAGCTTTTTGAACCATCAAATGGATATTGATTTGTTCAACCGAATGGGTGCGGAATTTAAGAAAAGATTTGCGGGAAAAAATATAAATAAAATAGTCACCATTGAGGCATCGGGCATAGGTATTGCCTGCGTTGCGGCTATGCATTTTAATGTGCCGGTTGTTTTTGCAAAAAAAGCGAAAAGCATTAATATTGACGGCGATATGTACATAGCAGAGGTTGAGTCTTTCACTCACAAATGCAAAAATCAAGTGATTGTTTCTAAGAAATTTTTAAGCGAAAACGACCATGTTCTTATTATTGACGATTTTCTTGCCAACGGTTGTGCTTTGCAAGGTCTTATTTCTATTATAAATCAGGCAGGCGGCACGGTAGAGGGCATTGGAATTGCAATTGAAAAAGGTTTTCAGAACGGCGGCAATATAATTCGCAATCTCGGCTATCAGCTTGAATCCCTCGCAATCGTAGATTCGATGGACGCAGCAACAGGCACTGTTAAATTCAGGGAACAATAAATAAAAATCCAACCCCGACAGGCGATTAAAATACGGCTTGTCGGGGTTAAGTTTTTTCAGCACCAAGTGCCTACAAAATAAATAATAAGAATACATTATATTTGTTGATTTGCAATAAAGAAAATTTTTGTTATAATAGTAGCAACGGAGGCGGTAAAATGTTTCGTAAAATGAGAAGATTTAAACAACAGCTTAGTAACGATGAGGCTTTGAAAATATTAAAAAACTGCAAAAGCGGTGTGCTTGCCGTGAGCGGTGATGACGGCTACCCATATACTGTTCCGTTGAACTTTGTATATAAAGACGGCAAGATTTACTTTCACTGTGCAAACAGCGGTCATAAACTTGACGCAATTAAGCAAAACAAGAAAGTTTCTTTCTGTGTTATTGAAAAAGATGAGGTCGATTCGGAAAAATTGACAGCTTTGTTTAGGAGTGTTGTAGTTTTTGGTAAGGCCGAAATTATGGAAAATAAAGAGAAAATCAATTCGGCAATGCTCTCTTTCGGCTTAAAATATAACAATGATATTAATGCGGTGAAAAAGGAAATCGAGCGTGAACGGAGCGGACTTTGCTGTGTTGAAATCACGATTGAACATATAACGGGAAAACAGGCGATAGAGCTTGTAAAGACTAAAACTATATTGTAATTATGTTTATATTATAAAATAATTTTAATGTAATTTTGTAGTAATGTTAAAATTTATAATTTTTGTGTTGACAAAGCCAAAAAAGAATAATATAATAATCGCAACAAGTTAGTCTTAACTAACTCAATTTTTATGGAGGAATATTTATGAAAAAAAGAACTAAATTATTATCAGCTGTAACTGCCGGTACAATGGCACTTGGTGTAATGTGCTTTGGCTTTGCGCAGTGGAGTACAGAAATTTCTGCAAACGGCACAGTATCTGCAAACGGAAAGTGGGATGTAAAAATTACTGATGCTTCAATTACTAAGATCAGCAACGGTGTTACACCTTCTTTGGAAGCTGTGACGGTTGAACAAACTGCTCAGGTTGTAGAATACAATGTTATTTTAAAATATGTTGGTGGTGTGAACGATCCTAACAGCAAGCCTAACGGCGCATATATGTATGTAATTGACGATAAAAATCCTCAAACCGTAAACATCACTAAAGATGAATTAGCGGAGTTTACTGCACAACTTATGATTCCGAGAGATAAAAGATATTACACAACTGCCGTTATTCCGGGTGATAGCGGTCTTACAAACTTTAAAGTGGATGTTGATGAAAGTAAATTATCTCTTATTAATTATTACAGACCAAATGTGCTTGACACAACTACATATTCATTACATTTAAATGATGACGGTGCCAATGAGGGTGTTGTTGTAGGTAAAGCTATCGGTTGGTTAATCGGTGGATTTTATAAGGATCTTGACGGTAGCGTTCAGCTTACTTATAAAGCCGCAAATGCTGCTTTGGAAAATGCCGAAAGTTCAACAACTTATCCGGCACAGTTTACTGATACAACAGCGGATTACGGTAATGTAAACTTTAGTATTGATGATGCTTGGGCTGAATATTCACTTACAATTACAAATAACGGTACGGTAAATGCAAATCTTTCAAATTGTAAATTTAATATTACAGAACTTTCTGACGAATTTGTAGTTGATACACCGAATCTTAATAATAAAGTGCTTGCTCCGGGTGAGAGTTGCACTGCTACATTTGTTGTAAAAGTGAATTCAGAAGGCGAGCTTTCTGCTGATGCACAACCGTTCTCAGTAGAACTCACTTATGTTCAGGATACAGTAGATGAAGCGCCAAGTGCAAGTGTTTCAAAATAAAATATACTTATCAGCAGGGTGAGAAATTATGAAAAAGATAAACTTTTTCTTTTTAAATAGAATAGCTCTGATTTTTCCTATCCTTTTTGTATTCTTATTTCTGTACTCTGCTACTGTAAATGCATATACCGATACCTCTAAAGATTATGAGGTATCGGTGAGCAGAGCAGAAATACAATCGGAATATGGCATAGTAGGAGAAAACAGTATATTATTTGATAAAAACACTATTTTCCCAAAACTTGGTGATTTTAAATTCCCGGGAGCATATGCCCAAATTTATATTGAAGTTAAGAATGCAGGAAATTCTCCTGTAACCCTTGCAGATTTATATGTTGAACAACCTTCGCTTGATTATATTGAATTAATTATGCCGGAGTTTGAGAAAAACGAAATTCTTATGCCGAATGACAGCAGTGGCTTTTCAATTATAGTAAGATGGCGCAATGATTCAAGCTACAATACCGAAAATAAAGAAAACGGAAATTTCAGCTTTAAATTATTGTACACTTCTGAAAATGATAAGGATGTAATTAATAATACAAGTGTAAAAACAGGCTTTGAAAAGTTTGAAATTCTATGTTTAGCTGCAGTGATTTTAATTTCATTTGTTATTTATATCGCATCTTCAATATACAAAAATAAATTAAGGTAAATATTATGAATGATTTTTTAAAGTTTATAAAGATTAATGTTTTTCTAAAAGAAAAAAATTCCAGAAAAGATTGCGTTTTGTGGAGCTTTGTTTTTTCCGTACTTCAACTTAGTCTTTTGTATTCAGGCGGCTTTGTTTTAGGTTTTTGTAAAAATGATTACCTGAACACAGTTGATGCTTTAAAAAATTTTTTACTTACCTTTTGTGTAGTATTAATGACCGAGCTTTTTAGAGCAATCGTAATTTTTGTTTTAAAAAAAGCTCGGTTTAACAAATATGTAAATTATATATTTACTGCGATTTCTTTTGCTGTTTTCAATTTTGTGATTCTTTACTATAGTGGTGCTTATGGTGACAGTACAATAAATTTTGTAATGTATGGGTTTCTTGCGTTGATAAATTCATTGTTACTGACAGCTTTATGTTATAAGAGCGGTGCGTTGGCATCATTTTTGTTTTCTTTTATTACTGAAGTTTTGATAATAATTATTCCTTTTAAACCCGTTATAAACGAAAAAATGGAATTATTTATAAAGATATTGCTTTGTATGATTTTTCTTATAACTCTTGATTGTGCATTTTCAAAAGAAAGTGTTGATAAAAAGCGAAATTATGTAAGCAGAAAAATACACAATGCATTTACAATGGCCGGAGTTGCGGCGTTGTGTTTTGTAATTGCTTTTATATGCGGATTTTTAAGTGTTTCCCCTGTATCTGTTGCTACAGGTAGTATGGATCCCGAAATAAAAATAGGCGATGTTGTAATTGTATCTAAAAATGATAAAGATATTTCAGTAGGAGATATAATTCAATTTAGGAGAAACGGTAAAACTGTAATTCATAGAATTATATCCGAGCAAAAACAGACTGAAAATACAGTTTATATTACTAAGGGTGATGCAAACAATACAGCGGATGACGGATATGTAACAGAAGATGACATAGTAGGAAAAGTTATTTATTCAGTGCCGAAAATCGGTTATTTGACTTTATGGCTTCACTCGTAAAAACGGTTCTCGCTTAGAGAGCTGTTTTTTTATTGTAATAAAAAAATTGCTATGCTATAATATTTGTAAATTACAGATTGAAATGAAATATTGATTAAAAAACGGAAAGACGGGTATTTAAAATGAAACTGTTAATTAAACAAAGAGTTTTTTCGTGGACGGATACTTACGATGTTTATGATGAGTATGACGAGCCGAAATATTTTGTTAAGGCTGAAATGTTCAGACTTACGCATCAGATTCATATATATGACAGAAATCGCAATGAAATCGGTATGATTAAACAGCGATTTTTTACGCTTATGCCGACTTTTGATATAGAAATAAACGGACAGCCGTTTGGCAGTATTGAGAAAAAATTTACCTTTTTTAAACCGAAGTATAACCTCGACTACAACGGTTGGCGCTGTGAGGGCGATTTTATGTCTTGGAACTACAGCGTTTACGAGGCTTGCAGTATGGTTGCGCAGATTTCAAAAAAGCTGTTCCGTTGGGGAGATACTTATGTTATCGACTATGCAGACCCGAGAAACGAAATTTTGGTGCTTATGCTCGCAATTGCAATAGACGCCGCAAACTGTACGCAGAATAATAATTAAGTGAGGCATTGTATGAGCGATAGACCGAAACTCGACAAAAATCTTGACGGCAAGACATTCAGAGAGTTTTATTATTTAAAGGAAGAACTTGTCGATTTTTGTCGCCGATACGGTTTACCGACATCGGGCGAAAAAACTTGAAATAACCGAGAGAATAGCACATTTTCTTGATACAGGCGAGGTTATCGCCGCAAAGAAAGTTCAGAAAAAGTCGCAGATAATCGGCAACATTACAACTGACACGGAAATTGAGCCGAATTTTGTTTGCTCGGAAAAGCACAGAGCGTTTTTTAAGGAACATATCGGCAACGGATTTTCTTTTAATGTTGCATTTCAGAAGTGGCTAAAAAGCAATTCGGGCAAAACTTACGCCGATGCGATTACTGCGTATTATCGGATACTTGAAGAAAAGAAAAGCAGTAAGACAAAAATTGACAAGCAGTTTGAATACAATACATATATAAGGGATTTCTTTGCCGATAATCGGGGCAAGAGCCTTGACGAGGATATTAAGTGTTGGAAATATAAAAAGCAGTTGCCGGGACATAATCGTTATGAAAAAAGCGACCTTGATGTATTGGATAAATAATTTATTGCACTTCAAACAGTAAGGTTTATATTGCTTTTTATTGAAGTTTTACCCTTACAGTAGTATAATAAAAATGTTAAGCTAAATTTTACAAGGAGAGGGCAGAGGGCAAAACTTTCCTTTGCCGATTGTATAATGGAGAATTTGCACCTTGAGCCGTTGGGCAACGGCATTGAAATATATGTTACCAAAAGCTACAGATATTCGACAGACACTATTTTGCTTGCGAATTTTTCAAAGCCCGCAGGCAGTAAAAAATGTGCGGAACTTGGCACAGGATGCGGTACGATTCCGCTCTTGTGGTGCAGGGACAATAAAAACTTAAAAGTAGACGCTGTTGAAATTCAGGAAAACGCCTGTACGCTTGCTCAAAAAAGCGTTGAACACAACGGGCTTTGCGACAACATAAATATTGTGAATGCCGACTTGTGTGACCTTAAGGGCAAGCTGAATTTTGGCTGTTATGATGTTGTTGTGTGCAATCCGCCATATAAAATCGGCGGAGGAGGAATCAAAAATCCGACTTCGGCAAGGCTGATTGCAAGGCACGAAAGCGAATGTACGCTTGATGACATTTGCTCGGCGGCATCAAAGCTGCTGCAGTTTGGCGGCAGATTTTATATGTGTCAGCGCCCCGAAAGATTAGGCGATGTTATGGAGTCTATGAGAAAATTTGACATAGAGCCAAAGACCCTGCGACTTGTACAGCAGAGAGTGTCAAAAGCGCCGAAACTGTTTTTGCTTGAGGGCAGACGAGGCGGAAAACGGGGCTTTTTAAATGTACTGCCCACACTTTTTATAGAGGACGAAAGCGGTAATTTTTCAAAAGAAATGCTTGAAATTTACGGAAGCTACAAATCAGATCATTTAGAAAATACAGAGGACAACAAGCTATGAGCGGAATTTTATATGTTACGGGTACACCGATAGGCAACCTTTCCGACCTGTCGCCGAGAGCGGTGGAAACTCTTGAATCGGTAGATTTTATTGCGGCGGAAGACACGAGGGTTACGCTGAAACTTTTAAATCACTTTGGCATAAAAAAGCCGATGGTCAGCTATTTTGAGCACAATAAAAGAGAGCGTGGAGAGATTATCTGCGCAAGAATAGAGCAGGGCGAAAACTGCGCCATCGTTACAGATGCGGGTATGCCGTGTATTTCGGATCCGGGCGAAGATTTGGTAAAGCTGTGCGAGGAGAGGGGCATAAAAACGGTTGTTATTCCCGGACCGAGTGCGGTTATTTCTGCGCTTGCCGTTTCGGGCCTTAGCACGGGAAGATTTACTTTTGAGGGCTTTTTGAGCGTGAATAAAAAGAGCAGATCAGATCATTTGAAAAGCCTTGCAAACGAGCACAGAACAATGATTTTTTACGAAGCTCCGCATAAATTGCCGCAGACTTTGCGTGATTTGTATGCAAGTTTTGGCGACAGAAAACTTACAATTGTGCGTGAGATTACAAAAATTCACGAGGAAGTTATCCGTACCACAACAAAAAATGCGGCGGAAAATCTAAGCGACGGCAGTGTTAAAGGTGAAATTGTACTTGTGCTTGAGGGTGCGCCGCAGATTGACGATACCGAAGAATTTACCCTTGAGTATGCGGTTGAAACCGCTAAGAAGTTGATTGAAAACGGCGCAAGGGCAACAGATGCCGCAAAAGAGGCGGCGGCGCTGACAGGTTTTAAAAAGAATGAAATTTACAAGGAGCTGATCTGATGACATACGAACAGGCTATTGAAAAAATACATTCACTGCTGACATTCGGTTCTCGTCCCGGACTTGACCGAATGAGAATTTTTCTCGAAAAACTCGGCAATCCGCAGGATAAACTAAAGTATATTCACATTGCGGGTACTAACGGCAAAGGTTCGGTTTGTGCAATGCTTTCGGCTGTGCTTGTTGAGGCAGGTTACAAAACAGGTCTTTTTATCTCTCCGTATATAACGGATTTTCGAGAGAGAATACAGATTAATAACCGTATGATTTCAAAGGAAATGCTCACCGAGGCGGTGGAGAAAACATTTCCGATTATTGAGGAATTGCGTAATGACGGCGTTATTATTACAGAGTTTGAGTATGTAAACGCTTTGCAGTTTTATATTCACGCAAACGAGAAATGCGACATTGTTGTGCTTGAAACAGGTATGGGCGGACTTCTTGACTGTACAAATACAATTTTGCCGCCGCTTTGCTCGGTAATAACAACTATCGGACTTGACCATACGGCAATTCTCGGCAACACTATCGAAGAGATTGCGTGGCAAAAGTGCGGTATTATAAAAAACGGCTCGATTGCCGTTACTTCCAAGCAGGAAGAAAACGCAATGAGCGTGATTGAATGTACTTGTAAAAGCAGAAATGTTGAACTTTTCAAAAGTGAAAGTGCAAAAATAAAAGTGATTTCAGAAAGCCTTGAAAGCACTGTTTTTGAATATGACGGTACAGAGCTTGAATTGCATTTGATTGGCGAACATCAGTTGGAAAATGCAAAAACCGCATTGACCGCATTAAAAGCACTTTGCGACAGCGGTAAAATCATTGTAAGCAAAAATGCATTAAAGGCAGGTATGGCAAAGGCGGTAAATCCCGCAAGACTTGAACTTATGGGCAAAAATCCCGTAGTTTTGCTTGACGGAGCACATAATCCAAACGGAATTGAGGCGCTTAGCAAGGCGGTCAAAAAGTATCTGCCAAATCAAAAGCGGCTTTGCCTTATGGGTATGCTTGCCGATAAGGACAGTGCAAGCTCAATCAATCTGCTTGAAGGACTTTTTGAAGAAGTGTTTACGGTAACGGTCAACAATCCGAGAACTTTATCTGCAGAAGAACTTGCCGAAAAATGCAAACAGCATTTTCCGAAAGTTGAGGCATTCGATAATAACAAAAAGGCTCTCGAAACGGCGCTTGATAAGGCAAAAAATGAAAATATGCCGCTCGTTATCTGCGGTTCGCTTTACCTTGCAGGCGAGCTAAGACCGTATTTATCGGAGAACGGTTAAAAAAACGCCCGACTTCGGCTTTCACTGAAATCGGGCATTTTTTAGTTTTATACAAATTTATTAAGCTCTGCGTTGTAGGTATAATCTATGGCGGAGAGCTTTTTTACGATTTCATCTTTACTGATGTTTGCGTCTTCGCAAAGAGCATCAAGCGACGGATAGAAATCTCTTAACTTTGTGTTAATAAAACTTAATAAAATCATTGGGTCTGACGGTAAATTTAATTCTGACATAATGTCCTCCTGTTAATCGTTTTTATTTTTAAAGAATGAGCATATCCAATAGTAAAGCGGAATGGTGAGAAAAACTACCCAGCCGACTGTCCATCCGCCGAATATGTTAAAGTATCCCATAAGAATGTATGCCATTGCCGCAAGCACGGGAAAGGCAAAGTGGTCTGCCTTGCGTTTGTAAATTGCATCAACAAGCGAATAGTAAAGCGGTATTGTCAGCAAAACTATCCAGCTAAGCGCCCAGCCAAAGCATAAACCGCTGAATCCCCACCAAAGGAATACAACAAGCGCTATAGCGAAAAAGGGAAACGAATTCCAAAATTTTTTATGCTTTCCTCCTGTAAACATTTCGTCGGTCATATCGGCATCGTGCATTATATGACCGTCTTTATCGGTATAAACTCTCTGTTTTCCGTTTTCGTTTACAAACACTCCGTCCTTGCCTATATCAACCTTAGTGCCGTCTTTGTTTTGTACATGTATTCCGTCTGCAAAGCTGATGTGTACCTTGTCGCCGTTTTTCGCATCAACATGGATTCCGTTTTTAAAAGATACTTTATCCGCTTTTATATACTCTGTACCCTCATCGCCTGTGGGTATTTGTGTGTTGTCTGCGCTTTCCCCCGATACGGTTTCCTGCTCGGCTTCGGATTTTGAGGAATTGTTCGATTCTCCTTTTAAAAGTTCGTCAAGCGATACTCCGTAAATTTCGGCAAGCAATATTAGGTTGTCAGTGTCGGGAGATGCCTCTGCCCGTTCCCATTTTGACACCGCCTGTCTGCTTACTCCTATTTTATTTGCAAGTTCTTCCTGACTTAAGTTGTGTTTCTTCCTGTATTGTAAAAGTCTGTTTGCTGTTTCTATGTCCATATTTCCTCCTTTGAGAGTTTGTGACGATCGTTCTGCCTCTCACTTTATCCAAATTATACACCGCAACCACTGTTTTTTGCAATACATTTTAGTTTTCATTTCCGCAACCGACGGTTGCATAGAAAGTTTTGCATGCAATATTGCGTTAATAATGTATATAATTGCTAATGTGTCAATATTGTTAGCTTGACATAATTAATAATATTGATAAACGATGATTACTCGTTTTATTGGCGCTAACCGCCGCAAAGGGCAGACTTAGCAATCGGAAAAAAGACTATACAAACAACAAATGACAGCTATCAATAAATAATAGCTGTCATTTTTATTTTAAATCAACCTATATAAGTAAGGTCTTCGGTGTTGAGTTCGCTTGTACGCATTGCAGGTTTGCAAAGCGGAATTTGTTTGCCTTTCTTAATAAAGAGAGGTACTTCGTTAAGTGCAACTTCAATGAAGTGTACGCCCTTTTCCATAGGCTTGGTTTCTGCATTTTCGCCGCTTAGTTTAACAAAAGTCATATCTTCAGGGAGATATACATATCTGCCGCTTACATTCTGCTCATAAACAGGGCAAATCATACATTCGTTACCGAGCATAACCTGTGTTTCACACTCTCTTGCCATTTTATCGTCGGGATAATCAAAAGCAAGCGGGCGGAAAATCATATCGTTGTTTTCGCTTGCCTTTTTAAATGTATAGTAAAGATAAGGGATAAGTCTGTAGCGAACGGTTACAACATCTCTGAAATCTTCGGAGTTTTCAAAGTTGTAACATTCCTGGTTTACTGTACCGAGAGCCGAATGGTTACGCATAAGAGGGGTAAATACTCCGAGAGCAAGGAAACGGAGAACGAGGTCACGAGTTGCGTTTTCGTTAAAGCCACCGAGGTCGGCGCCGCAATAGAGGAAACCGCACATATTTGCCGATGGGAGCATCTTAAGATTTAAGAGAATGTGTGACCACCATGAATGGTTGTCGCCAAACCAGATACCGCTTGAACGGTGTGCACCGATGTAAGAGGCTCTTGAGAACATAAGAATTTTGCCGTCGCCGAATTTCTTTGCAAAGTGTTCTCCTGCGGCTCTTGTCATATTTGCGCCGTAAATGTTATGAACTCTGTCATGGCAAACAGGCTTGCCGTCAATCATATGATAGATGCTTGAGTAATCCTCGGGGCTGTTGGAAAGTCCGAGGAAAGTATCTTTGAGGTTAAAGAATTTTGAAAGGTCGAGGTTTTCGCCCTCAAGTGATTTTGCTTTATTAAGCGCTTTTTCAAGTCCTTTTGTTGAATAGAAAATAGCCGGCTCGTTCATATCGTTCCAGAAACCGTCAATGCCTGCGTCTGTAAGTCTGTCGTATTTTGCGCCGAACCAGTCACGAACTTCTTTCTGCATAAAGTCAGGGAAACCTACAATACCCGGCCATACGCCGCCTTCAAAAATCTCGCCGTCCTCGGTTTTGCAGAAGTAATCGTTTTCAACGCCTTCTTCGTAAACATCGTAGCCTGCTTCTTTTTTTACACCTGCGTCAATGATAGGGATAAGATGAATACCTTGCTCCTTCTTTTCTTTTACATATTCTGCAAAATTCGGGAATTTGTCTTCGTCAACTGTGAAGTCCTTGTAGTCTTTCATATAGTCAATGTCAAGATATACGCAGTCGAGCGGAATCTTTGCATCATTATAACCTTTGATTACGCCGTCAACGGCAGCTTTGTCGGGATAACTCCAACGGCTCTGCTGATAACCGAATGCCCAGAACGGCGGAATGTAACTCTGACCGATTGCACTGCGGAACTCTTTTACAATGTCAATCGGCTTATTGCTCTCGTTTTCGATAATGTAGATGTCAAAATCTGTACCGTCAACAGTGATTTCTGTGCGGCTTGGTTTTGTGTAACCGATGTCCCAACGGATTTTTGCGGGGAAATCAATAAAAATACCGAAAGTCTTGCTGCCGTTTAACATAAGAAAGTTGTGTGCGGCGTAGAGTGAACTTTTTGTTTCTGTGTGGAATGGGTCATCGCTGCAAAAACTTTCGTAAATCCAGCCACGCTTGTTAATTCCTCTCGGCGCTTCGCCAAGACCGAAAACTATGTCGCTGTCCTGCATATCAAAGCTAAAAATGAATTTGCCGTCAATGATTTTGTAATCAACCGGGAATTTATTTATGTCGATTCCGGCAAAATCTTTTACAACAGCGTCTGTACGGATAGGGGTGCCGCTTGTGTACTTTGTAATCATTTAATATCGCTCCTTTGTAATGAAATTATTACCTCGGTATGACCGTCTGTGCCAAGGATTTGATACATTTTCATTATATAGGGAGAATTGTAAAAAATCAATCTAAATATTAAATATTCACTACAATATTAAAGAAAAAAACAAAAAAGAGCCATACTTAACAGTATGACTCCTAAAATTTCAGTAATTTTTAATTAGCAGAAGAATACATCCATTGAACTTTCTTCGCCGTCGGCAACAAAGTAAGCTTTGTTTTCGTCAGGCTTGAGGTAAATTGAAATTTCCTTTACATCTTTACCGTATGTAGCTTTAACATTATTAATAATGTCTTCTACCGAGTTCTGCTTGTTGTTAAACTCAACAAAAAAGTTTACCTTTGTTTCAGTTTTAACTTCTGCAGGGGCTTCAGCCTTTGTCTTAGCAGCCTTTGCTGCGGCAGCTACGGCAGCAGGTTTCTTTGGAGCAACCTTTTTAGGTGCGGTTTTCTTTACAGGAGCTTCCTTTACGGGAGCAGTTTCTTTTACAGCAGTTGCAGTAGCCTTTGTTTCTACCTTTGCATCCTTGGCAGCTGCCGATTTTGTAGCAGTTCTTCTTGTTGCCATTGTAAAATCCCTCTTTCTTAAAATATAAATAAATACATAAAATCACTGTGAAATAATAAAAACAACTATTTTTATTTATATATATTATACAATTCAAAGTACAAAAAGTCAATAAAAGCAAATAATTTCAGCGGATAATACATATTTGTAAAATTATTTGCTTTTCATTGGTTAGTTTGCACCATATGCTCGACATAATTTTGTACAAAATGATATTTTTCTATGATATTAATTTTTTATATACCTCCAAAATTCAGCTGTATTACTGCGTAAGCATTGAAAAAATGAGTTATTGTGCTATACTTAAATGTGTTTTATTTTTAGGGGGAAAAGGAAATGTTAGAAAACTTTATTGTAGTTGCACAACAGGTACTTGTGCTGTTTATTTTGATTTCGTTGGGCTTTGCTTGCGGTAAGAAAAAAATCATTACCGATGTATCCGCAAAGCATATAAACAACCTTGTTTTGTATTTTGTTACACCGTGCGTTATGGTGTCTGCTTTTCAGCGTGATTTTACACCTGAACTTTTGGGCGGACTCGGAATTATGACGATTTGCGCAACAGCCGTTATGGCTGCAACCATACTTTTGGTAAGCCTTATTTTTAAGGGTAAGGACAGCAAAAAAAGAGTGTTGAGATTTGCAACAGTTTTTTCAAACTGTGCGTTTATGTCGTTCCCGTTGCAGGAGGCTGTGCTCGGTGATGACGGTTTGTTTTACGGCGCAGTGTTTGTAGCTGTGTTCAACATTCTTGTATGGACATACGGACTTGTATGTATGAGCGGAGATATTAAAGAAATTTCTGCCAAAAAGCTGATTACCAACCCGGGTATTATCGGTGTTGTAATTGCGATAATTATTTTTGCGCTTAACATAAGGCTTCCGTATATGATAGGTCAGCCTGTTGAATATATGGCGGCTTTAAATACACCGTTGCCGATGATGATTATAGGATACTACCTCTCCGAGGCAGACCTTAAAAAAGCATTTTCAAATGTATCTGTTTATGTTGCAATGGGATTAAGACTTGTTTTGGTACCTGTTATAACCGCAATTGTGCTTTATCTGTGCAAGGTGGAAACAACTCTTGCGGTTGCCTGTGTAATCGCATCTGCCGCACCGACTGCCGCTACAACTACAATGTTTGCGGTAAAATACAATAAAGATACCGAACTTTCGGTAAGTATTGTGGCGGTTACTACGGTATTTTCAATCATAACTATGCCGCTTGTAATTGCGTTTGCGCAAACACTGACAGCATAAACGGAGGATATTATGCCAAAATCATCGGGACAAAAGCTTAAGCTTTTATATCTGCGTGACATTCTTCTGAAGAGAACCGACGATAACCACGGAATGACTGCGACTGAAATTATTGACGCATTAAGTGAATTTAATATAAAGTCCGAGCGAAAAAGTCTTTACGATGATATCAGCTCTCTCCAAATGTACGGACTTGACATTGAAAAAATCAAATCAAATACCACAAGGTATTATGTCGCTTCAAGAGATTTTGAGCTTGCGGAGCTTAAACTGCTTGTCGATGCAATTCAAAGTTCAAAATTTATTACACGCAAAAAAAGTATGGAGCTTATCGAAAAAATTGAGGGACTTGTAAGTAACTTTCAGGGAAAAGAACTTAAGCGTGATGTCTTTATTACAAACAGGGTAAAAGGTCTTAACGAAAAAATATATTATGTTGTCGATACACTGCAAACTGCGATTTCCAATGACCGAAAGGTCAGCTTTTTGTATATGAAGTGGGACATAGGGCAGGGTGCAAATATTGTAAAAACCGCAAGGCGTGACGGCAAGAGATATGTAATTTCACCGATATGGCTTTGCTGGGACGACGAAAATTATTATATGATAGGTTACGACAGCGAGGCGGATAAGATAAAGAATTACCGAGTAGATAAGATTGAAAGCGTTGAAGTACTTGAAGACAAGCGTGAACCTAATGACGAAATACAGAAATTTGACGGCGCCGAATATACAAGAAAGATTTTCTCGATGTACGGCGGAGAGGAATTTGAAGTTACAATGCTTGTTAATAACGAACTTGTAGGCGTAATTGCAGACAGGTTTGGTGACGATATTTTTATTGTAAAAGAAAACGATAATCAGTTCAGGTTCAGTGCGAAAATTTCAATAAGCAGTCAGTTTTATGCCTGGGTATTCGGACTGGGCGGAGGTGTTAAAATCTTGTCACCGCAAAGGGTGGTGGACGGAGTTAAAGAACATCTTAATTCTGTAAATAATAATTATTCGGAAGATAATAATGACAACTGACAATGTCTGATTTTTAAGCTTTATATATACAAAGTTGTTTTTATGGCAGTGATTTTTGTTTTATTGAAAATCACTGCCGCTTTTTGATATAATAATAATCATACGCACAAAATATAAAATTTTATTATAGTAAAATTTTATTGTAATAAAGATATTGAGTATAATTAATTAAAAATTATGATAATAAAAGATAACAAAAAGTAAAATTTTACATTCGGATGAATAATTTGTATAATTTTGCTTTATTTTGTTCTGTATTGTATTGACAATAAAACATTTTTGTATTATTATATTTGTAAAACAAAATAATATTATTAAAGGGGTAATATCAGTGGCAATAAGATTTTTGAACTCTGTAACATCTACAAGTTCAAGCTTTCGAGTTTCGTGCGGAGAGCTTGTTGTAGATGATTTATGGAGCGTTCATCACGAAGTAGAGATGGGTGTTGTCAGGAGCGGTTCAATTACAATTGAAACCGCAATCGGTGTTGAACAGCTCAACAAAGGCGATATTTTCTTTATCGCACCAAACCAGAAGCACAGATTTGACAACAACAACAATGTGTATATTGAGATTATGCTTTTAAATCTTAATGACGGCGCAAATCTTACACAGCAGTTTATTCCGAATGCAATTATAAAGAGCATAGTAGGCGGAAACTGTACTAAGTTTTTCTCTTTTAAGCCGGGGGAGGATTACTACAATAATGTTTACGAGTGCCTTGAATCTGCTTTTAGGGCAGAGGTTGACAAGCCGAGAGGATTTTATCTTCTGGCAACAGGTAAATTTTATGAACTTTACTATTATTTGTTTGCGTCAGAAAAGTTAGAAATTTACGATATTGAAACACAAGGCAAAAAGGATAGGGCTTTGCGCAGAGTTACAGAGTATATCAACGAGAATTTCTGCAATCTGCTTACTCTCGACATTATTGCAGAGCACACAAACTTGAGCAGATATTACATTTCACATCTGTTTAAAGAGCTTTTGAACACAACTTTCATTAATTATCTTAATGAACTTCGTTTGTCAAGAGCGGCACTTTTGCTTACAACAACCGATACTCCTGTTATTGAAATCGCAGGAAAATCAGGTTTTAATAATATTTCTAACTTTAACAGAGCGTTCAAGATGTACTACGGCATTACACCGTCAAAGTACAGAAAATCAGAGCGCAGTAAAGCTAAGGTTTAAAATTTTAATTTAACAGGCAGTCAGTCTTATGGGGTTATAGAAACTGACTGCCTGATTTTTTATGTTTTTTATTAAAAATTGGGGTAATTTATGGTTTAGCGGAATATTCGTAAAACAATTATAAAAGTTTGGTCAACCTTTAAAAAGGCTTGACCTAAAATTTTTAATTATTTCCCTGTCATTTAGAACATAACTGTTTATTATAAAAACAAAAAGCAAAAGCCCGACCGAAGTCGAGCTGATTGCTTATAAAAAAGAGAGAGGAAAATATCTATGAAAAAAAGAGTTATTAGCTTTGTAATGTAAGTTTTATCAGTAGTTATCTTACACATATATAATACCATACGAACAGTGACAACAGTGTGACAAAATATTGGTAGTTTTCCGAAATTTAAACATTTTTTTAGAAATTAATCAAAAATATCGTTTGTCGGGTTAGATTTGACCTTTTTGTGTACTTTCAGAGTGTTGTTATTGTCGCAAAAAGCAATGAAAACTTCGCTTGTTTTTATATTTTGCTTTTTGAGTTCTTTTTTTAACCACTCAATATTATTTCCCGTGGCTTTAAGATTTCTTTCCAAAACCTTGCCGTCCTGTATCACTACCGCCTCTACACCGGATTGAAGAACCGTAATTTTCATATCATCGGGAGTGAGCGGTCGATTTTTGTCTTTAGGTAAAATTGAAAGCTGACCGTTGCTTTCAAGGATAACGGTTTGTATCTCATCAAAATTAAAATATCCCTTTGAACGGCACATTACCAAAATTTCATTTATATCTATCTTTGCGGTACTTAAGTTTTTGTTGTAAAATTTGCCGTTATCGTAAATTATAATAGATTTGCCCGTAATGAATCTTCTTAGAAGAAGCGACTTTTGCGATAGGAAAGTCAACATAATTGCTATAAGCGAGTAAATAACCATAGCCATTACACCGTCGTAAATATCGGTAAATTCGCCTGTCGCCAGTTCGGCGGCGATTGAACCTATTGTAATACCGTTGATGTAGTCAAACATATTAAGCTCTGACATCTGCTTATTTCCCATCAGCTTTGCAAGCAAAAACAGGACTGTAAGCGAGATCGGTGCGGTTATAAATACTCTGAAAAAATCCATAATAACCTCCTGTGCTATGGTTATTATGGATTTCTTTTTTTATTTTATTCGTTTTTGAATTTTATGTTAGGCGATTTATGATTTAGCTGAGGAATTTCGTTTAAATGATTTAAAAATTCAGGTCAAGGTTGACCAAACTTTTATAAAACCTTACCGATTACCAAGGCTTGATTGTGCCTGTGAGTTCTGTAACGCTCTTCATACCGTTTTTATCAAGGTATTCGTTAATTCCCTCGGCAATTTTAATCGGTGCGTATGGGTCAGAGAAGAATACTGTGCCAATCTGTAATGCGCTTGCACCTGCAATCATCATTTCAACTGCGTCTTGCCATGTGCTGATGCCGCCCATACCGATAATCGGAATTTTAACGGCATTAGAAACCTGCCAAACCATTCTTACTGCAACGGGGAACACTGCAGGGCCGCTCATTCCGCCTGTATTGTTGCGGATAATCGGGCGCTTTGTGTTTATGTCTATTCTCATACCTGTTAGTGTGTTAATCATTGAAATTGCGTCTGCGCCGTTTGCCTCTGCCGACTTAGCAATCTCGGCAATATCTGTAACATTCGGACTTAGCTTTACAATAAGCGGTTTTGTGCAGTGCTTTCTTACCGCACTTGTAATTGAACCTACCGATTCACAGCTTGTACCGAACTGAACGCCGCCGCTCTTTACATTAGGGCAGGAAATATTCATTTCTATCATATCAACATCAGTTGAAGAAAGTTTTTCTGCCATTTCGCAGTATTCTTCCGGTGTGTTGCCTGCAATATTTGCGATAACTCTTGTGTTTTGCTGTTTAAGCCAAGGAAGATCATCGTTTATAAATACATCTACGCCCGGATTTTGAAGTCCGACGGCATTTAAAATACCCGACGGAGTTTCTGCGATTCGTGGCGGTGGGTTGCCGTCACGCCTTTTTAAGGTAATTCCCTTGCACGAAATACCGCCAAGTTTTGAAAGCGGATAAAATTCGCCGTACTCCTTACCAAATCCAAATGTGCCCGAAGCGGCGATAAGCGGATTTGAAAACTCTACTCCGGCAATTTTTACAGATAAATCAGCCATTAAAATACAACCTCCTCTGCGTTGAATACAGGTCCGTTTTTGCAGACATGCTGCATAATTTCTTCACCGTTCTTGCGTACCTTAACGGCGCAGACAAGACAAGCGCCGATTCCGCAAGCCATTCTTTCTTCAAGTGAAATCTGACAAGGCTTGTTAAATTCTTTGCAAACTTGAGCAATTGCCTTAAGCATCGGGGTAGGACCGCAGGCGCAAACCTCGTCAACTTCATTTATCTTTTCTTTAAGTACATCTGTAACAAATCCGTGTACGCCTGCACTGCCGTCGTCTGTTGTAAGTACAAGCTCGGCACCTGCATTTTTAAAATCATCTTGTAATATAATAAGGTCTTTGTTACGGAAACCCGTGATAACAAGCGGATTTTCGGTTTGCTTTGCTGTATAGAGCATAGGAGGAACACCAATGCCGCCGCCGATAAGGCAGTAGCGCTTGCTTTTTTCAATATTAAAGCCGTTGCCAAGCGGAGCAAGAATATCTACAGCTTCACCCTTTTTCATTTCGGACATAATCTTTGTGCCCTCGCCCTTAACCTGGTAAACAAGGCGGAGTACGCCGTTTTCGCTGTCGCACACCGAAATAGGTCTGCGCAGAGTTTTTGACGGAACATATACATGGGCAAACTGACCGCATTTTGCAAGCGGTGCAAGTTCATCATTTTTTACACGCATATCAAAAATTCCGTCTGCAATTTCTTCATTTGACAAAAGCTCAAAGGCTTTAACATCATATTTCATATATTTCTCTCCTTTTGCAACAGAATGATTTATTTAATTAATATAGTTTAACACTATGGTAATAACACGCAGGGTATCGTTTTTATATGCATAGCTTGAGGTGTCAAGCTCGACTTCTCCCCAAAGTATATTGTTGGCGCTTTCAATGTAGTTTACTACATAACCGTCTTGTACAAGTGTTGAATAAGCGTCTTCAAAGTCAAGACTGTCATCAACAATTATGTTGAAATAATTGTCACCGTTTACGGCGGAATTTGCAAGTGCATTTGAAATTGTATTGTCATTTTCTTCATCAAACGCATAGAGGATAGGTGCAGTTTGATTATAATAATTGTACTCGGTAGAATTACATTCGGGCACATAGAGGTTGCCGATAAGGTTTTCGTCGTTATTATAATTATCGGGTTCTATTTCATCAAAAAGGTCATCTGCCCTGTGAGAGGAATACATTTGCTCGTCTGTAAGATTAAAGTAGTAGTAGTTGGAAAACTCATCTTCCGAGTCGTTCCATGTTACATCGACCTGATACCAATTACCGTCAATTTTTGCGCAGTTCCATTCGTGTCCGACATCACCGGTCATTCCTGCAATACTTACACATTCAATGCCGAGTTTGTTGCACAAAAGCTGAAATGCCCTGGCATATCCTTCACATATGGCTTTGCCGTCAACAAGAACTCCGTAGGCGTTACTGACATTTCCTTTTGTGTTATTGTTGTAGGCAGCCTCGTCATCATATACGCAATTTGCAATAATATAATCGTTGACATACTTTTCACGCTCATACTCCGAAGAATACATAGTTGCGTTGTTTACAAAGTCGTTGAGTGCCTCGTTAAATTTTTCTTTTTGTGTTTCAAGCGTTGTGCCTGAAGAAATAAAGGAAAGTTCTACATATGTTGAACCGTCGTAATCGTAGTAAGAAAATGTGTTTTTTATCCAGAATATATCGGGGTGGTCGTTTTTAAAAGCTATTATTGCCTCGTAAATATCTTTTTGCGTAAGCGTGCCCGTACATTGTATTTCTGCGGGAACGGGTTTTTGACATTCGTTTTCAATTTGTGCGTAAAGATTTTTAATGTGTTCGTTTGTTATTGCCGAATAGCTGTACGATGTTTGCTTCGGCTCCGGTATCTCTGACAAAAGCGCTTCACTTTCGCTTGTCGGCTTAAAATCAGAATTGTCGAAAATCTTAAATTTAAAAGAACAGCCGGCAATTGAAAAACATAGCGCCAAAGGCAAAGCAACCGCAAGTGCTTTCTTTGCAACAGTCTGTATTTTATGGATGTTCAAAAAATCATCTCATTACATATAATATATCATTTATAATTTTACTTTATTTTGGCTTTATAGTCAATTCAAAATTTATTTTTTGAAAAATTGTTGCAATTAGTGCAACTTTTAGGATTTTTTTATGCATAGTTGGAGGTGAATAATTTGATTATTTTTAACAAAGAAAAGTACGAGGGTATTGCCGCAGAAGATAATGCGGGGATTGTGGGCGAAAACCTTGTGAGTAAAGTTGAATTTACGGTGAATGGTTTTGTCGGCAAAAATACGATTGCCGCAATTCATTTAAGATTTAAAGACGGCAGTGTAAACACGGTTGCACCGCAAACCGTAAAAACTGTTAACAACAGCACATATATAATGTGGAAAATCGGGAAAAACGATATTTTCTGTCACGGCTGGGTTGAGGTTCAGCTTGAATTAAGAGAGGAGGAAACCACTTTGCAGACCGATATTGTAAGATTGTTTGCGGGAGAATCCATACCGATTGAGGACAAGGGATTCACCAATCCCAACAGCGAAACGCTTGCATTGAGAGATGAGGCAAAAAAATGTTGGGATAAAATTGCAGAGCAAAATAAGCAGATTGAAAACAATATAAAAGTTATTGCCGACAGCGACATTACTCTTAAAGAAGAAAAAGCAAATAAGGTTACGGTTAAAGCTGATGTTACGGAAGAGAGCTATCCGAGTGTTGCATATCTTGAAAACTATTATTATGATTATGATGATGTTGATGATGAGATACAAAACCTTAAAAGCAGTATCGATACAAAGCTTAATTTAAAAGCGGATAAGGCGGATACTCTTGCCGGTTACGGAATTACAGATGCTTATGATAAAACATATATAAACAGATCATTAAACTATAAGCTTGACAAAAAGCCATTCGATGCCGTACCTACAGTGAATAGTCCTAATTATATTACAAGTGGTACGTTATATAACAGTGTTAATTCGCTTAGGCAGACCGTTGTGCAGAACAAAGCCGATATAGAAAAATCGCTTGCAAACAAATATGATGCGGCGAATAACGAAATCGGTTCGGGAGAATTATCTCCGGCGCAGACAATTTATGAGGGCAGTGAGGGAAACTTCGTTTACGCAAAGAACGGCGACGCAGTTACTGTGTCTGTAAATATTACAAGTATGTTGGCGGATAAAAACTATTTACAAATGTCGGGTTTGCCGTTCCCGTCAAAAGCAGAAAGTAGACTTGCAAGTATTGCCGTATATTCTACAAAGAATAACTTGCGTAATGTGAGAATAGACGGTTCGTGGATTTACATAAGTGCACCGTCCGATAAATTTGTTGAAGATGAAAAAATGAATTTTGTTGTTACATATATTATTCGCAGATAGGAGGATTAAAATGGAGGTTACAGAAAAAATTACGCTTGATATGCTTACAAAAGAGGGAGTGAGCGTGTTAAGACAGAAATTTATAAACATTAACGATGTTGAGGTACAGGTTGGTGAAAATGTCCGCAATGCTTTTACAAACTGTGAAGATGACAGAAAAATTTTAAAAGAACAGCTTTCGGAAGATTACTACAACGCAGTTATGGCAGTCTGGGGACTTTAAACATCACAAAAGCGCAATCGTGTTGCAGACGATTGCGCTTGCTTTTTTTGTTTGAGTGATTTTGTTTAGCAGGTATGCATAGTATAATTTTACAAACATTTTCCAATAACGGCAATTGCGTTTGAACGACAGATTTCTTGTGCATTTTCCCGCAGATTTGCGGCAAAAATATTATCGCCGCACCGTACACCGTATTCGTGCAAAATACGCTTAAATCTTTTTGGTACTGCCGGATAATCAAAAATAAGGTAGTAAACTCCGTCTTTTTCATAGGCAGAATTTTTGTTGCAGCACACATTCTGTTTGTAAAGCAACTGGATTACATCAAGAAAATTCTTGCTGTTGCCCACATCGTAGCAGCTGCATTTTTTACCGTTTTGCAGTCTGTATTTTTTCCTGTTTTTATCCTCAACCGTCAGCAGCAGCATACAACCGTCAACAGTCGGAAGCGCCTCCACAATCATTCGTTTATCTTTTATTTCTATATCTGTTTTAAAACAGGCTATCTGCAAAATTCGCATAAGTATCTTTCTGGAATGGCTGTCATACAGGCTTAAAGTATCATAATCAAGCGAAAAATCTCGCATATCTTCATCGCAGAGAGTTATCAGTATTTTATTGCTTTTTATTTTATCAATCGTCAAAAAATCTCCCTCCTCACATTGTGCTTTGCCGCAAAATTATTCTTATATATATTATGATGAAATGCCGTTTCCTGCAAGTAATTATTTTTGGAAATATACCAAGCAAATTATAGTAATATTTTTGTTAAAACGCATAATATGCTTGTCAAAAATCCTCAATAATGTTACTATGTTATTGTAATAATAAAAATTAACAAAAGAAAGGATGCTTTCTATGCCACAATGGCTCAACGATTCGGTTTTCTATGAAATTTACCCGCAAAGCTTTTATGACACCAACGGTGACGGTATCGGTGATATTAACGGTATCATCGAAAAACTCGACTATGTAAAAGGGCTCGGCTGTAACGCAATCTGGCTCAACCCCGTTTACGATTCACCGTTTATGGACGCAGGTTATGATGTTCGTGACTACAAAAAGGTTGCTCCCCGCTACGGCACAAACGATGACCTCGTAAGACTTTTTGACGAGGCTCACAAAAAAGGAATGAAAATTCTCCTTGACCTCGTTCCCGGCCACACATCGGACACTCACCCTTGGTTTTTAGAGTCTAAAAAAGCTCAAAAGAGTGAGTATACAAACCGTTATATCTTTACAAAATCAGTATGGGACGCACCGCCGCAGTACAGAATGATGTGCGGTATCTGCGAGCGTGACGGTAACTATTTGGTAAACTATTTCAGCTCACAGCCTGCTCTCAACTACGGTTTTCACGAAATCACACATCCGGAGTGGCAGCTGCCGTGCGACCATCCGGACTGCCTTGCTACAGTAGAAGCAATCAAGGACATTATGCGTTTCTGGCTTGATAAGGGCGCAGACGGTTTCAGAGTTGATATGGCAGACTCGCTCGTAAAGAACGATGATGAAAAGGTTGCGACAGCAAAAATCTGGCGTGGTATCCGTGAAATGCTCGACAAAGATTATCCTGAGGCTGCAATGGTAGCCGAATGGTGCAATCCCGAAAGAGCAATCAACAACGCAGGTTTCCATATGGACTTCTATCTTGACCACCACGGCAACGGTTACAGCAGACTTTTCCGTTACGGTGACGATGAGGGCAATAAGGGTATTTTTAATCCAAACGGCAAGGGCGATATTAAGAACTTTACAGACGAATATCTCCCTGCTTATGAGCTTTCAAAGAATAACGGCTACATCAGTTTTATGACAAATAACCATGATATGCCGAGAATGACACACTACTTCGGTATGGATGCAATTAAACTTGCATATGCAATGATTTTCACTATGCCGGGTGTTCCGTTCCTTTACTACGGTGACGAAATCGGTATGAAATATCAGGAAAACCTTGTAAGCAAAGAGGGCGGTTTCAGCCGTACAGGTTCGCGTACACCAATGCAGTGGAACAGCGGCAAAAACCTCGGCTTTTCTGCAAGCGATACACCTTACCTCCCTGTTGATACAGACGAAAACGCACCTACAGTTGAAAATCAGCAGAACAACCCTGACAGTATTTATAAGGTTGTTACAGACATTATTGCCATTCGTCACGCAAACGATGACCTTCACGGCAACGGTGATTTTGAAATGATTTTCGAGCCGGGTAAATTCCCTTTCGGATATAAGAGAGGCAAGTTTGTAATGCTCTTTAACCCACTCGGCAAAGACAGCGAAATCGAAATCAATGCTAAGGGCGCTAAAAAAGTATATGAAATCGGAACAACAGAGGTTGCTGACAATAAGGTAAAAATGTCGGCACAGAGTTTTGCTATGCTTGAATTTTAATAGATTTATTTAAAAGTTACGGCGGCAATCCTATTTGGATTACCGCCGTTTTTGTTGATGATTATTTGTCAAAGTTGGAGTAAATTATAGTTTAGCAAATTGCTTAAAGTTATCCCAATATTTAGAATAGAACATTGTTAATTAGGCTGTCCGGCTTGAATTAAAATTTATGCATTAACATCTACATATTTTAATGTCATATTAACGCAAAACTTATTATCGACATCAACAGCTTCAAAATATCCGCCATAAACCTCTGCCATATTTCTCATTGAACGCAGTCCAATTCCTCCGCCTTTATGTTTTGTGGACTCATAGCCTCGGTCACTTTTCTTTAAATCTCCGCAAAAATTATTCGTTGCAGCAATATAAATATAGTCGCCCTTATAGTCGATTGACAAATCAAAATATTTTCTGCCCTCGCTTATTGTTTTGCATGCGGAAATTGCATTTTCACTTAAGTTTCCTAAAATACCGCAGAAGTCAACTTCTGGTATTTCGGATTTAGGAGGCATATTTATTTTCCAAGTAATATCTATTTCATTGTCAATTGCGCTTTGGCGATAATAATTCAGCACTGCGTTTATAGCGTTACTGCTGCATAATCTTACGGGAGCAGTAATATTAAGTGCCTGATAGTACTTGCAAAGGTATTTTCTCAATGAGTCCAAATCGCCCTCGTCAAGCAAACACTGCGCAAGATGTACCGAGTGTTTTAAATCGTGTCTGGCTTTTGCGGTTTGATTAATATATGTTTGCAGAGATTCGTTATAGCTTGTCTGTATTTCAAGCATAAAGTTCTGTTCTTCAAGCTTGGTCTTTTCAATTGTAGTTTTACTGAATATGTAAAACAGCGCAAATACCAATATATACAGCAAAAATATAATACTGTTAATCATTAACGCCTTTATGCCAATCATTCCCACACGCAAATTCAAATATGTGATCGGTATGGAGTAAATATTTAACAGAGTTACAATAATCGGTAAAACCATAAATGAATACCAAAGCTTTTTATATTCAATGTTATCTATCATCCAGGAATAATATTTCAGCATAGGATACGCAAGTATTGCCATAAAGAACAAACTTATTCCCATAAACAGCAAATCAAACGAAAAACTTATTCCGTAATCCATTTCCGGCTTATAAAACGATTCAATTTCATAAGTAAACAGTGAGAAAGTCGAAAACAGACATATAACGCTCAAAAATACAAACAGAGTTTTGGCAAAATCTGTTTTTACCGTATACCGAAACAGTAAAAAGCAGATTATCATATCGGGCATAAGCACCGTGTTTATCGTACGAATGTTAAAAAGTACCGTTATTATAGAAGATACCGTTGCAATAATTACAAAAGCCCCCGCCAAAATCAAAGCAATTTTTTTAACCGAAAATTTAAGCTGATTTTTCATCGGCAAATAACACATTATACTTGCGGGAATGATTATAGAAAAAGAAAAAAGTCCCTTTAAAAATTCTACCCTATCCATATTATCCTCAAATCCCCTGATTTTCCCTTAATTTTTTAAACATATGATCTCTTACCCGTTTTTCTATGATACTTTTTTCACGCACTTTTATCGAAAATCTTGTACCGTTGCCCATTATACAAAGAGCACCGTCAATGCGCTCAATATAATCCGCATTAAGAACAACGCCACGGTTTACGGGTATAAATCTTTCGTCATTATCGGTAAGTTTTAAAAATTCATTCATAGTCATTCTTGTGCGGTATGTCATACCGGACACAACAGAAATATTCAGATAATGTGCATCGGATTCAATAGACATAATCTCTTTGACAGAAATCATTACGGATTTTCTGTCGCAAACAATCTGAATAAATTTTGCTTTATCTTTTATGTAAAAAGCCGCTTCGTCAAGAACTTTGTAAATTTGTTCGGGCATATACGGTTTTATTATATAGTGAAACGCATGAACAGAAAAAGCCTGCATCATAAAGTCGGAACTTGTAGTAACAAAAACAATTAGAATATCTTTGCTGATTTTTCTAAGCTCCTCGGCAAGCTCAATTCCGTTAATAGGGCTCATATAAATATCTATAAATGCCGCATCATATAGATTTTCACTGCATTTATTTAAAAAATCTTGTCCGTTTAAAAAACAATCTACCGAGCCTTGTTCACTTCTGATTGTAAAATATCCGTTGCACACACGGGCAAGAATATCCATATATCTTTGTTCATCGTCAATTACGGCGATTTTCATTATCACACCACCAAAAATAAATAACCTTTTTATAATTATAACACAAAACTTAAGAAATGTGCATTATTATAAAAAGGTTTGCTAAAAATGTATTATATGCCAAAAACAGTCGCCTAAGCGACTGCCTCTGGATTTAGAAGTTTTGAAATTAACGTGAAAACGTGAATAGCTGTTTAATTATTAATCTCTGCATCTGCAGTGTCGCCAAAGAAGTTAAAACGGAAGAGTTTGCTCTCGTCGTTTTTATTCTCGCAAATAATGCTTGCTTCGGCAATCTTACCGCCCTCAATGAGTTTTGTAAGACCGACGATCTGGCAGAGTTTGCTTTTAAGATTTAATCTGTCGCCTTCGTTAGTAACGAGAAATACATTACCCTCGCAAGTATCAAGTACAGCGAGAAATTTGACTACATCAATATTGTGTAAACTAAGAATAGGTGTCATAAAAAATTCCTCCAAAATGATAATATAAAATTGTTGTGCCATTTACCATTTGGCAAAATAATTATTTATGTTCGACCTAATTAAACCTTACTCGAGTAGTCTGACTGTATAATCAGTCGATAGTCAAGCGGACTGTTTACTTGACAATTATTATTATAATCACAATTCCATAAAAGTCAACAATTTTTTTTATAAAAATTTGTTGCAAAGTCAAATTAAATGTGAACAGCTTACAAAGTGTTGTATATAAATATATATATTATGCACAAAAATCATTTGATAAACAAATTTGTTTGCTTATTAAAATTATAATGCTGTTAGTGAAAATAACTACCAAAAGGGAAAGTTAAGCGTCAAAAAATCACTTTTTTTACAAAAATAAAATTATTATATATTGAGATTTTTGCGGCTATGGGTTATAATTAATGCAGTAATTTATAATAAGGGTATGCTTTTTTAGAATGAAATATCCGAAAATACAATAAAGGAATGGTACTTTAAATGTTAGACAAGTTTTATAAGCAGTTTAAAAGCGGTACAGACATCAGAGGCGTAGCAAGCGAGGGCGTTGAGGGTCAACCCGTAAACCTTACCGATGATGTTGTGGCAAGAATGGCAGACGGCTTTGTGCTTTGGCTTTCAAAAAAGGTCAGCAAAGCTCCTGAAACTCTTACAATTTCTATCGGTCGTGACAGCCGAATTTCCGGCCCGCATATAGTTTCAATTTGCAGTGAGCGTTTTAAACGCTGCGGAGCAACCGTGCTGGATTGTTCGCTTGCATCTACTCCGTCAATGTTTATGACAACCGTTGACCTCGGTTGTGACGGTGCTTTGCAGATTACTGCAAGCCATCACCCGTTTAACAGAAACGGTCTAAAATTCTTCACCCGTGAGGGCGGTCTTGAGGGCAGTGATATCGAAGAAATTCTTGAGTATGCACAAAACGGCGAATCACCTGCCGAAAATTCTTGCGGCGAAATCAAAAAAGTTGATTATATGACCGATTATGCAAAGGGCCTTTGCAAAAAAATTAAAGAAGAAGTAAATGCGGAGGATTACGATCATCCGCTTAAGGGCTTTAAGATTGTAGTTGATGCAGGTAACGGTGCAGGCGGTTTTTATGCCGATAAGGTACTTTCTGTACTCGGTGCGGATACAACAGGCAGTCGTTACCTTGAGCCTGACGGAATGTTCCCGAACCATATTCCGAACCCTGAAGACGCAACAGCTATGGCGTCAATCTGCGAGGCAGTAAAAGAGGCAAATGCCGACCTCGGTGTGATTTTTGACACTGATGTTGACCGTGGCGGCGCTGTAGACAACAAGGGCAATGAAATTAACCGTAACCGCCTTGTTGCTGTAGCGGCGGCTATCGCACTTGAGGGTAACGAGGGCGGTACTGTTGTAACCGACTCTATCACTTCTTCCGGTCTTAAGGAATTTATTGAAGACACACTCGGCGGTCAGCATTACCGCTACCGCAGAGGATACAAGAATGTTATTGACAAGGCGCTTGAGCTCAACGCACAAGGCATTAACTGTCCGCTTGCTATTGAAACCTCAGGTCATGCCGCAATGAAAGAAAATTATTTTCTTGATGACGGCGCATACCTTTGCACAAAGATAATTATTAAAGCGGCTCAAATGCGCAAAGAGGGCAAGGAGCTTGACGAGCTTACAGCGGAACTTAAAGAGCCTGTTGAGAGCAAGGAAGTCAGATTCAAAATTCTTGAGCCTGATTTTAAGGCTTGCGGCGAAAAAATCATTGGCGACCTCACTGCATACGCAATGGCGCAGAACGGTTGGAATGTAGCAAACGATAATCGTGAGGGCATAAGAGTATCTTTTGATAAGGATAACGGTGACGGTTGGTTCTTGTTAAGACTTTCAGTGCACGACCCGATTATGCCGCTGAATATTGAGAGTGATTCGGTAGGCGGCGTAGATATTATTTACAACAAACTTAATGAGTTTTTAAAGACTACAAGCGGTCTTGAGTTATGATTTTATAAAAACACAGCAGTTCCAAGGTGTATTCTTCGGAACTGCTGTGTTTTTTAATATTTAACTGTAATTTACCATATAATTTCCGTTTTCATTTATTGAAATATTTACATAAACAGTTTTTGTGGCATTGTTTTTATAATGCAATTCAAAGGTTAATGTATCTCCAAAATACTCATCAAAATTTTTGATACTGTCATACACTGTTTTTTCGGCATCGGAGTATGCTGTTCTATCCAGAATATTACTGTTATAATCGGGTTCTTCCTTACCGGTTATAGACAGAATTTCTGTTGAAAATTTTTCGCAGGTGGGTCGCCATGTTATGAAACCGTTGTCTGAAATTTTAATATTTTCAAATGATTTTTGACCTGAAAAAACGGTTGAATCACTTTGATAAGATATGCAATTATTTTTTACTGTTACATTATAATATTCAACAGCATCGCTTGCAATGGAAAATTCGATACTGTCGGGCGATATATCAAATAAATCTTGTTTAATGATATTTCCGCTATAAGAAGTATCTCTTTCATCGTAAGGTGAACCGTCTGATTTAAAATCAACGGTATAAGTAATTGCATGAATACCCGTGTTGCTGTCAAGTAAAGTCTTTACAGGACTTAATAAAACCTTTTGCTTTGAATTTTCACTGTTCTCTGATAAGACTTTAGGTAGGGAGTAAATGTGAAAGTCAGAACTGCTGTTAGTTGTACTTAAAACTTCAAAATTATTGACCGGCTTATTAAAATTATTTTTATATATGACTGCATAAGTAACGGAGACCGCACATAAACAGGCTGCAAGGCTTGCCCATATAATAATTTTTTTGCTTTTGGGTTTAAAAACCAAAGAAGATGCAATTATGTTTTCGTCAATATTGCTGATTGAATTATATAAGATTTCATCATTGTTTTTTTCATAGAAATATGCCCTCCTTTTCGAGTGCCTGTTTTAAATTGTTTCTTAATCTGAAAAGTTTGCCTGAAAGTTTGTTTGAAGATGTGTTCCATTGCTTTGCAATGCTTTTTACAGATTCTCCTTGCCAATACCTCAATATAAATAAAGCCTGTTCTTTTTTACTCAGAGTTAATAACCATTTATTAATTATTGGTGTAATTTCTTCAAGTTCATATTCGGTGTCTGTCTGTGGTACTGATAATATATTTTCCATTTCGCTGAAAAGAATTTCAATACCTGCGTTTCTTTTTTGAGTATGGTTTTTCTTCCATATATCAAGTGCAATATTCCTTGTGATTTTGCCTATGTATGCCTTAAAATTTTCAGGGTTATTAGGCGGAATTGAATTCCATATTTTAAGGTAAGTATCATTTTCAAATTCATCGGTATCTTCATTATTTGATAGAATGTTATATGCTATTTTTCGACAAAAAGAACTGTACTTGATTTTTGTTTCTTTTATAGATTGTTCCGATCTTGAAAAGTACAAATCAATTATTTGTTTGTCATTCAATTAAATCCCTCCTTTTTAGCTTTCATATATATAGACGATATAATTATAAAAATATTCGTGAGCAATTTATATTTTAACATTATTATATCAAAATATTAAAAGTTACACAAAAAACAACAGCTTGACTTTGGCCGAGCTGTCAGCATTTTTAAAGGCTTGCGCCGTTGTGTTCAAGCCGCTTAATATTGAGAGTGATTCGGTAGGCGGCGTAGATATTATTTACAACAAACTTAATGAGTTTTTAAAGACTACAAACGGTCTTGAGTTATGATTTAATATTATTGTAAATTCAGCAGTTTCAAAGACAATGCTTTGAAACTGCTTTTGTTTTTTATTGTTTTGCGGCTTGAACATAACGGTGAGAGATTTTAATAGGCTGTTCAAAATTTTTATTATATAATCTGAAAAAAGTCCTTGACATATAATACTATGTGATGTATAGTATTGTGCAAAGGGAGGTATAATATGGATGTTCAGCTGAAACGAGGACTTTTGGACATATGCGTGCTTGCCGCTATAAAAAACAAAGATTCTTACGGTTATCAGATTATAAAAGATATGAAACCGTATGTGGAAATATCCGAATCAACTTTGTATCCGATTTTAAGAAGATTGGAAACCGCTCAAATGCTTACCGTCAATAAGGTAGAGTATAACGGACGGTTACGCAAGTATTATCATATTACACAACAGGGATTAAACAGAATAGAAGATTTTAAAAATGAGTGGCACGAGATAGTATCAATTTATCGGTTTATCATAAAGGAGGAAAATGATGATGAGTAAACAGGAATTTCTTGGGGCATTGTATAACGGTTTATCGGGATTGCCGAAAGAAGATATAGAAAATTCGGTTCAGTTTTACAGTGAAATGATTGACGACAGAATGGACGAGGGTATGACCGAAAATGAGGCTGTTGAAGATATAGGCTCGGTAAACGAAATTATACAGCAAATTTTATCGGAATCTTCATTGCCAAAATTGGTTAAAAGAACAGTCAGCAAAAAACACGATTGGAAGGTGTGGGAAATAGTATTGCTCGCAGTAGGCTCTCCCATTTGGTTTCCTCTGCTTTTAACCGCAATAGTTATTGTTCTGACGGTTTACATAGTTATATGGTCTGTGGTTTTGTCTTTTTATGCGGCTGATTTCAGTTTGGCGGTAAGCGGAATTTTTACATTGGTAAGTACAGTGGCATATGCTTTTACCTCAAATGCCAATATATTTGCGATGCTCGTGCTGATTGGCGGAGCTTTTGTATGTGCGGGTTTGTCAATACTGTCGTTTTTCGGAATTAATCAAATTACAAAAGGAATGGTATTTGTCAGTAAAAAAATATGGATTTGGATAAAATCCTTGTTTATAAGAAAAGAGGAAGTATAATGAAGAAATCAAAAAAGATACTGATAACGGTAGCTGTAATTCTTGTAGCGGTTGGAATGATTTGCGGATTTTGCGGTATATACAGTCTTGGATTTAATTTTAATGAAATCAGCACATCAGATTTTGTAACGCATACTTATACTGTTGAAGACGATTTTACAAATATTATAATAGAGGACGCGGCAAGCAATATAAATTTTTATAAATCAAATGATGATAAATGTCGGGTATTGTGTGATGAACGGGAAAAAGTTACTCACACTGTTGTAAACGAAAACAATACATTAACAGTCCGTGTGAAAGATGAACGCAACTGGTTTGAGCGTATTAATATCGGATTTTTCGTTTCGGATATGAGGGTTTCGGTTTATTTGCCGAAAAACAAATATGATTCTTTGAATGCAGCTTCAATGAGCGGAGATATTGATGTTGCAAACGAATTTACTTTTGATAATGCAAAGGTCGGCAGTATCAGCGGTGATGTAAGTGTAAAAGCCGATGTAAAACAAGAACTTAATATTTCATCGACAAGTGGAGATGTTTATGCGGAGAATTTAAATCTGGAAAAATTAAATGCCGAGTCTACAAGCGGAGATGTAATTATAAATAATATTTCGGCAACCGAGTGTATTAATGCAAGTTCTGTAAGCGGTGAGATTGACTTGTCAAATGTAAAAGGCAAAGAAATTTTTGCAAAAACAATCAGCGGCGGAGTTATGCTTACCGATACGGTTGCAAGCCAAAAGCTTAAAGCAAACAGCACAAGCGGAGAGATAGATTTGAAAAGATGTGACGCAAAAAATATTGTACTTGATACCGTAAGCGGCGAAATATCGGGAACATTGCTAAGTAATAAACAATTTATTACCGAAACAACAAGCGGCACGGTAAATGTACCGCAAGGCGTTTCAAACGAAGAGTGCCGAATAACTACGGTAAGCGGAGATATTTATATCGAAATTGCAGATCAGTAAAAAACAACAGCTTGACTTTGGTCGAGCTGTCAGCATTTTTAGAGGCTTGCGCCGTTGTGTTCAAGCCGCCAAACAGCAGGCTGTTCGGCTATCGTTAGATTGTGCAAACAAAAGTATTTGTGGGCTTTGCCCACACCCACAACCTTTGAAAAGGTTGACCAAACTTTTATAATTACCTGACGAAGTATTTACCTAAGCTATAATTTACCCCAACACAAAACCAACATAACAACTAAAACACCGTCATTGTCGGACAGAACCGATAATGACGGTGTTTTGTTTTTAAATATTATAAAATAATTATTTTTCGGCAATAGCTTTAAGCTCGGCAATGGCTTTTGCGCTGTCTTCGGCTTTGAAAACAGCTGTGCCGGCAACACATACATCAACGCCTGCATCGGCTGCCTGTTTGATTGTCGATGTGCTGATTCCGCCGTCTGCCTCAATAAGAACATCAAGACCACGCTTTGCGCACTCGGCTTTTATTTCCTGTACCTTTGGCAGCATATCTGCCATAAAGCTCTGACCGCCAAATCCCGGTTCAACAGTCATAACGAGCACCATAAACAATTTGTCGAGATATGGGAAAACTGCGCTTGCAGGTGTGTTCGGTTTGATTACAAGTCCGGGTTTTATGCCGTTTTCTGTGATTTTATCAATAGTTTTGCTGATGTCGGAGTCGCTTTCTGCATGAAAAGTAATAATATCTGCGCCGGCTTTTGCAAAATCATCTATATACTTAAGCGGTTCTGAAATCATAAGATGTACATCAAATGGTTTTTCGGTGTAACTTCTTACCGCTTTTATTACAGGTGCGCCGAATGTGAGGTTCGGCACAAAGTGGGCGTCCATAACATCAAGGTGCATATAGTCGGCACCGCATTTATCCATTTTTTCAATTTCTTCTCCCATTTTTGCAAAGTCACAGGAGAGGAGTGAAGGAGCAATTTTCATTTTGCAAACTTCCTTTCATCAGGTTTTATGTATAAGCGGTGCAACAAGTGTGGCAACGCCCCAGAACATTGAATATATAAGTACCTCAAGTGTGCCGAGCACGCCTACTCCCGCATAAAGTGCAAGGGTGGCTGTGAGCAGTACGCCGAGTACAATCGAGATAAGCTGAATTACGATTGAAAGTGAAATATTACGCTTTATTTGTACACTTCCCGATACAGCCTTTAAGAAAGCCGATGTTTTACCGTTTGTGATGAGGTAAGCTCTTGAAGTTTCTTCAAATGTAGACTTACATTCCTTAAGTACCGTGCCAAGTCCTGTGGGAAGTACCTTTACCGTACGGTAAAATACATTGTAAAGACTGCATATAAGGTCATTTGTAATATTGCAGTCGGTTGAGTGAACAAGTATGCTGATTCCGTTTGCCTCGGCTCTGTGAAGTTCCGGCATAAGGATTGAATCGGCGATATAGTGAGTTACAAACATTGCAATCAGTCTGCCTGCACGGGCAACATATGTTACCTGTTTGCCGCTCTGAATGTACTTGTCCTCATACTCAATACTCGGAGTTTCTACGCTGTATTTTGTCATAAGCTCACGGTTGCCGACAAGGATTCGTTCACCGTTTACCCAGCCTACAAGTCCAAGCTCATCTTCGTAGAGAACGCTCTCAACCTCCGGCAAATCGCCCTCGGTTTCATCGACTACCTTTTCAAATACTTTGGCAATCGGGTTTTTAGCCTCTTTAAGAATTGCAATTCCGCACAAAAGCGATTCGTCTGTATTGTAATCCTCAAAAGTCTTTATGCCGTCAAGGAATACCGAGTCGGCAGGGAAAAGCTCGTTTGCGTCAATCATTACCGCCGTACTGTCGCAGAACTGTTTTACCGACGGATAACCCGAAAGCATTGCGCCTGTAGGCAAAAGTTTTTTGCAGAGGTTATACATAGGAATGTTTACCGCAAGTAATGTTGAAACAGGAACGCATACCGCACATACAAGCGCAAATGCATTTACCGCACCCGAAAACGAACCGAAGAATATGCCGTAAAGGAGCGCAACCACTACCGCAATTATTGAGGTTGCAGGTGCAAGCTTGGAGGCGAGATCTTCACTGGGGTCGGGTGCATAGGAGATCTTAAGAAAGTTTGACGGAAAACCCGTGCGGTGCTGATAAGCAATGATTGGCTGCTCAACAGCCGTACCGCTCATCATCTGTGTTGCCACAGATTCGTTATTGTAAATTTTAGCGGCATATCGCTGACCGTCGGCAGCGGTAAACTTAAAGTTTTCTTTAACTCTCAGTACCATAAGCAATTTGCCTAAGTTGTTGGCAAAGAAAGCAACCAGAACTATTACCGTATAGTAGTTGATGTCAAAGCCGGTAACTCCGTACAGACAGAAGAAAGATACCACTGTCTGTATTACGGACGCAACCGCCGCAAGTGCAACCGCCGTATCGGAATTTCCTTTAAAATGCGTAAGCGGTGTAAGTCCGCTCATTATTGATACTCTGTTTACAAAGGTTGAAAAACCGATTAGCAAAAAGTTGATTACCGCATAGGCAACAGGAGCAAAAAATACTGCGCTGCATATTGCCTGTGGGAACAGTCTTACAAGCACCGTAATTATTATTGATACAAGTGCAAGTCCGCCTGTGAGCATTGTTCTGCCAAAGAGCTTTTTTATGTTCAGGTTGATTTCCTGCATTATGCTCTTTTCGTCATCTTCGCCCATATAGTCATCGACCACTTCGGTTTCCTTAACGGGAGTGTCGTTATCGTCCGACGCATCTTTTGAAAAAAATCCCACAAGGCTCGACATTATCTTTTCTGATGCCGAATGAAAATCAAGCGGCTCAACTTCGTCATCGTCCTCTTCAACAATGACTGTACGCTTGGTTTCGGGCTTTATTACATGAGCGATTACCGACGGATTTTTTGATTTTATATATTCCTCGTACTCATATCCGACAACCTCGGAAAATTTGCCCGCTTTTACATTCAGTGCGTTCTGCTCGCCCTCTTTGCGGTAAACAGGCACTTTGGCTATAACCTTTTTGTGCTGTTTTACATCGGGCTCGGGAGTTTTGAACAGTTCGTCAAACTTGCCCTGCGGCTCGTTCGGAGCTTTGGGCGGTTTGGTATCGTCGTCCGTAATATCTATATCAATAGTATGTATACTTTTTATGTGAGTTTCGTTGTCGTTGAACTGGTCGACATCGTCTAAAATATCTTGAGAAAAAGTTGTGCCCTCGGAATATTCGGGAGTAAGGGTGACAATTTCTTCGTCGTCTTCGTTTTCCGAGTCAGTATCTGTTTTTTCGTCGGAGTTTGTTTGCTCTGTTGACTTGTTTTCTTCAAGAGCGGTTTCTTGCTTTTCCTCCGATTTTTCGTCTTTATCCTGCTTCGTATTTTTTTCGGTTTCTTTTAAAATTTCGTTTTGCGGTGACGGGTAGTCATCGTCCGTACCCTCAAGAACAAGCTCGGCTTGCAGGGTAGTGGCTGTTTTGTCGCCTGAAATTTCATTTTCGTTTACAGTCTGTTCTTTATCCACATCAAGAGGATTGCTGTTTTCAAGCCTCGGCTTTTTATCTGCATTGCTGAAAATTTCGGCAACAGGCTGTTTTGCTCTGTATTTTTGAGCAGTAAGCTCCATTTTTTCCTGATCTAAGAGGTATTTTGATTCCTCTAAGATTTCGTCAACCTCTCTGTCACGGTCAATAAGCTTGCTGTCCTCATTGGTTTGGTTATTCGGCAAATTTATCACTCCTTTAACAAAAAGCGTTTATCTGTCTTTCATTGCGCTGTACATTATAATGCCTGCCGCAACAGATGCATTAAGAGAATTTATTTGTCCTTTCATCGGCAAAGATACTATAACATCGCATTTCTCACGCACAAGTCGGGAAATTCCCTTACCCTCGTTGCCTATTACAATTGCGCACGCACCCGAAAAATTGCATTTTTGGTAGTCTGTACCGTTCATATCTGCACCGTACACCCATACGCCCTTGCTCTTAAGGTCATCAATCAGGGCGGCAATGTTTGTTACTCTTGCCACACGCATATATTCTATTGCACCGGCAGACGCCTTGCCTACTGTGTAGGAAAGTCCCACACTGCGTCTTTTCGGAATAATTACACCGTGAACTCCGGCACATTCTGCGGTACGGATGATAGCGCCGAGGTTGTGCGGGTCTTCGATTTCGTCAAGAATTACAATAAAAGGAGGCTCGTCCTTTTCTGCCGCATACGCAAGAATATCATCTACGGTTGAGTATTCTCTGACAGCGGCAAAAGCGACAATGCCCTGGTGGTTTTCGTTGCCGCTTACATAGTCAAGTTTTGTGCGGTCAACTTCTTTTACAAGTATGCCCTTGTCCTTGGCTTTGGCAAGAATTCCCACAACAGCGCCGCTCTTTTCGCCCCTTGCGACAAGAATTTTATCAATAGGTCTGCCGCTGCGGATAGCCTCGCTTACAGGATTTCTGCCTGCTATAACATCAGGCTTTACTTCTGTATCGTTGTTTCTGTTATTCATATAAAGCTTTCCTCGCTTTGTCGATAATCTGTTTTTTGAGTATCTGAAAGTCATAATTTTGTCTGTATGCTTTCAGATACTCTTTAAATTATAACACATATTAAATTGATTAGGAATAGTTTAGCGAAAAAAAGCTGTCGAGATATACTGCTCCTTTGTCAAAATTTTCGGGAATTATGCCGTACAGCCCTGTGGTTCTGTCCATAAAAAGATAATTGTGCATAGGGAACGGAGTGAGCGAGCAGTACAAAACCACAAACAGCAGCAACATAAAAAATGCGGGGTAAAACAGTACCTCACACTTTTTGCTGCCGACCGTCAAGCGGAAAGATATGAAAAAAGCTAAAGTACAGCAAATGAGTGCGGCGGTAAATTCGGGCAGAAAGTGGGTTTGCGCACCTGTAAGAGAATACAGCAGGCAAATTGCCGAATATGAAAGGCAGAAAAACCAAAGGGAAACCGCCTTTGCGACAATAAATTTGCGAAACGGAATTTTTATACATAAAAGTTCGATTCCCGCCCATAAAAGATACGGAAAGAGCAAGGTTTTTTCTATTTCCCATATACTGTCGTTTACCGAACCGAACATTACGCCGATAAGTGTGTGTCCGCTCAAATCAAGCAGATTTTGCATAAAGACAGACATTATAACTATAAATAAAATTCCCGCTATTTCAAGATACATCAGTTTTTTCTGCATATAATCACCTCGTTTGTAAAATATATGCAGAAATTACCTTGGTAATGATTTAGCGTGGGTTGCGTATTCGCAGAATTTTGCGCAGAAATTCTTTGCCGTTAAACGGAACAAGCGGATATAAATAGCTTTTGCTTGAGAGCGTACGATTGGTGCAAAGTAAAACGAGATTTATTATAAACGCAATTATAAATCCCCATACATTAAATATATAGGTCAGTACAAGTAGGAGTACACGGCAGAATTTAAACGAGTAGCCGAGTTCAAAATTCGGTTGTGTGAAGTTTGCAACGGTGACAAGCGCCATATAAAGGATTGCCTCCATTGATACCCAGCCCGACTCAACGGCAAACTCAGAAAGAGCTATAGCGCCGATAATACTAAGCGGTGTGGTAAGACTGTTCGGAGTGTTGAGAGCGGCAAGCCGCAGTCCGTCAATTCCGACCTCCATAAGAATAAGCTGCCAGAATACGGGAATGTTCTGCGGTTCGTCAAGCAGTACAAAGCGAAAAAACTCGGGGCAGTAGTCGGGATTTTGCAGTGCAAGCAGCCACAACGGGGTTATAAGCACGGTTACTATTGTTATAAAATACCGTGCAAGTTTTAGGTATGTGCCTGTGACAGGCGGAAAGTAATAATCGTCAGCTTCTTCAAGCACATCAAAGATAGAAGTCGGCAAAAGCAGGGCAGAGGGAGCATTGTCTACAAGAATAACAATGTTGCCGTCAAGAATGGCAGAGGCTGTGGTGTCGGGCCGTTCAGTATGCTTAACCTTTGGAAAAGGGTTGTACCACAAATTTTTGTAGAGCGCCTCGACAAGGCTTTGCTGATTCATTGTAAGCGATGGAACATCAATGGCTTTTAAGCGTTTGTCGAGATTTGCAAGGAGCTTTTTGTCAACCTTGTTTTCCATATATATAACTGCGATATCTGTGTGGGATTGAGTGCCTACCGAGTATGCTTTTACCGTGAGATTTGTATCACGGATTCGCCGACGGATAAGGGCGGTGTTGTTTATCAGCGTTTCCACAAAGCCGTCACGACTGCCACGCAAAACCTTGTCGTTGTCGGGTTCGCTTGTACTTCTCTGTGGGTATGTTCGTGTGTCGAGCAGGATAACTTCGGTAAAATCCTCTATTATAAGTGCGGAAATACCGCTTAAGACATCTGTACATATTTTTTTGAGGTCAGAAGTTACTTCTACTTCAACATAAGGGACTGCGGACTGTGCAAAATAGAGTGCGGATTTAAAATTTTCGGATTTTACATTTTTGTAAAAAAATTCAAGTATTTTTTCTGTAATGTCATCTTTTAAAAGCCCGTCAATAAAAAATAAAGCAGCTTTACGGTCGGCAATTATAAGGTCACGCTTGACAAGGTCAAAACTTTGTTCACTGCGCAGAGCGTCTGAAATTATTTGAAGATTTGTGTTGTAATCGGTAGTAAACATATTTCCTCCGTGTTGTATTAAATGATTGTTCAAGGCTTAGTTTTTAACATTTTATTGAAAATATGTTAAAAGATTGAAATTGATTAAAATCGGGTACTGAATTTTGAAAAAACTTAGAAAAAACCGATTTTAAAAATTTTTTTAAATTATTTTTTGAAAAATTAGCCTAATTAATGCAATTTTTGAAGTTTTTGTATGTATAGTTGAAAGGCAGTTTTAAATTTGCTTTTCAAACGGAGGTGTTTATGGAAAGAAAATCAAAAGGACTTACCGCCAAGGAAAAAACTTTTTGCAATTGTTTTGTAAGCTGCGGAAGTGCTGACGAGGCGGCTTATAACGCAGGCTTTGTCAGAAATCCAAAGAGGAGCGGAGAAGAGCTTTTGTGCAGAGAAGATATTGCCGATGAAATTAAAAGGCTCGGCAAATGCCGCACAAGTTCGCTTTCGGAGATTGCCACCGTGGGTTACAGAAGGCTTGCTTTCGGCAAAATTTCTGACGCCGTGTCGCTTTTATATATGGAAAATCCGTCAAGGGAACAGCTTGAGCATATGGATTTGTTTTTGGTTTCAGAAATAAAAAGACCAAAGGACGGTTCTATGGAAATCAAATTTTTTGACAGGCTCAAAGCACTTGAAAAGCTGACAGACGACAGCGAAAAAGAGGACAGGGCAACTCCTTTTTATGACGCTATTGCCAGGGGAGCGGAGGCATTGAGAAGTGAAACCGATGAAAGTTGATACTTTTTCAAAACAACAGCTTAAGGTGCTTTCGTGGTGGTGCAAGGAAAGCCGATACAAAAATTACGACGCAATCATCTGTGACGGTGCAGTGCGTTCGGGCAAAACTTTCTGTATGAGCATTTCGTTTTTTGCGTGGAGCTTTTACAGCTTTGCAAATTCGGATTTTGCCCTCTGCGGAAAGACTATTCGCTCTCTGCGCAGAAATATGGTAACTCCGATAATTCCCGTGCTTAAAAGCCTCGGATTTGAGTGCAGTGAGCAAATTTCAAAAAATTTACTTATCGTGCGCTACGGCGATATTGAAAACAGGTTTTACCTTTTTGGAGGTAAGGACGAGTCCTCTGCCTCTCTCATTCAGGGTATGACACTTTGCGGTGTGCTTTTTGACGAAGTGGCGCTTATGCCCCGTTCTTTTGTGGAGCAGGCGCTTGCAAGATGTTCGGTAAACGGTTCAAAGTTTTGGTTTAACTGCAATCCCGAATATCCCCGTCACTGGTTCTACACCGAGTGGATTCGGAAAGCCGACAGCAAAAATGCGTTATACCTGCATTTTACAATGGAGGACAATCCGTCGCTTTCAAAAGAGGTGCGTCAAAGGTACGAGGGTTTGTATTCAGGTGTGTTTTATCAGCGATTTGTGCTCGGCAGATGGGTTGCGGTGCACGGTGCGGTGTATCCGTTTATGGACGATGAAAAAATGTACTGCGAAGTGCCCAATGTCGGTTTTGACGATTTTGCGGTTTCGTGCGATTACGGTACGGTAAACCCTGCGTCATTCGGTTTGTGGGGTGAAAAAAATTCCGTATGGTATCGAATTAAGGAGTATTATTTTGATTCACGCAGAGAGGGTTATCAACGCACCGATGAGGAGCATTACGCAAAACTCGAAGAGCTTATCGGCAACAGAAAAGTAAGTCGGGTAGTAGTTGACCCGTCAGCCGCAAGTTTTATTGAGGTAATACGCAGACATAAAAGATTTAATGCAGTGCCCGCCGAAAACAATGTTGTAAACGGTATTCGGCTTGTAAGTCAGGCACTCAAGGACGGCAGAATAAAAATCTGCTCAACCTGCAAAGACGCAAGGAGAGAATTTGCACTTTACAGGTGGGACACAAAAAACGGCGCAGATGTGCCGATTAAGGAGAATGACCATTCAATGGATGATATAAGGTATTTTACGGCGTCAATATCGACAGGCAAAAAGGGCTTTTCGGTATTTGCCCTTAGGCGATAGGAGGTGTTAGATTGAATTTGTTTTCACGCAAAAAGAAAGAGAGCAAGGGCACGGTTGTGCAGACCGCACAGAGGAAAATCAATTCCCCTCTTGCAATGCTTTCGGATGTGAGCAGTACGGCTGCGGAGCGTGAATTGTTCAGAAATCTGCGTAAATCAGTCCCGGTAATAGATGCGGCAATATGTAAGCTGATACGCTTGCTCGGTACTTTTACCGTTACGGCAAAAAACAGCCGCTGTCAGCAGATTATTGATGATTTTATGAGCAATGTATGCACAAACGGCACAGGCACTGGCATTAACGGCTTTGTGTATTCGTATATGGAGTCACTTTTGACTTACGGCGAGGCTGTGGGCGAAATGGTGCTTTCCCGTGATGGAAAAAGAGTTGTCGCACTTTACAATGCAAGTGTTGACGATGTTGAGATACAGGAGGGCAGTTCACCGCTTGACCTTGTGATTTGCACAAAAAACGACGGAATAATTACCCCGGTTAAGTATTCAAACCTTGTGTTTGCCACTCTGTTAAATCCCGAACCCGGCACTGTCAGAGGCAGTTCGCTTTTAAAAGGTTTGCCGTTTGTAAGTTCGGTGCTTTTAAAGATTTTTGAGTCAATCAAAACCAACTGGGAAAGGGTAGGCAATGTGCGTTTTGCGGTTACTTGCAAACCGTCAGACAACACTGTATTTACAGAGGACAGCGCAAGGATGATTGCCGATGAATGGAGCAAGGCTATGCGCAGTGAAAGCGTGTGCGACTTTGTTTCGGTGGGTGATGTATCGGTAAAAGTAATCGGTGCGGAAAATCAGATTCCCGATTGCGATGTGCCTATTAAGCATCTGCTTGAGCAGATTGTTGCAAAACTCGGTTTGCCGCCGTTTTTACTCGGCTTTTCGTGGTCAAGCACGGAGAGAATGAGTGAACAGCAGGCGGATATTCTTACAAGTGAGCTTGAATATTACAGAACATTGCTCAACCCGATTATCACAAAGATTATAAGAGCTGTGCTAAGGCTTGAGGGTTACACCGACAGTTTTGCGGTTGAATGGGACGACATTAATATGCAGGATGCGGTTCAGCTTTCAAACGCAAGACTTAACAATGCAAGGGCAGAACAGATTGAATTTGAAACAGGTAAGGTGAAAAATGACAGGAGAGATTAAAAAGGAAATTAATGCGGTGACAGACAGCACAACCGCCAAGGTTACCGATAAGGAATTGGAGCTTATCAATGCGTATTCACGCAGAAAGCTGACAAAGGACGAGGTATATGTTTTCGGTGTGGTTTTGTGCGACAACGATATTGACCGTGACAACGAGCGTTTTACCGTGGAGTCGCTTTTTGAACTTGAAAAACTTTTTGTAGGCAAGACGGGTATTTTTGACCACTCGCCGACAGCCAAAAACCAGACGGCAAGAATTTTTGCCTGTTCGGTTGAAAGCGTTGACGGCAGAAAAACGGCAACGGGTGATGATTATTTCAGACTTACCGCAAGGGCATATATTCCGAAAACCAAGGGTAACGATGAGATTATTCAGGCGATTGACAGCGGTATTTTAAAGGAAGTAAGCATAGGCTGTGCCGCAGGTGAAGTAAAATGCAGTGTTTGCGGCGAAAGCCTTAATCATTGCTCGCACATAAAGGGCGAAACCTACGGCGGCAGAAAGTGTTACGGAGAGCTTTGCGGTATTTATGACGCTTACGAATGGAGTTTTGTTGCCGTGCCTGCACAAAGAAGTGCGGGAGTTATTAAAAGTTTTAAGGGAAAGGAAATGAAGATGGAAGAAATTTTAAAGAGCATTTACACCGAAAAGGATATTAATTTAAGCGGTGAAGAGTGCAAAAAACTTTGCTCGTACATAGATGAGCTTAAGAAAAGTGCCGCCGACGGAGTATATTACCGTGACAGCCTTACTTCGGAAGTGCTTAGATTATCGGCTGTTGTTCAGCCTGATATTTCAAGAGAAACTATGGAGAGCGTTGCAAAGAGTATGAGCGTAGTTCAGCTTAAGGAATTTAAAAATGCTTTTGAAAAAAGGGCGGACAGCATTTTGCCGTCGGTTCCCCAGCTTTACAAACAGAAAAACAATATTACAGCCGAATCAAACGGCAATTTTAAAATATAACGGAGGATTAAATAATGAATGTAAATTTTAACGGTTATGACGAAAATGTGCTTACTTTTGAGGCAGGCACCAATCTTAAAACAGCGGGTGTTCCTGTAAAAATGACTGATGACGGCAAGGTAACGGCTTGCACAAGCGGAGAAGTATTCTGCGGTATTTGCCTTTCATTGAGAGACGGTTATGCAACGGTTCAGCTTAAGGGCTATGTTACAATGCCCGCCAAATCAAAAATCACAGTGGGTTACAAGAAGCTTGCTGCGGGCGAGGGTTCTGCAGTGGCATCATCAACAACAGGCAGAGAGTATCTTGTGTTAAATTCAACAGCCGACTCGGTTGGCTTTATTCTTTAAGGAGGTAAAATTTATGGCAAATTTTGAAAACATTACAATTGAAAAGGGAATGTATCAGCAGAAGGGCAAGACACTTACAGATGTACTTGAAACTCTTGACCCGTCGGAAAACTATAAGGGTACGGCGCTTTCAAATCTTGACGCTTTTTCAAGACAGCTCAAGCGCTTTGACATTAAGGTGAACGGCAGCGGCAGTGACTGCGTGGAAAAATTCTTCCAATCCTCGGACTCGGCGGCACTTTTCCCCGAATATGTCAGCCGTGCGGTAAGACAGGGTATGGAGAGAGCGGATATTCTCCCGCAGATTGTGGCTACCGTTACAAATATTGACGGTATGGATTACAGAAGCATTGAGTCCGATATGACAGACGATGACAAGACTTTAAAGCCTGTGGGCGAGGGCGCTGTAATTCCGCAGACAAAAATCAAGACAAGAGAAAACCTCGTAAAACTTCACAAGCGTGGCAGAATGCTTGTGGCATCATATGAGGCGGTAAGATTTCAGCGTATTGATTTGTTTACGGTTACATTAAGACGAATCGGCGAGTACATTGCAAGGGCACAGCTTAAAGACGCTATTGATGTGCTTGTAAACGGTGACGGCAACGCAAATCCTGCGGCAAATGTTGATGTTGCGGCGAGCGGTTCAATTACTTATGCCGACCTTTTAAAACTTTGGTCACAGCTTTCACCGTATGAACTCAATACAATTATTGCACCGACAGATGCTATGCAGAAGTTGCTTTCTATGAGCGAGATGCAGGATGCAAACGCAGGTCTTGATTTTCAGGCAAGCGGCAGAATGATTACACCGCTCGGAGCATCTCTCCTTCATGCTCCGGAAATGACAGGCAGCAAGATTATCGGTTTTGACAAGAACTGCGCACTCGAAATGGTACAGGCAGGCAATGTAAATACCGATTATGACAAACTTATTGACCGTCAGCTTGAAAGAGCGGCAATCACCTGTACCGCAGGTTTTTCAAAGATTTTTGCGGATTCCGTAAAGACTTTGTCTTACTGATGAGGTGAAGTTTTGAATACGGGCAACATTGTTGAAAAATTTGAACTGCTTTCCGGTATTGAGAGCAGTGAGTCGATTAAGTGGCGTAGTGTTGTGGACGATGCCTGTGCCTATGTGTATTCAAGAATTGCCGACAAACCGCTTTCCGCAAGCGATGAACGCAGGATTGAGTTTTTATGTGCCGTTTATGCGTACAAACTTTATGTTATGTGCGGTAAAAGCGAAGTTTCTTCATTTAAGGCGGGAGATGTTACCGTAACAGCTCCCGCCGATGAGGGCGACAAAGCCGAAAAGCTCTGGCAGGACCAGCTTGCAAAATGTTCTGATTTAATTAAGAAAGAGGGATTTTTGTTCGGGAGAGTGGTAACTTGAAAATCTACGGCACAGTAGGCAAACTTATTGACAGATACGGCACGGAAGTTACGGTCGATAACGAAAAAACAAAGGCTTTTATTCAGCCGATAAGGTATAACAGCAGATATTACGGTACAACAAAACGCAAAGTGTCGGGAACGGTTACTTCGGAAAGATTTTTGTATATAGGCAAGCCCGAAACAAAACTGACTTGCGACAAAAGCGTAATACAAATCGCAGACCGTAAATATATTGTTAGGAGATACGATATTTACCGTGTGGGCAGGTACGGAGTATATGCATATGGCGTACTTGCACCGTGCGGTGAGGTATTGGAGGATGAGTATGAATCAGATAACTACACAACTTGACAGAATTATTGCAAGGCTTAAGCAAAACGAAAAACTTGCAAAGGTAAAGTTTATCAGAGAGCACGGAAACCACGGTGCAGAGATAAATTTAACAAGTTTTCTTGCGGTAGTTGCGGTTACGGATACCGTACTTTCAAAAAAGTATGTGGGTGATTATCTTTCCGCATCTGTAAAGGGCGAGCAGTTTTTGGCAAAAGTGCAGATCTTTGTTTATGCTCCTGCCGATGAAAACGGCAACGGACTTTCTGAAATAACCTGCGAGATTATGCAGGGGTTGAAAAAAGCGGATACCGAAAAAATAATTTCGGAACTGTCGGTATCCGCAATTGATTTTGATACGGATATAAATGCTATTTTCAGAAAAGTTGAGTTTACTATGGAATTTTTTGTTTGCGAGGAGGTTTAAAGGTTGAGGGAATTTTTAAAGGGAGAGGATATTACCGTGCTTAAAAACGGCAATATCCTTGGAGGAATAATAAGTGTTGAAACGCAGAAAAACAGCACGGTTTATGGGGTGAAACAGTATATGAGCGACAGTGTGAGCTGTGCGCATACAAAGGACGAATACACTGTTACCATAGAGATGAATGTGCCGAGCAGAGAGGGCTTTTTAAAGGAAAGCAGAATGGACAGCATTGAACTGAAAACTGCCGACGGCAGTGAAACCTACAGAAATTGCACGGTGAAAAGTGCATGGTGCAGACACAAATCCGCCGATTTTTCAATACTGAAAATGGTGCTCGGCTGCGAGAAAAGAGAGGTTACATAATGAATTACAAAGAAAACGATTTTGCTCAAAACGAGGGACAGGCTGAAAAAATCAGCGAGGAACTTGAAAGAGAGAGCAGACGATACAGTCACGGATTTTCGGAGGAAGAAGAGGCAAGAGAAAGATGACGCTTGTTTCTATGAGATTTAAAAACTATGAATGGAGATATAATCCGGAAGAGATAAGTTTTGAGTGCGAAAAAAACATACAGGAGCTTAACTCACCGAAAAACACGGCATATATTCAGAACCTCGGCAGAAAAAACAGGCTTATAAAAGGAAAAGGTCAGCTTTGCGGAGAGGATTGCCACGAGCAGTTTGCAAATTTGTGGAAAGTTTTTGAGGAGGGCGGAGTAGGTGTGCTTGCTTTGCCGTTTATAAAACCGGTGTATGCGGTGTTTGAAAAACTTACGGTAATCGGCGAGCCTGTACCCGATATGCTTACATACAGCTTCGTTTTCAGAGAAGTTATGGAGAAAGAGAAGAAAACGGCGGTAAATACATACATCACAAAAGCAGGCGACTGTTTGTGGGATATTTCTTACGCTTTCAATGTTCGGATTGAAACGCTGTTAAAACTCAATCCGTGGGTTAAGCGGGCGGACGAGCTTATGCAAAAAGGAAAGGTGATAAAGCTGTGCTGAAATTTAAGATGACAACGCATAGCGGAATGCTTTTACTGCCGTCACCCGTTACCGTGGTGTATAACAGTGAGTTTTCTGTGCCTGCCGATGATGTAACCGTTGAATTTCCGTATATCAAAGGATGCGAGGACGGCGATTTTCTTTACGGCTTTGACGGCGAAAACTTAGTGTTTAAGGGGCAGATTGACGAAATTATCACCAAAAGCAGTGGTAAGAAAATTACCGTAAAAATTACGGCGAGGAGTATGGCAGGTATTTTGCTTGACAACGAGGCAGAACCTTGCATTTACTTTAATGCGTCATCATCCGTGATTTTTGAACGGCATTTACAGCCGTTTGGCTTTAACGGTTACATCGGCGACAACAATCCTTATTTTGGTTATATAAAAATCAGTAAGGGCATGAGCCAATGGCAGGTGCTTGAAAATTACTGCGTAAATAAATACGGAAAAAAGCCGAGAATTACAGGCGACGGCAGAGTTGTATTAAACGGCGGTATCAACGGTGAAGTGCTTTGCTTCGGCAACAATGAAAGTTACAGGTATATTTCGGCGGAAAGCAGAATAAAGCGTTACAAGGTGATTTCTGATGTCAGATTAAAGGTGAAGCAGGGCAACAGATACGGCAGTGTAATAAAAAACAGCCTTGCGGATACAAGGCTTGTGCGCAGAAGATATGTTGACGCATTGACAGGCGGTGGTTCTGTGGGAACAGCCGACAGAATTATAAGCACCAGCAACGGTAATGCTTTTGAAATTGAACTTGTATGTCCGTATATGCTTATGTGCGAGGTCGGCAACAAAGCAACGATTAACGATGAGGTTATCGGTTCTTATGACGGACTTTATGTGCACAAGATAAGATACACTGCCGACAGCAAGAGCGAAAAAACAGTTATTACACTGAAAAAGGAGATTTGATATGTGGATTGCAGAGAATTTAAGTAAAAATTCAATTAATAAACCAACGGCGGAGAGCGGTAATGTTGTGATGAGTGAAATCGGCAACAATGCGATTATCGCCTCGGGCGAACATATAGGACTTGATTTTGTTACACCGTACGGAATCGTGTCTATTCCACCCGTAAAGGAAAAAGCCGTTGTACTTCCGCTTGCCGACAAGGAGGTTTGCGTGGGCGTTATTTCGGAGGTTTCTTCCGTTCAGCCGGGTGAAATCCTGCTTAAGTCAAAGGGCGGTGCAGAAGTATATCTGAAAAATGACGGCTCGGTATATATAAACGGTGTAAAGGTTGGTGACTGATACGGATACGCTGATTAAAAATAAAGATATTGCGGTTGACAGCGGCGGCAGGTATATTCATATTTCGGGTGACGATGAAATTTTACAGCAGGCATTTTTTAAAATCAGCGCAAAATTTGCAGGCTTTGTGTATAACCGTGAACTCGGATGTGAACTAAACAAGGTGGATTTTGATGATGAGAATTTTCAAGAAAAAGTTAATCTTATAATGTCGCAGGCACTGGCGGATTTTCCGACAGTTACTGCGAAAGTTTTGGCTTTGAGAAAACCGAAATTCAGTATCAGACTGATTTGCAACGAAAGCGTAAGAGAGGAGATTATTAATACAGATGATTACCTATGATGAAATTTACAACAGAATGAAATCGGAGTTTTCGGCAAAAAGCAAATATGATTTTGACGAAGCGAGTGATGCGGCAATAAGAATGAGAGTGCTTGCAGGCGAAATTTTTAACGCAATGACAAATATTGAGTGGCTGAAAAATCAGATGTTTGTTGCTACCGCAAGCGGCGAGTATCTTGATTATTTTGCATCTCAAAGAGGACTTGAGCGTAAACAGGCGCAGAAAGCGCAGGGTGAAATTACATTCTTTATCAATGAACCTGTTGAAAACAGCATTTTTATTCCTAAAGGAAGTATGGTCGCCACGGCAGATACCGAGCCGCTAAGATATGTTACTGTTGAAGATGCGGAGATTGCGGCGGGAAATACACTTGTCAGCGTTTCGGCAGAGGCGGACAAGGCGGGTAAGATTTCAAATATTCCCATTAATACAGCAAAAATCATTGTATCCGCACCTGCGGAAATCAATTACGCATATAACAGAGAACCGTTTGAGGACGGTTGTGACAAAGAAAGCGACGATGAATTAAGGGAAAGAATTAAGGCAAGTTTTCTTGTGCCGTCAAACGGAACAAACAAAGCATATTACGAAAAACTTGCGCTAAGTGTACCCGGAATTACTAAAGCGGGAGTTATAGCAAAGGGCAGAGGTACAGGCACGGTAGATGTATATGTAAGCAACGGAGAAAATTCGCCGTCATCGGCGGCAGTGACACAAGCACAGGTGCTTATCGCCAAAAACAGAGAACTGAATGTTGATGTTAAAGTTATTTCGGCACAATTGAGAAAAATTAATTTGTCTGTCGCAGTGTATGCTAAAGACGGATATATCAGAAATGATATAGTGAACATTTGTACACAGGTGTTTAAAGATTACTTAAATGAAATTGAGATCGGCGGTACTATGTATGTGGCGGAGCTTGGAAAAAGGCTGATGAACAGCGGCTGTATTTGTTCATATAAATTTCCGACGAATTTTGTTGATGTGAATGCGACGGCGGCACAGGTATTTTCGGTCGGCACTGTAAAAATTGAGGTGAAATGATGGACAGTTATACTTCAATGGTTAAAAAGCTTACGGATACCAAACTTTATTCGGTTAGAACAGGCGGCGTAACTTATGCGGAGTTAAAAGCCTTTGCCGCAGGGCTTGATCTGCTTTTTAACGAGCTTGACGAAATGCTTAAAGAATATTTCATTGATACGGCGCAAAGTTACGGACTTACCGAACGGGAAAGATTTACAGGCGCAGTGAGAGATGATTTGAGTATTGAGAAAAGACGGGAACTTTTAAAGATAAGAGAGCAGACAAACGAGGAGTTTTGTACTCCCGAGGGTTTTGATAAGATTTTGGAGGGATACGGACTCGGTAATTTTAAAATCACCGAAAATCCGTCCCAAAACGCTTTGAGCTTAAAAATTTCCGATTCCTTGAGCGAATTAAATAAAGTATGGGTAAATAAGATGATTGAAAACGACTTCCCTGCTCATCTTGAGATTACGGTTGAATTTGCAAGTTGATTTCATTATTAAAAACAATAAATTATGTTTTAGCGGAGTGTCGGTCGGACATTGAAATTTAGCTAACGCTAAATTATCATCCCAAAAACAAAAAAGTTTACTCAATTTTTTCAAAAATTGCGGTTTTGGGCAGCGCCCATAAAATCTTCCGATACAACAATTTTTCGGGCGCAAACAGCCACGCTGTTTGCGTGCTTGCACCGAGTTTGAAAAAACAGGCGGTAGCCTTTTAGAAAAAATTTGCTTATTTATTGTTTATTGAATGCCTTTCTTGTTACTATCGCATTTAAGGGCATTCGCCGTTGCGCTCAAGCCGCCAAACAGCGAGCTGTTTGGCTATCGTCAGATTGCGTAAGCGGAAAGTATTTGTGGGCTTTGCCCACACCCACGACCTTTGAAAAGGTCGACCAAACTTTTATAATTGCTTGGCTAAACTGTGAGTTAAACCGTAATTTATCCCAACTTTTGATAAATAATCACATAAAAAATACCGACCTCCGATTGTTAGCTTTTTAGTCTAACTTTTGGAGGTCGGGTCATATTCTGTAGAAGTGTTAATTTAATCTTCATTTAATTTTCTGACCTTTTCCATGTGGCGGAAATGTTTATAGCGGTAAAGTACATTTTCTGCCCATTCTCGGTCAATTTTTATAAAGCCTTTAAGTTTTTTGTCTTTATAAGCAAATTTGTCAATGATTCCCTTTGACTTGCCGTATATTTCAAGTCGTGCGGTTTGTACATACGGTTCTTTGTCTTTGCCTGTAAAATATGTAAAGCCCATTGTGTTGGTTTCTCTGTCATACATTGACAGGTAACCCTCGTTTACTTCAATGTTTCCGAGCTTTTTCGATACCGTCTGGCTAATTGCGAGTTTTGTCAATTCTACAGCCATATCGTCAAGTCCCGATTCAAAAATAAACAGCTTTTCCTTGAATGCATTGAATGTTGGCACAATTCGCTTGTTGATGTTGCGCAGATTGCTGTATTTGTTTTCAAGCTCATTGTCGCAAAGCTGAAAACGGTCAATTTTAGGTATAAGGTAAACCATAAAACGGTTTTTCATATCGTTATATAAAAGCGGATAGTTAAGTTTAGCGGTGTAGCCGCAGGACGGACATCTGAAATCAAACAACTCTCCGTCAAGCACTCTTTTTCTTATAGTTTTATCTCGTGCAGGATTTATGCTTGTGTGGATTTCCGCTTTGCTAAGTTCTCCACAACCCGGACACACTATTGCTTTTATTACCTTGTCCGACATATTTCAACACCTCTTTCTAAAATATTATATCAAACAAGTACATTTTTAACAAGCAAATTCAAAAAAAATATTGATTTTATCTTTAATATCTGTCATAATAATAGTGTTATAAAAACGAACCCGCATTTATGCGTTAAAGGAGATATTGCTATGACTTTTTTTGATACTGTTAAAGGTACAGTCAACACTGCGGCAGATACTATTTCTAATGTTACTCAGAATATTGTTGAGAAAAACCGTACAAATGCAAAACTTAACCGTCTTCGCCTTATTATGAAATGTGAAAGTGAGCTTATGAACAGAGCATATATTGCTTTGGGTAAGTCTTTCTATGAGAATACAAAGAAAGGCGAGAGCGTTTCTGAAGAACAGCAGAAAAAGCTTTTTGAAGTAATTGAAAATTCCAAAGCTAAGATTGCCAAGGCAAGAGAGTGTTACCGTCAGATTGTTGACAGTTCAAACGATATTTTTTACGGTACACCCGAAACACAGCCGAAACCTGAATTTAAAAACGAAGAGGTTGTTGACATTACAGTTGCTTGCTCAAATGAAAACGAGTACAAAAGTTCTCCTTTCGAGGCACAGCCGGAGAAAAAGGAAGAGCCTGCAAAAGAAGTTCAGAACGACCCCGTAAAAGAAGAAGTTAAAACAGAAGAGAAAAAATCTGTTGATAGGGAGATGGAGGCTTTAAAGGCTTATGTAAATAGGCTCTCACAGAGAGATGCTAAGGACGAAAGCCTTGACGCCGACACCGAAACCGATGACAAAGAGTTATTTTGATTTTAACTAAAAAATAAATTCTTATCCGCTGTTCTTTGTGAATGGCGGATTTTTTTTGCCGTGAATTTAGGCGGTTATTTATCAAAAGTTGGGGTAAGTTATGGTTAACTAAACTTTTATAATTCTTATGCCAAAATTCACCTTAATTTCACACGGTCAATATAATATAATCATATACAGAGGCTATGATATTTACACAGTCAGAAAAAAGTATAGTATCATACGAAATCGCCGATTTTTGTATCATTTTTGCATCTAAAAAAAATTGTTGTTCTTTTTGGCTTGACAAAATCGCGGTATAGATATATAGTTATATGTATTAATGAGTGTAATACAAAGTGCGTATATAAAAGCTGATTTGTATAGAAAGGGAGCAACTTTTTAATGAAAAAGTTTGTGTTGATATTTGTTACTGCGGTTGCGGTGGCTAGTGTTTCTGTTTTTGCCGCATATAATTTACCGGAAAACACCGATGCATCTAAATACGAAAACACGCATACTATGGCGTCAACTGTTATTAACAAAAAGCCTGCAGAGTTTACTACATCGCCGAATGTTGATATGACGGGATTTGAACTTACCAAAAATTCGCCGTCAAAGTTGAACTTAAAATGCGTTGATGAGTATCAGGAAGAGTGCTTTCCAAACAATGCTTACCACCCAAAGGTGCTTGATTTAGGTAAAGACGGTTGGAACGGATACAGATACTGGGTGTCATACACTCCGTATCCGCAAGGCAATGATGAATACGAAAATCCGCATATTGTCGCATCGAACGATCTAATTAACTATTCCGAAATTAAATTTTCGCAACCTGTTCTCTCAAATTATAAAAATGGCAGATGCTTTAATTCGGACAGTGAGATCGTTTATAACAATGACTTGAATCGTCTTGAGATAATATGGAGATACACAGACTATGATATTGATTATGCCTCTCTTTTAATGAGTTATTCATATGACGGCAATACATGGAGCAAACCGGAAACTTTTTTTGAAACCTATGACAGAATAAAAGAAGATATGGTAAGTCCCGGTATTGTATATGATAGCGGTACATACAGAGTGTGGTATGTAAATGCTTATAAAGTAAAGTATCGTGAACTCAAGGATGGAAAATGGTCAAAAATAAGAATGTGTAAACTGCCTTATGAAAACGATGCATTTACATGGCATATAGATTTAATTAAGAATAATGATAAGTACGAAATTCTGACTTGTGCAACCGAAGATAAGCAAGATAGAAAACATATGAATCTTTACTACGCAAAGTCAGATGACGGATTGAAATTCGGCACTGCCAAAAAGGTTCTTGAGCCTACCGGTAACGATTTTGACTGGGACGGCAACGGACTTTACAGGTCGACATTTATGTATTCGGACGGAATGTATTATGTCCTTTACGGCGGAAGAAATGACGCCAAAAATTTTGGTGTGGGACTTTTATTCGGCAAAGATATGTATAATCTTTACGGTACAAACTGCGATTATATAAATGACGGAGTAAACAGCGCCGGGAAGTTTTGGAGATTTATAGATCAGTATAAAGATTTTTCAAGTGAATCCGAGATAAGCGAGGAAGGTTTTAAAGTTGACGGTTGACTTAGTAATGCTGATTTAGTTTAGAAAGGGTACATATGAAGAGAATACTTGCATTTTTGCTTGTGGCAGTTATGACTGCATCGGTATTTGCAGGCTGTGCAAATACAGGAAATGCTGTTTCAAACGGTGTGAGTGAAAGCAAAACATCAACATCAGAGACAAAGCCGCAGATACCATCAGCCGCTTTAAGCAAACAAACTAATTTAAAAAGTAAAAATACAGAAACTGACTCAAAAAAGGAATTTAAACAGGATTTTAATTTTTCTTCAAATTCAATAAGCAAACTTAATTTGATAAATTCCGACAGTACAATTGAAAGTTACTATCCGAACAATGCATATCATCCAAAGCTGATTGATATGGGTAAGGAATGGAACGGTTACAGATTTTGGCTGTCTTACACACCTTATCCAAGTGGTAATGACTACTACGAAAATCCGCAGATTGTCGGAACAAACGATCTTATAAATTATTCGGAGGTAAAATTTACAGAGCCGCCGCTTGCAAATTATAAAAAATCCGTACGCTATAATTCGGACAGTCATCTTGTATATAACAAAGAACTTGACCGCCTTGAGCTGTTTTGGAGATATACGGATTATGATACCGACTATATGGCATTGTATATGAGATATTCGTATGACGGTGATAATTGGAGCGACAAACTTGTCTATTTTGAAACCTACGAAAAAGAAAAGTATGATATGGTGAGTCCTGCCATAATCCGTGACGACGGTGCATATAAAGTATGGTATGTGTGTCATTATCAACTCTATTACAGAGAATTGAGAAACGGTGTATGGTCGCAGCCTCAACCGACAGACTTAACTTTTGAAGACGGTGCATATGTATGGCACCCTGATGTAATAAAAACAAACCGTGGATATGAATTGTTAGCCTGCGCTACAACCAATAAAAAAGACAGAAAGCATATGAATCTGTATTTTTCAGCTTCGGAGGACGGGTTCAATTGGGAAACAGCAATGAAAGTAGCTTCTCCGTCAGATGATTATACAGCGTGGGACGGCGGCGGACTTTACAGACCGTCATTCATATATGCGAATAATCACTATATAGTTATGTACAGTGCAAGAAACGATTACAACGACTTCGGTATCGGACTCCTTGTCGGCAGGAATATGTTTAACCTGCATGGTACCGATTTGGATTATATATATAATGGTCAGGCAGATGCCTCACACTTGTGGGATTATCTGAACAACGATTTATAAACCGTGCAATGCGACTTACGCACGGAAATGTTTGGAGGTGACAAAATGAATACTGAAAAGCGTGCTGTAGTGCTTGCTTGTGTAACACTGCAGTTTGATTGCGACCGAATTATTAAGATTGCAAAGCAGATTGCAGACGATACGGACTGCGACTTAAGAGTATTGTCTGTGCTTGAGCCTACGCACGATTACACCGAGGCAGCTTGGCAGATTGAATACCTTAATATGGTATCAAAACAGTTTGGTGCGGATATGACAGTGCTTTTTGATAAGAACGCAGATCGTGCAGCGGCTGAATTTGCCAAGAAAAATAATGTCGTAAGAATTGTAACGGGACTTCACGATGGCGGTAAAGAAAGCTTCCTTGTAGGCTTTAACATAATTTTGCCTGAAATGCCGCTTACAATGGTTGCAAAAGATAATATGGTCTATTCTATGGATGTATGTAAGGTATGTTCATAAGAATTTAAAATTATTTAATATGTTAATGTGATTTAAAAGTTTGCAAATTCTTTTTCTTCCTTAATATACTCTCCCTAAAAAGGCTGACTTCGGCAATTGATACCGAGTCAGCCTTTTATAATTATTTTGCTAAACTATAAATTATTTAGATTACCTTATAATTCAGCTGTGTTAAAATTCTATATTGTTTTCCAAAGTTGAATTAGCGTTAAAAAACATTATATAATAAATCGGAATATAAGTTATTTTGCCTTTTGTTTGAACTTTTCTTTCATTTGATACTACAAAGGCTTTTTTTATGTGGTAGTCTTCATTTTGTACAAATGTATTAAGAGCACTGTGAACTGTGTAATCTTTGCCCGATTTAACCTCAATAGGTACTGCCGAAAGGCTGTTATAGTCATCTATCAAATAATCAACTTCGCCCTTACTGCGGTTGTCATAGTAAAATAATTTATATCCGTGCGCAGTCAATTCGCTTGCCACTACAGTTTCATATACCGAGCCAAGATTTATACTGCTTTTATTATCCAAAATTGCTCTGATATTATTACCGTACAAAATACTTGTCAAAATACCCACATCATTAAGATATAGTTTCAGCAGATTTTTTCCTGTGGATTCAATTAACGGAAAAACAGGATTGGAAATTGCCTGTACATTAAGTGCTATGCCGGCGCTTATAAGATATTCAAATTCATCGCTGTAATCTGTAAAAGTTTTGCCTTTTTTATTTTCAATGTTTTTTGCTATTACTCGTTTCTTTTTATTTTCCATATTAGAAGGAATAAGATCATAAATTCTGCGTATTTTAAGCTTTTTTTCTTCATCATATTTTGATGCGTCTGCTGCATAATAATCGTGTGTTTCGTTTTGGATATTTCGCACGGACTGAATATTTTTTTCATTAAGATATGAGTTGACTGCATCCGGAAGACCGCCTATAAGCAGATATTTTTGAAAATAATCCATCATTTTATTGTGCATATTTTCATCAAGTGATTGTAATTCTTTGAATTTATTTTGCACTGCGGAGATTACAAATTCATTCATTCCGTTAGCATACAAAAATTCTTCAAAATCAAGCGGATACATTCGTATTTTACGAATACTTCCTATAGGAATTGATGTTGTTTGCGACAATGTTACACCCAAAAGCGAGCCGCTTGCTATATATGTGAACTTATTATCTTGAGATAAAAACTTAAGCAGTGTAAGTAAATGCGGATATGCCTGAATTTCATCTATAAATATTAATGTGTCGGATTTAGCTTTCATTTTATTGCCTGCAATCATACTTACTTGCAAATAAAAATCTTCAATAGTTTTTGTATTGGCAAAAAGACGGTCGCCTATGGAATCTTCAACCATATTTATTTCAATAAAATTTTCAAATAATCTTTGACCTACATAACGAATAATATATGTTTTTCCGACCTGCCTTGCGCCATCAATCAAAAGAATTTTTTGAGTGTCAGATTTTAAATGTTCTTCAATCAATTTTTCGATTTTTCTGTAGAGCATATCATTTCCTCCGTTCTGACTTTTCAAGTAAATTTTATCACAAATAATCTGACTTTTCAATAATATGATGTCGAATAAATTATGACTTTTCAAAGATTGTGGTGTGGGCAAAGCCCGCAAGACTTTAAAAAGCCTTGTTCTGATTTTTTATTATTTAAGCAATGCAAAAGGGCTGTCCCAAAACGGGACAGCCCAAAATATTACGCTATATAATCAGTACAAAAATGACTGAATTACATCTCAGCAATAGCAGCCTGAGCAGCAGCAAGTCTTGCGATCGGCACACGGAATGGTGAACATGATACATAGTCAAGACCAATCTTATGACAGAACTCAACTGATGATGGGTCACCGCCGTGCTCACCGCAGATACCTACGTGGAGCTTGTTGTTTACAGGCTTACCGAGCTTAATAGCTGTTTCCATAAGCTTGCCAACACCTGTCTGGTCGAGCTTAGCGAATGGATCGTTCTCGAAGATCTTAGCATCGTAGTAAGCGTTGAGGAACTTACCTGCGTCATCTCTTGAGAAGCCGAATGTCATCTGTGTAAGGTCGTTTGTACCGAAGCAGAAGAAGTCAGCCTCTGTAGCGATCTCGTCAGCTGTAAGAGCAGCTCTTGGAATCTCGATCATTGTACCAACTTCGTACTCAAGCTCGATGCCTGCAGCTGCGATTTCAGCGTCAGCTGTTTCAACAACCATCTTCTTAACATACTTAAGTTCCTTAACCTCGCATACGAGCGGAATCATAATTTCAGGCTTAACTGTCCAATCCGGATGAGCCTTCTTAACATTGATAGCTGCACGGATAACAGCCTTTGTCTGCATCTTAGCAATTTCAGGATATGTTACTGCAAGACGGCAGCCACGGTGACCCATCATTGGGTTGAACTCGTGGAGTGAAGCAATGATAGCCTTGATTGTGTCAACGCTCTTGCCCTGAGCAGCAGCAAGCTTCTCAATGTCAGCTTCCTCTGTAGGAACGAACTCGTGGAGTGGCGGATCAAGGAATCTGATTGTAACCGGGTTACCCTCAAGAGCCTCATAAAGAGCCTCGAAGTCGCCCTGCTGGTAAGGAAGAATCTTCTCAAGAGCAGCTTCTCTCTCTTCTACTGTATCAGAGCAGATCATCTCTCTGAATGCAGCGATTCTGTCCTCTTCAAAGAACATATGCTCTGTACGGCAAAGACCAATACCCTCGGCACCGAGCTCACGAGCCTTTTTAGCATCAGCAGGTGTATCAGCGTTTGTTCTAACCTTAAGCTTTCTGTACTTGTCAGCCCAGCTCATAATTCTGCCGAACTCGCCTGCGATTGTAGCGTCAACAGTTGGAATAACACCGTCATAGATGTTACCTGTTGAACCGTCGATTGAAATGTAGTCACCCTCGTGGAACTCTTTGCCTGCGAGTGTGAACTTCTTGTTAGCTTCGTCCATGTTGATGTCGCCACAACCTGATACGCAGCAAGTACCCATACCACGAGCAACAACAGCAGCGTGAGATGTCATACCACCACGAACTGTGAGGATACCCTGTGAAGCCTTCATACCTGTGATGTCCTCAGGTGAAGTCTCAAGACGAACGAGAACAACTTTCTCGCCCTTTGCGTTCCAAACCTCAGCATCTTCAGCTGTGAATACAACCTTACCGCAAGCAGCACCCGGTGAAGCACCAAGACCCTTGCCGATTGGTGTAGCAGCCTTAAGAGCAGCAGCATCAAACTGTGGGTGGAGAAGTGTGTCGAGGTTACGAGGGTCGATCATAGCAACTGCCTCTGCCTCTGTTCTCATGCCCTCGTCAACGAGGTCACAAGCAATCTTAAGAGCAGCCTGAGCTGTTCTCTTACCGTTTCTTGTCTGGAGCATATAGAGCTTCTTGTTCTCAACAGTGAACTCCATATCCTGCATATCTCTGTAGTGATCCTCAAGAGTTTTGCAAACAGTCTGGAACTGAGCAAATGCCTCCGGGAAAGTTTCTGCCATCTGAGCGATTGGCATTGGTGTACGAACACCTGCAACTACGTCTTCGCCCTGTGCGTTTGTAAGGAACTCACCCATGAGTTTCTTCTCACCTGTAGCAGGATCTCTTGTAAACGCAACACCTGTACCGCAATCGTCACCCATGTTACCGAATGCCATTGACTGTACGTTTACTGCAGTACCCCATGAATAAGGAATATCGTTATCACGACGATATACGTTAGCTCTTGGGTTATCCCATGAACGGAATACAGCCTTGATAGCGCCCATAAGCTGTTCCTTAGGATCGTCAGGGAAGTCAACGCCGATTTTAGCCTTGTACTCTGCCTTGAACTGTGAAGCGAGCTCCTTAAGATCGTCAGCGTCAAGCTCAACGTCCTGTGTAACGCCCTTTTTAGTCTTCATTTCGTCGATAAGCTCTTCAAAGTACTTCTTACCAACTTCCATAACTACATCAGAATACATCTGAATAAATCTTCTGTAGCAGTCCCAAGCCCAACGAGGGTTGTTAGACTTCTTTGCAATAACTTCAACAACTTCTTCGTTAAGACCGAGGTTGAGGATTGTATCCATCATACCTGGCATTGATGCTCTGGCACCTGAACGAACTGAAACGAGGAGCGGATTTTCTAAGTCACCGAACTTCTTGCCTGTGATCTCTTCCATCTTGCCGATGTACTCGTTGATCTGACCCTGAATTTCTTCGTTAATCTCTCTGCCGTCCTCATAGTACTGAGTACAAGCCTCTGTTGTAATTGTAAAGCCCTGTGGTACAGGAAGTCCTAAACTTGTCATTTCTGCAAGGTTAGCACCCTTACCGCCGAGAAGCTCACGCATGTTAGCATTACCTTCTGAGAAAAGGTATACCCATTTGTTTGCCATTTTGGTAATCCTCCTAAAATAATAAATTATACGGCTGTGGCGAAAATTGTGTCAAAATTCGCCCGCTTGTATAAGCCTACACATAATTATAACAAAGTTTGTTCAAAATAGCTATAGATTTTTTAAAATTTTTTCCTATAAAATTCAATTTTATACTTCATCAATATTGTATAAATCGTTTAAATTTACCCCTAATGTTGTTTTTTTGTAAAATACTCTTGAAATTTGTATTTTTTATGCGATAATATTAATATGTCTTGTTGTGTGTACATATTAAAGTAAACACACAAATTACAGAATACCAAGGAGATTACATATGAGTAATTGTGCGATTATTCTTGCGGGCGGCGAAGGCAAGCGTATGAAAAGCGACAAGCCGAAAACACTTTCGCTCGTACTTGGCAAGCCTATGCTTGAGTGGGTTATTTCTTCACTTAAAAAGGCAGGCGTTAATGACATCTGCATTGTAAAGGGCTTTAAAAAAGAATGTATAGATGAATTTGTGTCAACACTTGATTTTAAGGTTGAAACGGTTTATCAGGCAGAGCGACTCGGTACAGGCCACGCAGTAATGATGGCTAAAGACTTTCTTGAAAGTCACAAAGGCGACAGCGTGGTGATTTTAAACGGTGACGCACCTTTTATGGACAGCAAAACCATTGAAAAGTCACTTGAACAGCACATAAACACTCAATCAAGTGCAACTGTAATTTCCGCAATGGTTGACGACCCTACAGGCTACGGCAGAATTGTCCGTGACGAAAACGGCGATGTAAAGTCAATCGTAGAACAGAAAGACGGCAGTGAAGAAATCCTTAAGATTAAGGAAGTAAATTCGGGCGGTTTCTGGTTTGACGCAGAAAAGCTTTTGTCTGTGCTCGGCAGAATTTCATCCGATAATAATGCAAAGGAATATTATTTGCCCGACGCATTAAAACTTTTGCTTTCGGACGGCTGTAAGGTAGGCGCTTATACCGCAGAGTGCAGCGACACAGTGCTCGGCGCAAATGATCCCGCACAGCTTGAGGAGCTTAACAATATTGCAAAAGACAGGGGATATACCTGTTAAGATAATAGTAGAATACAAACTATAGAGTAAAAAGGAGCGATTACAATGAATTTTCACGGAAAAGACATTAAAATCTTTACCGGAAGCTCAAATGTAAATGTAGCCAAAGGAATTGCAGGCAGCCTTGGAGTTCCGCTTGGTAAGAGCGAATGTACTCAGTTTTCTGACGGTGAAATAGCGGTTTCTCTTCAGGAATCTGTAAGAGGCAGCGATTGCTTTATCGTTCAGTCAACTTGCACTCCGGTAAATGACAATTTAATGGAAATGCTTATTATGATTGATGCCATGAAGCGTGCTTCCGCTGCAAGAATTACAGCAGTTATGCCTTACTTCGGCTATGCAAGACAGGACAGAAAAGCTAAGGCAAGAGATCCGATTTCGGCAAAACTTTGTGCTGACATCATCACATCAGCAGGTGCCGATCGTGTGCTTACAATGGATCTTCACGCAAACCAGATTCAGGGCTTCTTTAATATCCCTGTTGACCACCTCTATGGTTCTCCTATCCTTGCTAACTATATGAGAGAGAAAATCGGCGGAAACTTTGATGAATACATCGTTGTTTCTCCTGACCTCGGTTCGGTTACCCGTTCAAGAAACTTTGCGTCTAAGATTGGCACAGGTCTTGCTATTATTGATAAGAGAAGACCAAAGGCTAATGTTTGTGAAGTTATGAACATCATCGGTGACGCAAGAGGCAAAAAGGTTATCCTTGTTGACGATATGATTGACACAGCAGGCACACTTTGCAACGCAGCAAACGCTATAGTTGAAAAGGGCGGTGCTACTGAAGTTTATGCTTGTGCTACACACGCAGTTCTTTCAGGTCCTGCTATCGAGAGAATTAAGAACAGCGCAATCAAAGAGGTTGTTCTTCTTGATACAATCCCTGTTCCGCAGGAGAAGATGATTGACAAGTTCACAATTCTTCCTGTTGCTCCTACATTTGCAGAGGCTATCGCAAGAATTTACAATGACAAGCCGTTTACACCTGCATTTGGTTAAATTTGGTTAATGAAATAAAAATTAAATAGCGATTATACAGGCGGGTTTCAAATAACCCGCCATTTCGCCGTTAAAAAAGTTTTGGGTTGTAACGACAAACAAACTAAATTTATATATAAACACAAACCATAGTTTATTAGCAGTTATTCAGACTGCACGAGGTATAATAAGAAAATGAGTTTTTTTAATTTAACATTTAACAATAACGAAAATACAGAAATCGTTGATAAATTTATTGACGAATACGCTCAGTGGCACAATACGGGAAAAACTCCCGATATGGGCTCTCTTGATGTAAACTACACTCTTGAACTTCAGAAAAAAAGACTTGATGAAAATAATGTCAGAAAAGAAGTTGTGTTTGATACAAAAGAAAGCTCGTTTAAGCAGGCACTCAAGTGCTTTACCGTCACCGACAGAGGCGACTACAAAAGTGATGTTGCCTGTAAAGACTATAAGGTGACAGAAACCTTTTTTGTAAATAATAAAAAGAAAAAGAAAAGAAAGAATAAACGCAACTTTTATGCTACCATCACAAGACTTTTAAATCAAAATGCAGGCGGTGCGGTTGCGTGCCCAAACTGCGGCGCTATCAGTGATGTGCAGGACTTACTTACAGGCTGTAAAAGCTGCGGAACAAGATTTATTATTGACGACTTATTTCCTAAGGTTACAAACTTTTATCACATTAAAGACGAGGCAGACCTAATCAGAAAAATACTAAAGCCGTCAATGCTTATATGCGTTCTTGGTATGATAGCCACCGTTATGAGCTATTCTTTGATTTCTAATATTAATAACGGAAACATAGTGCAGGGCAGCGATGACTTTGTATTTCAGATTGTGCAGTGCGTAATTGTAGGATTGATTTATGGCACTGTTTCGGGTTATATTTTGTGGGCGGCTTTTATACTCATATGGATGATGATTGGCGCAATAAAAAGCCTGTTTTTGCTCGGTCCTCATGTAAGGGCAAAAACTCAGCTGCCAAAGGTTATGCGACAGATTGACCCTAACTTTTCGTATGAGTTTTTCATAGGTAAGGTTATAAATCTTATGAAACTTATGATATTCAGCGATGACTACACCAACCTTGCGGCTTATGACGGCAAGCCTATGCAAAACACCTTTAAAGATATTGTGGACATTAGCTATGACGGTACGGTAAGGTATAATACGCTGAAAACAGACGGTAACTACTGCTATGTAGATATTACCGTATATACAACAGTAACAAAGGTTGACGGCGGTGCTCTCAAAAGTTCAAAGGAAAAATTCAGGGTTGTTGTTTGCAAAAATATACACGCAATAGCAAATGCAGGTTTTTCTATAAAGAATGTAAACTGTCGCAGTTGTGGCGGCAGTTTTGACGCTACAAGAGAGCATAATTGCCCTTATTGCGGTAATCCTTACCACCTCGGCAATGACGATTGGGTTGTAATTGAATTTAATAAAGAATAATTTATATAAAGGAAGGTATTTATGTTTGGTAATAAAAAGAGCTTTGGCGGCGGTGTCGAGCTTTTGGTAGTAGGACTCGGAAACCCCGATAAAAAGTACGAAAACACCCGTCATAACGCAGGCTGGCTTGCGATTGACGCAATAGCCGAGAGCCTTGACTGCAAGGTAGACAGAGTAAAATTTAAAAGCTATGTCGGCGAATGTAATATAGCAGGCAGAAAGGCAATGCTTATGAAACCTACCACATATATGAACAACAGCGGTCAGGCAGTGGTAGAGGCGATGAATTTCTACAAAATTTCACCTGAAAATGTGATAGTATTATTTGACGATATATCCCTCGATGTCGGTAAAATGCGTATTCGCTCAAAGGGCAGTGACGGCGGACAGAGAGGAATGAAGAGCATTATATATTTAAGCGGCAGTGATAAGTTCCCACGAGTTAAAATAGGAATCGGCGCAAAGCCTACACCCGAGTGGGATTTAGCAGATTGGGTGCTTTCAAGATTTTCCGACGATGAACAGAAGAAACTTGCGCAGGTATTTGAAAATGCCGCAAAAGCCGTTGAACTTATGGCAGACGGAAAAATCGACAGAGCAATGAATTTGTTTAATTAATATTTTTATAAAACAATGTTGAAAAAATCGGTAATCATCCCAATTTTTGATAAATGAAAAGTGAACAAAAAATTAAAGCAAGATGAATTATGAAATTTTTAGTTGATGTTTTTAAAAACAGTGAGGTTTTTAACTCACTCGAAAAAGCTGTTGTGCGTGGCGGCAGTGTTTGCGCTACGGGACTTTCCGCCGTTCACAAGGCACATATTATCTATTCGCTGTGTTGCCGCAAGAGCACCACAGCCTTTTGTGTTGCCTCCGACGAGCGAGAGGCGCAGACAATCTGCAATGACCTTGCAAGTATGGGTATGCGTGCTTATTTTTACCCCGAGCGTGATTTTAATTTCAGAGATATTCAGAGCGCCTCAAGAGAGTACGAACACGCAAGACTTAAGGTACTGCTCAAACTCATTGACGGCGAATGTGATGTAGTTGTCAGCTGTATTGATGCAGCGTCGCAGTTCACAGTGCCAAAGGAATTTTTGAGGGATTGTGTTCTGACTTTAAAAGAAGGTCTTGAAATCAGTATAGAAAAAGCCGTACGAACACTTACCCTGCTCGGATACGAGCGTTTTGATGCGGTAGAGGGCAGCGGTCAGTTTTCTGTAAGAGGCGGTATTCTCGATTTCTTTATGCCTGATGCCGAAAATCCTGTTCGTGCGGAATTTTGGGGTGATGAAATCACCGACCTTTCTTTCTTTGATATTGATACACAGCGAAGAGGGGAAAAGGCAGGCGAAATCCGTCTTTCGCCGTCTGCGGAGGTAATTATTGAGGACAGAACGGTGCTTGCCGACAAAATAGAAAATCTTGCAAAAGGCGTGCGAGGCAAAAAAGCTCCGCAGGTTAAGGAAACACTGCTTTCGGAGGCGGACAGCATCAGGTCGGGTGCAATGCTTTCAAATACCGACAAGTTTATTCCGCTTTTATATGATAAAGCCGAAACCTTATTTGATTATCTCGACAGAGATACTTTGATTTTCACTTCGGAGTTTAACAATATTTCAGAGCGTGGCAGAGCAATGGACTTCAGAAATGAAGAAACCGTAAAATCCGCCTTTGAGGACGGCATTCTTTGCAGAGGTCTTGACAAGTATTCACTCACTTTTGCGGAATGTGTTGATATTTTTACTTCTCACGGCATTGTTATGCTTGAGGGCTTTGTGCACGGTTCAACAACAATTCCGCTTAGAAAAATAGTATCGTTTTCCGCAAAACAGCTTTCTGTATGGAACGGTTCATACAAACAGCTTGAAGAGGACTTAAACGGTATGCTCACTGCAGAAAGCTGCGGTGTTGTGCTTGCGGGAACGGACAAGGCGGCAAAAAACCTTTGCGATTCGCTTAGAAATGACGGTATTCCCGCACAGTATGCCGATAAGTTGTCGGAAATAAAGAAAAACGCATTATTTGTATTGCCCGGTACTTTGAGCGCAGGCTTTGAATATCCGCTCGAAAAATTCTTTATTATCACACAGGGGCATATTTCGTATGTGCCGAAAAAGAAAGCAAGAAAGAAAATATCAAAGGACAGCCGGGAGGTTTACAGCCTTTCGGAGCTTTCGCAGGGCGATTATGTGGTACACAGCGTTCACGGTATAGGTATTTTCGGCGGTATCCGTAAAATTGATACCCACGGAATTGTAAAAGACTACATCAAGATTGAGTATGCAAAGGGCGATGTTCTTTATGTGCCCGTAACTCAACTTGATATGGTTGCAAAATATATCGGCCCGTCCGAAAACAGTCGTGTAAGGCTTAATAAGCTCGGCTCGCAGGATTGGCAGAAAGCAAAGTCAAGAGTAAAAGCATCTGTAAAGGACATTGCAAAGGAGCTTATTGCACTTTATTCCGCAAGAATGAAAGCAAAGGGCTATGCTTTTTCACAAGATAACGAATGGCAGCACGATTTTGAGGCTAAGTTTGAATACGAAGAAACTCCCGACCAGCTTAGGTGCTGTGATGAAATCAAGACGGATATGCAGAAAACCTCACCGATGGACAGACTTTTGTGCGGTGATGTAGGTTTTGGCAAAACAGAGGTGGCACTGCGAGCGGCATTTAAGTGCGTTGCGGATTCAAAACAATGCGCATTGCTTTGCCCGACAACAATTCTTGCGTGGCAGCATTACCAGACTGTGTGCAAGCGCTTTGAGGGCTATCCGATAAGAATTGAATTGCTGTCACGATTCAGAACGGCAAAACAACAGAAAGAAACTATAGAAAAGCTAAAGCGTGGAGAGGTAGATTTGGTGGTCGGCACGCACAGACTTGTGCAAAAAGATGTGGAGTTCCGTGACCTCGGACTTGCAATCATTGACGAGGAACAGCGCTTTGGCGTGGCACAAAAGGAACGCTTTAAGGAGCTTTGCAAAAATGTTGATGTTCTTACTCTTTCGGCTACACCTATTCCAAGAACTCTCAATATGGCAATGAGCGGTTTAAGAGATATGAGTGTAATCGAGGAAGCGCCACGAAACCGTCAGCCTGTACAGACTTATGTTCTTGAACATGACGATGCGGTAATTAACGAGGCTATCCGCAAGGAACTGAGAAGAGGCGGACAGGTTTTCTACCTGCATAACGATGTTGCGACTATTGAATCCTGTGCCTCAAGAATTCTTGAGGCTGTGCCCGAGGCAAAAATAGCCATAGGTCACGGCAAAATGAAAGAGCACGAACTTAGCGAAGTATGGCGAATGATGATTGAACAGGAAGTAAATGTATTAGTATGCACCACTATAATAGAAACGGGTGTTGACCTGCCGAACGCAAATACGCTAATTATAGAAAATGCGGACAGAATGGGACTTTCACAGCTACATCAGCTAAGAGGACGAGTAGGCAGAAGCAACCGCAGAGCCTATGCTTATCTTACATTCCGCAAAAACAAAGTGCTTACAGAAATTCAGCAAAAGCGCCTTGCCGCTATCAGAGAATTTACCGAATTTGGCAGCGGATTTAAAATCGCAATGCGAGATCTTGAATTAAGAGGCGCAGGAAACATTATGGGTGCTCAACAGCACGGACATATGGAATCTGTCGGATACGATATGTATCTTAAGCTGTTGGGCGAGGCAGTAAGCGAAGAAAAGGGCGAAGCCGCACAGTCTGCCGACCTTGATTGTCTTATTGATATTTCGGTAAATGCTCACATTCCGGAGAGCTATGTAGAAAGCCTTACTCTCCGACTTGATGTATATCGCAGAATCGCCGATATACGCAACAAAGAGGACAGCCTTGATGTTAAGGACGAACTCAAAGACCGTTTCGGCGAAATTCCCGAATCCGTGCTCGGACTTATTGATATTGCGCTTATAAGAAACTGTGCAAACGCAATGGGTATTTACGAAATCAGGCAGACGGATACCAATGTTTTACTGTTTGTCAAAGAGATAAAATCGCCGAAGGTTATAGAACTTCTTTCAAGGCTCAACGGCAGAGCAATGCTGTCTGCGGGTAACAAACCGTACATTACAATAAGATGCGGCGGCGGTTCATCGCTTGATATGCTCAAAAAAGTATTCAAAATCTGATAGTTGTCTGAAAACTTTGCCGAAAAAGCAATAAATTTTAGAAAATATATAGACAATGCAAATTTTTTTGTGTATAATCATAAAGTACGCACCCTGTCATTTTACGGGTGAAATAGAATTTTTTAAGGACGGTAAATATTATGAAACCATATGCAAAGATCGGTTCATTGTTGCTTGCACTGATTATTGCTGTTGCAGCGGTTGGCTGCACTCCAATCAGCCTTAATGCAGAATGGGCTTACAGGACAGATAAAGTAGAATTGCCAATCGGCGTTTACAGCTACTCGCTTAAAACAGCTTACTCACAAGCTCAAAATTATGCGTCGAAACTTGCTTCATATGATGAGGCCTCCGATTCATGGCTTGACCTTGAGATTACAGACGATGACGGCGACAAGGCGATTGCAAGAGATTGGATCAAAAACGAGGCAGAAACAATGTGTCTTAATTACATTGTGACTGATAACCTCGTTGAGGAGCTCGGCATTGATATGAGCGGCGCTACCGCAGATTCGGCTAAAAAAACAGCCGAGGAATATTGGACAGTAGGTCCTTACGCTTCATACGGCTACTATATGCCTTATAAAGACCAGTACGAGCCTTACGGTGTTTCTTTTGAAAGCTTTGAATATTGCACAACACTTTATAACACAAAATACACAGCAGTATTTGAAAAGCTCTACGGTGAGGGCGGTTCAAAAGAGGTAAAGGATGACGAATTTATTTCATACTTTACAGAAAACTATACAGACTATAAGTACATAAAAGCAAATCTTTATGAGTCAACAACCGACGAGTCAAACAACAGCAAAGATGCAGCGCTTTCCGACGAAGACGCAAAGAAGATTACAGACGAGTTTGACGGTTACGCAAAGGAACTTAATAACGGTATTTCTTTTGACGATATTGTAAATAAGTACAAGACAGCTAACTCACTTACAGACGATCCGTCAACATCAGCTGTAGAAAACCTTAAAAGCAGTTCACTCGGCGATGAGCTTAAGACAGCACTCGGCGAAATGAAAGCGAACGAGGCTAAGACAGTTAAGGTAGGTTCAGGCAATACAGCAGTTTATTACCTTATCTATAAGGGTGACATCAACTCAGACATTGACAGCTATGTTTACGATTCAACACAGCGCAACAAATTGCTTGCAGATATGAAAAAAGACGAGTTTGCAAAGTATGTTGATGACCTTGCTCAAAAGACAGATTGCGAAAAGAACCAGTCTGTACTCGACCAGTACAAGCCTGAGCTTTACTTTGTAAAACCTGAAAGCTCATCAGCAAGCTCAAGTTCTTCAAGCTCAAGTTCTTCAAGTTCATCTTCTTCAAAGTAAAAGTTTAAAAATCAAAATGCCACACAGCCTTTGTGTGGCATTTAGTGCAGATATTTACAACCGATTAACAACCTTTTAAATATATGAAAGGAGTCAACAGTATGAAAAGAAAAATAATTGCTTTAATTTCCGTACTTGCACTCAGTTTTTCTGTATTTGCTTTTTCGGTAAGTGCGGTTGAAGGCGAAGAAAGCGGCGGAGAAATTATTGAAACCGAGCCTGCTCCCGAGCCGGAACCGACATATGAGCCGGAACCCGAGCCGGAGCCGACATACGAGCCGGAACCCGAACCGACATATGCTCCCGAGCCCGAACCGACATATGCTCCCGAGCCGGAACCGGAGCCTACAGAACCTTATTATGAAGAGCCTACTTACAGTTATGATGATAAGCCATACTACAGCGACGGCGACGATGTATATGTAGGCGGCGGTCAGTCAACATATACTGTGCCCGAAACCACAGCACCGCCTGCTCAGATGTACTCGGTAAGCAGAGATACTATTGACGATAAAACGCTTTCACAGAGCGATTGGAACGATATTTCCGCAAATCTCAAAAACGCATCTCTTACCGACAGCGACGGCGATGATTTCAACTTTATCAAGAAAAACACAAGTAAATCCGATAACGGACATTGGATGCTTTATGCAGGTATTGTGTGCTTGATTTTAAGTGTTGCAGGTATTGTTTACTTTATTATTGCTACAGTAAAGAGCCGTGGCAGATACAAATTTGCTCCTGCAACAGGTAAAGCAGGCAAAACCAAAAAGAGAAAATTTGACACCGCCGATGTAGAACTTCCAAAGCATGATGTATCAAAAGGCGGTACAAAATTTAAGCATTAATTAAAATTTTATCCCGATAAAGTGCGACTTTATCGGGATTTTTGCTTTAATTTGGGTAAAATAACAGTTGAGAGATAGACTTAAAAATTTAGGTCAAGCCTTTTTAAAGGCTTGCGGCTTTGGGCAACGCCCATAAAATTTTTCAATATAACAATTTCTCGGACGCAAACAGTTTGACTGTTTGCGTGCTGAAACTAAGTTTGTTAAAACAGGCGATAGCCTTTTAGAAAAGAATTTATTTATTAATTGTTTAATGAGTGGCTTTTTCTTATTGCTATCGCATTTAAAGGCTTTCGCCGTTGTGTTCAAGCCGCCAAACAGTGAGCTGTTCGGCTATCGTTAGATTGCATAAACGGAAAGTATTTGTGGGCTTTGCCCACACCAACGACCTTTGAAAAGGTCGACCAAATTTTTATAATTTTTAAATTTAATTTTCATCTCAACATAAAAAATAGAACTGTGAGCATAAAATACAAAAATCCGCAAAAAATATAACCACCCGGAAAGGTGGTTAATTTTATGAATAGAAAAGAAAGCAAACGCAACGAGCGGTATCCTATTGAACTGCCGTCACGCAACAACGGTTTTGAACATTCACCGATTGTAGATGTTACCGATAACGAAATTTATCCGTATGAACTCAATTCAAGGCGAAATGCGGTATATCAGCCCAATGAAAATATTTCAGAGGTTGTGGCTACCGAAATAGAACCTGATTCGGCAGTGCAAACCATTCACGGACGGCAAATGTAGGAATAAAAATGGGGAAAGTGTCGGCATTTACCGAGCCGACACTTCCGCTCAGTCCCTGTTGTTTTGTAATTATCTGCGCCCTCAACTGGTGAAAGCCGTCTGTAACTATAGCTTTGTTTTCGTTAAGTCCGTTTGCTTTAATTATTTCTTCGGAAAATGCAATATTTTCGCCTGTATTTACCGCTTTGTCTTCTATATAAAGCCTGTCCGGAGAAATCCCTGCCTCGACAATGCAGTTGTACATAGCCTGTGCCTCACTCATCGGTTCATTACTGCCCTGTCCGCCTGTAAGTACAGCTTTTGCATCAGGATTTTCCTGTAAATATCTAACGGCGCTGTTTATTCTGCCTGTAAGCATCATACTCGGGCCGTTCTCGGTAACTTGAGCGCCAAGTACGATTGCGGTTGCATTTTGTTTTGGCTGTTGTATGCAGGCAAATGTCATTAGACCCGTAACAATCAAACCGTAGCAAAGAAGTGCGGTAAAGCAAAAATTAATGCCGTACAGAACAATTTTGCCGAATATATTTTTCTTGAGTTTTTCTTTTAATGATTTATATTTATTACGTGTGCCGAATACAAAAATCAGCCACACACACAGCAATCCGCCTACAAGATTGCCGATGTTGACAATTCCCCACAGAGCGCCCGATACAAACAACAATAAAAATACAATGGCAATTAAGGTAATTATAACTCTGAATATTTTAAAAGCTTTGTTTTCTTTTTCCACAGCTTATCAGCTCTTTTCGTAAATAATTATAATTATTTTAGCATATAAAGCACAAAAAGGCAATAACTTTTAACTTTGCTTGCAAAATTTTATTGATACCGCAGTGAAAGCGTGATATAATAACTTATTATGCAAGGCGGTGACAATATGAAGTCTGTATTTGCGGGAAACAAAGCGAAGTTTGCTTATTTTTCCTTTATATTTATAATAATTTCAACGGCTATGTATACATTTTATGCCAAAGAACCGCATTGGTGGTATATTGTATGGAATGATATTCTTGCTGTAATTCCGCTGTTTGCGGCAATGCTGTGCGAACATTATTTCAGTAAGAAAAAAGCTGTTCCTGCTGTAATATTTGGATTTTTGTGGTTATTATTCTTTCCAAATTCGCCGTATATGATGACGGATTTAAAATATACAAGCTATTTTAAAGAGTCCGCTTATCTTGAATATGAAAAAATCGGAACGAATGTGACCGCTTGGCTTATTGTGCTGAACTTGACGGTTACGGTTATACTCGGGTTGCTGTTCGGAATGATGTCAATGCGAATTATTCATAAAATAATAAATAAGCGTTTCGGAAAGGCGACGGGTGTTGCTTTTTGTACAATTACGATTTTACTCAGTTCGTTTGCAATTTATATCGGCAGATATGCAAGAGTAAATTCGTGGGATATTGTTCGCCCGATTTTCTTAATTGAAAAATCGTTAAACTCACTGTCGGAATTTTCACCGATTTTTATAGCTGTATTCAGTATAGCCACGGCGATGCTGTATGTGCTTTATTATGCATTTGATAAATTTGTAATAAAACACGATTGATAAACGGTTTTTTGAGAATTTTTAAAAACTACGGTTAATTATATTTATTAAAATAACCGACAAAAACTGCTGTTTGAGTGACAAACCCAAACAGCAGTTTTTATGTTATGTTCTGAATATTTGATATATTGATAAATTGTGGTTTAGCGGAGTGTCGGTCAGACATTGAAATTTAGCTAACGCTAAATTATCCTCCAAAAAGCAAAAAAGTTTACTCAATTTTTTCAAAAATTGCGGGTTTGGGTAGCGCCCATAATTATCTTCCGATATAACAATTTATCAGGCGCAAACAGCCACGCTGTTTGCGTGCTAAAACTAAGTTTGTTAAAACAGGCGAAAGCCATTATAAACAGAAATGCTAAAAACATAGTCAACGCATTGCGTTGACTATGAAAATGATGTTTATTTCCTTTTGTTGCTCTCGCAAAGGCTTTCGCCTATTTGTTCAAGCCGCCAAACAGCGAGCTGTTTGGCTATCGTTAGATTGCATAAATGGAAAGTATTTGTGGGCTTTGCCCACACCCACGACCTTTGAAAAGGTCGACCAAACTTTTATAATTGCTTGCCTAAACTGTGAGTTAAACCATAATTTACCCAACTTTAAAATCATTCTTTATTTTTATGAGAAAACTCATTGTAGAGGTTTTCAAGTTCGGGCAAAATGTCTACATACGGAGATTCACAGGCGGTTTCAAATGGACTGCTCTTTTTACTCTTCAGATTTTCTGCGGCAGATTTTTCGGGTACATTTATTGTGCCTGCACCTGCCACACAGCCGCCCGGACAAGCCATACCCTCAAGCAAATAGCCGTTATACTTGCCGGCTTTTGCCATTCTTAACAATTTCATACACTCGTCAAGTCCCTGTGCGTTTGCAATTTTTACTTCACGCTCAGGGTTCATTCTGTGTATTGCATTTACAACCGCTTTTGCAACACCGCCGCTTACGGCAAAACCTCTGCCGTCCGCACTTGAGAAAGAAAGCGGTTTTTCATCGGGTTCAAGCGCCGCAAAATCTACCTCTTTGGCGGCAAACATTCCCGCCACTTCTTCAAAAGTGAGCACAAAATCAATGTCACTTCTTATACTTCTGCGGCTTGCCTCAAGTTTTTTAGCCGCACAAGGGCCGATAAATACTACTCTGCAACCCGGATGATCCTGTTTTGTAAGTCTGCCTGTAAGTACCATAGGGGTGAGAGCCATAGAAATGTAAGACGCAATGTCGGGAAATGTCTTTTTAGCCATAACGCTCCATGCGGGACAGCACGAAGTAGCCATAAACGGCTGTTTGGCAGGCACTTCTTCCATAAAGTCTTTTGCCTCTTCAACGGTGCAAAGATCGGCTCCCACGGCAACCTCTACAACATCTTCAAAGCCGAGTGCCTTGAACGCATTTCTTATTTTTGTTGCGGGAAGTCCTGCAAACTGACCAGCAACGGCGGGTGCAACTGCGGCATAAACGGGAGTATCACTCTGTAAAGCCTTTATTGTTTGGAAAATCTGGCTTTTGTCAACAATTGCGCTGAACGGACAGCTTACAAGGCACATTCCGCAGCTTACGCATTTGTTGTAGTCAATATCCGCTCTGCCGTATTCATCACTGTGAATTGCTTTCATACCGCAGGCAGCTGCGCAGGGGCGCTCCTGCTTTATAATTGCATTGTAAGGGCACGCACTTTGGCACTTGCCGCATTTAATGCATTTTTCTTCGTCAATAAAAGATTTGCCGTGCACGATTGAGATAGCGCCTTTCGGGCAAACCTCGGTACAAGGGTGTTCAAGACAACCTTGACAGCCGTTGCTTACGAACACACGCTTTTCGGGACAGCTGTGGCAAGCGAACTTAATAATATTAATCAGCGGCGGTTCATATACCTTTTCGTCAATCATACTTTCTTCAACGCCTGTCGAAATAGGCGCTTGTTCATCTGCCGACAACAGGTTAAGTCCCATGGCAAGGCGCAGTCTTTCACCTACAATGGCACGCTCAAGGAAAACGCTTTCTCTGTAAGTGGAAATCTCGCCCGGGATAATTTTGTAAGGCAGACTTTCAAATTTAGAATAATCACCGCCCTCGTACGCAAAACGAGCAACTTCGGTAAATATCTGCTGACGAATTTTAGTCTTTGAAGAATACAATCCTCTCATAATTAAAACTCCCGTTATTTCATATTTTTTCTGCTTAATGCAAAAATTCAATTATTTTGCAAGTTTATTCGATACATTTCAATAAAATTATACAACAGCGGCTAAAATATTTCAACAACAATTTTGTAAATTTAATAGCAAAATATTCTAAAAATGCATTGACTTTTGTTTATTTTTGATTTATTATAGCAGTGTATAAACATAAATATAGGAGGACTTTATTATGAAATGTCCAAACTGCGGATTTGATTGCGAGGGCAACTTTTGCACAATGTGCGGAGCTTCGCTTAAATCACAATCACCACAAACCGAAAATAAACAGAACCCGTATATAAATATTGAGAACAAACAACCCTTAAACAATTCTGCATCGGCAGTACAAAACCAAAATAATACAAATTATGCCAACACTGCACAGCAGAATAATTATCAAAATGTTCAGGCTCAACCGCAGCAAAGTAATTTTTCGGGTACACAGCCTCAACAGCAGACGAATTTTTCTTATATTCCACAGCAAAGACCAAACGGTTTTGTAAATGTTCCCGTACAGGGGCAGAACGGAGTTGCGCCTATTCCCACACAATCGCCTGTACCTAAAAAGGACAGCGGCAGAACAGGTAAAATTGTTGCCGCCTGCATACTCGGCGGAGTAATTTTGGCAGGTGTGGTAATTGTAATAGTGTCTGCTATAGTAAACAGTCTCGATTTACAACTGTCGGAACCCACAGATGTTGATAAAATTGACTCTACTCAATACAAAGTAGGAGAGAAAGCCGAAACATTGTTTGGCGGCATAACAATGACCGATATTCAAACAGGTTCTTTTTCGTTAGAGTCAATGACATCCTCATATGATGCTCCTAAAGAGTATAAGTTTGATTTTTATGTTGAAAATACCACCGACGATGATTTCACAATATCTTTTGATGATTTTAATGTTACCGTCAAGGACAGCAGTATGAATTATTCGTTTACAAATGTCAGCGTTGACGGAAATCCCGATAAACTCACAATAAAACCGCATACAAGCGACACATTTACCATATATCGCTGTGATTCAAATCGTAAAGAGGACGGCAGTTTGAAGATAAACTATAATTATGAGTGCGGCGATAGTAAAGGCAAGGTTGTTTTTACAAAGAACTGCGATAAAATTTACAGCAGTTTATTTGAAGAGGCAGATACCGATTTCGGTACTGTAAAAGTAACTGATGTAACAAAGCCGAGCACAAAATATATTTATGATACCTATATTAAGGGCAGTAACCTGCAAACGGGCGGCGCTACATTAGATGAAAGCGATTTTGACGACAGCGTTGCTTATGATACGGAAACCTTTGCGATATATGAATTTACCGTTAATGCCGATAATTTCAGTAACAGCGGCAAAAAAGTATATTTAAAGGAAATTTCAGCGTCTGAAGACACAGATGCGGACATAGTTCCTTATGACGGACTGTCTTCCGATTATATTATTCCGATTGCGGTTGTAAGCGACAATTATAAATATTTTATCAGTGATTATGATTCTCAAAGTTTGAATTTAATGATTGACAGTGATAAAACAACTACATTTAAATACATAGCGGCTATCAGAAAAGACAGCGATTATTATTTTAATATGAGCTTTAAGTTTGACAACGGAAACACCGTAATTACAGAAACAAGCGTTGACGAACTTGAAGAAAATATCAATAATTAATGCAAATTGAATAAAAAATAAATGACCGTAAATCCGATAAAGATTGCGGTCATTTTTTAATCGGGCAGAGTTTTTAACATTATATTATAATTATGTTAAAAACTCTGTGCCGAATTAAATGTAACTATATTGTAAAGTATAATTTGTACAATAATTCTTTTTTTAAGACATTGTAAGTATTATGTTTATAATATGCAAATTCTTTAACAGAAAAATTGCAGAAAAGCTCTCAAAATTCGTCACACGAAAAATACACAATACTTGAAATATTGACAGTATAATGATATAATTCAAGATAGGTTATTATGTGTCAGAATGAAATTTTATGATTTGGAAGTGAGTTATTAAAGATGAGCAGATTTTTTAAGGACATCAAAAAATTCTTTAACTACACGGTATTTTCTTCAAAGGCGGAACTTAAGTCCGAAGTAGCGGGCTCTTTCTTGAGTTGGCTGTGGTGGATTCTTGATCCGTTCTTCTTTATGCTTGTGTATTCGTTTATCGCAATCCTTGTATTTAAGAGCGGCGAGCCGTATTTCCCGGTATTCGTATTTATCGGTCTTAACTGTTGGCAGTTCTTCAGCAAGGTTGTTAAAAGCTGCGTAAAAGTCGTGCAGTCAAAAAAGATGATTGTCACGAAAGTTTATATACCTAAGCACATATTTATTCTTGAAAAAATCGGTGTTTACGGTTTTAAGATGCTCGTATCCTATGCTCTTACGGTTCTTTTGATGATTATTTACCAAGTGCCTTTGAGCTGGCGTATGTTCTGGGCACTGCCGATTATGGCCCTTTTGGTGGTAATCACATTTGCTTGCAGTACAATTATGCTCCACTTCGGTGTATTTGTTGAGGACTTGCTCAATGTAATTACCATTGTTTTGCAGCTTGGTTTCTACATTTCAGGTATTTTCTATTCAATCGAAAATAAACTTGACGGTATTTTGGGTGAGCTTTTGATTAAATGTAATCCGATAGCTCTTATTATCTGCGATTTAAGACGAGTGCTTATTTATAATCAGGATCCACACTGGGTGGCATTGCTTGCGTGGTTTGTTGTTGGCATCGTTATCAGTGTTATTGGCATCAGAACGATTTATAAGCACGAAAACAGCTATGTAAAGGTGATTTAATTATGGGAGAATCAGCAATTTCAGTCAGAAATGTTAAAATTAAATACAGATGTTTTAAAAAGGTTTCGCTTTTAAAGTCTATTTTTGCACCGAGAAAGAATAAGAAAATTGAGTATTTTGAGGCTGTAAAGGGTGTTTCTTTTGAGGTTGAAAAGGGTCAGATTTTGGGTATTGTCGGCAAAAACGGCAGCGGTAAATCTACACTTCTTAAGGCAATCGCAGGCATTTTTTCACCTGATGAGGGCGAAATCGACCTTCACGGTCATTCAATTTCCTTGCTTTCAATCGGCGTAGGTTTTCAGAATAAATTAAGCGGCAGGGAAAATATTTTCCTTTCGGGTATGCTTTTAGGCTTTGAAAGACCGCAGATTGAAGAAAAACTCGACGAAATCATTGAATTTTCCGAACTCGGTGACTTTATTGACCGCCCTGTAAAGACATATTCAAGCGGTATGTACTCTAAACTTGCGTTCTCAATTACGGCGATTCTCGAAACCGAGATTATGCTTATTGATGAGGTCTTGAGCGTTGGTGACGCAAAGTTTAAGAAGAAGAGCTACGAAAAAATGCGTAGCCTTATTATGAACAAAGACAGAACCGTTGTTATTGTATCTCATAGCTCAGACACACTCAGAAAGCTTTGCGACAACATTCTTTGGCTGCACGAGGGCAAAGTTAAAATGCAGGGTACTACCGAAGAGGTGCTTCCTTTGTACGAAGAATTTATGTCTTAATGGTGGGTTATGTCAAGATTTTTTGAAAAACTCAAAGATGTAAAGCCTAAGGATATACTTCATATTTTCCTGTTTATTTTTGCACTGCCTATTGCGCTTGTTTACAAGCGTTTCAGAAAAGATTTATGGCTTGTGTGCGATAACGGAGTGGAGGCAACGGACAACGGATTTTGCTTTTTTGAATATGTGTGCAAAAATCACCCCGAGCAGGACTGCGTTTATGCGGTGTATAAAAACAGCGTTGATTACGAAAATGTCAAAAAAACCGGCAAAACCGTAAAGTACGGCAGTTTTGCCCACTGGATTTTATATCTTACCGCAAAGGTAAACATCAGTTCTCAAAAGGGCGGAAAGCCGAACTATGCCGTATGCTATCTGCTTGAGGTTTACGGAATTTTGCGCAACAGCCGAGTTTTTTTACAGCATGGGGTAATTCTTACAAATATTGATTTTCTTTATTATAAAAACACAAAAATGAGTATGTTTGTCACCAGCACATACAGGGAATGGGAGTATGTAAACAATAATTACGGTTATCCCGAGGGCACTGTAAAATTACTTGGACTTCCCCGCTGGGACAAGCTTCACGATTTTAAAACAGTGCCGAATCAGATACTTATTATGCCTACATGGCGTGACTGGATCGGTACAGACGCACTTTCAAAAAGCATTGAAGATGATAAAAAGGCTTTTTGCGAGAGCGATTATTTTAAAAATTGGAGTAAAATAATCAACAGCAAACGACTTGAAGAAATTTGCGAAAAGTACGGCTGTACTGTTATGTTTTACCCGCACAGGGATATGCAGAGATTTATCGACTGCTTTTCAAAGAGTAATCCGTACCTTACAATCTGCAAATATCCCGAATATACCGTGCAGGAGCTTATGAAAAGCTCGGCATTTATGATTACCGATTACTCAAGCGTGCAGATTGACTTTGCTTATATGAAAAAGCCGCTTGCGTATTTTCAGTTTGATTATGAAAGATTTTCGGAGCAGCACTACGGTAAAGGTTATTTTGACTATGCCGAGGACGGATTTGGCCCTGTTTATAACGAAGAACAGGGACTTATGAACTATATAGAGCAGATGGCACAGCGTTCGTTTGCGAACACAGAGCTTTATTTAAACAGACACAAGGAATTTTTTGACTTGTACGATACGGAAAATTCAAAGAGAAATTACGAGGCTGTCAAAGAAAGATGGCCGTGAGGTATGTATGGAAGAGAAAAACACAAACCCGATTGATTTTGTAATAATTTGGGTTGACGGCAACGATAAGCAGTGGCAGGCGGAAAAAGCCAAGTATGACGGCAAAACGGTCACCAATGCCAACAGCGAAGTTCGTTTCAGAGATTGGGACAACTTGCAGTATTGGTTCAGAGGTGTGGAAAAGTTTGCCCCTTGGGTAAATAAAATTCACTTTGTCACATGGGGACATCTGCCGAAGTGGCTTGATACAACAAACCCAAAACTTAACATTGTAAATCATAAAGATTACATTCCGTCAAAGTATCTTCCTACCTTTAATTCACATACTATTGAGCTTAATTTGCACCGTATAAAGGGACTTTCGGAACAGTTTGTGTATTTTAATGACGATATGTTTATTACCGCACCGACTAAACCGGAGGACTTTTTCAAAGGCGGTATGCCTTGCGACACATTTGCGCTTGACTGCATTTGTTTTAATAAGGACAGCGCAGGTTTCTTTAACGGTGCGGATGTTTCTATCATTAACGACCATTTCGATAAGGAAAAAGTCTTTAAGCGTGACTGGAAAAAGTGGTATAGCGGTAAGAACGGAATGAAAAATCAGTTAAAAACGACGCTTTTGTTGCCGTGGCATTGGTTTCCGGGCTTTTACTATCAGCACACTCCGTCGAGTTTTATGAAAGCGACTTTTGAAGAAATTTGGGAAAAAGAATACGATGCGCTGGATTCTACCTGTATGGATAAATTCAGAAAAACAGGCAATGTAAACCAGTGGCTTATGAAGTTCTGGCAGTTGGCGGCAGGCAATTATACAGTCCGCAGGGACAGATTTGCATACTGCTATCATGTCAAGGAGTATAATTATCCCGATTTGTGCAGGGATATTCCTTCACAAAAGCATAATATGATTTGTATTAACGATACAGCCGAAACTACAGATTTTGAGGTGAAAAAGCAGGGCGTCATTGACGCATTTGAAAAACTTTTGCCTGAAAAATCAACTTTTGAGTTGTAATTTCAGTTTATTTAATTTGCATTTTGCGGTTTCGGTAAAATTACCGAGGCATAAACCATATACTAAAGGAGTAATTTGATGGGTAGAAATTTTATATGGCTGTTTGGCGAAAATCTTGCCGCAACCTCAAATAATAACTCATATTATTTTTGGAAACAGGTAGTACGCCGCAGGGACGGTATAGACAAGTACATTGTGCTTGAAAAAAATGCCGCCAATAAAGAAACCTACGCCTCTCTTTCTGACAAAGAAAAGAGTTTTGTTGTTTGGAAAAACACAGTAAAGCATTTTAAGATTTACTTAAATGCCGATATGTACTTTGTTTCTTTGAGTTACAAGGATATTACTCCTACAAAGCTCGGCTTTTTTAAGACAGACTTTTTCATAGAAAAGCCTCTTATTTACTTACAGCACGGCACGCTTGGCATTAAAGCTATTGAATATAAGGGCTATGGCTACAATAATAATATGTTCCGTTTTTTGTATTACAACAAGAACATTAAGCCCACTCTTATGGATTACAATAAATTCAAAGATTATCAGCTTTACTACGGAATTTATCCGCCACGCTACATTGAGCTTGTAAAGCGCCACAAGGCATACCATGCACAGCCGCACAACGGCAAGAATATACTTTGGTTTATGACATGGAGAGAGTACCTTGGCGACAACTATATGACACAGATGCTTATGCATCAGATTAAGGGTGTGCTTTCAAGCCAAAAACTTGCCGATTATCTTGATAAAACAAATTCCGTTTTTACGGTTTGTTTGCACCAATTTTTTGATGAAGAGAAAATCGAAGAATTCAAGGAATGTGCAAAGACAGACAGAATCAAGTTTATTCATTCGCACAAAACAGATGTGCTTGACGAACTTGCGAAAAATGATGTTCTCATTACTGACTATTCTTCGGTAGGCTTTGACTTTACGGTGCTCAATAAGCCTGTAATTTTGTATCAGCCTGATTTGAAGAATTACCTTGCAAAGCGTAACCTTTACTGCGAGGTAGAGGAGCTTGAGCAGTGCTCTTACACAAAAGCAAGACAGCTTGTTGACGCTATTGCCGACGAAACCTATACGATAAATCCGTTCTTTAAGTCAAGACTTCCGGAAGAGATTGACTATGACTTTATTGAGAGCGGCGCTCATATTGACAGAATGTATGAGGAATTTTCTTCAATTCAGAAGAATAAGGTAACATTCCTCGGTTATAACTTCTACGGTGTAGGCGGTACGGTTTTTGCTACCCGTTCGCTTGCGGAGGCTTTGCTTGAGAAAAACTATCTTGTAGAGCTTTTGTCGCTAAAGTGCACCGCAAAGCCAAAGGAAATGCCTTACGGATTGCAGCTTACAGCATTGTATAAGGCAAATTCACGCAGAAAGATTGAACTTTTAAAGCGTGGCTTCTTTAGATGGAAAGGACTTTACGGTCACCTTGACTGCGATTGCAGCAGACAGAATCTTTCTCCGTATGCAGGTATGGCAATGAGAAAGAAACTTGAGAATATAAACAGTAAGACTGTAATTTCAACAAGAGAATCTCTCCACCTTTTCCTTAATGACGCTACATCGGAGAAAATTGAGGAGAAAATCTATTTCTTCCATTGTACAGCCGCACTTGTAAATGAGCTTTTCCCCGACATTGTTAATAAAATGGAGAAAATCGACATCGGCAAGGCTGTATTTGTAAGTGAAGAAAACCGTCAGCTTTACCTTGATAAATTTAATTTTAAAAACTATAAGGATTATATCGTGCTCGGCAATACTCTTGAGTCAAGTCGAAGTGTGGCAAGAGAGGACATAGGAGCGGAAGAAGAGGACGATAATAAAAAGAAAGTTGATGTACCAGAGCGTGATTACTTCCTCGGTATGTATCTGTTGAGAATCAGCCATGAGCGTGAGGCTGACATTAACAATCTTATCGGCTTTGCCAAGTATCTTAAAGAGCAGAATGTTGATGACATTGTAATTGATGTTTACGGTACGGGCGACTATCTTAACGAATTTCTCGATAAGATTTTTGATAACGAGGTTGAAGATTATATTTGCTATTGCGGCGAAACCTCGAACCCTAAAAATCAGATGAAAACTCACGATGCGGTTGTAGATTTCACACTCAACCATTCATTCGGTATGCCGTATATTGAGGCTATCCTCAACGGAAAGATGGTTTATTGTACAGAGAACACAGGTTCAAGGGAAGTTCTTAACGGCATTGACGGCTGTATTTATACTTCGTATGCAGACTTGCTCGATAAGATTCGTAAGTTCCCACAGGTTACAGATGACCAACTCAGAAGTAACTATGATAAAATCAGTAAGGTATATTCAAGAGAGGTTCTCGGCGAGAAATTCGTTGATTTTCTTGAAAAATAATTAATAATTTAACGGCAGCACTTTGAAATTAAATTCACAAGTGCTGCCGTTTTTGATTGAAATAAGGTTCTTTATCAAAAGTTGGGGTAATTTATGGTTTAGCGGAATACTTCACAAGGCAATTATAAGAGTTTGGTCTACCTTTTCAAAGGTCGTGGGTGTGGGCAAAGCCCACAAATACTTTCCGTTTATGCAATCTAACGATAGTCAAACAGCTCGCTGTTTTCGGCTTGAACACAACGGCGAAAGGCTTTGCGATAGCAACTAAAGAAAATATACTTTATTTCATAGTCAGCGCAATGCGTTGACTGTTTTTGTTTATATGGCTGCCGCCTGTTTTGTTAAACTTTGTTTCACGCACACTGACAGCAAGCAGTCAGTGCATAATAATTTGTTATAACATAAGACATTATGGGCTCTGCCCAAACCCGCAAGCCTTTAAAAAGGCTTGACCTAAATTTTAAAATTATTTAGCTTCAACAGTGCGATAAACCATAATTTGAAATATAAAATTAACATAATAAAAAAAAGGAACCTTGTACAAGATTCCTTTTAGTGTATTGTTTATTCTGACGGAGCATCAATGGTTACGGTCATATAATCGTCATCTTCTTTGTATGAAAGATATACATTATAGCCGTCTTTATCATCTGCGGAATAATAGCCCTCATAACTGCTTTCGTCAACGGTAAAGCCGAGTTGCTTGCATTTGTCAACATATTCGTTAAATTGGTCTAAAGATAAACCGTAAGCCTCAAATCCAAAAGAATCTTCATTATCTATGCATTTCTTTACCACCTTTACATCAGGCTTAGGAATTTTTGTGCCGAGTTCCGATGTGGTCCAATAATATGCCTCTTCGGTATTTTCATCTTCTGAATATTTTTTAGTGCTGAAATCATAATATGAAGTGTAGATTTTATTGTCATTAATGTATTTTATGGTAGCAACATCGGGTTCAACCAAATTAAAGTGATTCATGTCTTTTAAATAATAAATACCGCTGTAATAATAGCAGTTTATATTTTTTGCGGATTCTCCGGGTTCAACAATTTTTTCGGTTTCTGCGTGCATAGAAATATCCCTTTGTTTTAATTCGGAAATATCATCATCACTCATTGAAAATTTATCTTTAATCTCGTTGTAGAAATTTTCCTTGTCCTCTTCCGTTACCGAGCCTTTTTCTTTAAATGTCATTTCAAAATCCGTAACTGTATATTTTGAATTGTTTGTATAGTCTAAAAGAACATATTTTTCACCGTCAACAATTCCTTGATCCACATTCCATGCAATATCATCAATTTTAATTGTTTCTCTCTTCTTTGCCGGTTGTTTTGTCTGTGATACAGCAGATGCATCATCGCTTGTTTGACTTGCAACGCCCTCACTGCCTGTCGAAGCCTGCGGTGCTCCATTGTCGGAGCATCCGGCAAAAACTATTGTAGCAGACGCCGCAACAATAACAGCTATAAATGTACATAAATTTTTCTTAACGGTATTTTTCATAATTATGACCATTCCTTTCCGCCTTGCTACAAGGCGCAAAAATAAATGAAAGCAACTTGTAGTAAAGCTATGTAAAAATTGTTAGAATGTACTTGAGAAAGCAAACACACTACAGAGCACGAAGAGGTGAGTAGGTTCAGCGTATACTGAACTGAATATTTATGTGTGTCTGATGCTCTTTCAAGCACAAATAATTAGGGCATTGAACCCTGTAAACTTATCTTTGGAGAGATATACTACTCAATCTTTCAGTGAGCATCCAGTCCCTGTTTGTTTTCTCAAAATATTAATTTTGAGGGATGTGTTATGCTAAAAATTGTTTATCCTGTTTGCTGTGGAATAGATGTCCACAAAACCTTTATCTATTGTTGCATTGCAACTACCGACAACAAGGGTATTACCACCTACAAAAGCAATCGTTTTTCGACTTTTACTAATCAACTGAAACGATGTGCAACTTGGCTCAAAGAGAAAGATTGTAAGGATGTTTGTATGGAATCCACGGGCAAATATTGGATTACTGTTTACAACATTCTTGAATTGTCCTGCAATATTGTTTTGACTCACCCAAAATATGTTAAAGCAATTAAGGGAAAGAAAACTGACAAAAGGGATGCCAAATGGATTGCTGACCTTTTTAAGCATGATTTAATTAACGGTAGCTTTATTCCTCCGGCTGATATTCATCAGTTAAGGGATTTAACCCGTTATCGAAACAAGTTAACCAATTTTATTGTCGGTGAGAAAAACCGTGCGCAAAATTGCCTGACTGTTTCCAATATCAAATTAGATGATGTTTTCATTTTATGGCTTGACTTTTATTTGCAGGACTCCTTAATGTAAATCCGTTGACATTATTATATAAAAATAAAAATAAAAAAGTGTATGCTGTCAGCATACACTAAGAAAATAAAAAAACTTATTTGATTGATAAAACTTAAATCTTTGGATTATGGTTTAGCACACGATTTAAGCCAAATAATTAAAAAATTTAGGTCAAGCCTTTGAAAAGGTTGACCAAACTTTTATAATTGCTTTGTTTAAATATTTTGTTAAACAATAATTTATTACATTTACATTAAATATAAAAATTAACATAATTACAATAAAATGTTTAAAAAGCTGTCGCCAAATCTTTCGGTTTGCGACAGCTTTTGTTTATAAAAATTAATTGGTTGTATCTTTCAATTCTAAAATGTAGTCGGCAGAAACCTTGTACAGCTTTGCAAGAGATATTAAAACCTCCGAGGGAATATCCCTGCTTCCGCTTTCGTATCGGAAATACTGCGGTTGTTTCATTTGCAAATAATCGGCTACATCTTTTTGCGTTAAATCGTGATCTTCCCTTAATTCTCTCAATCTTTTATAGTAATGCATTCTATCACCCTTTTTATTATTTACTATTGACAGAATAACATTAATTGTGATAAAATCTTTATATAATAACCATATGGTTATAAAGCATTGAAATAAACGATATATGAGGAGGCAATAAAATGAAAAAATCATTAAGTATAGTTTCTGTTTTGACAATGGTGCTATTGATGCTTTCTGGCTGCGGACATACTCACAAATTTGCAGATGCAACCTGTATCGAACCAAAGACTTGTATGGTGTGCGGAGAAACCGAGGGCAAGCCACTTGGTCATGATTGGCAGGAAGCAGATTGCGTAAATCCGAAAATCTGTAAAGTGTGCGGAGAAACTGAGGGTGAGTCACTCGGTCATGATTGGCGAGAGGCGGATTGTGTAAATCCGAAAACCTGTAAAGTGTGTGGACAAACTGAGGGCACTTCAAAAGGTCATTTGGTTGATATCGGTAGATGTAGTGAGTGCGGTGAATTAGTGAATGAAGGGGTAGCCAAAGATATTTCAAACGATATAACTACCGGTGCATCGTTCATTACATCAGCCACAGATACAATAACATCGGTAAGCAGTAATGCTATTTCAGCACAGTATCTATATAATGAGTTTACACAGGCACAAAATGATTTGAATGTCGCTAAATCTTATTTTCAGTCGGCAAAAAATTTGTGTAACGCTTACCCAAATGGAACGGAAAATATTTACGAAAAACTTACTGATGTAATAGATAAAATACCGTCAAATGTATATGGAAGCTCATATGATGATCTTATAAACTATGCGAATGATTGTGCAGATATGCTTCGTTCGTGTCAGAATTTATATGATACTATGTCAAGTTTTGCATCATCTATGGCTTAAAGTGAGGGTTACGAATGAACGATAAATATAAAGTAGCAAGAAAAGTTTTAATAGCATTTGCCTGTATTGTAGGAATGTCGGTAGGAGTATATATTATAGCTTATCCGTATGTAACTAATCCTATTTATTGGAACGAATATAGTTATCATTACAACGCAAAATTCGGTGCAGACTTTTATACTTACATATATGAGTTAACAGAATCAATTTTAAAACAAGTCCGTGATATAAACAGTAATATGCTTGACCTTTTAAGAGTAATAACTACATCAATCGGGTTGGCAGATATAGCGTATTTTTTTTATAAATTCATTGTATGTGTTACTGAACCAATCACAAAAGAGCAAGGTGTGATTAAAAATTCAGATACAAGTGATAATAATCTTGATGCCGCTGACAGTTGCAAAATAAATGAACAAAAGACAGATGTCATTTTCAAGGATGAAATAAAATGAAAAGATTGCTAAGTTTAAATTTAATGGTGTTTATGGTGTTGTTGATGCTTTCGGGTTGTGGACATACTCACGAATTTGAAGATGCAACCTGCACAGAGCCAAAGATATGTAAGATTTGCGGAGAAATTGATGGCAAGGCGCTTGGTCACGATTGGCAGGAAGCAAATTGTGAAAATCCGAAAACATGTAAAAGATGTGGGGAAACCGAGGGGGAGGCACTTGGACATTCTATTGATATAGGATTATGCAATAAATGCGGAAAGATTGTAAATAAAAATTCATTAAAAGCAATTTCAGATTTTATAATGGAAGCGGATTCATATATTACATCAGCAACCAATGAAATGAAATCTGCTGACTTAAATTCATCTGTTGACATGTATAATAAATATATAACGGCACAGGAGTATCTGACAAAAGGAAAAGTGTATTTTAAATCGGCAAGTACATTGTGCGATATTTATCCAAACGGTACTAAAAGTTTCTCAAAAAAATTGGAAAATGTTATTGCTAAAATACCGTCAAATGTTTACGGAAGTTCATATAATGACCTTATGAATTATATGAATGATTGCGCCGATATGCTTCGTGCATGTCGTGATTTATATGATGAAATGTCAAGTTTTACATCGTTTATTGCAAAAGGAGAATAGTTTGCTATATCTATTTGCAAAAATCCCCTCAGATTTAATATCTGAGGGGATTTTAACTTCGGTATCAATTATAAAAATTACATACTCTCCGGGCAAGAGATGTTGAACATTGTAAGAACATTCTTGATTACAACCTTTACGCTTTCGCAAAGTGCAAGTCTTGCCTGTGTGAGTGCCTCGTCTTCGCCCTTAACACGGCAGGCATTGTAGAACTTGTGGAAAAGTGTTGCAAGCTGTGTTACATAGCGGGTAATCTTGGTTGGGTCATAGTCCTTAGCCGCACTCTCAATCTCATTTGTATATGATGCGAGGTGGTGGATAAGCTCCTTTTCTTCGGGCGCTGTGAGAAGTGCAAGCTCCGCATCTGTACATTTGCGTGGGTTAATGCCGTCTTTTGCAAGCGCCTTAATGATACTGCAAATTCTTGCGTGCGCATACTGAACATAATATACAGGGTTCTGGTTGTCCTGTGCAACCGCAAGGTCAAGGTCAAAGTCCATCTGTGTATTTGCCTCACGGGTGTTGAATAAGAATCTTGCGCTGTCAACAGGTACTTCCTCAAGGAGGTCGCCAAGCTGAATTGCTTTACCTGTACGCTTGCTCATTCTTACTATTTCGCCGTTCTTAACGAGCTTTACAAGCTGCATAAGCACAACATTGAGTTTGTCGCCGTCATAGCCGATAGCGTCCATTGCGCCTTTCATACGCATTACATGACCGTGGTGGTCTGCGCCCCATATATCAATAAGAGTTGTAAAACCTCTGTCAAATTTATTTTTGTGATAAGCAATGTCGGCTGTAAAGTAGGTAGGGTTGCCGTTCTGACGGATAAGTACATCGTCTTTTAATTCAAGATTGTCAATGTATTTTTGAGTTTTGCCCTGCTTTAAAAGTTTTTCTGTAAGTACCTGCTTGTTCTTGTACCATACAGCGCCGTCCTGCTCATATGTAAGTCCTTTTTCCGTGAGTGTGTCAACAACCGCCTTTACAGCGCCGCTCTTATGAAGTTCACTCTCAAAGAACCACTTGTCATAAGTGATGTTGTACTTTGCCATATCGCTCTGCATTTTGCTTATATTCTTAGGAAGTGCAAAATCTACAAGAGCTTTTTTGCGCTCTTCGGAAGATACATTTACAAGGCTGTCGCCGTGAATGTCGGCATATTCCTGTGCGAGTTCTGTTATGTCAACGCCCTGATAACCGTCCTCGGGGAATACGATTTCGTCACCCTTAAAAATCTGGAGATAACGGGCCTCGAGTGAGCAGCCGAACTTTTCAATCTGATTGCCGGCGTCGTTTACATAAAATTCACGCCATACATTGTAGCCTGCCTTATCAAGAACAGCGGCAAGACAGTCGCCGAGTGCGCCGCCTCTTGCGTTACCCATATGCATAGGGCCTGTAGGGTTTGCGGATACGAACTCTACCATTACCTTTTCGCCCTTGCCAAAATCCGAATTGCCGTAGGTTTCCGGATTTTCAAGTACGCTGTTTACTACTGCAGAATAAAATTTTGAACCGAGGAAAAAGTTGATGAATCCCGGACCTGCGGTTTCAAATCTTTCGCACATTGTACCCTCAAGGTCGAGGTGTGATGTGATAGCCTGTGCAATTTTGAAAGGAGGCATACGGAAAGCCTTTGCGCCGGCCATAGCGGCATTTGTTGCAAAGTCGCCGTGTGATCTGTCGGCAGGTGTTTCTATAATAAAATCGGGTAATTCTGCCTGTGGCAGGTCACCCTCTGAAATTGCCTTTTCAATGGCAGAATTAATTGCAAGTTTAAGCTTGCCGACTGCTTCAGCATAAATGTTCATTGTTTTCTACCTCTTTCTTCTTTTCAATGTCTATTTTAAATCGGTTTTCACTCACAAGGTCCGAGTTGAAGTCAAGAGTGTAGATAACCTCAAGTGAACCACCGTTTTCGTTAAGATTGTTGTTCAGCGTTTTTGTAAACACACCGATTGAAAGCGTGCCCGCAATGGTTTGGTACATACACTGATGTCTTTTGCCTTTTTCAAGTATAAGTTGATAACTTAACGGTCCTTTGCGTGAAATCGTAACGGTTTCGTTTTCAACCTTAACCAGGTTGTTGAGAAACTTATCGGGCAAATCTTCGTCATATTCCTTGTAGTTTATAAGGAAATGACCGTTTTTCATCATATATTTACCCTCGGTAATTACTTCAATGCGGTCGTCTTGTCCTTCAACTTTCTGCTCACCGACAATCGAAATCATATAAGGATTCTTTTCTTTTTCCATAAATTCCTCCGATTATCAGTATTTTTCAATATCTATCTGCGTTACCGTGTGCTCCATATTTTTGCCAAGGAATAACTCCGCAACACTTTCAAAGCCCTCGGGAGTGTCGCTTACAAAGAATGATGAAGCGCCTTGCTCGGTGCTGTTGTTGAGGAGATTATTTTCTCCGAGCACCTTTTTGGTGTATAAAGCGGTTTCGTAGCCGGAGTCAATAAGCTCAATGCTGTTGCCGATTACGCTTGAAATCGCATCTGCAAGCAACGGATAATGAGTACAGCCCAAAATGAGTGTGTCAATATCATTTTCCACAAGCTCCGTAAGGTAATGCTTTATTGTGAGGCGAACAATCTGATCGTCTTTATGTATAAATCCGTTTTCCACAAGCGGAACAAAGAGAGGGCAAGCCTTTTCAAATACCTTAAATTCGGGATTTAACTTTTCAAGACGAGCCTTGTAGTTATGTGTGCTTATTGTAGCGGCTGTGGCTATAACGCCGATTCTGCCTGTTTTTGTCTTTTTTGCAGTAGCAAAGGCAGTCGGATTTATAACGCCTGTGTAAGGAACAGGCAGGTCGCTTTCGAGCTTTTTGCCTGCAACAGAACTTACCGTACCGCAGGCTGCAACAATCATTTTTACATTATTCTCAAGCAAAAAATTTGTATCCTGAAAAGCATATTTTGTAATGATTTCTCGGCTTCGGTTTCCGTAGGGAACTCTGCCCGTATCGCCGAAGTATATTATATTTTCATTTGGAAGAATGTGCAGAAATTCTCTTACCGCACTCAATCCTCCAAGCCCGGAGTCAAACACACCGATGGCATTAGCTGAAGACATATTAAAACCTTCTTTTCGTTATTGCATAAAATTATACCTCTTAATAATAACATATAAAGGCATCGGTTTCAAGTTAAAACAAAAAAATAATGCGTGCCGTTGCCCTTTTCTGTAATTGACAAGTGCACATATTAACTGTATAATATATTGGTGAATACATTTAGAAAGGATGTATGACTTTGGAAATAAAAAATGCTTTTGAATATATTGCAGGTAAGGTTGAGGCTCAGCTTGCTCCTGCCGGATATACAAGACAAAAGGTAGCGGCCGATGACAAGCAGGAAATTGTAGCGCTTTTTACAAGCGAAAATGTTGCTTATTCGGTAGTTTATTACAAAGAAAAAACTCATATGGTACTGCGCACCTGTACTATGACAGAGGAAGGCCCTGACAACGAGTGGAAAACTCTTGCCACATGGATGCTTGACGAAGAAAGCACACAGAAAGATGTCGAGAGTATTTCAAACGACTTTATTGAGGGCGTTTCGGGCGCTGTTGCCGTTAAGCGTGCAAAGCAGATTAAGCAGAAAAAGAAAAAGGACGATGACGGCAATGCGGATCCAAAGTTCCTTGCAAAGCGCTTTGTAGCTGTTTTCCCTGAACTTAAAGAGGAAATCAAGTACGAAGAGGACGGATATTTTCCGTTCAGAGGCGCAACTTTCGCAAAAGAAAAGATTGCTCCGAAGATTGTTGATTATGTAAAATCCGCAACAAAGCCGCAGCTTGAAAAACTCGTTGGTATCTTTAATCTTCAGTACAACAACGGCGATGTTGACACACGCGCAATTATCACCATAGTATTGCTCAATGCACTTGATGATGAGCAGTTCAACACAGTGTTTGAGTATTTAAGCGATGACCTGAAAAAGGCCGCAAAAGCCGCAAGAAAATACAAGGGCAAAAAGGTTAAGCCCGAAAAGCCGAAGAAAAAGAATGTTTCTAAAGCATCGACACTTAATGATTAATCTTATATAAAAGCAGAAATACTGCGATTTTTTGCGAAAAAACACTTGACTTAGTGTTTTGTATATGATAGAATAGTTATACCTCTGAAAGGGGCTTTATTTTTCTGCCCTATTGAGGGAGGCTAAAATATTCCGAAAAAACCGGGAGGTGCCGTTATGAGAGTTAAAATCACATTGGCCTGCACAGAGTGCAAACAGCGTAATTACAACACAATGAAAAACAAGAAAAACAGTCCCGACAGACTTGAAATGAACAAGTACTGCCGTTTCTGTAAGAAACACACTCCGCACAAGGAAACAAAATAATGGAGGTTTAAAATGGCTGACAAAAAGGTTGAAGCTAAAAAGGCTGACGCTAAGAAAGCGGATGCCAAGAAACCTGCTAAGAAAAACAAACAGAATGTTTTTCAAAAGCTTTTTAAGTACCTCAGTGCGTGCAAGGGTGAACTCAAGAAAATTACTTGGCCTTCACCAAAGCAGACTACAAAGAACTTCGGTATTGTTATCGGCGTAATTGTAGTTGTGGGACTGTTCATTTTCGGCCTTGACAGAGGACTTTTCGCTCTGCTCGGCTTAGTTATGAACACTTCAGCTTAATCTCTGTTATTACTAACTTACGAAAGGAAGAAAGTAAATGGCAGATCAAGAAGCAAAATGGTATGTAGTGCATACTTATTCCGGCTACGAAAATAAGGTAGCAGCTGACTTAATGACAACTGCAGAGAACAGAAATCTTCAGGATATGATTGTTGATGTTAAAGTACCTACAGAAATCGTAACCGAAACCGTCGGCGACAAAACAAAAGAGGTTGAAAATAAAATTTATCCTTGCTATGTATTTGTTAAGATGGTTTACACTGATGAAACGTGGTATGTAGTACGAAATATCAGAGGATGCACAGGATTTGTAGGACCGGGATCTAAACCTGTTCCACTTACAGATGCTGAGGTTTACAGAATGGGCGTTGAAACCCGCTCTGTAAAGGTGAACTACTCGGTGGGCGATTCAGTTCGTATTATCGATGGTCCCCTTGATGATTTTGTCGGTGTGGTTGAGGAAATCGACGCTGACAAAAACTATGTCCGTGTCATTGTTTCAATGTTCGGACGAGAAACTCCGGTTGAGCTTGAGTTAGGTCAGGCTGAACTGCTTGAGGATTAATCACAGATAATTTGCCTTACGGCTTATTATTGGGAACAAAATGTTCCCTGTGGGAGGGAACCTACATAGTGGTGTCCCGCAATTTACCACGAATTTTGGAGGTGCAAACACAATGGCTCAGAAGGTAGTTGGCTTAATTAAGTTACAGATACCTGCCGGAAAGGCTACTCCGGCTCCGCCTGTTGGACCTGCTCTTGGTCAGCACGGCGTAAATATCGTTGCGTTCACAAAGGATTTTAACGAGCGCACAAAGAATGACATAGGTCTTATTATCCCTGTTGTTATCACAGTTTATGCAGACCGTTCATTCACTTTCGTTACTAAAACTCCACCGGCAGCAGTTCTTCTTAAGAAGGCTTGCGGCATTGAGAGTGGTTCTGGCGTACCAAACAAGACAAAGGTAGCTCAGATTACTCGTGAGCAGATCACAAAGATTGCAGAGCAGAAAATGCCGGACCTTAACGCAGGTTCTCTTGAAGCTGCAATCAGCATGGTTGCAGGTACTGCAAGAAGCATGGGTATTACAGTAGTTGACTAATTATCCGGGTGGGAGGGAATTCCCGATTGACCACCTATCAATGGAGGAAAACTGATGAAACACGGTAAAAAATATGTTGACGCAGCTAAGCTCGTTGACAAATCAAAATTATACGAACCAGGCGAGGCTCTTGAAACTGTTATCAAGACAAGCACCGCTAAGTTTGATGAAACCGTTGAGCTTCATGTAAAGCTCGGTGTTGACAGCCGTCACGCTGACCAGCAGGTTAGAGGCGCTGTTGTACTCCCTAACGGTACAGGTAAAAATGTTAGAGTTCTTGCAATTTGTAAGGGCGCTAATGAGGAGCTTGCAAAGGAAGCAGGTGCTGACTTTGTAGGTGCTGAGGATATGACTCAGAAGATTCAGCAGGAAAACTGGATGGACTTTGATGTTCTTATCACAACTCCTGACTGCATGGGTCTTGTAGGTCGTTTAGGTAGAATCCTTGGTCCTCGTGGTCTTATGCCAAACCCAAAGGCAGGTACTGTTACTCCTGACATTGCTAAGGCTGTTAAAGAAGCTAAAGCAGGTAAGATTGAGTACCGTCTTGACAAAACAAACATCATTCACTGCCCAATCGGTAAGGTAAGCTTTGGCGCAGAAAAGCTCGGCGAGAACTTCGATACACTTATGGAAGCTATCGTAAAGGCTAAGCCAGCTGCTGCAAAGGGTCAGTACATTCGTTCAGTTGCCATTGTATCAACAATGGGACCAAGCGTTCGTATTTCACCTGCTAAGTTTGGTGTTTGATTATAATTACTTTAATGTTTACACCTTTGGTGTGAATATAAATTCGCTGTTCTAAAGACAGCAGGTGCAATATGCATAAAGGTTATACCGCCTGCCGAGGAAGATGCAATTTTACATTATTTTTGTATTTTTGCGGCAGTCCGAGGTCTAATCGGACTGCCTTGTTTTTTAAGAACTTTAGATACTGCGTTTAAAAAATTTTGGAGGTGAAATAATTGCCAAGTCAAAGTGTTTTAGAGCAGAAGAAAGTCATCGTTGAAGAACTTACAGCAAGACTTAAGAACTCTGTTACAGGTTTAGTTGTTTCATACGAGGGTATCAATACTGAGGACGATACAAAGCTTAGAAAAGAACTTCGTGAAAACAATGTACACTATTCAGTAGTTAAGAACACACTTTTATCTCGTGCTTGTGATGAAGTAGGTCTTGAGGGCATTAAGCCTGTTCTTGAGGGTACAACAGCTCTCGCTACAAGCGACAGCGAATACGCTGCTGCTGCAAGAATCCTCTGCAACTATGCTAAGGATCACGATAACTTTAAGGTTAAGTCAGGTTACCTTGACGGCGCTGTTATTGATATGGATACAATCACAGCTCTTTCAAAACTTCCTACAAGAGATGTACTTCTCGCAAATGTACTTGGTGCATTCCAGGCACCGATTGCTTCTTTCGCAAGAGCTATTCAGGCTGTTGTTGATAAGGGCGGTGTTGAGGCTTGTTTAGCAGCCGCAACAGAAGAGGCTCCTGCTGAGGAACCTGCTGCAGAATAATCTGCAATATTAACTTAAATTTTACAACTTATTATATCGGAGGTAAATTAAAATGGCATCAGAGAAAATTACTGCTATTATTGAAGAATTAAAAGGCCTCACAGTTCTCGAGCTTTCAGAGCTTGTACACGCTGTAGAGGATGAGTTTGGTGTATCAGCTGCTGCTGCAGTTGCTGTTGCAGGTCCTGCAGAGGCTGCTTCTGCTGCTGCTGAGCAGACAGAGTTTGATGTAGTTCTTAAGAGTGCTGGCGGCAACAAGATTGCTGTTATCAAGGCTGTTCGTGAGATCACAGGTCTTGGTCTTAAGGAAGCTAAGGCTCTCGTTGACGGCGCACCTAAGACTCTTAAAGAGGCTGTATCTAAGGACGAGGCTGATGAGATCAAATCTAAGCTCGAAGCAGCTGGCGCTGAAGTTGAAGTTAAGTAATTTAATTTCCAAAGTTTTTTATCCCGACGGATTTGTCCGTCGGGATTTTTTGTTTGGCTTTTTATTAAGATTTCTTTATCAAAAATTGGGTAATTATGGTTTAGCTTAATTTACTGCAATGTTAAAATACATAACTAAAAGGTTTGATCGACCTTTTTAAAGGTCGTGGGTGTGGGCAAAGCCCACAAATATTTTCTGCTTACGCAAACTAACGATAGCCAAACAGCTTGCTGTTTGGCGGTTTGAACACAACGGCGAAAGCCTTTGCGAGAGCAATAAAAGAAAATACACTTCATTTTCATAGTCAACGCAATGCTTTGACTATGCTTTTAGCGTTTCTGCTTATAATGGCTGTCGCCTGTTTTGCCAAACTTAAGTGCAAGCACGCAAACAGCGTGGCTGTTTGCGCCCGATAAATTATAATATCGGAAGATATTATGGGCGCTGCCCAAACCCGCAAGCCTTTAAAAAGGCTTGACCTAAATTTTTAATTATTTCACTTAACTTGCGCGATGAACTACCACACCCACAACCTTTGAAAAGATTGACCAAACTTTTATAATTATTTTGCTAAGCGTTCTATAAAAACCTTATAAAATTAACGATAAAATAAAAGCTCCCCAACAAAGAGGAGCTTTTGATATGCTTATAAAACTATAAATTAATCAAAGAACTTAGCGTGGATAGCTCTAACAGCCTTATCTGCATCGTTCTCATTAATAAGAACAGAAACCTTGATTTCGCTTGTGCTGATCATCTGGATGTTTACCTGTGCATCGTAAAGAGCCTCAAACATCTTTGTTGCAACGCCTGCGTGGCTTTCCATACCTGCGCCGACAATTGAAATCTTAGCTACGCTCTCGTCAACGAGGATTTCTGTACCGTCAAAGTTCTCAATGTAATCTTTGAGAGCCTCGGCAGCTTCGGCACCTCTTGACTTAGGAACTGTAAAGCTGATGTCTTTCTTGCCGTCGTGACCGATTGACTGAAGAATAATATCTACATTGATATCCTTAGCAGAAAGTTTTGAGAAGATTTTAAAAGCAAGACCTGGCTCGTTAGGAATACCTGTTACAGAAATTCTTGCAACATCTGTATCTTTAGCAACGCCGCTGATTAACATTTTTTCCATTTTTGTTTTCTCCTTTACTATTGTACCCGAAGCTCTTGTCATACTTGAGAGGACTTCAAGCTCGATGTTATATTTTTTAGCCATTTCAACTGAACGGTTGTTGAGTACCTGTGCGCCGAGTGTAGCAAGCTCAAGCATTTCGTCATAAGAAATTTCTTTGAGCTTTCTTGCGTTTTCAACTTTTCTTGGGTCGGCTGTATAAACGCCTTCTACATCTGTGTAAATCTGACAAAGGTCAGCGTGCATTGCAGCTGCAATAGCTACGGCGCTTGTATCGGAACCGCCTCTGCCGAGAGTTGTAATATCGTCTGTTTTAGCAAGACCCTGGAAACCGGCAACAACAACAATTCTCTTTTTGTCAAGTTCATGACGGATACGGCTTGGGTCAACCTTTTTGATTCTTGCGCTTGTGTGAATGTTGGTTGTTTCAAAACCTGCCTGCCAACCAAGAAGTGATACAGCAGGGTAACCAAGCTTTTCGATAGCCATTGCAAGAAGTGAAATAGAAATCTGTTCACCTGCTGCAAGAAGCATATCTTTTTCTCTCTTTGAACCATTTGGATTAATTTCTTCGGCTTTTGCGATAAGATCGTCTGTGGTGTCGCCCTGTGCAGAAACAACAACTACAACATCGTTGCCCTTAGCGTATGTTTCTGTTACGATTTTAGCCACATTCATTACACGCTCAGCATTTGCTACGGAGCTACCGCCGAATTTCTGAACTATCAAACTCATGTCCTTTTACTCCTCTTTCAATTATAAATCACCTATGCGGATTTTTGAAATAACCTTTGCACCTCTGCTTTCGAGTGCTGCGATTTTTTCAATAATTTCACCATAGGGTAATTGCGCTGTTACAAAGGCAATCTCGCCCTCGGGGCTGTCAGCCTTTTCAATTTTATCTATACAGCCGAATACTTCCTGAGCAAGCTCGAATGTTGTGTTTGCTCTGATGTACATTGCTGTTACCGACTCCTCATAAGGAAGAATATTGTCGCCGTTGCCGTCTGCCCAGAACAAGAACTTTCTTGTCTTTAAGTGTTTGCAGCAGTCAACTACATCGGCTACAACTGCACTTGCTGTTGGGAGCTTACCTGCGCCCTTGCCGTAGAATACTACATCGCCTGTGCAGTCGCCTCTTACCATAATGCCGTTGAACTCGTAGTCAATGTTTGCGAGCTGGCTCTTGTTTGGTACAAACATAGGAGCAACAATAATATCAATCTTGCCGTCGTCGAGACGCTTAACTCTGCCGATAAGTTTAATAACGCAGTTGTAAGCCTCTGCATATTTTACATCTTCAAGAGTAATCTCGGTGATGCCCTCTGTATGTACAAAGTTCGGATAAACATGCTTACCGAAAGCAAGGGAAGCAAGAATACAGATTTTACGGCAAGCGTCGTGACCTTCAATATCTGCGGCAGGGTTTCTTTCGGCAAAGCCGAGATCCTGTGCAAGTTTGAGGGCAGCGTCAAACTGCATACCGTCCTCAATCATCTTTGTGAGGATGAAGTTTGTTGTGCCGTTTAAAATACCTGCAATTTCATCAACAATATTTGCTACAAGGCACTGACTGATTGGGCGAATAATCGGAATACCGCCGCCAACCGATGCCTCAAATAAGAAGTTTACATTTTCGTCTTTTGCAATCTGTAAAAGCTCTGCACCGTGAGCCGCAACTAACTCTTTGTTTGATGTTACTACGCTCTTGCCGGACTTAAGGCACTTCTTTACAAAGTCATATGCAGGGTTAAGACCGCCCATAACCTCAACAACAACTCTTACTTCTCTGTCGTTTAAGATGTCGTTAAAGTCCTTTGTAAATCTGTCGGCCAAAGGGCTGTCGGGAAATTCACGCAGGTCAAGAATGTGCTTTACATAAATTTCTTCTCCGATGCTTGCAAAAAGCTTCTGTTTGTGTGTTGTAAGAATTTCGGCTACGCCTGAGCCTACAACGCCGTGGCCCATTATTGCTACTGAAATCATATTCTAAATCCTTTCCTTTCAGTTTGGAATTTATAACTTCCTTATGTATTTAATGAAGAACTGCCTGTAAGCAGACAGTTCTTCAAGATAAACTGACTTAAGCTCCCGGAGCAGATACATTTCCTCCGCTTTCTTCAGGCTTAGGCTCTTCGCCGCCCTGGCTTTCGGCAGATGAGGTATCTCCGCCGCTTTCTTCAGGCTTAGGCTCTTCACCGCCTTGGCTTTCGGCAGAAGAAGTATCTCCGTCGCCACCGCCTGAGTGACTTTCGTCACCGGAATAAGAGCTGTCTGAATAATTAGATGATGAATCGTAATTATAATCATCGTAATTATCGGAATCGCTTGAGTCGTAGTAACCGTCCCAACCGCCGTTTGAAGGCATATTGTCTTCTGTGTAATAACCGACATATTTGCCAGAAACATTTTCGGTTGACACAATAAGACCCGAATAAGGGTTGTACTGTGCTTCAATAAGGTTAGACGGGAATTTGAAGTCCTTGTGCTCCATACCGCTTAAGTACGAGCTCATAACCTTGTTAAAGGTGTTTGTTGCAACATTTGTATTTGAAATTGTGTGTGGGTAGTCAAAACCTGTCCAAATAGCAAGTGTAGCGTATGGTGACATACCGCAGAACCATGAGTCCTTGTCGGCATCGGTTGTACCTGTTTTACCGATAATATCCCAACCGCTGATTCTTGCAGAGCCTGCGGCGGTATTCACTGAGTTTGTTACATTGTAGTGGAGAAGTCTGTTCATAATAGCGGCTGTTGTTGGTGAGTAAGCCTGCTTTGGAACAGCGTTTCTGTTATCAATAATAATGTTGTCCTCTGAGTCTGTAATGTAGTAGTAGGTGTAAGGATTGTAGTAAAGACCGCCGTTGCCCATATAGTTGTAAGCAGCAGCCATTTCACGAACTGTTACACCGCCTGTAAGACCACCGATTGAAAGTCCGCCCGAGTTGTAAGCGTCCTGCTCGTCAAGGTGAGAAAATCCCATTTTTGTTACTACCTGCTCGTAAGCCACGCTCGGACCGCCAATCATTTTCATAGCCTGAGCGGCTGTACCGTTTGAAGAAATTTCGATAGCGTCAGGCAAAAGCATTGTGCCCTTGTAGCCTTCGTACCAGTTCTTAGGGCCTGAAACAAGCTCGCCGTACTCGTTAGTTTCGTACTTTTCGAGCGGTGCGTCCTCAATCTGAGATGAGAAGTAGAGCATTTTGTTGTCGATTGCGTATGGATAAACAACAACAGGCTTGATTGAAGAACCCGGCTGGAGAGATGACTCTGTCGCTCTGTCCCAGCTTAAAGCCCCTGTCTTTTTGTCTGAGCTGCCGACAGTAGCAATTACTCTGCCGTCAAACCCCATAAGCGTCATAGCTATCTGTAATTCGGGGTCGCTGCTTTTGTCAATGTTCTGAGCGGCATTTTCTATCATTTCCTGCGCTCTTACATCCATTGCGCAGTAGATTTTAAGACCCTCTGTGTAAAGTTTATCAGATGCTGCGTCCTCGCTGATGTTGTAGTACTGAGCAAGGTCTTTCTGAGCGTCATAGAAAAGCTCGTCAATGTACCAGTTCTGAACATAACCGTCATCGTTGTCATCTTCATCGTCACGATCGCTTGTGTAGCCTACAAAAGTCATATTTGCAGACTCTTTCATAGCGGCATCATATTCGTCCTTGGTGATTTTGCCCTGGTCATACATTTCGTTTATGATGATTTCTCGTCTGATTTTATTGTTTTCCGGATAAGCAAGAGGATTCCATTTTGACGGGTTTTGAGTAATGCCTGCGATAGCCGCACATTCTGCGATAGAGCAGTTTTCAATGCTCTTGTCAAAATAAAGCTGTGCTGCCGACTCAACGCCCTGACAGTTGTTGCCGAAGTTTACAACATTTAGGTAAGCCTCAAGAATTTCGTCCTTTGTATATTCGTTCTCAAGCTTGAGCGCTTTGCAGATTTCACGCATTTTTCTTGTGAGAGAAACTTCGTTGTCATCTGTTATATTCTTGATAAGCTGTTGGGTAATTGTAGAACCGCCGTAAGAATCTGTGCCCGAGGCAAGACTTACTACGGCAGAGAGGGTTCTTGTCCAGTCAACTCCGTGGTGGTCGAAGAAACGCTTGTCCTCAATGGAAACAACGGCGTCTTTCATAGCCTGCGGAATCTTTTGGTTGTCAACCCAAATTCTGTTTTCTGTGCTGTAAAGAGTTTGATACTGTTCAAACTTGCCGTCTGAATTTTGTACCATAATAAAACTTGTCTGGTTAAGCGATTTTGCTCTGAGGTCAATGCCTGTCGGTTCGGACGCAAGGCTCGCAATGTAAATTCCGAGCGAAATAGTTGCGATAAGACCCGCAACAACGCATACCGAGAAAATCGTAAAAATAAATTTACCGAGCGCCTTGAAAAATCTTTTTATCGGATTTACCTTGCGAACGGCAGGGTTAATCTCCGGCTGAATATCTTTATATTGACTGATGTCTGTTTCACGCTTGTTACGCATAATTTCTCCTTCTTTGACAAAAACAAAGTTAATCTCTTAAATTTTATCCAAAAACAAAAAATATCAGTTAATGATTATTATACCACTTGAGAATAAAAAAATAAATATAAAAAGCCAAATTTTTCTTAAAAAATAAGCCTTTTACAAAGAAAAATTTTATATAATATAATGTAATATATGTATAATAATACAAATAAGCGGAAATATATAGTTAAAACAGTTAAAAATAAAGCTGAATTTATTGCCGAGAAAGTATTGAATTTAGCAAATTACAGGGAGTTTTTGATGTGAAAAAGCTTATTTGCGCAACAGGAATCATATTAATAGCTTGTGCGGTAACAGGAAATTTATTTACCGCAGGTACAGATGCGTCGGCTCAAACCGTACAGCAGAGTAATACCGAGGATAAGTGTGAGGAAGATGTTTTTATCCTGAAAATAGAGGACGGCTATCTGAATGTTTATTATAAAGAAAGCGGTAATATTTACCTGAAAACGGGAACTATGTCCTCAAATTTGCCGAAAAGCGATGTAATGCAACTTGAAAAAGGTGTTGAAATTACAGGGAAGGAAGCGCTTAGAAGAGCAGTGGAGGACTATTGCAGTTAAAGATTTTTAAAAGTTATTAATAAACTATGTGGATTGCCAATAAAAATAGAAAAGATTAAAATTGCTTGTTGATGTAAACTACACTATTTTGCATTATGTGTATTGACAATTTATGTAATTTGCGGTAGTATTTAAACAATAGTGTAAAACTGCAATTATGAACAAATGTTGTTTTGCGTTATGCTCAAAAACACAAAGCAGACGCAGAAATACAAAAAAGGAGAATGTACATATGATTTCTACCGTTATTGATAAATCACTCGGTCTTGAATTTCCTATTTTTCAGGGCGGTATGGCTTGGGTAGCAGACGCTTATCTTGCAGCCGGTGTTTCAAACGCAGGCGGTCTCGGCCTTATTGCCGCAATGAATTCAAACGGAGAACAGCTCCGTGCCGAAATTAAAAAGTGTAAAGAACTTACAGACAAGCCTTTTGGTGTAAATATTATGCTTATGAGTCCGTTTGTCGAAGAGGCGGTTCAGGTTGTTATCGAAGAGGGCATAAAGGTTATTACAACAGGCGCAGGCAACCCCGGTAAGTATATGCAGAGGTGGCTTGATGCAGGTATTAAAGTTATCCCTGTAGTTCCGAGCGTTGCTCTTGCAAGAAAGATGGAAAAGTTAGGTGCATTCGCAGTTATTGCAGAGGGCGGTGAGTCAGGCGGCCATGTAGGCGACCTTACCACAATGGCTCTTGTTCCGCAGGTAGTTGACGCTGTAAACATTCCTGTAATTGCAGCAGGCGGTATTGCAGACGGCAGACAGATTGCTGCGGCATTTATGCTCGGCGCTGTAGGTGTACAAGTAGGTACAAGATTTTTGGTTGCCACAGAATGTACAATCGCACAGGAGTACAAGGACAAAATCATAAAGGCAAAGGATATTGATACAGTTGTAACAGGTAAAAGACTCGGTCATCCTGTTCGTGCTATCCGTAATTCCTTTACCCGTGAATATACAAAGGCAGAATACAACTCATCGGAAGTAAGTGACGAAGAACTTGAAAAGATGGGTGTCGGCAGATTAAGACTTGCTGTAAGAGAGGGCGATGTTTCGCACGGTACGGTTCTTGCAGGTCAGGTTGCCGCAATGGTAAAAAAAGAACAGCCTGCAAGAGAAATCATTACAGAAATGTTTGCTCAGGCTGAAGAAGTATTGAATGGAGCTACAAAATGGGTAAAATAGCATTTGTTTTTTCAGGCCAGGGCGCACAGTACAGCGGAATGGGAAAGGAACTTTACAATTCCTCTGCCGCAGCCAAAAGCGTATATGATATGGCAGACGGTATCCGCAAAGGTACATCTGCACAGTGTTTTGAGGGTACAACAGAAGAACTCTGCAAAACAGTAAACACACAGCCTTGTGTATTTACGGCAGACCTTGCTGCTGCGAGATTCCTTGAAGAAAAGGGTGTTAAGGCTGACTGCGTTGCAGGCTTTTCACTCGGCGAAATTGCGGCTCTTGCTTTTTCGGGTATTCTTTCGGACGAAGAAGCTTTCAAACTCGTTTGCAAGAGAGGCGAGCTTATGGATAAGGCGGCGACCGAAAATCCGGGTGCGATGGCTGCCGTAATGAAAATTACTCCCGAAAAAGTTGAAGAAGTTTGCAAGGACTTTGACAAGACATATCCTGTAAACTATAACTCGCCTGCACAGACAGTTGTTGCTACAACAAGCGAAAATGCAGAGGCTTTCTGCGAGGCTGTCAAAGCAGCGGGCGGCAGAGCAAAATTGCTTGCGGTAAGCGGTGCTTTCCATTCACCGTTTATGGCAGATGCGGCAAAGGGCCTTGCGGAGTATATGCAGGACATTGAGTTTGCACATCCTAAAGTAACAATTTACTCAGACTATACAGCAAAGCCGTACGAGGGTGACTACAAGGAACTTGTAAGAGCACAAGTAGAAAATCCCGTAAGATGGCAGACAATTGTTGAAAATATGATTAAAGACGGTGTTGACACATTTATTGAAATCGGTGTCGGCAAGACTTTAACAGGACTTATCAAGAGAATTGACAACAGCGTTAAGGCTTTCAAGGTGGAAACACCTGCTGATTTTGAAGCACTTGACCTTTGATTTTGGAGGATATTATGAAATTTGAAAACAAGACAGCCGTTATTACAGGCGGTTCAAGAGGTATCGGTCTTGCAATAGCTAAAAAACTTGCAAGTCAGGGCGCAAACATTGCTATTCTTTATGTTGGCGATGAGAGCGAGGGCATTGCCGCAAAAGAGGCTCTTGCAGAGTACAACACAAAGGTTGAGCAGTATTTCTGCGATGTTTCCGATTTTAACGCATCAAAAGAGGTTGTTGACAAGGTAATCGAGGAATTCGGCGGAATTGATATTCTTGTAAATAACGCAGGTATCACCCGTGACAAGCTCGTTCTCAATATGGACGAAAAAGACTTTGACGCAGTAATCGGCGTAAACCTCAAGGGTACATTCAATATGATTAAGCATACCTACAAGCACTTTATGAAAAAACGCTACGGCAGAATTGTAAGCACATCTTCTGTTGTAGGTATTATGGGTAATGCGGGTCAGGCTAACTATTCGGCATCTAAGGCAGGCATTATCGGTATGACAAAGTCTGTTGCCAAAGAGCTTGCAGGCAGAGGCGTTACTGTTAATGCCGTTGCTCCGGGTTACATTGGCACAGATATGACAAACGCACTTTCAGACAAGGTAAAAGACGCTATGAAAGCACAGATTCCTGCAAAGCGTATCGGTACACCTGAAGATGTTGCAAATGTAGTTGCGTTCCTCTGCTCTGATGATGCCGCCTATGTAACAGGCGAAGTTATCAAAGTTGACGGCGGACTTGCAATGTAATCGGAGGTGCTTTAATGAGAAGAGTAGTAGTAACAGGTATGGGTGCAATAACCCCTGTAGGTAACGATATAGATACAATGTGGGCAAATATGCTCGCAGGTGTAAACGGTGTTGAAAAAATCACATCATTTGATACTTCTGACCTCAAGGTTCACCTTGCAGGTACTGTAAAGAACTTTGAGCCGGAAAAATATATTGAAAAAAGAGAGTTAAGAAAGCTCGATATTTACTGTCAGTACGCTATTGCGGCAGCACAGCAGGCTGTAGACGACAGCGGAATCCTCGGTAATATTAACGAGGAGCGTTTCGGTGTGTATATCGGCGCAGGTATCGGCGGACTTCACTCATTTGTAAACAATGTAACTGCACTCAACGAGGGCGGCCCGAGAAAGGTATCTCCTTTCTTTATTCCGATGATGATCGGTAACATTGCCACAGGTAATGTAGCTATCCGCTTTAAAGCAAAGGGTGTTTCACTTTCGGTTATGAGCGCTTGTGCAACAGGTACACACTCAATCGGCGAGGCTTTCCACGCAATTAAGGACGGTTATGCAGACGCAATCATTGCAGGCGGTACAGAGGCGGTTATCGCTCCTCTTACAATTGCAGGCTTCCAGAATATGAAGGCTCTTTCCACAAACGAAGATCCCGAAACAGCATCACGCCCGTTTGATAAAAATCGTGACGGTTTCGTAATGGGCGAGGGCGCAGGTATGCTCGTACTTGAAGAATATGAGCACGCAAAGGCAAGAGGCGCTAAGATTTATGCTGAATTTGCAGGTTACGGCAATACTTGTGACGCTCACCATGTTACAGCTCCCGACCCTGAGGGTGCAGGACTTGCAAGAGCAATCAAAATTGCTATGGCAGAGGCCGGCACAACCGATGACGATCAGCTTTATATCAATGCTCACGGTACTTCAACCCACTTAAACGACCTTACCGAAACAATGGCGTTCAAGTCGGCTCTCGGCGAAAAGGCTTACGATGCAAATATCAGCTCAACAAAGTCAATGACAGGTCATATGCTCGGCGCAACAGGCGCAATCGAAGCTATTGTTTCTGTTCTTGCTCTCCGTGACGGTATGATTCCGCCGACAATTCACTTAAATGAGCAGGACGAAGAACTTGACCTTAACTACACACCGAACAAGGCAGTTAAGCGTGATGTAACAGTTGCCGCATCTACAAACCTCGGTTTTGGCGGTCATGACGCTTGCGTAGTATTTAAGAAAATCTGATTCGGAGGGCTGTATTTATGTATTCTAAAAACGATGTTAAAGAATTTATCGAAATGCTTGAAGGCTCATCGCTTTCGGTACTTGAAATAAAAAACGGTGACGGTTCGGCTATCCGTCTTGAAAAGGCAATTTCTGCCGCTCCTGCCGTTGTAATGCAGGCAAATGCTCCTGCATCGGTTAACGAATCGGCTCCTGTGGCTGCTCCTGCAGCACCTGCCGCTCCGTCGGCTCCTGTTGCCGAGGGCAAAACAATCAATTCTCCTATTGTCGGCGTATTTTATGCCGCTCCGTCACCTGACAGCAATCCTTATGTTTCTGTGGGACAGAAAATTTCAAAGGGTGACACAATCTGCATAGTTGAAGCTATGAAGTGTATGAATGAAATCCAGTCAGAGCTTGACGGCGAGGTTACAGAAGTTCTTGTTAAGGACGGCGACCTTGTTGAGTACGGTCAGCCTCTGTTCAGAGTTAAATAAGGAGTTACAATGAATCAGGAAGAAATCAAAAAGATATTACCGCATCGTGACAATATGCTGCTTGTTGAAGAGGCAGAAAAAATCGACGATGTTACCTCAAAGGGAAGATATACAATCAAGGGCGACGAGTTCTTTTTACAGGGACATTTTCCGGGCAATCCTGTTGTTCCGGGTGTTATTCTCTGTGAAATGATGGGACAGTCGGCTTGCTGCCTGCTTGCGGGCAAGGTTGAGGGATGCACACCTTTCTTTACAAAAATGAACAATGTAAAGTTTAAAAATCAGGTAAAACCCGGCGATACACTTGAAAGTGTATGTACTCTTACAAAGAGCAAGGGTGTGTTCTATTTTATTGATGCAAAAGGTTATGTTGACGGCAAGCTTTGCGTAAGTGCCGAGCTTTCTTTTGCTCTTATTCCAAATAATAAGTAACTTATTGCAAATTTTCTTTTGGAAGTGATAAAATGTTTTCAAAAATACTTATAGCCAACCGAGGAGAAATTGCAGTAAGAATTATTCGTGCTTGCCGAGAAATGGGTATCAGTACAGTTGCAATATATTCTGAGGCGGACAAAAACGCAATGCATGTTCAGCTTGCTGACGAAAGCTATTGTGTTGGCGGCAGCAGAGTTGCCGACAGCTATCTTAATATGCCTGCTATACTTACCGTTGCCATTGAAAGCGGCGCACAAGCCATTCACCCCGGCTATGGTTTGCTCTCGGAGAATGCAAAATTCGTTTCTCTTTGTGAGCAATGTAACATAAACTTTATCGGCCCTACATCAGAGATGATAAAATTACTCGGCGATAAGGACAATGCAAGAAAAACAATGCGTGCGGCAGGTGTTCCCGTAACACCCGGCTGCGATATTATAGAAGACCCCGTAAAAGCAAGGGAAGAAGCCGAAAAAATTGGTTTTCCGCTGCTTATAAAGGCTCGTTCGGGCGGCGGCGGAAAGGGTATCCGCAGAGTAGACTGCATTGAGCAGTTTGACGAGGCTTTTGCGGCGGCGTCTTCGGAGGCACAATCTGCTTTTGGTGACGGCGCATGTTATATGGAAAAGTTCATTCACCCCGTAAAGCATATAGAGATGCAGCTTTTGAGCGACAAATACGGTAATACTATCTGTCTGGGTGAAAGAGAATGTTCAGTCCAGCGTAAAAATCAGAAGATGATTGAGGAAAGCCCAAGTCCTGCACTTGATGACAGAACCCGTAAGGAAATGATGAAAGCGGCTGTAAAGGCGGCAAAGGCTGTAAATTATGTCAATGCAGGTACGGTGGAGTTTTTGCTCGATATGGACAATAACTTCTACTTTATGGAGATGAATACCCGTCTTCAGGTTGAACACGGTGTTACCGAGATGGTAACAGGTCTTGATATTGTACAGTGGCAGATAAGAATTGCGGCAGGCGGAAAACTTACAAGAACCCAGGACAGCATTTTTACACACGGTAATGTTATTGAGTGCCGTATTAATGCAGAAGACCCGGAGCACGGTTTCAGACCGAGCTGCGGAAGAATTAAGCGTTTGCATATACCGGGCGGTTCTTTTGTCCGTTTTGATACAGCTGTATTTCAGGATTATTTTATTCCGCCTTACTATGATTCTATGATAGGCAAGCTCATTGTTCAGGCAAGAAGCCGTGAGCTTGCGATAAGAAAGATGAAAATGGCTCTTTCGGAGCTTACCATTGACGGAATTGACATCAACCGTGACTTGCTTGCCGAGATTTTGTCGGACGAGCAGTTTGTCAGCGGAGAATATACTACTGACTTTATGCTTGATTTTGAAAAAAAGCATAAGGACGGAAAGAAGTAATAGGCTATGGATTTATTTGCTTTTGTAAAACCGAAAAATGAGCTTGAAAGCAGACCCGAGGAGCAGACCAATGTACCGTTTGTTCCCGAGGAAATGTGGACAAAATGCCCTAAGTGCGGCACTATGCTCCTTACAACAGATATGGAAGAAAATTTCCGTGTCTGCACAAAGTGCGGTCATCATTTCAGAATGAATGCAAAACAGCGTGTGGCACTTCTTGCCGATGACGGCAGTTTTTGCGAGCATGACGCCAATATGGCAAGCAAAAATATTCTCGATTTTCCAGGCTATGACCAAAAGCTTGAAAAAGCAAGAGCCACAGGTTCAAAAGAATCCGTAATGTGCGGTGAATGTAAAATCGGCGGTATTGACGCAGTGCTTTGCGCAATGGATTCCGATTTTATGATGGGCAGTATGGGTACGGTAACAGGTGAAAAAATCACCCGTGCTTTTGAATATGCTACCGAAAACGCACTTCCGGTTATAGTTTGCACTGTATCGGGCGGCGCTCGTATGCAGGAGGGTATTCTTTCCCTTATGCAGATGGCGAAAACTTCCGGTGCGGTTAAGCGCCACAGCGACAGCGGACTTTTATACATAACAGTTCTTACCGACCCTACAACAGGTGGTGTTACTGCGTCTTTTGCTATGGAGGGCGATATTATCCTTGCCGAGCCCGATACTCTTGTAGCTTTTGCGGGCCCGAGAGTAATTGAGCAGACTCTCCGTCAGAAACTCCCAAAGGATTTCCAGACATCGGAGTTTGTAATGCAGAAAGGTTTTGTTGACGCTGTTGTAAGCAGAAACAACCTGAAAGCTACACTTGTAAAATTGCTTAAGATGCACGGATACGGGGAGGTGTCGGAATAATGTCTGCTTATGATAAAGTTATGGCGGCGAGAGATGCCAATAAAATTACAACTGTTGATTACATAAATCATATGTTCGGCGACAGCTTTTTTGAACTGCACGGCGACAGGAGATATTCCGACGATAAGGCAGTTGTGGCAGGCCTTGCTATGTTGCACGATATGCCTGTAACCGTAATCGGAATTGAAAAGGGCAGAAATACAAAAGAGCGTATGGAGCGCAATTTCGGACAGGCTCATCCGGAGGGCTACAGAAAAGCTCTAAGACTTATGAAACAGGCTGAAAAGTTCCACCGCCCTGTTCTTTGCTTTGTAGATACCAGCGGTGCTTACCCGGGAATCGGAGCGGAAGAAAGAGGTCAGGGACAGGCTATTGCCGAAAACCTTATGGAGATGATGACTTTAAAAACACCCGTGCTTACAATTGTTGTAGGTGAGGGCGGCAGCGGCGGTGCGCTTGCACTTGCTGTTGCAGATGAAGTATGGATGATGGAAAATTCTGTTTATTCCGCAATTTCTCCGGAGGGTTGTGCGTCTATCCTTTGGAAAGACAGTTCCAAAGCTCCGCAGGCCGCAGAGGCACTCAAACTTACTGCGCAGGATTTATTTGACTTGCATGTAATTGAGCGTATTATCAGAGAGCCGAGGGCAGAGGATGCCGCTATGTTTGAGAGTCTAAAACTCTTGATTCAGAGAACTTTTGAAAAAAATCTTGCACTTACCGACGAAGAACTTACTAATGCCCGTTATGAAAGATTCAGAAGAATAGGTGCCGATTTATAATTCTAAGTATAACCGTCTGCTTTGCAGGCGGTTTTTTTGTGGAAATTTTGAGAAGTTGTTTGAATGTAGGGGTGTGGATTAACTTATTTTCGGTCGGGTAACAGAGGCAGAAAAGAGCAATGTTTCTGTCACGAATATAAAAGTTTGGTCAACCTTTTCAAAGGTTGTGGGTGTGGGCAACGCCCATAAAACTTTAATCTATTGCAAATTTTAATAGCCAAACGGCAAGCCTTTTGGCGGCTTGAACATAATGGAGAAAGCCTTTTAATTGCGTAAGCAAAAATATGGCAGAAAGATTATTTTATAAGTTTGTTGCCTGTAAACTACTTATGCACTATAATAAAATGCCTACCATTCCGCTTTTCTTTTGCGTGAAAAGAAAAGCTCCAAAAGAAAGCACGCTTAAAGGGAAAGGGATTTCGAGTCCCTTTCCCCTTAAGTATCCCTTTTCCTTAGACGACCAAGGTCAGTGACCTTGGAACCTCTAACTTTTATTTTCCTAATAAAATTTGTACTTGGCAAAATAAGTCTTTTAATTATTTCCCTTTCAAAATTATCACTTTTTTTAAACTAAACTTTATAACCTACAATGTACATTAATGGCTTATATACCGACAATTTTTTGCTTGTACCAATTTTATACGATTTTATTCGTCAATTATTTTTATAATTACTTTATCGAAAAAAGAAAAAATGCTTTTGTGGTATTATTAAAATAATATGATTTTTACGGGAGGACGAGCTTCTATGTCAGGCGTAATCAGAATTTTTGTAGAAAAAAGAGATGGCTTTAATGTTCTTGCAAAGCAGACTTTGTGGGACATTCGCCACAACCTTGGTATGAGAAATGTTACCGACCTTCGATACATTATGAGATATGATATTGAGGGACTTTCACTCGACGAGTACAACGCAGCAAAAGGTACTATTCTTTCAGAGCCTAATGCGGATGTTATTTATGAGGAAACACTTCCTGTTGAGGACGGCTGGAAGGTATTTGCAATGGAATATCTCCCGGGTCAGTATGACCAGCGTGGCGACTCTGCCGAGCAGTGCGTACAGCTTCTTACACAGGGCGAGCGCTGTAAGGTGCTTACAGCAAGAGTTGTTGCCGTAACAGGTGATATTTCGGATGATGACCTTAAAAAGATTGAGGATTACCTCATCAACCCTGTAGAGAGCCGTCTTGCCTCTCTTGAAAAGCCGCAGACACTTGACATTGCAACTCCTGTTCCTGCCGATGTTAAGCGTGTAGAAGGCTTTATAAAATTTAACGACGAAGAAATGGAAAAGTATTACGGCTCAATGGGCTTTGCTATGACATTGTCAGACCTTAAGTTCTGCCGTGACTATTTCAGAGATACAGAAAAGCGTGACCCGAGTGTAACAGAGCTTCGTGTTATTGACACATATTGGTCTGACCACTGCCGTCACACAACTTTCCTTACAAAACTTGAGAAAATCGAAGTTGAAAAGGCAGCTCTCGGTTCGGTAATCGAGGACGCTCTCAATGAGTATTATGCTACCCGTGACGAGGTTTACGGAAAAGATACAAAGAGAATCGTATCTCTTATGGATATGGCTCTTATCGGTATGAAGTCACTTAAGAAAAAAGGTCTTATTCCTGACCTTGACGAGAGCGAAGAGATTAACGCTTGCTCAATCGAAGTTCCCGTAACTATTGACGGTAAAACAGAGCAGTGGCTCGTTCAGTTTAAGAATGAAACCCATAACCACCCGACAGAAATCGAGCCTTTCGGCGGCGCAGCTACTTGTCTTGGCGGTGCTATCCGTGACCCGCTTTCAGGTCGTTCATATGTATATCAGGCAATGCGTGTTACAGGTTCGGGAGATCCGACTATTCCTGTAAAGGACACAATGCCCGGTAAGCTCCCATCAAGAAAAATTACAACAGGTGCGGCTAACGGTTACAGCTCATACGGCAACCAGATCGGTCTTGCAACAGGTCAGGTTACAGAGCTTTATGACAGCGGCTATGTAGCAAAAAGACTTGAAATCGGTGCAGTTATCGGCGCATCACCAAAGGAAAATGTAATTCGTGAAGTTCCGCTCCCTGATGATATTATCGTACTCTTAGGCGGCAGAACAGGTCGTGACGGATGCGGCGGTGCAACAGGTTCTTCAAAGGCTCATACAGAAAGCTCTATTGAAACCTGCGGTGCGGAAGTTCAGAAGGGTAACCCGCCTACAGAGCGTAAGATTCAGCGTTTGTTCCGTAACCCTAAGGTTGCTAAACTTATTAAGAGATGCAACGACTTCGGTGCAGGCGGTGTATGCGTAGCTATCGGTGAGCTTGCCGACGGTCTTGCAGTTGACCTTGACAAGGTAACTAAGAAGTATGACGGTCTTGACGGTACAGAGCTTGCTATTTCAGAGAGCCAGGAGAGAATGGCTGTTGTGCTCGACAAAAAGGATGTAGAAACCTTTATTGCAGAGGCAGAGAAAGAGAACCTTGAGGCTACAGCAGTCGCAATTGTTACAGAAAGCCCAAGACTTACAATGACATGGAGAGGCGACAAGATTGTTGATCTCAGCAGAGAATTTTTGAATACAAACGGTGTTACACAGCTTTCATCAGCTTATATCACAGCACCAAAGGCAGAGGATTGCTACCGTAAGGCGTGTCCTGCTGTATTAAAGGATATGCCTGCCGACAAGGCACTTGAAGAAAATATGGCTCGTCTTGAGGTTTGCTCACAGATCGGTCTTTCAGAGCGTTTTGACGCATCTATCGGTGCCGCAACAGTAATTATGCCGTTCGGCGGTAAGAACCAGCTTACTCCGCAGGAGGCTATGGCTGCCAAGATTCCGCTTGAAAAAGGCGAAACAGATGACGCCACAGCAATGAGCTACGGCTTTATTCCGGGTGTTTCACGCTGGAGTCCGTTCCATGGCTCAGCATATGCGGTAGTTGAGTCACTTTCAAAGCTCCTTGCTATCGGTGCAAATCCACTTACAGCCCGCCTTACATTCCAGGAATATTTTGAAAGATTAAAAGATGTACCGGAGCGTTGGGGTAAACCTGCCGCTGCACTTCTCGGTGCAATGGAAGCACAGCTTAAACTCGGTATTCCGTCAATCGGCGGTAAGGACAGTATGTCGGGTACATTTGAAACTATTGATGTTCCGCCTACACTCGTAAGTTTTGCGGTTGCTATGACAAAGGCAAGCAAGACAGTATCAGCCGAGTTCAAAAATGTAGGTTCAAAGGTTATTTATGTACCTGTTCCTGAAAATAAAGAAACTCTTATGCCTGATTGGGACAAGCTTATCGCTATGTACAAGGCTGTTTACAAACTCTTTGACGAGGGCAAGGTGCTTTCTGCATCTGTTGTTAAAGAGGGCGGTGCTGCCGCAAGCGTATGTAAGGCTTGTTTCGGTAATGGCTATGGATTTAAATTTACAAATAAACTCACAAATGACGAGCTTTTTGCTCCGCTTTCAGGTTCACTTGTTATTGAGCTTGCAGACGGTGCGGAACTTGACAACAGTGTAGTAAGCTATGACCTCGGTACAGTTACAGACGACGGCAAGGTTACAGTAAACGGTGTTGCTGTTGATGTAAATACACTTATCGAAAAGTGGACTGCTCCGCTTGAAAAGGTATTCCCGACAAAGGCAGAGTGCCCTGAAATTGCGGTTGATATTCCGCTCTTTACACAGAGAAACACAAGCTCACCTGCAATTAAGACAGCAAAGCCAACAGTATTTATCCCTGTATTCCCGGGTACAAACTGCGAGGTTGACTCTGCAAGAGCTTTTGAAAAAGCGGGCGCAAATGTTGAACTTCTTATCGTAAAGAACCTTACATCCGCTCATATCGAAGAAACAATCAAGGCTATGGAGAAAATCATTTCTAAGTCACAGATGATTATGTTCCCGGGCGGTTTCTCAGGCGGTGACGAGCCTGACGGTTCGGGTAAGTTTATTGCTACTACTTTCCGTAATCCAAGAATTGCGAACGCTGTAAATGAGATGCTCAAGAACCGTGACGGTCTTATGCTCGGTATTTGCAACGGTTTCCAGGCACTTATCAAACTCGGTCTTGTACCTTACGGCGAAATCAGAGAACTTAAGCCGACAGACCCGACACTTACATTCAACACAATCGGCAGACATATCTCTCATATGGCTTACACAAGAGTTACTTCCGTTAAGTCACCTTGGTTTGCAAGTGTAAATGCAGGCGATGTATTTGCTATTCCTGTGTCGCACGGTGAGGGCAGATTTATGGCTGACGAGGCAACAGTTAAGATGCTTGCCGAAAACGGTCAGATTGCTACACAGTATGTTGACCTTAACGGCAACCCAAGTGCAGACATTACATATAATGTAAACGGTTCCGTATGCGCTATCGAGGGTATTACTTCACCTGACGGCAGAATCTTAGGAAAAATGGGCCACAGCGAAAGAAAGGGCGACAGCCTTTACAAGAATGTTCCGTTTGCTAAGGACCAGCTTATCTTTGAAAGCGGCGTTAAGTATTTTAAGTAATTAATGCTTATTCTTAAAGCAATATAGATAAAATGGCGGCTAAACACATATTTATGTTTAGTTGCCATTTTTAATATTTGCTTGACATATTTTGCGATATATTATATCATAGATAATGTTAATTTTAATAATTAATGAGGTATTTAAAGAAAAAGGAGTAAAAACAATGGCTTTTTGTAAAAATTGCGGCAATAACATTCCGGACGGAGCAACATTCTGCTCACATTGCGGAACACCCGTTTATGACACAACTTCGCAGGCGCAGACTCAACAGCACCAGTACGGCACACAGCAGAATAACTTTTTGAACAGTGATGATGTTACAGCAGAGTTTGATCCTATGGATATCAAAGAAAACAAGGTTATGGCAGTGCTTGCTTATATCGGTTTGCTTGTACTTGTACCTATTTTTGCGGCAAAGGATTCAAAGTACGCAAGATTTCATGCAACACAGGGTTTGAATATTACTGTTTTATCTGTTGCACAGGCTATTATTTACTATATTTTAGCCACAATTATAAGCATCATATTCCGTGGAAGTATTATTTTTGGAGTAGGCGGAGTTTTGCTTACAATACTCGGTTTTATAAACACAATTTTGTCAATTGCTTTTATTGTTCTTGCAATTTACGGTATTGTAAACGCAGTACAGGGTAAATGCAAAAAGCTCCCTATTATCGGAAAATTCGATATTCTCGGTAAATTTGTGAAATAATAACAGAATTTATTAAATGCCTGACTATGGTTATACGCCATAGTCGGGTATTTTGTTTTGTTATCAAAAATCGGGGTGAATTATTGTCTGCCAAACTTTTATAATTACCTGACGAAGTATTCCGCTAAACAGTAATGTATTATTGTTGCTACAATATATTAAGACAGAACCTTTTTAATTAATTTAACATAGCTTTGTATTATAATTGATATTATAAATTAAATTTTGCTGATATTAAGAACTTGTTTGTGAAAATGAACAAAAAATAACGGTTAAATTTTATTCCTCTTAAGATAAACATTCGTATTTACCATTATATAAGGGGAAAAATAATTATTATAATAAATAGTAAACATTGTTATTATGCCTTGTTTTTGGAGGTGATTTTTGTTAAGCAGGCAATTATTTAGAAACTTTTTGTAATTTTATGGTTTTTAGGTTTTGAAATTAACATTTTACGGGAGGAAAAAGCGTGAAAAAGAATAAAAGAATAATCAGTGCGGCTCTTGCGGCAAGTATGTTGTTGCCTTGTTTTGCAACAGCTGCGGTGTCGGCAAATGCGGCAGTTGTATCAGATGAAAATTCGGTTTCTGTCGGCGATTACGATTTAATGGACAACATTCAGGACGGTGTAATTTTGCACTGCTTTAACTGGAAGTACAATGATATTAAGGCAGAATTAAATAATATTGCCGAGGCAGGTTTTACAACAATTCAAACTTCACCTGCACAGCCCGGCAGCGGAACCGGTACATGGTGGTGGTTGTATCAGCCGTTGGGATTTTATATAGGTACTAGCGAACTCGGTACAAAGGCAGAGTTGGAATCACTATGTAAAGAAGCCGAGAATTATGGTATCAAGGTAATAGTTGATGTTGTAGCAAATCATCTTGCAGGCGACCATTCAAGAATAGAAGATGATTTAAAGCCATCAAAGTATTGGCATACTTTTGGAGGCGGTATTGACTGGAAAAACAGATGGCAGGTAACACACGGAGAAATCGGTATGCCTGATATCGCAACTGAAAATTCATATGTTCAGCAAAAAGTAGGAAAATATATGCAGGAATTAAAGTCAGTCGGTGTTGACGGTATTCGCTGGGACGCAGCAAAACATATTGGCGTTCCGAGCGAGGGCGATAATTTCTGGAGTTCGGTAACAAAGTATGGTTTATATAACTATGGCGAAATTCTTACCGGTCCTGATGACAGAGAAACCGGAAATGAAGATATAATGAAAGAATATACAGACTATATTACGGTAACCGACAGCAATTACGGTAAAACTCTGCGTGATTCATTTAATTCCGGTGATGCACCTGATTCGTCTGGAAACTGGTGTGATCGTGGTATTTCCTGCGATAAACTCATTTATTGGGCCGAAAGCCATGACACATGGTCAAATAACAAAGATTGGGGCTATTCAAATGATATGAGCCAAAATGTTATTGACCGTGCATATGCTGTTGCGGCAAGCCAAAATGAAGTAACTGCTCTTTATTTTTCTCGTCCGTCATCAAAAATTAAAGATAATATAAAAATCGGTGAAAAAGGCAGCACTCACTTTATAAGCAGTGAGGTTGCGGAAGTTAATAAATTCCACAATGCCATGAACGGAAAAGCCGATTGTTATAAAAAATCAAACGACTGCAGCGTAATTACCCGTAAAGACGGCGGTGCTGTTATTGTAAAAGGCAGCGGCAGCGGTAATGTTTCTGTTGAAAACGGCGGAGGCTATGCAAAACCGGGTACATATGTTGACAAAATTTCCGGCAACACATTTACGGTTACTTCATCGTCAATCAGCGGTAAGGTCGGCTCAAGCGGTATTGCCGTTATTTATGAAGAAGAAAATCCTAAGCCAAAGGTAAGTGTAACTCCGGGTTCTTCTACATACGAAACAGAAACTTACACACTTACATTAAATACCAAGAACGCTGAAAACTCGCAGTATTCCGTTGACGGCGGTAAATATCAGTCATTCACTGACGGTACGAAAATTACAATCGGCGCAGGTCTTGCGTACGGTACAAAGACAACAATCAATGTAAAGGCAAGCAACGCCAACGGTTCAGCCGATAAAACCTACATTTACACAAAGGTTGACCCGACATTAACGCAAAAAATTTACTTTGACAATTCATCTTATAACTGGTCAAATATATATGCTTATATTTATTCAGATGCAGTTTCTAATGCAAAATGGCCTGGCGAAAAAATGACTTTGGATTCTTCTACAGGTTATTATGTAATTGAAGTTTCAGATTCACTTGCAAACGGTGCGGTTATTTTCAGTGACGGCACAAACTCTGCAAGCAAGCGTTATCCTGCAGATGCAAAGCCGGGATTAAATCTCAACGGCGCTACAAAGATATTCAAAGCAAATCACACTTTTGAAGATTATAATACGCCTGTACCAACCCAGAGTACAACAGCACAACCTACTACGGCAAAGCCTACAACAGCACAACCTACTACGGCAAAGCCTACAACAGCACAACCTACTACGGCAAAGCCTACAACAGCACAGCCTACTACATCTCCTGCTGAAAAAGTACTTATCGGTGATACAAATCAGGACGGTAAAATTACAATCAGCGATGTAACTGAAATTCAGCTTTACATCAATGAAATGATTACATTTAATCAGAAACAAAAGATTGCAGCCGATGTTGACGAAGACGGTTCTGTTGATATCAGAGATGCTACATACATTATGCTGTACATTGTAAATCAGCCAAGCAGTGAGGCCAAGGTAGGTCAATACAAAGGCGGAATCGCTCCGACACAGCCGACAACGGTTAAACCTACAACACAGCCTACTACAGCGCCGACACCGACAACCCAACCTACAACTTCATCTGTATCTGACAAATATACTATGACATTTACAGATAACTACAACTGGGGTAATGTGAATTGCTACTATTGGTCTGACAGCAATACAAAAATGACATCATGGCCGGGAAAATCAATGACAAAGTCAACAACAAATGAATTAGGTCAGAGTGTTTATACCATTGATATTCCAAGCGATGCTACATATGTAATATTCAACAATGGCAGCAGTCAGACTGTTGATATTCCTGTTACAGGCAGTGCCAAGTTTTATATTTCGGGCAGTTCAAACGGAAAATATACCGTTAATAACTGATGATTTTAAAAATTGCGTTGAAATAAAAAATAAGAGTGATATAATAAAGCTGTCAGGTTTTATCAATCTGACAGCTTAAGTATATATTTTGTAATCAGGAGTATTGTTTATATTTATGGAGAATCAAATCGAAAAAAATATCGAGCATTTAAGAAATTCTCAACTTTTTCGTGGATTTACCGATGATGAAATAGAGAAATTTCTATATAATACTAAATTTAAGATTTTTGAACTTAATCGTGGCGCAATACTTAATGTTGAACTTGATAAATCAATTTTTGTTTTATACGGTTCAATAGCTTCTTATGAAACAAATATAGACGGTGTGAAAACATTTATAAATCATTTTGAACCCGACGGAAACGAATTGATAGCTATAAGCCTGGATACTCCGTATCCGACGGTATCGGTAGAGGCAAGGAAAAAATCGGTTGTTTTGTCACTTGAAACAAATTCGTTTTTAATAACCGATCCGTCAATTATTTTTTTACAAAACAGAGTTCAGCAAAATATTATCAGTATTTTTTACAGAATGACAGAAAATGTTATGCAGCGCATAATTGCTAATGCGGAATCTCTTTCGAAAAATAAAATTATTAAGTATTTGCGACAATTAAAAAGCGAGCAAAAAAGTGACAAATTACAAATTCCTTTTACAAGACAGGAGCTCGCAGACCATTTACAAATGGATATAAGCACATTGATGAGAGAATTAAAGAGTTTGCAAGAAAGCAATGTGCTTACATATGAAGGAAAAATAATTACGATTTTGAATATCTGACACTACTATACTTCTCAAAAGGGCAGTCCAAATAATGGACTGTCCTTTAAATATGGATTATAATTTATTTTATTGCAGAGAAATTTAATTAAGCGGGGAAAAATGCACCGGCTGTAATGTCAAGGTAGTTAAGTCCGGAGTAATTCGGATATTCTGACTTTACTTTTTCCTTAAATTCTTCGGCATTGGCTGACTTGTTTGCAATAGACTTAATATTCTTTACATAGTCAATCTTAGTCTTTACATCGTTTGTATCTTCCGGGTCATAGTGCGATGTGAGGATAAGGTCATAATTTTTGTTAATATAGCCCTCGAGTTCGGCAATCATTGCGTCGGCATGTGCTACACCGCCGATAATGGAGTGACAATCGTGACCGAGCATATGAGTGTAAATAACATTGATTTCAGGGAAAACAATATCAAAAGCATCAGCAGTTTCTACAATGTTAAGTTTTGTATCTGCGATTTTTAATGTTTCGCCTGGAATAATATTTGTAACCGAGTGAATTGATGAATCAAAGATATTGCCGAAAGCCTTTGTGAAATTTTCTACTAAAGCTTTACCGCCACCGACAGTGCCGTAAGTATTTGCCTTTTTAGTAGCATATTTCTTTACATTCGGCAAGAATGTGCCGCCGCCCATATGATAAGCGAGTACAACACCCTCAACTTGAGTACCTGTATCTTTAATAAACTGCTCAAGCTCTGCAATGTTGTCATTAAAGCAAGGCGATTCGATAACAACTGTTTTGTTGTTTTTTACAAGCATAATTGCTTCATCGTCAATAAAGTCATTTGTACGGTAAACCAATAACTTTACTTCACCGAATGAATATTCAAAGATAGTACCTTTTTCTAATTTGATTTCTTTGTAATCTGTCTTTTTCATAATAAAACCTCCGTAAAAATATTTATGTGTTGAATTTGTTGTAACCTTAATTATTACAACGATATATTATCACAAACTTGTTGTAATGTCAACGGTTACAACGATAAAAATAAAAAAAGATTTTAAGAATTTTCAAAAAGGAGAAAAATACTTAAAATCTTATTATTAATCAAATTATTTTATTGTTGTGATTTTATTATATTTTGCGTATCGTCCAAAACATCTTTTAATGTAACAGACGCAAGCTCTTTTTCCATTGCCTGCTGTACTTTTATGAGCCTGTCGTCAAGAACGGCGTGAATGTTTCGTCCGACGGGGCAGAGCGGGTTAGGATTTTCGTGGAAATGGAAAAGCTCGCCGTCACCCACGCAATCTACCGCTTTATAAATATCAAGAAATGTTATGTCATTTTCAGGCTTTGCCAGAACAGCACCGCCCGAACCCCGTGCTACTTCCACTATACCCGCTTTTTTTAACTGCCCGAGAATTTTACGGACAATTACAGGATTAACATTGGTGCTTGCAGCCAAAAACTCGCTCGTAATCTTGTTACTGTCACCGAAAGTTTTTATGCAGGTAAGGATATGAACGGCAAGAGTAAATCTGCTTGAAATCTGCATATATGTTCACCTCATTATAAAAAAGGATTACAGTAAGAAAAAACACGCTGACCGAGCGGTTAGCGTGTAATGGTCGGGATGACAAGATTTGAACTTGCGACACCACGCCCCCCAGACGTGTGCGCTACCAAGCTGCGCTACATCCCGTTGCAACATAATCTATTGTACCAAATGAATGTAAAAAAGTCAAGAGATAAGAGTTAATCTTCTAAGTATTCGTGCAAAACAGGCTTATAATTTTTAAATTTGTATTTATCGGCTAAGTTTAAATCAGCCTTATTTTGTATGTTAAGCAAATTTTTCAAAACTTTGCAATCGTCATATAAATAGGTATCATATTTGCTCCATACTAATTCTTCCGTTTGCCCATTCTTCTGACAATTGTTTTGCAATTTCAGATAAATGGACACCTTTAATTTTCAATAAATTTTCTAAGTTTATCAAGGTGTTTTCTTAAATCTGACTCACCTTGTTTGTATATTTTTTCTATTATTTCGGGGTTGCTTTCAGTTCTGCCTATGCCAAGACTTTGATTTGGCGCAATTACATAAATAAGTCCCTGTTCTTCAAGCATTTTTATATCTTCAAGCTGTTTGTTATACATTTGCGGTCTGTTTAAAAGTGCCTTTGCAAATTCAGGTTTCTTTCTGTAGCGCTTTGCGGAAAATTCGAGCGTTTTGTCGGCTTTTTTGCGGTAATCCCTTGCCTGCGTAAGTATAACTATGCATTTGTCACAGCCGTCATCAAAAGCGTGTTTAAACGGAATGCTGTCGGTAATTCCGCCATCAAGATATTCGTTTCCGTTTATTATAATCGGCTGAAAAAGCAGCGGTAATGCGCAGGTCGCTCTTAGTATTTCAAATTTTCTGTCATAGCGTGAAACAGGCACATACTCGGTTTTGCCTGTGTTTATATTTGTAAGAGTTGCGATTACATCACCTTTAAATTTTGCAAAAGTATCGTAGTCAAAGGGAACAAGTTTATTTGGAATTTCGTCCATAATAAAATCAAGGTTAAAGTAGCAGCGCTTTTTAGGATTGAGCAAATACTTTGTTCCCATATATCTTTTATCGTTTAAATATTTTGTTCCTATTATATAGTTTCTGCCGATTTGTTTTGAAACATAGGACACAGCATTGGAAATACCTGCCGAAGTTCCTATTACATAATCGGCGTAAATATTTTCTTTCAACATTTCGTCCATAACGCCGCAGGAGTAGTAGGTGCGTGCTGCACCGCCCTCAACTATAAGACCTATTTTCATATTATCACATCCTATAAAGATATTTTACTACAAAATCGGTAAATTTCAATACACATATATTGACAAAATAAAATTAATGTTTTTATAAATCTGTAAATACTTGCTCAACAAAACAAACAAATAATTTGCGTAAATATTTGCTTATTTTAAGATTAAATATATAAAATATTAGCAAAAGCAAACTGCAAGCAGCTTTAATTTAGCAAAATAATCAAAAACATTTTGCGCTTATTGTGCAATAATCAGGTTGCCAATTTAATACATTTTTGTCATGATAAAAGCGCTAAAATGTATTTTATACGCAAATAAGAGGTTTTTGCTTATTTTGTCGTATGTGTAATTTTATTACGGTGTTATTCTCCATTGCTTTGACTGGAAATACACCGACATTAAAGCAGAACTTAAGAATATTGCGGAGGCAGGATTTACTTCAATCCAGACTTCTCCTGTTCAGGGAAACAATAACCACGATTCATGGTCTGCATACAGTGCATAATCGCATTATAGTTTTATAGACAAACAGAATTTAACCCCCTCGCAATTGAGGGGGTTATTTTTATACTTAATTTTTAGCAGCCGCAGCCACAACCGTTAGAAGACTCGTTACCGCCACAACAAGCAAGGATAACTATAAGAAGAATAATCCATGAGCAGCAGTTGTTGCCATTACCGAAAAAGTTACACATAAGCGTTTGCCTCCTTTCTGTTTACACTACATAATATTGCAAAATACAGAAAGTGTGACTGTATAAATAAAGATGTTAAAAGACTAATTGCAATAGTTGCGAAAGTTAATGCGACAGCAACAAAGGAAAAGCCACGCTAATAAAACTACTAATTTGCCACTTTTTAAGGGCAAATCAGCCACACACGCAAACCTCTTTGTGTTCTTTAGAATATCGTTTCTCTAAGATTGCTAAAGTGCGACTTTCTTACTTTCTGCCACTCATTAGTCTTAACTTTTATTTTATCTTAAAATCTTTAATAATCTAAAGTTTAGTTATTATATTGTGCAATTACAGCTTAATATTTTATATTTAAAATCAGTGCATTTTTATTGTTTTATGGGCGCTGCCCAAACCCGCAACCCTTTAAAAAGGGTTGACCTGAATTTTGAATTTGTAAAACTAAACTTTTGGTGGTGAACCATATTTTTACATTAAACCAACAAACTAAAATCCGCTCAAATTATAATAAAATTGAGCGGATTAATAATTATATTGATATTATACTGTTAATTTTATATTTTTACATTTCAGCTCTGTTAATTGCATTAAGTACACCGAGTACAGATGCAACATTGACATTGGAATCAATACCGATACCAAAGATGTTCTTTCCGTCAGGCTTTTTGAGCTCAATGTAAGAAACAGCTTTTGAATCTGAACCCTGTGAAATAGCGTGCTGGCTGTAAGAGATAAATTCGTATTTGTCGAGTCCGAATTTCTTAATAGCATTAAAGAATGCGTCAATCGGGCCGTTGCCTACGCCGCTTAATGTAACTTCATCGGCACCGTTAATAGTCATCTTGCCCTTGAAGTGCACATAATCTTTACCGTTTTCGCTTTCTTCGTAAATCTTACGCTTTGTAAGAGCGTATTTCTGATGAACTTCAAGATAGTTTTCGCTGAATACTTCAAAAAGTTCTTTCGGAATAAGCTCTCTGCCGAGTTCTTCACACTTTTTCTGAACAAGTTTAGAAAATTCAGGGTGCATCTTCTTTGGAAGGTCATATCCGAAGTTATGGCTCATTACAAATGCGGCGCCGCCCTTACCTGATTGAGAGTTGATTCTGATAATAGGTTCATACTCTCTTCCGACATCGGCAGGGTCGATAGGGAGGTATGGAATTTCCCAATATTCTGTGCCGCTGTCTTTCATATACTGCATACCTTTATTGATAGCATCCTGATGAGAACCCGAAAAAGCAGTAAATACAAGTTCACCGATATACGGCTGACGAGGATTGATTTTCATATCTGTGCATCTTTCGTAAATCTCTCTGAGCTTTGGAAGATTAGAGAAGTCGAGTTTAGGGTCAACTCCCTGTGTAAACATATTAAGTCCCATTGTAACAATGTCAAGGTTACCGGTTCTCTCGCCGTTGCCGAAGAGTGTGCCCTCTACACGCTCTGCACCTGCAAGAAGTGCAAGCTCGCCCGACGCAACGCCTGTGCCTCTGTCATTGTGCGGATGCAAGCTGATTATGCAAGCCTCTCTGTTCTTTATATGTTTAATAAAATATTCAACCTGATCTGCGTATGTGTTTGGTGTGCACATTTCAACAGTGTTAGGAAGATTGAGGATAACAGGGTTTTCTTTTGTAGAACCGAGAGCTTCCATAACTTTATCGCAGATGTAAACAGCGTTCTCAACTTCTGTACCGCTGAAACTTTCGGGAGAATACTCAAATCTAAAGTTTGTATCGCCTGTATATTCGTCTGTAAGCTGCTTAATAAGTTTTGCGCCTTCAATAGCAATTTTTGTAACGCCTTCCATATCTGTTTTAAATACAACTTTTCTCTGTAAAGTAGATGTTGAATTGTAGAAATGAATGATTACATTTTTAGCGCCCTTAACTGCCTCGAAAGTTTTGCGGATGAGGTGCTCTCTTGCCTGAACAAGTACTTGAATTGTAACATCATCGGGAATATGGTTGCCCTCAATCAATTCACGGCAGATTTCGTACTCTGTTTCGGATGCGCTCGGAAATCCTATTTCAATTTCCTTAAAGCCCATATCAACAAGCGTGTGGAAAAATTCAATCTTTTCTTCCATATTCATAGGGTCAACAAGCGCCTGATTGCCGTCACGCAAGTCAACACTGCACCATATCGGTGCTTTTGTAATTACATTGTTTGGCCATTCTCTGTTTTCAAGCTTAATCTGCTGAAAAGGAATATACTTTTCAAATCCTGGTTTCATATAAAGTGCCTCCTAATTAATTGCACAAAAAATCGCCCCTAAAAAGGGACGAATAAAACATCCGTGGTACCACCCGGTTTTAGGTGCACATCACTGTACACCCCTTACAGACTTCCAACAAAGTCCTGACCGATAACGCAGTCTTGCGTTCTGCACTACATAACCTCGCACAGAAAACTCGGGGATGAGCTATACATATAAAGGTAATCACAGCTTTTCACCAAACAGCTGCTCTCTGAAGAAATACCAAAATATCTTGTTCCCGTCATCGCTTTTAGAGGGATTTACTTGTTGTTACTATTATATAGAGAATAAAAACTTTTGTCAAGATTTTTTCTCCTATAAAATACACTTTTCTTATATAATGTATATGGGAAGTAATAAGTATATGTGAAGTAATAAGTATAAAGTACAGATATACATTTGAAATAAAGAGTTGATAAAATAATTTTAAGTGTATTGAATAATCGACTAAATAATGGGTATAGTTAAAAGCGTTGAAAGTTTTATTATGCATGAATATGAAAATGCGTCAAATATGCGGCTTTTAAATTGTTTTTTAAGAAAAAATAAAAAAATTGAAAAAAGGGGTTGCAATTTGTAAAAAGGAGTGATATAATAACGAAGTCGCTTGAGGAAAGCACAAACAACAGAAAAGTTTAAAAGCACAGAAAAAGGATTTTAAAAAGTAATGAAAGAGATTTCAAAAAACTTTTTAAAAACTTTGAAAAAAGTGTTGACAAACGAAAACGAATGTGATATAATAATTCACGCACTGTTGAGAGAGGTTCGGTAAGAACCGACAAAAAACTTTCCAAAAAGTGCGTAGGACCTTGAAAATTAAACAACGAGAAAGATAAAGGAACCCGTAATACTTTGAGGATACTCAAAGATTTACAGTGAGATGCACACAACAAAGCATCAGAAATTACGGATACGTTAGTATTCGGAATGAGCGATTAAAGCTCTGAAATTGATAGTAAGCGAAAGCTTAATATACAAATTTTAGAGAGTTTGATCCTGGCTCAGGACGAACGCTGGCGGCGTGCCTAACACATGCAAGTCGAACGGAACTTCTTTAAAGGATTTCTTCGGAATGAATTTGATTAAGTTTAGTGGCGGACGGGTGAGTAACGCGTGAGTAACCTGCCTCTGAGAGGGGAATAACATTCTGAAAAGAATGCTAATACCGCATAATATATATTTATCGCATGGTAGATATATCAAAGATTTATCGCTCAGAGATGGACTCGCGTCCGATTAGTTAGTTGGTG
>NZ_JACOPS010000004.1:0-361718 GCF_014288065.1 Ruminococcus intestinalis | reverse complement strand
CACCAACTAACTAATCGGACGCGAGTCCATCTCTAAGCGATAAATCTTTGATATATCTACCATGCGATAAATATATATTATGCGGTATTAGCATTCTTTTCAGAATGTTATTCCCCTCTCAGAGGCAGGTTACTCACGCGTTACTCACCCGTCCGCCACTAAACTTAATCAAATTCATTCCGAAGAAATCCTTTAAAAAAGTTCCGTTCGACTTGCATGTGTTAGGCACGCCGCCAGCGTTCGTCCTGAGCCAGGATCAAACTCTCTAAAATTTGTATATTAAGCTTTCGCTTACTATCAATTTCAGAGCTTTAATCGCTCATTCCGAATACTAACGTATCCGTAATTTCTGATGCTTTGTTGTGTGCATCTCACTGTAAATCTTTGAGTATCCTCAAAGTATTACGGGTTCCTTTATTTTTCTCGTTGTTTAATTTTCAAGGTCCTACGCACTTTTTGGAAAGTTTTTTGTCGGTTCTTACCGAACCTCTCTCAACAGTGCGTGAATTATTATATCATATTCATTTTCGTTTGTCAACACTTTTTTCAAAGTTTTTAAAAAGTTTTTTGAAATCTCTTTCATTACTTTTAAAAGCTTTTTTCTGTGTTTTCAAACCTTTCTGTTGTTTATGCTTTCCTCAAGCGACTTCGTTATTATATCACTCCTTTTTACAAATTGCAACCCCTTTTTTCAATTTTTTTCAAAAAATTTTAAATAATTTTTACTTTATCCTTATAAACTCAATATATAGTGTTTACATATATGGAATATACTATTTTTAGTCTGAAATAATACTCTCTTACATATATATCTAATAAAATCAAGTATCACGATTATTTAATTGAAAACTGATTTAATTTCAAAAATTACTTTTATCTTTAATAGTATATATGTAATCTTAAGATAAAGTCTTATATTGATAAATAACTGTATTATAGGCAATTACTTATTTCAACTGTATAGTTTATATATCAGACAGACTTCGTACAAACTCAATATATTTCTTATGTGCTATATGGTAATAATGCACAAAGCAACTCAAATCAATTTATATTGATTACACAAATTTTGTAAAAATTGTATAATTCATTTGATTTTTTCAAAAATTATGATATTATATATATGTATAGAGTAAGTAATACAAGTTACTTTTCCATACATTTCTTTGCACCGGAGGTTATGATATGAGCTGCAATAACATTATTACAATTACAAGACAGTACGGTTCAGGCGGTCACAACATAGGAAAGGCTCTTTCAGAACGCCTTGGCATTCCATTCTATGATAAGGAGCTTATATCTTTAGCGGCCAAAGAGAGCGGAATTAGTCCTGAAGTATTTGAAAATGTTGATGAGAAGGCTACAAACAGCCTTTTGTACTCTCTTTCATTAGGACTTTATAATTACGGTAACGGTTTTTCATCTATGGGTGATTTACCTGTTAATGACAAGCTCTACATTTTACAGCACAAGATTATCAAGCAGCTTGCCAATGAAGGCCCATGCGTATTCGTTGGCAGATGTGCGGATTATGTTTTGAAGGATCACCAAAACCTCGTTAAGATTTATATCTATGCTGACATTGATGTAAGAACTAAGAGAGCAGTCGAAAGACAAAGTATTGATCCCGCTCGTGCAAAGCAGGCAGTATTAAAAGCAGACAAAAACAGAGCAAACTACTACAGTTTCTATTCAGGAAAAAAGTGGGGCTTGGCAGATAACTATGATTTGTGCATTAACAGTACAGCTCTTTCTACCGAGCAGGCAGTTGACATTATTTGTGAATACTTAAATATTATTAACAAGTAATCCTGTATAATTCCTGCACTTCCTGAATATAATGGTATTGTTTACTATAATATAGGAGGTGTTTTTATGAGAATTATTGTAATGGATATTGATGATTTTATCTTTGGCAATGAAGAATGGCATCAGAGCGAAAGATAACCGTACTTTGTAAAATTGTAAATCGTGAATACGAATAAGATAAAAGTGATGGCTGAAATCAACCATCACTTTTTTGTTTGCCCCTGAAACGATACGAGGGCGTGCCATAATTATATCTATGATAAAAACGGAGATTTTATTCCCCGTTGCTGATAAATGAAAGCGGGTCTGCAAATTGTCTGTCAATCTTAACGGCAACATGAATATGATTTTTGTCGTGTACTTCACAAGGAACTGCACCTATTACACCGATTTTCTGTCCGTTTTCTACCGAATCGCCTTCTTTTACGGTTATTCCGTTTAATCCGCTGTAAATAACTACGGCATTATCGGTTGCAATCTCTACCGTTTTTCCGTACAGTTTATCCTCGTCAACCTTTATTACCGCACCGCCTGTCATTGCGGTTACTTCATCGCCTATCTCACCCGCAAAATCCACTCCGAGATGCGATTTCCATACATTAAGACTTTTATAATACACTGTTTTCTCGCTGTATTCTCTTATAATGTTTTTCTGATTTAGCGGATAACTTAGAGTTAAATCGGTTGAAAGCATAGTTTGTAAGGCATTTCTTGTTGTGTCCTGCTCGGTAGGTTCGGTGTAAGGGGGAATTGTAACCGATATTGTAGGAACAGTTATTTCATTTGCAACTTTAGGAAATGTAGTTTCCTCTGCAATCTCCGTTATACCTGTCACCTGATTATTTACCTCCACTGCCGTGGTGGTGGGTTGCTCCGTAGGTTCTTTTGCTCCCGATATAGTATTATATGTTGAATACACTGCCATAGTTACGGCTATTAAGCAGATAGAAAGCGCAGTATAGAATCCTGCCTTTTCATATCTGCTCTTTTTCTTTCTGCTGTTATTTTCGCTCATAAATAGCACCTCCGTTGTTATTATTGGCTCTGCTGTAATAAATATACAATTATATAAAAATATTTTATAGTATAAATCTGCTACAACATTGAATATACTTGATTTTTTTGCTGAAATTTGGTACTATTAAAGAGTATTTGTGTTTAATAACAAAATAGAGGAGGAAAATATGAGTACAGCAAATATAATAGTTTTATGCTCCTTTGCGGCATATATGGTCATTATGATAATTATTGGCTTTGTATCGTCTAAGGGCACAAAGAACAACGAGGACTATTTCCTCGGCGGACGAAATCTTGGCGGCTGGACCGCTGCACTCTCTGCACAGGCTTCCGATATGAGCGGTTGGCTGCTTATGGGACTTCCGGGTTCGGTTTACCTTGCGGGAACAGGTGAGGTATGGATAGCAGTCGGACTTTTGATCGGTACTATACTCAACTGGTACATTGTTTCGGCACGATTAAGAAAATATACAATCGTTGCAGGAAACTCACTTACAATTCCGAGCTTTTTCCAGAACCGTTACTGTGACGATAAGGGCGTAATAAAAATGGTATCTGCCATTATTATTGCAATATTCTTCACAGTATATACAGCCTCGGCATTCAGTTCGGGCGCAAAGCTTTTCGCTACACTTTTCGGCAACTCTGAAAACTACAACACTGTATATACAATCGGTCTTATAGTTGCTGTAATTGTAATTCTTGTTTATACATTTCTCGGCGGATTTAAGGCTGTTTGCTACACTGACTTTATACAGGGACTTTTAATGCTTGTTGCCATTATGGCGGTTCCGATAATCGCTTATGTAGCTCTTACATATAACAACAGTTTCTCACAGTCACTTATCGACAGCGGTGTAACAAACCCGGATAATTACCTTAACTTCTTAAAAAATGATGACGGTTCAAATGTTTCTGCCGTTTCTATTATTTCTAACCTTGCATGGGGACTCGGTTACTTTGGTATGCCACACATTCTTATAAGATTTATGGCGGTAAAAAGTGACTCTGAAATCAAAAAGTCAAGAAAAATTGCTATCGTATGGGTTATCATTTCACTTGCCGCATCTTGCCTTATCGGAATTGTTGCAAGAGGTTACCTTATCGAAAACCTTGACGCTACAGCAAGCGAAACAGTATTCATCAGACTTATTCAGCAGATCTTCTCCGATAACGGAATAATGATATTCATCGGCGGTATATTCCTTTGCGGTATTCTTGCCGCTATTATGTCAACAGCCGACAGCCAGCTCCTTGTTACAGCATCTGCCGTGTCAGAGGATATTTACAAAGGCGTTAAGAAAAGCGCTACAGAGAAAAGTGCTCTTAACATCGGTAAGGTTGCGGTAGTTGTTGTTGCAATTATCGGCTTTGTAATTGCCATTAATCCTAACTCAAGTATTATGGGACTTGTTTCTGACGCATGGGCAGGTTTTGGCTCTGCTTTCGGTCCGGTTGTACTTCTTGCGTTATTCTGGAAACGCTCAACACTTGCAGGTGCAATCAGCGGTATGGCAACAGGTGCACTTACAGTTATTGTATGGGACTACTTACCGCTCGTAAACGGTGTAACTCTTTACAAAGCAACAAATCTTTATTCTCTTGTTTTAGGTTTTGCGCTTGCGCTTATCGTAAATATTATAGTTTCTCTTATAGCAAAGAAACCTTCAAAAGAAATTCAGGACGAGTTTGATTCAATCAAAAGCATTGAAATCTAAGATACAAAAACAGGTTGTCGCAATTAAGCGGCAACCTGTTTTTTGTTGATATTCAGTTGTTAAAGAATTTTATTACAAATTCACTGCCTTTATTAAGTTCAGACGATACAGTTATGTATCCGCCTTGCTTTTCAATAATCGACTTTGCAAGGGCAAGTCCTATACCCACACTGTCATCACTTGAGTTTTTGCCCTTATAAAATCGTTCAAATATATGAGGCAAATCTTCTTTTGTAATACCGCTGCCGTTATCCTTTATACTGATTTTTGTATAAAGTTTATTTTGGTCAGCGGTTATTTTTATATTTCCGTTCTGTGAATGTTCAATGCAGTTCTTAATTATATTCGTAACAGCCTCGCAAAGCCATTTTCTGTCGCAATTAAGAATTATGTCATTGCAGTCGGTTTCAAGTCTTACACCCAAAATTTCAGCCATTACAGCGGTATTTTTAATACATTCATCAACAATGCTTTTCACCTCAACCTGCTCATATCTGAATTTAACCGCCTCTGCGTCAAGTTTTGATAACTTAAGAAGACTTTGCACCAAAAAAGAAATAGTATTCGTGTTGTGCTTAATATCATTTAAAAATTCACGCCTGATTTCAAGCGGCATATCGTCATCATCTAAAATATTCTCCACCATAACAATTATTGAAGTGAGCGGAGTTTTGAGCTGATGTGATATATCCGACAATGATTTTTGCAGGTTTTCCTTGTCTTTCCTTGAATTTTCCGCCTGCTCTCTGAATTTTACGGTTGTACGGTAAATCTGATTATCAAGCAGAGAAAGCTCGTCCTCGCTGTTCTCGTCAATCTGCAATGAATAATCGCCAAGGTTAATGCGTTCAATCCGCTTTGCAATATCCATAGTCTGTTTCTTTTGAATTTTTAAATACCCTAAAAACAGAACCGCAAAAGCAAGTCCAAATGCTATACAAACAGATACCGAAAGAATCACATATTTGTATGAGCCTTGATTATTGTACGAAACCCAATCCTTTTCGGGGTAAATTCCGTACTTATTTAAAAATTCCGAATTATCCGTATATTCGGTTTTATTATTAAGTATTTCGGCTACTTCTTTTTCGCTGACATCAGGGTATTTTTCAAGCAGTATATTTACAAGCTGATTTATGGTATCGTTACTTGTTTTTCTTATATTCTCAAGACCGATAAAAGTAAAAACAGCTGATATTACACAAAATACAATTGTTACCGCAAGACCCGCACATACAAACTTTTGAGCATTTTTCATTCGCTGACCTCCGCAACCTGATACCCCATTCCCTTTACCGTTTTTATTATATCCGCATCAAGCTTTTTGCGTATTCTCTTGATATATACGGTAAGCGTATTGTCATTTACAAAGTTGCCCGATACATCCCATATTTTTTCAAATATCAGTTCTCGTGTTACCACTTTACCTGCATTTTGCATTAACAGCGACAATAATTTATATTCAAGTGCGGTAAGTTCAAGCTGTTTTCCGTTTTCAAACACCGCCGATTTATCCAAATCAAGCGTAACGCCCGATACTGTAATTATGTTCTTTTTACTGTTTTTATTCGCCACTCGCTTTATGCGTGCAATAAGTTCTCTTGTAGAAAAAGGCTTTGTTATGTAATCGTCCGCACCAAGTTCAAGTCCGTTTACTACACTGTCTTCATCATCAACAGCGGTAAGAAAAATTACAGGCAAATCGGAATATCTGCGAATTTTTTTAAACAAATCAAAGCCGTTTCCGTCGGGAAGCATTATATCAAGCACTGCTACATCATAATTAAAAGGTGCTTTTCGTACAGCCTCGTCTAAACTAAGACAGTATTCACAACTGTAGCCGTTCTGTGCAAATGCATACTCAAGTCCTTTTATTATGCTTTTGTTATCCTCAACAAGCAGTATCTTCATACTAACACTTCCCTTCTTTTGTGATTATATCACCCTGTAAGCCGATATGTCAAATATTATCGTTGCGTATGGTTTCAATTATATTCTGTTTATTCACTTTGCTGATAGAAATTTTCATAATAAGCCATACAACAAAGAATACGAACACTATGCTTATGAGTACAGCCATAGTCGGGAATGAATAGTCAAGCATAATGGTATTTCCCGTAGCCTTAAATATAGCATAACCTCCGAGCAATCCGAGCGGAACACCGATAAGCAAGGATTTTAAACCGTAGAACAAACTTTCAAGTCTTATCATTCTGTTAAATTCTTTCTTTGTCATACCGATAGACTTGAGCATCGCAAATTCCTTACTGCGCAAACGCATATTGGTATTGATTGTGTTAAATACATTTGTTATACCGATAAGTGAAATTACAATAATAAAACCGTAAGCAAAGATTGCAATAATAAGCACAATGGCATTCATCTGTTCTTTTTGCTCGTTAATATTAAAAACATCAAGATTTTCTATATCAAGATTATTTATATATTCTACCGTATTTACAGGGTCAGCCGAATCAATAACAATGACTCCTGTTGTATGGTCATTATCCTCGGCAAACAGCTTTTTAAAATAATCCTCACTTACAAGCACACTTCCCTCATTTAGGGTACTCATAATACTTGAAACTATAGACCCCGGCACTTCCTTATTAATTGTATCATATATAACAAGGTCAACAGACTTATAATCATCCGGATTATATACAAAATCAGGATCTGTTTTCTGAATTTCTTTAATATCATCCTCAGTATATGACGGGGTTCCGTTAGGATACAACTTTACAACAGTGTTCATAGGCAAGTCAAATTCCTTACCCTTGATAAGAATATTATCCGAATTGTAGTATTTAAAATCATTCGTAATAAGTGCTTTATCCTTGACATCATCATAATTATATCCAAGTGCGGTTACATACTCCTTAAAGCTCTTATTATCCACACCAAACACATACGCTAAATCGCCGCCCGATAACTCTGCCGCTTTGGCATCCTCCGTATAATAATCGGTAAGCCCCACTATATTGCCATAATAATTTTCACAGGCTTTTATGCTTGAATTTATATCCGTATCAGCAATGATTCTTTTGTAAACATTTTCGTATTCATCATATGACAGCTTATCGTTTGCATGTACAGTAATATTGTAAGAAATATCCTTAAAGTGATCACCTGCAATTTTTAATCCGTACTCAATAAAGGTGGAAATTGAAATAAACATTGCAACTGTTATAATAATAGAAATTACAGTAGTGCGGTACTTCTTTTTACTGCGTTTAAGGTTTTTATAGGCAATTTCTCCGCCCACACCAAACAGCTTTTTAATAATTTTCGGTGATTTATAGCTTTTCTTTTTATTAATCTTAATATCATTGTTGCCTCTGATTGCGGTAATCGGAGCAATTCTTGAGGCTCTGAAAGCCGATGAAAGCGTAGAAAACAGAATAATAACCGCTGACATTACAGCAGAAATAACCGCTACCCACCATGGAACAGCATAAACAAATGAGATTCCGTTCAGCATATTTTCGAGCAATGCGTTCAAAATTACCACAAGCAGCGCAATTACACCTACGCCAAGCAAAATGCCTGCCGGAATACCGATTATGCCAAGCACAAAGCCCTCAAAAAGCACATTATGCCTTATCTGCTTTGATGTAGCACCGATTGAAGCAAGCATACCGTACAACTTTGTTTTTTCGGTAATTGAAATTGCAAAGCTGTTGCGGATAACAAAAATACTTGAAATTGCAATAATTACAATAATTATTACAGCTAATGATAAAAGCATTCTCATATACTCGTCACTTAGCGCAAAGCCTTTGTATCTCAGCAAATCTTTGTTTATACTCGCCTCATAAAAATCGCCGTTTTCAAGATAAACTTCAAAATCATTTTTTAAACTCTCAAAATCGTCACCCGTTAAATTTAAAATCTCACCGCTCGTTGTAATATAATCTTTTTCACCGTCTGATGTAAAACTTATAAACAAATCATTTATATCGGCATTTTCTTCAGCTAAAGTGAAAGCGGAACTGCTCGCAGAATTGCTGTCTGCCGCAAAATATGATGAAGAAACCTTATTAAACACACCTACAACAGTGTAAGTCTTTTTATGAGTATCGACAAGTTTTTCCAAACCATTTTCGTCAATAAAATATTCGGTATCGTTTAACGGTATTTCCGCACCCGATACATAAACTCTTTTGCCCAAGTCAAGTGTAATTGTATCGCCTATTTTAAATTCCGCTCTGCTGTTCTCAATTACACTCTGCGAAAGCACAAGTTCGTTTCCGTTTTGCGGAAGTCTGCCCTCTTTAAGTGTAACATTAAAGCAGTCTGTAAATGATTTTTCGTTAAATGCAACCACATTTATGTACGGCTTTGTGTCAAATTTCGCCTGCGGCAGATATGCGCAACCGAGATTTTGTTTTATATAAATGTCCTTTACATTTCTGTTTGCCTGCGCATTGTCAATAATTTTTTTGTTTGCTCCTTTTACAAATAAATCATAATTACCCGTAATATTAATTTGTAAGTTTACCATTGTCTGTTGTGCGCTTGCCGCCATACCGGCAACAACCATAATCAAAGCGCACGAAAGCATAATACCGATAATCGTAACAATCGTACGGCTTTTATTCAACTTTAAATTTTTAACAGTAAGTTTATTCAGTATCTTCAAGCCTTACGCCTCCCTTAAAATTTTGCCGTCCTGAATTGTAATAATTCTGTCGGCTTCCTTTGCAATTTCAAGGTTATGCGTAATCATAATAATTGTCTGATTAAAATCACGATTAGACATTTTAAGAATACTCATAATTTCTTCTGTGGATTTTGAATCAAGATTACCCGTAGGTTCGTCAGCAAGCAAAATAGCCGGATTATTTATTAAAGCTCTTGCAATCGAGGTTCTCTGTTGCTGACCGCCCGAAAGCTCGTTTGGCAGATGATTTCTTCTTTCAAAAAGTCCGAAAGACTTTAAAATCAAATCCATTCTCTCTTTGTCGGGTCTGTTACCGTCAAGGTCACACGGAAGAGAGATATTTTCTTCCACCGTAAGAATCGGAATAAGATTATAGAACTGATAAACAATGCCAATCTGTCTGCGTCTGAAAATAGCAAGTTTATCATTATTCATATTATTTATTTCGTTTCCGTCTATATAAATTTTGCCGCTTGTCGGTCTGTCAACACCGCCGAGCAAATGCAAAAGCGTTGATTTTCCGCTGCCACTTGCGCCTACTATAGCAACAAATTCGCCCTTATTTACAGACAAAGAAATATTGTCAACCGCATTTACAATATTATCTCCCTCTCCGTAGGTTTTTACAAGATTTTCAACTTTGAGTATTTCCATAATAATTCCTCCAAATTTATTTTACAGGTTTATTATAAATACTCATAATGACGCTAAAGTGACTGCTAAATAATTTTTTTGTTTTTACAAAGCAATTTGCATATGCAGCTTATAGGTATGCACAAAAGCGTCCACAGCATACTGTAAAACGGGCAAATCTGTCCTTTATAATTCAGCGTACAATTGCTGTAATCCCAAACATTGAGCTTGCACTTTACATTTACAATAAAACCGCATATGCCCTCCATAAATGTAATAATCGCTCCGCCGATAAGGCACTTACTGCGCAGGCAAAGTTTCGGGAACTTTTTATATACTCTGAAAATAGCAAGGAAACAGCTCCCACCCGTAACCGCCATTGTCCAATGAGTTTTTCTGCGCCACAGTATTTCAAGCAAAGCATAAGCAACTCCGCCGATTGAAAACAGGATACAATCACATTTTAATCTCTTTAACAAAAAAATCACCGTTTTTATTATGTCCAAAAACGGTGATTTAAATTCTGATTATTAAATTTCCAATTCATTAACTATATTTTTCAGTTCATCAAGCGAATATAAGCAATTGATTGCCGACAGCATAGCATTGGCAGTAAGGTAAGACGGCATATCTAAGTGCTTTAACAAGGCTTTTCTTAATTTCTCGGAGTTTTCCCTGCCGGTAAGACCGAGCCTGTATAAGTCGGCTTTTGTTACCTCTTCTCTGTCTGCCTGTTCATCTTCACCGATTATTGTAGCTCCGCTTTTGCGAATTGCCTTGATAATCACATCATCGCTCACTCCCTCAACACCAAGAAAGCCCTCTTTTGAACCGTGCGCCTTACGCTTTTCCTTGCCGTTTATCTGCGGTATGTAGCAATGTTTTATCTTACTTTTGTCAACCGTACCACGCAAAAAATTTCTTATAACAAAGCCTGCGGAATCGCTGTCAGTAAATACAAGTATTCCCCTCATCTGTGCTATTTTGCGGATAAGCGATTGCTTTTCTTTATCCGAAAACACACGGAAACCGTTTGTTTCGATAATCGTTGTGTCTACAAGATTTTTCAATTTTATTTTGTCATATCTGCCCTCAACTATTATTGCCTCTTTTATTTTCAGCAATTAAACTCTTCCCCTCTCAGCGGTCAGCAAAAGCTGTGCAATCAGTTTTTCAAAGAACACTCTGTCATTTACCGAAACACTTTTAAATTCGGTTTCCGCCTGCAAAAGCAAACTAAGCGATTTTCTTAAAGCCTGCGTAGAAACTCGCTTTGTTGCCCTTCTTGCATTATCAAGTACAAACGCTCTGTTTTTATAATTAAACTTACTCGCAACCTCCGTTTTTTGTACGCCGCTTTCATCAGCAACTCTGATTCTGTATGCGTCTATAAAAGCCTGCGATAAAATAAAAAGCATATCCGCCGTCTTTTCCTGCTGATAAAATAAGGTGTCAAGCGTATTAAAGGCTTTTTGTGCATTGCCGTTAAGTACAGCGTCCGAAAGCGCAAAAATCTTTGATTCAAGTGTAACCGTCGCAAGTTTTTCTATGTCTTCGTCAGAGATTTCCTCTCCCTTTGCATATGCGGAAATTTTATCTATCTCATTTTTCAGCATATTAAGGTCACGACCGCAAAGCGAAATAAGTTGTGTGGCATTTACCTGTGAAATGAATTTTCCGTTTGCATTCGCCCATTTTGCAATAAACTTAACAAGCTCGTTTTGAGTAAGAGTATTGAACTCGCAAACGATTCCGTTTTTATCGGCATATTTTTTTAATGCAGGCAAAACGGTTTTATTTTTAACAGGTTTTACAGACGGCAAAGAAACTATAAATACGCAACCGTCAGGCACTGCCTTGTATATATCTGCAAACCTTGCGTTATCATTTGCATTAAATTCATCGAAAGCCGCATCGCTTACGAGAACACAGTTAAATTCACTCATAAACGGAACTATTTGTACAGAGGCGGCAAGCTCGTCAAAATTAATGCTGTCACCGAATGAATGAAAATTAAACTCTGACGGTGTCTTACCTGCTACAGCCGTAACAAGCTTATCGGTATATTTTTTTACATACATTTGCTCTTCGCCGTAAATCAAATACACCTTTGCAAAATTTCTTTCTTTTATATGCTTGTCCATCTGTTTATCTGTTAGTACAGCCATATTTCCTCCGTCAATCAATAACAATCTGCAGATTTTTGTCCCGTACAAAAATCATATCTTCGCAATCTTTTGCGTTTACATCGTCGGTATTCGTAATAATTCTTTTACCGCAAATATCTTGCAAATTATCTCCGTCTTTATCGGTAATTATGTAATCTGCTTTTCTGTGTTTTTCCAAAATATCTTCTGCCTTGCAATTACCGTCAAGTAACAAAACAGCGGTGCTTTCGGTGCTGATATACTGGTACACACCGCTTTCCGTGCTTACTGCTTCATCTTTGGTTTCCGAATTTAAATTAAGCGTAAAACTTTTATTTACAGTAAAATATTTTACATTACCGTTATCTTCATTCTCACCTTTACTATCATATATCAAAACATCCGATTCGTCAAATTTTGTTTGGAAAATATCGGCATAAAGCAAACTTCCGTCCGAATCCGAAGGCACAATCAAAAAATCAAGCAAAGTCGTATCTTCCATAATATCAGACACGGCATAATATACATTTGTTGCTTCTCCGCCGCAGCTGACAACCGAGCAATTTTTTCCACGCTTTACCGTAACCGTATTTCCTCCCGTTGCGTAAATATTAATGACGGTTGTATTTACATCAATTACGGAGTAAACCGCAAAACCGAGTGCAAGAACACACAGCGAAATAACAGCGCTCTTAACGGCATAGTTTGCTTTGTTTTTAACAAAATATCCGACAATCACCATAACCGCAATAAGAGCAAGCCAAATGTAAAAATACGGTTTTCGTGCGTTTACCGAAGAAAACGGAATATCCGAAAATGTGCCGACAATAAAAATTACATACTTACTTAACTGCTCACATACAAAGGTAAGCGGATAAGCAATAATACTTACAATTCCAAAGCCGTAAAGAATTACCGCAAGCAACGCACAAGCTACAAGTACGCTTACCGCAGGCGAAAGTATAACGGAAAGCAAGATTGAAAATACCGATACTTTACCAAACATCAACACTGAAATCGGCATTGTCCATACAGTGGCAGAAACGGAAACCGCAAATAAGTTCACTGTAAATTCAACGGGCTTTTTAAGTCTTTTCAATTTTGCAAATTTGCCCATTATATAAACTGAAATTTTTCTTGCCCACAATATTATTCCAAGCGTTGCTGTAAAAGATAAAAGCATACCCACATCGGCAACAGCTGTAGGATTGGGTACGGTGAGAATTAAAGCCGCAATTCCGAGCGAATTGAGTGAATCTCCTTTGCGCATAAACATTTTTCCCGAATACACTACGGCAAGCATTACTCCCGCTCTTACAACAGACGGTGCAAATCCTGTTACCGCCATAAATGAAAATGCGCACATAAGCATTATCATCGAACGCAAAACTCTGTTTTTTATTATTTTCTTGATACACAAAAATACAAAACTGCTGATTATGGCAAGATGCATACCCGACACAACTATCAAAAAACTTACGCCGCAACGAGTAAAATCGTTCTGAATTTCTTGCGATAAAGCGGTTTTTTCTCCCAATAAAACCGCTCTGCACAGTGATGCGCAATCCTGCGACATATTTTGTTCAAAACTGTCCGCAAAATTTTCTCTTATCTTTACAGCTTGATAATACAGAGGCTTGTCATCGGTCTTTTTTACAATATAAGCAAAGTTTTTATTAACAGATGCCTGTAAAAACGCACCGTCAGCAATCATCTGACTTTTAGTACATTCTTTTAATGGCAAAACACAGCTTATTCTGTCAAATTCTTCAACATTTAATTCATTAATTGTTGAAAGACAGATTTTCAGTTTTTCGATTTTTCCGTTTATACTATCGGTTTCAATTAAATATCTGTAAGTATCGTACTGCACCGTGGGTTGCTCAAGTACAGTTGCCGTCACATATATTTCTCTTTCAGAATATTTATCTACAATCGGCTGTTTAACAAATATATTATATCCGCTGAAAATCGTACTTGCAAATGCTGCTGTCAAACAAAAGCCAAGCACCGTATGCCGTAAATTTCTATTTTTAAGTATAAAGAGCGAAACAATCGTTCCGATAAAACACACAGCGGTTAATATTGCCGCTGCTAAATCCGACTCTAAATAAAAAAGCGCCGCTTGCACAGAAAGATAAGTAATACCAATCAATGCAAACGGTCGTTTCATAAAATTCAATCCTTATTTATCAGTTTTATTTAAAAAACAGCGGCAATTCCTCAAGATAAATAATATCTTTTCTGCCTCTTGCGTCACCTTCGGCAAGCACAGCCGCTTTACCTACTATATTTCCGCCGGCCTTAGTAACAAGCTCTTCAATTGCCTCAAGGCTCTGACCTGTTGAAACAACATCATCAACAATCAAAACTCTTTTGCCCTTAATAAAGTTTGCGTCACCCTCGCCAAGATAAAGCTTTTGCTCATTCTCGGTTGTGATTGACTTAACATTTACTTCAATAGGGTTTCTCATATAAACCTTAACGCCTTTACGAGCAACAACATAATTTTTGCAGCCCTGTCTTGCCATTTCATAGCAAAGAGGAATACCTTTTGCCTCTGCCGTAACAACAACATCGTGTTCAGGGCAAATCTTTAATAGTTCTTTAGCAGATGCTTCGGTAATTTCAACATCGCCAAACATAATAAAAGCTGCAATATCAAGTTTATCGCTTACAGGAAAAAGCTCAAGTTCACGCTCGTGACCTGCAATAGTAATTTTGTATGTACCCATCTTTTCCACCTCTTAAGCCATATTTTCAGCAAGTTTTTTGCCGCCGAGTAAATGGAAGTGCAAGTGCTTTACTGACTGACAGCCATCCTCACCGCAGTTATTAACAATACGATAGCCGTTCTCAAGACCGAGTGACTTTGCAATCTCAGGAATTTTTGAGAATATGTAACCGACTATCTCGCAGTTATCGGCAGTAATTTGATCTGCACAACAAATATGCTGTTTAGGAACAATAAGAGTATGAACAGGTGCTTGAGGGTTCAAATCCTTGAATGCAAGGATTTTATCATCCTCATAAACCTTTGTAGACGGAATAGAACCGTCAACTATTTTACAAAAAATACAGTCAGACATAATATTCGACCTTTCAATAAAATTATCCGTCATTATTTTACAACTTTTGCAAAAGTCCGTCAAGCGTTTGTCTTTTTCTTTGCGGTAATTTTCTTTTCTTCGCCACGCATAAGTCTTTTGATGTTATCCTTATGCTTAACAATAACAAATATACCGATAATCAATGCCGCAACCGTTGACAAGATAACATAGCCTAAAGAATATCCGTTCGGATAATCAAACAAGAATGTTGCAAGGAATGTAAATGGGCCGTAAAGTACAGCCGCTGTTATGCTCGAAAGCGAAATGATTTTTGTACAAGCAAAAACAATAAGGAAAGCTGCGATAACCGCAATAAATACTCTCCAATCCTCGCTTGCTATAAGAGCGGCAGCGGTTACAACACCCTTACCGCCTTTAAAGTGGAAATAAACAGGATACGAATGTCCGAGTATTGCAAAAATACCAGCTATATACTTGCCGCAGTTGCCAAATTCATTTGAAAGAATCTGACTGTCTGCAGGAATAGTCGAGAAAATCAACCAGCCGATAATAACCGCAACCACACACTTAAGTGCGTCACATACGATTGTAAAAATTGCAGGCACTTTTCCTACGGAACGCAGAACATTTGTAAATCCTGCATTACCGCTGCCCATTTCACGAATGTCTTTCTTACCGCCCGTTACAATCTTTGTAACTATAACGGCTGTATTCACACTGCCTAAAAGATAAGCTATAACGGCAGTAATTATAATTCTCCAACAATTATACGCTAAAAACGATAAATAAAAATTCATTACTTTTCGCCACGCTCCCTGATAATAATTCTGATTGGTGTGCCCTCAAGTCCGAATGCCTCTCTGATTCTGTTTTCAAGATAGCGCTGATAAGAAAAGTGGAATAATTGAGCGTTATTACAGAAGAAAATAAATGTCGGCGGCTTAACCGATGCCTGGGTAACATAAAAAATCTTTAATCTCTTGCCTTTATCAGACGGTGGCTGAACTCTTGTTGTAGCCTGTGCAAGCAATTCATTGAGCATACCTGTTGTAATTCTTCTTGCAGACTGCTCCGCACAGCTTACAATAAATTCAAACAACCTGTCAATACGCTGACCTGTCTTTGCAGAAATAAATACCTTAGGAGCATAAGACATAAATGCAAAGTCTGTATCAAGTTTTTTCCTGAACTCCTGCATTGTCTTGTCGTTTTTCTCAATTGCATCCCATTTATTTACCGCAAGAATACAAGCCTTGCCTGCCTCGTGAGCAAGTCCTGCTACCTTTGTATCCTGCTCGGTAACGCCTGCCTCTGCGTCAATCATAATAACGCATACATCACTGCGTTCAATAGCCATCTTTGCTCTGATAATACTGTACTTTTCAATATCATCATAAATTTTATTCTGACGACGAAGTCCTGCTGTATCGGTAAAGTTAAATTTACCGTACTTATTTTCAATCATTGTGTCAATGGTATCTCTTGTAGTACCCGCAATGTCAGAAACTATGCAGCGCTCCTCGTTTGTAATTTTATTAATGAGCGATGATTTACCTGCATTTGGCTTGCCTATAACAGCCACATTAATTACTGTGCCGTCATCCTCGCTGTCCTCTGTAAAATCAAGGTGTTCAAACACATTGTCAAGCAAATCGCCCGTGCCGTGTCCGTGAACAGATGAAACCTGAATAGGATCTCCGAGTCCGAGATTATAGAATTCATAAAATTCAGGAGTCGGTTCGCCGATTCCGTCACATTTATTTACACAAAGCACAATCGGCTTGTTTGATTTCATAAGCATCTGCGCAATATCCATATCTGTGGCAACCATACCTGTTTTGCCGTCCGTAACAAGGATAATTACATTTGCGGTATCAATGGCAAGTTGTGCCTGTCTGCGCATCTGCGACAAAATAATATCGTCGGATTTCGGTTCAATACCGCCTGTGTCAATTATAAACGCTTTTTTGCCGAGCCATTCAACCTCGCCGTAAATACGGTCACGGGTAACACCCGGTGTATCATCGACTATTGAAAGTCTTTGACCAATAAGTTTATTAAAAAGTGTAGATTTACCGACATTCGGTCTGCCAACAATCGCAATTACAGGTTTATTCATTCTTCTATCATTCCTTTACCGTGGTAACTTCTCTTACAAGTTCGTCACCGTTGTTATTTACAATTCCAAGAGAAATATTAAGCTCACGCTCAACATCTTCAACCGAAACATCATCAAGGAAAATGTCATTTTCAAATCTAAGCATAGATGACGGAATAAAAAGTTTGTCGCCAAGGTCTTTGTCTTTCAGCTGGTCAATCAAGTCACCGCCTGTGACCAAACCCGACACATTAACTCCTCCGCCAAAAAAGTTATTTTTAATTGCAACAACATTTATCTCTATATTCGGAAATTTTGTTGCAATAATCTTCATCATATCTCTCAAATAAGGTGCAACAGCCTCGCCGCATGCCATAGTCACCTTATAATTCAATGCATCATTGTACTCGCTGTCCTCCACAGCAAACTCAATTTCTTCTTTAAGACAGGCAATCATACCAATACCGTCTTCTACGGCGGGAAAGCCCTCATAAAAATCAGGATCGGGAATCGGTCTGTTAGCCTTTATATAAAATTCATCGCCGGCATAAAAAATTCTTCTGCCGTACTTTTTAACACATTCATCACCGAATTTTTCGATTATATCAAGCGTCTGTGCGGCAGTTTCTTGATTGTATTCCGTAAGCGGATATAATCCTTGACGGTATTTTGTAAGTCCTACAGGCACGACAGCGGTCATATTAACTCCAAGTTTTTCAAGATCGGTAAAAGTACGGATAAGTTCATCACCGTCATTTATACCGGGGCAAGCAACAATCTGACAGTTAAGACTGATTCCTGCCTTTGCAAAACTTTCAAGATGTCTTAACGCATCACCTGCAAAACGGTTATGCATCATCTTACAGCGCAGTTGTGGATTCGTAGTGTGAACCGACACATTTATCGGGCTGATGTGCATTTTTATGATTCTGTCAATTTCGTGCTGTGTAAGGTTTGTGAGCGTAATGTAATTACCAAACAAAAATGAAAGTCTGCTGTCATCGTCTTTAAAATAAAGTGATTCACGCATACCTTTAGGCAATTGGTCTATAAAACAGAAAATACACTTATTACGGCAACTCTTTTGCTCGTCCATCAGATAAGTTTCAAACTCAAGACCGATTTCCTCGTATTCACTTTTCACAATACGCACTGTTCTGATTTCGCCGTTTTTATCTTTAATCTCGAGTGTCAAATCTCTGTTTACCTGATAAAAACGGTAATCGAGGACATCTTCGATTATATTTCCGTTAATACTAAGCAGAATTTCACCGCTTTTAATTTTTGCTCTGTCTGCGTGACTGTTAGCAGTCACACCAAATATATTTACAGCCACGAACTCACCTCACACTTATTTTACACAAAAATCACGAAAAATTCAAGGTATCAGAGCAAAACAAAAGGGCGTACAGAATTCTGCCGCCCATAATGTTTGTACCGTAATTAGTTCTCGTTAGCTTTTACGATTACCTGTCTGCCGTTATACATACCGCAGTTGCCGCAAGCTCTGTGAGCTACCTTGTACTCACCGCAGTTAGGGCAAATTACAAGTGTTGGAGCGTTGAGCTTCCAAACTGTTGAACGTCTTGAACTCTTTCTTGCGTGTGAAGTTTTTCTCTTTGGTACTGCCATTACAAAGACCTCCTTACAATAACATATATCAATCCATAAGTTGTTTAAGAATCTCGAGCCTTGGGTCAACCTGCTTTTTATCGCAATCGCATTCACCCTCATTAAGATTATGACCGCACTGACTGCACAGTCCTTTACAATCTTCTTTACAGAGGTTTTTCTGCGGAAGCGACAACAGCACATCAGAAATAACCGTTTCATCAAGGTCGAGTACAAAATCAGGTGTTTCAATATAGTCGTCGTTGCCGTCAGTTTCAAGAGTACGGGCAAGCTTATGAGTAAACTTGTACTTCATCTTCCTTGTAAATTCTTCTCCACATCTGTCGCAGCTGCGAACATAGTCAAAGCTGACAATCAAAGTAAGGTCAACAAGTGATGCCCTGTTTCCTGCTGTTGCGGTAATATCAAGCGGTGTTTTGAATGGAAAAACGCCGTCAATGTCAATATTGCTTATATCCAGCTTATAGCTGATTGTTTTTTCTTCGCCTTCATTTTGAAAGACACTTTTAAGTTCAAAAAGCATAATTGCACCTCTTGACCGCATAAACGCATATTAAAACGCTATTGATTATTATACAAAAGTATTTGCGCTTTGTCAACCGATATTTACGATAAATTCTTCATAAATACGCTATTTTTTTAATTTTTTTCAAAATTATTATTTATAGGAATTATAAGTAAAATTCATAGTCAACGCACAAAATACAAGTTATAAATTTAAGTAAATATCAGACATATTAAAATGAGTTTATAGGGTATTTTTTCTGTTCTAAATTTTGGTTAAACTTGATAAATTGGGTTTGGCGGAGTGTCGGTCGGGCATTAAAATTTAGCTAACGCTAAATTATCCTCCCAAAGACAAAAAAGTTTACTCAATTTTTTCAAAAATTGCGGGTTTGGGCAGCGCCCATAAAAATCTTCCGATATAACGATTTATCAAACGCAAACAGCCACGCTGTTTGCGTGCTTGCACATAGTTTGAAAAACAGACGACAGCATTTTATAAAAGAAATAATTAACTTTTCATTATATATCGAATGGCTTTTTTGTTGCTATCGCATTTAAGGGCATTCGCCGTTGCGTTCAAGCCGCCAAACAGGGAGCTGTTTGGCTATCGTCAGATTGTGTAAGCGGAAAGTATTTGTGGGCTTTGCCCACACCCACAACCTTTGAAAAGGTTGACCAAACTTTTATAATTATTTGATAAAACATTTTACTAAACCATAATTTACACAATTTTTCTGAAATTTATTCTTAATCATAATATCAAAAATGGGCTGACCTGTCAGGTCAGCCCAAAGAAATCTAAATTATTACTAATTAAGATTAGAACATCTCTCTCTTGCGAATGACGAACATTACGCCTGTAGCAGAAACAAGAAGAGTAAGAATTACAACTGCGAGTGTAGCGTCACCTGTCTTAACTGTGCCGTTATCATTGTTAGCTGCGTTGTTGCCGTTGTTAGCTGTATCAGCTGTGCCCGGCTTAACTGTTGCGCCTGTCGATGATGTAGCATCTTCAGTTGCAGGAGCTATTGTTGTTTCAGAAGCCTTAGTTGTCTCAGTAGCCTTTGTTGTCTCAGTAGCCTTAGTTGTCTCAGTAGCTTTAGTTGTCTCAGTTGCCTTTGTTGTTTCAGTAGCCTTTGTTGTCTCAGGAACTGTTGGCGCTACATATGTTGACTCTGTAAGAGTTGTATTAGCAACCTTAAGAACTGAAGGATCCTTAATTTCAGAATCAACTACGAACGAGTTCATTGTTGAAGCATCAACCTGCATTTTGACGGGGTCAAGCTCGCCTGTTGTAAGAACTCTTACGTCAAGGTCGATAGTTGTTTCAACATTTTCAGGCTCACCGATTACATCAAATGTAACCTGTATAAATGGCTTCTCAGAGTCGATTGCGTAAAGACCAAGGTCAGAAGCGTTAGAATTGATTTTTCCCGGAAGGCTTGTATTAAAAACAAAGCCGCTTGGAATCTGTGGCATAATGTTGAGTTTTCTGCCTGTAGCATCAAGGTTGTTAGCGTTCTTGTACTCAAGAACAGTGTTATCAAATTTTAAGTACCACTCAAGGTTTACGAGATCTCTGTCTGTGCCAAGGTAGTAAGTAACTGTAACCTGCTTTGTTGAGTTATCATACACAGCCTTAGCATCTGAGAAGACGTTTGACTTAGCATTTACTGTAAGAGCAGGCTTTGAAACAGGAGCAGGAGCTGTTGTAGCTTCCTCTGAAGCTGTTGTTTCAACTGCCTCTGTTGTAGCTACAGTTGAGTCAGGCTCTGTTGGTGTTGGTTTAACACCGTCCTCTTTATCCTTAAGTGCCTTTTCAAATGACATATACTCTGTGTTGTAAACAGCGCCGTCACCCTTTACAGGTGTGTAACCATATTCGCCGTTACCATAGTAGTAGTACCACTGACCACGGCATGTAAGCTTCTGGTTGAGTGGGTTCTCTTCGATTCTGTTTTCATCAATAACATAAATCATGTTATCAAAATTTCTGATACCTTCCGGATAAAGCTCGTTACTAGGATCGTCTTCATCAGTTTTAGGCCAGTAACCCCAAGCCTCTTCATCATCAGAATCTACACATGTAACATCTGATGTCTGAGCACCCTTTGTGTACTGAGGAGCCTCTGGGTCTGCACCGCCGTCAACATAGTTGTTGAAGACTAGCTTAGGAACATCCGTTGGAACATCAATACAGAAAATGTTTTCGTTCTCAGTTTCTTTAACCTTATACATATCCTGCCATGTTTCGCAAAGATCTGTACCTTCCCACCAGTATGCACCTGCTGTTGTTGTGAACTCATTTTCCCATCTCTGTGGCATATAGAAATAATATCTATATGTTTCAGTTCCCTCTGAAGGAACATAGTAACCATCGCTGTCTGTGTCAGCTGAAACGCTAACTGCTGCAACTGCTACCATTGAAGCAGAAAGAGCCATAGCCAACATAAGACTAATGATCTTCTTGGACATTAGAAATTTCCTCCTATAAAAATATGTTTCCGATATACTCGGTATGACAATTATATAATAATTTGCTCAAAAAATCAAGGCTTTTTCAAAAAAACAGGTCGATTATAGGGTGTAATAATAACCAAAAATCAGTTACAATTTTTAAACAATTTTTAATTTTGCAATAAACAGTCAAAACTGTTCGTCACTTTAAGTCATATCGTTGTCAATATTGTCACTATCAGTATTCAAACCGTTTTTCGTATTTTCTTTATGTCTGAAATACATAACTCCGCCGATTGCTCCGCCTATCAGCAGCAAGCCGCAAACGATTACAATCGTTGTAACCGATGCACCCGAACCAGATTTCTGAACATCAACATATTGCGTATTGCCTTGGTTATTTTGCGGCATCATTGTTGTTTTTTCGCCGATTACAGCTTTATGGTCCGTTTTTTCATCTGTATTATCATTTCCTTTACCGTCTATATAATTAATAAAATTTCCCTGGTAAGTATTTATATATTTTTCCGCTTCTTCAACAATCGGTGTTTTTTCTGACACAACAGTTTCTCCGTCTGACTTAATATCATAGGTTATGGTATATGCAGTAAGAGTATTCATATCGCTGTCATACATTTCTTTAATAAAATATGTAACATTAGTATTTCCGGATTTTTTAACCTTAAAATTCATAGATACAAGCTGTGTACGGGATGAAAAGCTTGCATAATTTGATATATCAGAGAAATTAAAAGTCATATATCCGTCAAGATTTCCATTATAAATCACACCGTTCAAATTATCAAAATTAATAGAATCAGTGTCAATTTCAAGGTAATCTGTATCATAAAAAACATATGCCTGCATACCCATTACATCTTTTGATGCATCAGCAATATACATTGAATATGTAAATGTGTCCCCCACAGCAACAGAAGCAGCATCGTTAATTTTCACTTCTTCCGCCGCATTTACATTTAGAGGTACAGCACAAAGCATCATAAGTGCAGAACAACAAGCTAACGTAGTTTTAATTTTTTTAAACATAAAATCAATTCCTTATATATAATACATTTATTATATAATATTATAAACAAAATTTCAACGAACTTATATAAAATTTAATTTGAATTTTATGTGATAATTTTAAAAAAGAAATAAATCTATGTTGAGTTATATTTTAAACATAAGATAAACACCATAAATTGTGGTTTAGCAAAGTGTCGGTTGGGCATTGAAATTTAGTTAACGCTAAATTATCCTCCTAAAAGCAAAAAAGTTTACTCAATTTTTTCAAAAATTGCGGGTTTGGGCAGCGCCCATAAAATCTTTTGATATAACAATTTATCAGGCGCAAACAGCCACGCTGTTTGCGTGTTAAGACTTAGTTTGTTAAAACAGGCGACAGCCATTATAAACAGAAACGCTAAAAACATAGTCAACGCATTGCGTTGACTATGAAAAATGAAGTGTATTTTCTTTTGTTGCTCTCGCAAAGGCTTTCGCCTGTTTGTTCAAGCCGCCAAACAGCAAGCTGTTTGGCTATCGTTAAATTGCATAAACGGAAAGTATTTGTGGGCTTTACCCACACCCACGACCTTTGAAAAGGTCGACCAAACTTTTATAATTAATTGGCAAATCAATTTGCTAAACCATAATTTAGACTTCTGAATTATAAACAAAAAACACCCTCTGATTTCTCAGAGGGTGAAAAAAACTATGTTTTATTAATGCTTATAAAAGATTATTTAACCTTCTTGCGGGTAAAGTAAACTACACCGGTAGCTGATAAAAGTACAAGGAGGATAACTGCTGCCATAGAAGCATTACCTGTCTTAACTGTACCATTGTTGTTATTGGCTGTACTGTTGCCATTGTTACCGTTGTTAGCTGTATCGGCTGTACCCGGCTTAACTGTTGCGCCTGTTGAAGATGTTGCATCTTCTGTTGCAGGAGCAAGAGTTGTATTAGGTGTTGTTGTATTCTGTGCAATTGTTGTTGCCGGAACTGTTGTTGTCGGAACTGTTGTTGCCGGATCTGTTGTTGTCGGAACTGTTGATGTCGGAACTGTTGATGGTACTTGAGAAGCATCTGTTACAGTTACTGTAGCAACTGCGCCGAGCTTTGTAGCATAGTTGAAGTTTGAAAGGTCAATTCTGAGTGTTACATCAGCAAGCTCATATGGTACATTTACAGTGAGGTTCTCACCATTGTATACAGCGTCAAATGCAACGCCGGATTCAGGTGTGAATTTCTCTTCTGCACCGCCCCAGCTGTCAGCCCATTTGCCGTTAGCTGCGAACTTAACCTGGTAGTTGTCAAACGCAGTTACATTGTGATATGTAATCTCATAAACCTTATCTGCAACCTGCTCCATCTCATTAGCTGTTGGATCCCAAGCTACGCCGTTTAACCATGATTCATCATCAGGGTCACCGTTACCAACAGCATGCATGCTTTTGATTTCAATATCAGAAACGATCTGAACACCGTCACCTGAAACAGTAATTTTGCGTGTATTGCTGTCATATGTAACTGTTACATCACAAGCGGCAACAACATTAAAGGTTATATTGTTGTCTCCGCCGTTATCACCGATCCAATTCTGACCGCCATCAGCTGTATTTTCTACAACCTTAATCTGAAGTGAATCAGCAATCTGAACATCGGTAAATACCTTAGTGTATGTACCGTCGCCGTTATCTGTCATAACATTTTCAGGAGCTTCTTCCGGGCTACCCTTCCATAAAACACCGCAAAGTTCTTCTGAACCTGCTACAACATATGTTGAACCTGCAGGAGCAGGAGCTGTTGTTGGTTCAGCTGTTGTTGGAACAACAGGTGTAACTTTACCTGCCTGAATTTCAGTTTCAACTGAATATTTTGTTGATGTTTCAGCAAGAACGCCATCTCTTACAAGACCCTCTTCCTGAGCCTCGTCTGTTACGCCCTCAGCGTTTGCAAGTGAGAGTGTAAGGTTATCAACTGTGAGGTTTACATCTGTTTCGCCAAGACCAAGTTTCTTGAATACAACTGAAACAAATGGTGTCTTCTGGTTGAAATTGTAAAGCTCAAGGCTTGACATATTACCATAAACCTTGCCTGCTGTTGCAGAGTTTACTACTACACCGTTTGTGTAAGGAGTCATAACACTGTCAAGAGCGAGCATTGTTGGGTCATAAGTAAGGTTGAAGTCTGCGTTAAGAACATTCTTCTCTGACTCAAAGTAATAAGTTACTGTTACATACTCTTCGTCACCTGCAACAACATTAGATGATGCAGGGAATAAGTTAGAAGTAGCATTTACAGTAAGAGCACCAGCAGGAACTTCTTCTGTAGTTTCAGGAACTGTTGTTTCCGGAACTGTAGTTTCAGGAACTGTTGTTTCTGGAACTGTTGTTTCAGGAACTGTTGTTTCAGGAGCTTCTGTTGACTCTGTCGATGGAACAAATGTTGACTCTGTGAGTTTTGTTTCAGCAGAAACAATATATGAAGGATCTACTATTTTATACTCCAGTACGAATGATACCATTGTATCAGGATCAACTCTCATTGTATTAAAGTCCATTTCGCCCTTTGTAAGAACTCTTACATTAAGGTTTACATTTGTTTCAACATTTTCAGGATTACCCTTTACATCTAAAACAATCTTAATAAACGGAACCTTTGCATCAATTGTGTAAAGGCCAAGGTCAGAAGAGTTGGCGTTTACCTTGCCGGGGATACTTGTGTTGATTACAGAACTGCTTGTAATCTGTGGCATAATACCAAGTTTCTTACCTGTTGAATCAAGGTTGTTCTTGTTGTTTACCTCAAATATGTTACTGTCATATGTGAAGTACCATTCGAGGTTTACAAGGTCACAATTTGTACCAAGATAGTAGCATACTGTTACCTGCTTTGTTTCGCTGTTGTATTCTGCTTTTGCTGTTGAGAATACATTAGATGTTGCATTTACTGTAAGAGGTGCTTTCTCCGGAGCAGCTGTTGCCTGTGTAGCAGGAGCAGTTGTTGCTTCTGTTGTAGCAATTTCTGTTGTTTCAGCAGGAGTTGACACTTCAGTTACTGTAACGGTTGCCTTAGCACCGGCCTTTGTAGCATAGTCGAAGTTTGTAAGGTCGAGCTTGAGTGTTACATCAGCAAATTCATAAGGAACATTAACGGTAAGGTTCTCTCCGTTATATGCTGCGTCAAACTCTACGCCTGATTCAGGTGTGAAGTTTTCCGCTGCACTGCCCCAACTGTCAGTCCATCCGCCGTTAGCGGCAAACTTAACCTGATAGTTGTCGAACTTAGATACATTCTTGAATGTAATCTCATAAACTTTTTCTGAAACTTCTGTCATAGGGTTAGCTGCAGGATCCCAAGCTACACCGTTTAACCAAGCTGCATCTTCAGGATCGCCGTTACCAACAGCATTGATGCTCTTGATATCGAGATTTGTTACAAACTGAACGCCGTCGCCTGTAACAGTGATTTCTTTAGTAGAAGAATCAAATTTTACTGTTACATCACTTGCAACAGTTACATTAAATGTAATGTTATTGCCTGTTGCGTCGCCAATCCAGTTCTGTGAACCGTCAGCACCATTTTCTACAACCTTAAGTGTAAGACCTGATGCCGGCTGAACATTGGTAAATACTTTTGTGTAAGTACCGTCGCCATTGTCTGTCATAACATTTGCAGGAGCTTCTTCTGGGCTGCCCTTCCATAAAACGCCGCAAAGTTCTTCTGCGCCGGCAACTACATATGTTGTATCTGCAGCAGAAACTGAAATTGCTGCAAATGACAATGAAGTTACCATAAGCATCAGAGAGACAACAAGGCTTAATGCTTTTTTGAACATTTTCTTTTTCCTCCTTTAATAATAATGCTTCTATAAGCTATACTATTATATAATATAAACTCCCCAAAAGTCAAATGATTTTGACACTTTGGAGAGTTATTTTTATAAATTTGTGTTATTTTGGTTAATTGCACAAAAACAAGATTGTTTTTTCGGTCATTCGTAACCATTAATATTATGAAATTGCCAGTTCCAAGAGTCACGGCACATATCTTCAAGATTTTTTTCGGCTTTCCAACCGAGAATTTCATATGCTTTTGTCGGATCGGCGTAACATTCTGCTATATCGCCCGCTCTTCTCGGCTTTATATCATAAGGAATTTCAATATTATTAACCTTGCTGAATGCCTTAACAATATCAAGCACGCTGTAGCCTGTACCTGTGCCAAGGTTAAATATCTCTGTGCCCTTGTGCTGTTCGGCATAATCAATAGCTTTTACATGACCTTTTGCAAGATCCACAACATGGATATAATCTCTTACACCTGTGCCGTCATGTGTAGGATAGTCATTACCAAACACACCGAGTCTTTTAAGTCTGCCTGCAGCAACCTGTGTAATATAAGGCATAAGGTTGTTTGGAATACCGTTAGGATTTTCGCCGATTCTACCGCTTTCGTGAGCACCGATCGGATTGAAATATCTTAAAAGAACTACGGAAAGGTTGCTGTCAGCCTTTGCTGCGTCTGTAAGAATCTGCTCATTCATAAGCTTTGTCCAACCGTAAGGGTTTGTACAGCCTGTAGGCATTGTTTCAACAAGCGGAACACTCTTTGGAATACCATATACAGTAGCGGATGAGCTGAATACAAAGTTTGCTACTGAATATTTCTTCATAACCTCAAGCAAAGCAAGCGTTGAATCAAGATTGTTTCTGTAGTAAGCTACAGGAATTTCGCAGCTCTCGCCTACTGCCTTAAGACCTGCAAAGTGAATTACTGCATCAATTTTATTTTCGGCAAAAAGTTTGTCCAAAGCCTCAACATCGCAAACATCAATGTTGTAAAGCGGAATTTTTTTGCCTGTAATCTCCTCTACCCTCTCAATAGCTTTTGGAGAACTGTTTGAAAAATTATCCGCAACTACTACAGTATGGCCTGCATTTATAAGTTCAATACAAGTATGTGTACCAATGTAGCCTGCGCCACCGGTCAGCAAAACATTCATAGTGATTTCCTTTCTATGTATAATGTATATTCGTCAGCACTTTTCAGGTTCAGGATACTCAACACCGAATGTTTCGGCTGTCACCTTTTTCATAACCTGTGCGTCAAGAGGTTTATCTGCAAAGTCAGTATCGCACTCGGCAATCCGGTTTACAACATCCATACCCTCAATTACTTTACCGAATGCTGCATACTGTCCGTCAAGATGAGGAGCATTTTTATGCATAATAAAGAACTGTGAACCTGCAGAGTCAGGCATCATTGAACGAGCCATAGAAAGTACGCCCTCTGTGTGCTTGAGGTTATTTTCAAAGCCGTTAACAGCAAATTCGCCTTTAATTGAGTAACCGGGGCCACCCATACCTGTTCCATCAGGACAACCGCCCTGAATCATAAAACCGTAAATAACTCTGTGAAAAGTAAGTCCGTCATAATAGCCATTATTTACAAGGCTAAGAAAATTATTAACTGTATTTGGCGCAATTTCGGGATAAAGCTCGGCTTTAATAACAGAGCCGTTCTCCATCTCAATAGTAACTACAGGATTTTGTGACATAAAAATCGTCCTTTCATTTTATATTACAAATAAATTTATATACTGGCCTTTGCCTTACATTTTACGCTAAATCACCAAAAATATCAAGTGAATTTTTATACTTAAAAATATTTAATAATAAAATTTAATAACTTTACTTTTTAATAAAAATATGATACAATAAATAAAATAGTTATATAATCTTTTTGTAATATTTTATTAATTTTATGTATTAAGGGATTGAACATTAATATTATCATTGTTCAAGGAGTGTTTTTATTGTCATTATCAGTCCACAAGTCAGCCGAAGATTACCTCGAGGCTATACTTTTAATTAAACAAAAAAGAGGATGCGTTCGTTCTATCGACATAGTAAATCTTCTCGGTTTTTCAAAGCCAAGCGTAAGCGTTGCCATGAAAAAGCTAAGAGAAAACGATTACATTCTTATGGACAGCGAGGGTTATATCACCCTTACCGAAAGCGGAATGAATATTGCGCAGAAAATTCTTGAAAAGCATAATTATATAGCCGAACTTTTAATTTCTCTCGGTGTAAGCGAAGAAACAGCTTATGAAGATTCATGTAAAATCGAGCACGATATAAGCGAAGAGAGTTTTATGGCATTAAAAAAGCTATCGGGAATTTTAGCCGATAAAACAAATAACTGATAAAATAAACAGCAGTCATTATTACTTTACGATATAGACTGCTGTTTTTATATTGTTCTATTTTCTTTATTAATTACGGTTTAACAAAATACTTTTATAGTTACTTGGCAAAACAGTTTGCTAAACTATATTTAAAATCTTTTGAATTTAAATTATTATACAGTAAACTCTGTCAATAATCAATAATTTTCTTCGTGAATTTCAAAGTATGACTGTGGGTGAGCGCACACAGGGCAAACCTGCGGAGCTTTCTCTCCTACTACAATATGACCGCAGTTACGACATTCCCATACCTTAACTTCACTCTTTGCAAACACTTCCTGCATTTCAACATTATGGAGTAATGCACGGTAACGCTCTTCGTGTGCTTTTTCAATAGCACCGACCATACGGAATTTCTTTGCGAGTTCAGGAAATCCCTCTTCCTCCGCTGTCTTTGCAAAACCTTCGTACATATCAGTCCACTCGTAATTTTCGCCCTCTGCAGCTGCGGCAAGATTTTCTGCTGTACTGCCAATACCGTTCAATTCTTTAAACCACATCTTTGCATGTTCTTTTTCATTATCTGCTGTTTTCAGAAATAATGAAGCTATCTGCTCAAATCCGTCTTTCTTAGCCTTTGACGCAAAGTAAGTATATTTATTTCTTGCCTGTGATTCACCTGAAAAAGCCTCAAGTAAATTTTTCTCTGTCTGTGTACCGGCATATTTATTTGCCATAAAGTTCAACCCTTTCTAATTCATATTTTCTATAATTATCATATAAATCAGTAATGATTACTGTATTTATATGATATACTATTGTCGAGTATTTGTCAACACTTTTCCGAAAAATTTTTCAAAAAATAAAAAGGCAACTTTTACATTGCCTTTCTACCGAATTATAAAGTTTTAATTTTACACAAGCTCTATCGGAGCAAGCTGCGGAAAGATATTTCTCAATACCGTATATATCATTATCGCTATAAACGCACCCCATAAAAAGTATTTGCTGTGTACAAATGTGCGCAGTTTTTTTCCGAAAGCTCTGAAAACGAGTTCAATATAAAGTACAAATAATGCAGCAAGAGAAACTATAACCAACGGATTTTGCTTTAATGACAATATAACATCTCCGTGAATTAGCGCATAAACCGCTCTTGTACAGCCGCATCCGGGACAGTAAATTCCTGTAAGCTCGTATAAATAACAAGACGGTAATGTTATGTATCTGAAAACATACAACGAAAACAAATACGCCATACCAACAGATGCAAACGGTAATATAAATACCAATATTTTTTGATATGTTTTATATGGAGTAATTATTTATACCACCTCGTATATAAACTTGCTGTAAAAATTAATAATAATTATAGCTGCTTGAACCGCTGAATACAGCAGCACCTGTTGCTACTGAAATAATAATCATAATAATCATAATACCTAATGCAATCGCAGACAAGATAAGCTGTGCTCTTGCAAAATTCTTAAGTGACTTTTTAGGTGTGCTGCCAAAAGCCCAAACAAACATCATAATCAGATAAACAATAGGGCCTACGCACGGAATGATATTAAGGCAGAAAATTCCAATCCAGTGAAGAACAGAAACATGCTCTTCGTCATTGCTCATATTGTTATAGTTAGGCTGCTGATAAGACGGAGTCTGATTGTAACCTGTGCCGTAAGAATTCTGATAATTTTGATTGTTGTCAGTCCCATATGGTCGCTGGTAATCCTGTGCGGAATAGTTTTGCGAACCGTATGGCTGCTGATAGTCCTGTGCAGAATATGTATTCTGATTTTGCTGTGGATTTTGGTTATTGTTCCAAGAATCGTTGTTGTAATTGTCCATAGTTTTCCTCCAAATTTTAATAAGCCACAAAAGCAAATTAATATAACCTACTCAATATAATTATAAAATACAGTTATTTTAATGTCAATAATTTATTGAAAATATTATAATTTTACAAACCTGCTTAATATGTAATCTCCACAGGAGCAAGTGCGGGAAAAATATTTCTTAAAATTGTATAAACAATCAATAAAGCAAACATTATCCATATAAAACCTTGCATATTAATAAATGTATTGATTTTTTTACCAAAAGCACGGAGTACGAACTGAATATACAGAATAAGCACAATAACTATTCCAACCGCTAAAAAAGCATTTTGCCTTAGCGAAAGCAGAATATCTCCGTGAACAAGCGCATATACCGCTCTTGTCGTTCCACAGCCGGGGCAATACAAACCTGTAAACTGATGTATATAACACGGTGGCAATGAAATGTACTTAAACACAAAAGCACAAATCAGATAACACAAAAAAAGTGAGGCAAACGGTAAAATTAAAACCAAAATTTTTTGATATGTATTGTACGGCTTAATAATAAAAATCACCTCAAAGCAAAACAAGCAGACATATAGTCCGCTTGTTGCTTGCTATGTAATAAAATTAATAGTAAATTAGGAAATTGAACTGATAAATGTGCCTGAAACAATTTGAGTAATAAGAAGTATTGCCCATATTACTAAAGCAATAATAGAAAGAATGATACCTGCAGTTGCAAGTCCGTTATTTTCAGGATTTGCCTTTTTAGAATTAATACCAAGAATAAGACCAACTATACCGCAAGGAGCACAACAGCAAAGGCCTATAATACCGAGTACAAGTGATGCAGTAGCATTATTCTTTGCGCTTTTATCCTCTACAGGATACTGATTGTAGTTAGGATACTGCTGCTGATAGTTATTCTGATTGTAGTTACTGTAATCAGGCTGTGAACCGTATGGCTGCTGATAATCATTTGCACCATATGACTGCTGCTGATAACCCTGATTATTGTCTGTACCGTAAGGCTGCTGGTAACCCTGATTATTGTCTGTACCGTAAGGCTGCTGGTAACCCTGATTTGAGTAGTTATTCTGCTGTGGATCCGGGCCGTTGCCCTGTGGGTTATTCCAAGAATCGTTGTTGTAGCCGTTATTGTTGTAATTGTCCATCTTTTTCCTCCATAAATTTGTAAGCATAAAATCAGCAAACCACTGTAAATATACATAATTTGCCTTAATGTTTATTATAAAGTACAAGTCAACAAATGTCAACAATTAATTAACAAATGCCACAAATTAATACATATTTATTTACAGTTCAATACTCATAGTGGCAAAAGCATTAAGGTCTGTGCTTGCAATATTTCCGCTTAAAAATTCATAATATCCCTGCGAGCCAACCATTGCCGCATTGTCACCGCAAAGAGATTTTTCGGGCATATAAAAAGCAAGTCCGTGCTTATCACATTCTTCCTGTAAAGAAGAACGCAAAAGTCGGTTTGCAGACACACCACCCGCAATAACCAGCTTGTCAACCTTTAAATCTTCTGCTGCTTTCAAAAAATTGGTTTTTAAACAGTCAACAACCGCATATCTGAAAGATGCGCAAACATCTGCCTTGTTAAGTTCTATACCCTTTTGCGCAGAATTATGAATTAGATTTATTACAGCTGTTTTAAGTCCCGAAAAGCTGAAATCATACTGTGAACCGCTTACGGTAGGTCTTGGCAACTTAAATGCAAAAGGATCGCCGTCCTCTGCTACCTTATCAAGTGCAATTCCGCCCGGATACGGCATACCCATAGTTCTTGCCGCTTTATCAAATGCCTCGCCTGCCGCATCATCTCTTGTTTTGCCGATAATGCGCATTTTTGTGTAATCCTCAACCATTACAATATGACTGTGACCGCCCGAAACAACAAGGCAAAGAAACGGCGGTTTTAAATTGGGATTAGAAATATAATTAGAGGCAATGTGCGATCTTAAATGATGGGTCGGAACAAGCGGAAGTCCTGTTGAAAGAGAAAGTCCCTTTGCAAAATTAACTCCTACAAGCAAAGCCCCTATAAGACCAGGTGCGTATGTAACCGCAATTGCATCTATTTCTTTTAAAGTAAGTTCTGCCTGCTCAAGCGAGTTTTTTACAACAGGCACTATTGCCTCGGCGTGTCTGCGGGATGCAATTTCGGGAACAACACCGCCATACAGTTTATGCTCCTCAACCTGAGAGGCAACAACAGAGGATATAACTTTTCTTCCGTCCTCAACAACCGCTGCTGCGGTTTCGTCACAAGAGGACTCTATTGCAAGTATCTTCATAAAAATAATCCTTTCGTTTTATCAAAAATACTTTGTCATCAGTATTGCGTTTTCGGCAGGTTCAGAATAATAATTCTTTCTCTCCCCCACCTTAACAAAGCCTGCGTTTGAATACAGTCTTATTGCATTTTCATTGTATTGTCTTACCTCAAGAGTCAAAAAAGCCAGGCTGTTTTTCTTGGCAAAGGTAACAAGAGTATTTATCAAAGCCGTACCTATGCCCTTTTTTCGTGCGTTTTCATCAACCGCCACATTAAAAATATATCCTTCGTCAACAACAACATTCATTCCTATGTAGCCGAGAACCTTATCGTCCTCAACACTTACATAAAAATGCGAGCCGTTGTTTTTTAGTTCAGACTCAAGACTTTTTAATGACCACGGATGAGAAAAGCATTTATTTTCAATCTCTGCCACCTGTAAAAGGTGGCTTTCTTTCATTTCTTCAATTCTCATATTGTTTTAAAATTTCCTTAACGGCACTGCAAATTTCATCTCGGCACTGTCTGTAAACCTCAACACCGCACATATACGGGTCGGCAACATTAATAACCTCGATTTTATCGGCAGGGACAGCGCACTGCGTCATAAGAAAAAACTTGTGGCTTGTCGACATACAATAAAATTTATCGTATTCGTCAAGTTTTTTATCGGAATAAGCCGTAGAATGCATATCCGAAATATCAATACCGATTTCTTTGCAGACTTCAACCGAATTTTCAGAAACAGGCATACCAGTAACAGTTGTTGTACCCATACTCTCTGCCCTTACGGCAAGTCCTTTTTCCTCTGCAAAACGGTTAAAAACAGCCTCTGCCATAGGGCTGCGGCAAGTATTGCCTGTGCATACAAACATAATTTTATTTTTTGGCATCATACCAAGTCCTTCCGACAGCAGCGTCGGCGGTAAGAGGAACAGAAAGTTTTACGGCGTTTTCCATTTCCTCCTGCAACAGCTTTGCCACTGTTTCCTTTTCATTTTCGGGAGCCTCGACAATCAACTCATCGTGCACCTGCAAAATAAGTCTTGCCTGCAAGCCCTCTTTTTTCATTCTTTCGTCAACTTTAATCATTGCGATTTTGATAATATCTGCGGCAGTGCCCTGAATCGGCATATTTCTTGCCACACGCTCACCGAAAGCTCTCATCATATGTTTGCCCGAGCTAAGTTCAGGCAAATATCTTCTTCTGCCGAACATTGTTTCAACATAACCGTCACGCTTTGCTTTTTCAACGACATTTTTCATATATTCGTCAACACCGCTGTAATGAGCGAGGTAGTCTTTAATATATTTAGATGCCTCTTTATTGGTTACTTTAATATCCTTAGCAAGTGAGTAAGCACCGATTCCGTAAACTATACCGAAGTTTACCGCCTTGGCACGGCTGCGCATTGTGGAATTAACCATTTCAACAGGCATATTAAACACCTGTGACGCTGTAATAGTGTGAATATCGGCATTCGTATTAAATGCCTCTATCATATTCTTGTCGCCCGAAATATGAGCAAGCACTCTTAATTCAATTTGAGAATAGTCGGCATCAACAAGCACCCAACCCTCTCTTGCGGCAAAAAACCTTCTCAATTCTCTGCCGATTTCTGTACGGACAGGGATATTTTGCAAATTAGGCTCTGTTGAGCTGATTCTTCCCGTTCTGGTTTCGGTTTGATTAAAACTTGAGTGTATTCTGCCGTCCTCGGCAATAACCTTTAACAACCCCTCGCAATAGGTTGAATAAAGTTTTGCAAGCGTACGGTACGAAAGCACCATTTCAACCGCAGGATGTTCGTAGCGCAGACTTTCAAGCACCTCTGCGTTTGTACTGTAGCCGCTTTTTGTTTTCTTCTTACACGGAAGTCCTAAATCTTCAAAAAGCGCCTTGCCAAGCTGTTTCGGAGAATTTATGTTAAATTCATAACCGATGCTTGTGTATATCTCATTTTCAAGATTTTTTATCTGTTCGTGCAATATCTTGCCGTAGTCCTCTATACCCTGCCTGTCAACGGCAAATCCGATGTTCTCCATTTTAGCAAGCACCTTTGCAAGAGGAATTTCAATATCTGTCAACAGCTTTTCCTGTTCGTTTGTATCTATATCTTTCTTAAGTTTTTCGCAAAGCACATCATATACGGCAAGAGCAGAAAGTTCCGAAAACTTCTCGTTTTTCGGAAGCGTTATTCCGTAACCGCCGCATAAATTTTCGTCACTGTAATCTTTTGATGACGGCTCAATAAGATATGCCGCAAGTTCAATATCAAACGCAAGCGATTTTACTTCAATATTCTTCTTATCGGCATAAGCAAAAACTGTCTTGCTGCCGTGAGTAAATTTCAAAATTTCTTCATTTTCAAGAAGTTTGTCGAAAAATTCGTTATCCTTAACAATATAAACTTTACCGTCAAAAAGAATATTGCAAACAGGATTTTCCATATCAGAAAAATCAGTTTTAAAATATACCTTACCCTGTTTTTTAATATTCTCATACAGAACATTAGCATCTGCATTTTCTACAACTTCAAAGTTCTGCACAGCTGCAGGCTTTTCCTCCGCTGTCGGCATTTCTTTTAATCCGAGTTTGTCGATAAGCGAGAATAGCTCAAGTTTTGCCATAAACCTCGCACATTCTTCGGGGTCTTTTAATTCTACTTTGTAATCCTCAACATTTGTATTGATAGGGACTTCGCAGAAAATCTCACCGAGCATACGGCTTAACTTCGCATTTTCCTCGGAATTTTTAAGTTTATTTCTGATGCCGTCCTTAACATCTATCTCGTCAATATGGCTGTAAATGTAATCAATACTGCCAAAGCGTGAAATCAAATCGCCTGCACCCTTAGGGCCGATTCCCGCAACACCGGGAATATTATCGGACGAATCGCCTTGAATAGCCTTAATTTCTATAAGCTGTTTTGGTGTAACGCCGTAATCCTCAAGAATTTTTGCAGGTGTATAACTGATGTCTTGCTTGTTTGTGCAGAGATGCACTGTTGTTGTATCGGAAACAAGCTGTAAGCTGTCACGGTCACCTGTCGCAATCACACATTCGTTGCCGTTTTTCTCGCAAGCCTTTGCAAATGTTCCCAAAATATCGTCGGCCTCATATCCCTCGCAGGTCACAAGAGTATAACCCAAAAGCCGTAAAAGCTCTTTTAGCGGTTTAATCTGTGAGGCAAGCTCTTCCGGCATACCTTTTCTTGTTGCCTTGTAGCCTGCATATGCCTTGTGGCGGAATGTAGGAGCTTTAAGGTCAAAAGCAATAGCTACCGCATCGGGATTTTCTTCATTCTTTATTTTTGTGAGCATTGTAAGAAATCCGTAAATCGCATTTGTAAACTGACCGTCTCTTGTAGTAAGCGGTCTTATACCGTAAAAAGCACGGTTTACTATACTGTTTCCGTCAATAACAAGCATTCTCATAGCTTATACATCACATCCATTACTTTTCCGTTTTTAATATAAATTCTCGGTACACGCTTGCCTACAAGGCAAACTACTTCATAGTTAATAGTATCAGTATTTTTTGCAAGGTCATCGGCTGTCATTTCGCCGTTTTCGCCTGTTCCGAAAATCACTACCTCGTCACCGATTTTTACATCTTCAATATCGGTAACATCAATCATAGTCTGGTCCATACATATTCTGCCCACAATTTTTGCTTTTTTACCGTTGACAAGCATATATCCGTCCTTTGCGTTCTGACGAATAAAACCGTCGGCATATCCAATCGGAACAGTTGCAATCTTCATATCTTTAGGAGCGGTAAATGTTCTTCCGTATGAAATATCAGCACCCTTTTTAAGATTTTTTACATATGCAACCGTTGATTTTAAAGTCATTGCGGGAATAAGATTTAAATTATTCTGAATTTTATACGACGGAGCAAGTCCGTAAAGTATAATACCCGCTCTTACCATATCGCAATATGTATGCTCGTAATCTTCAATAGCACCGCTGTTTGAGCAGTGGCAAATCTTAATGTTAATTCCCGATTCTTTAAGTTTATCTCTTACATAAGTAAAGCAACTGTACTGCTTTTCTGTAAAGTCTTTGCCATCATCGGCTTCATCCGATACACAGAAATGAGTAAACATACCCTCAAGCTCAAGATTTTTTAGAGTGCAGGCTGTTCTAATTTCTTCGACAGAATAATCATCTCTCGGAAATTCCTGACACATAAAACCTATTCTGCTCATACCGGTATCAACTTTGATGTGAATTTTACAAACCACATTCTGCTCACAGCAAGCCTTAGAAAGCATTTTTGCGTATTCAAGGCTGTAGACCGCTTGAGAAATGTTATATTCCGAAAGTCGTTTAGCCTCATTTGCAGGAGTAAATCCTAAAATTACGATAGGAAGTGTTGCGCCTGCCTCACGGATTTCAATACCCTCGTCAATATTTGAAACGGCAAAAAAGTCAGCGCCGAGCTGCTCATAGAGTTTAGACAGTTCAACGGCGCCGTGACCGTAACCGTCTGCTTTTATAACGCAGCAAATCTTTGCTCTGCCGCCGACTTTGTTTTTTATTTCATTAAAATTATGCTTAATTGCATCAAGCGATACCTCTGCCCAGGTTCTCTTTAAGTAATCCATCAAACTACCTCTTTTATTTTTATTCGCATCTAATTTAATACCGTAAACATCTGTATTTTTTACAAATCAAATTGTACTGTCTTAAATATTTATTATAATACTTTTACACCGATAAATCAATCCATATTGACAAAGAAAAACTAAGTGCTAAAATATTAGTAGATTACGCACAAAAGGTTGATTTTATGGAAATAAATATTCGCAAAGCAGTCAAAAGTGATTACCCTGCCATGGTTGAAATCTGGAACGAAGTTGTAGAGGACGGAATAGCTTTTCCGCAGCTTGATTTACTTGACGAAAACAGCGGTGCGGAATTTTTCGGTTCACAAACATATTGTGCGGTTGCGGAAAATACCGAAAGTCACGAAATTTTAGGCTTATACATTCTTCATCCCAACAATGTAGGCAGATGCGGTCACATTTGCAACGCAAGCTATGCCGTAAAAAGCAGTGCAAGAAATTTACATATCGGTGAAAAGCTTGTTTCGGACTGCCTTGTTCAAGGCAAGGAAAAAGGATTTAAAATTTTACAATTCAACGCAGTTGTAAAGTCAAATCTTTCTGCCCGACATCTCTACAAAAAACTCGGTTTTGTAGAGCTTGGTACAATTCCAAACGGATTTTTGCTCCAAAGCGGAGATTACGAAGACATAGTAATTTACTATCACACACTTTAATTTACACATAAATTATGCCCCTGTCGCAAGACAAGGGCATTTTTCAGCTTAAAAGCATTTGATAATGCGGTATTTTATCCTCAAGATATGGGCCTTCGGTAACAACAAATCCAAAGCTTTTATAAAAATCAAGCAAATACGCCTGACCTGAAATCCTGATTTTTTGTATCTTCATAATATTGTGAATAAAGTCAATGCACTTTTGCACAATCTCTCTGCCAAGTCCTTTTCCTCTGTATGTCTTATCAAGCACAATTCTGCCTATAGACGGCTCATCGTATGAAAGATTAGGAGGTAAAATTCTCGCATAGCCAATAATTTTACCGTCATCTTCAAGTATTAAATGCATACATTTTTGGTCTTTATCATCGGGGTCTGTTTCAAGGCAATTCTGCTCGATTACAAAGACTTCAAATCTCAATTTCAAAACAGCATATAATTCTTCATTTGTAAGTTCGTCAAAACTTTTAAATATCCATTCCATACAAAAACTCACCTTAAACAAAGGGCAGTCACAAAGACTGCCCTGTAATTTTTTATTTTAAAGCGTCAATGGCAGCGGTAATGAGTGCAATCTGCTCTCTTTCCTTTGCAGCCTGTCCCTTTACCTTTTCAATAACGGCTTCAGGTGCTTTTGCAACAAAGCCTGCATTATTGAGCTTTCCCTCGCTCTGTGCAAGTCTTTTCTTAACCTGCTCAAGCTCTTTGTTAAGTCTTGCAAGTTCTGCGTCTTTGTCAACAAGCTCACTAAGCGGAATATAAATCTTTGCGTCAGCTGTAACAACCGTTACTGCGCCCTCAATGTCAAAACTCTCCGCAACCTCTACCTCATTTGCAGATGCAAGTTTCTGAATGAAAGGTGTGCCGTTGGTAAATGTATCAGCAAACTTAGTTGCAACATAAACCTTAGCCTTTCTTGACGGCGGAACATTCATCTCACTGCGGCGGTTACGGATAGCACGGATAGCGTCCATAACTCTTTCCATTTCGGCAACATCCTTCGGGAAGTCAAGTTCTGCCTTGAACTCCGGATACTTAGCAAGCATAACGGTTTCACCCTCGTGAGGAATAGTCTGCCAAATTTCTTCTGTTACATACGGCATAAACGGATGGAGAAGTCTTAAAATCTGATCAAGTACATAAAGAAGTACCTGTCTTGCATTTTGAGCGTCCTCGCCGTCACCCGAAAGTCTTGTCTTAGCAAGTTCAATATACCAGTCGCAGTAACAATCCCAAATGAACTCGTAAACTTTCTGAACAGCAATACCAAGCTCAAATTTCTCAAGGTTTTCGTTTACTTCCTTAGCCACTGTATTGAATTTAGAAACAATCCACTTATCCTCTGTTGTAAGAGTATCGGGGAGCTTGTTTTCTACATTGTAATCGTCGATATTCATATGAACATAACGGGCAGCATTCCAAAGCTTATTGGCAAAGTTTGCACAAGCCTCGATACGCTTTTCCGAATATCTGATGTCATTTCCCGGTGAGTTACCCGTTACAAGCAAGAATCTGAGCGCATCGGCACCGTATCTGTTGATAACATCAATCGGGTCAGGACCGTTACCGAGTGACTTAGACATCTTTCTGCCAAGCTCATCTCTTACAATACCGTGCATAAATACGGTCTTGAACGGTGCTTCACCTGTCTGCTCAATAGCAGAGAATATCATTCTTGCAACCCAGAAGAAAATAATATCATAACCGGTTACAAGTGTATTTGTAGGATAGAAATACTCAAGCTCAGGTGTCTTGTCAGGCCAGCCGAGTGTTGAGAACGGCCATAAAGCCGAACTGAACCATGTATCAAGAGTATCTTCGTCCTGATGCAAATGGTTTTTACCGCACTTAGGGCAAGCTACGGGAGTTTCCTTTGCTACGATAACCTCACCGCAATCGTCACAATACCAAGCAGGAATTCTGTGTCCCCACCAAAGCTGACGGGAAATACACCAATCCTTGATGTTCTCCATCCAGTGATAATATACTTTTTCAAATCTTTCCGGAATAATCTGTGTCTGCTTTTCCTTAACACACTTGATTGCAGGCTTTGCAAGAGGTTCCATTTTTACGAACCACTGCTTTGACACTCTTGGCTCAACAGTTGTCTTACAACGGTAGCAAGTACCTACATTGTGAGTGTGAGGTTCAATCTTAACGAGGAAACCGCCCTCTTCAAGGTCTTTAACGATTGCTTCACGGCACTCGTATCTGTCCATACCCTGATATTTACCGGCATTTTCGTTCATATGGGCTGTATCGTCCATAACATTGATTACCTCAAGGTTATGCCTTAAGCCGACTTCAAAGTCGTTAGGGTCGTGTGCAGGAGTAATTTTAACTACACCTGTACCAAAATCTTTTTCAACATATGCATCGGCAACAACAGGAATTTCTCTGCCTACAAGCGGAAGAATAAGTGTTTTGCCTACAATGTCTTTATATCTTTCATCATCGGGATTTACCGCAACCGCAGTATCGCCCAAAAGTGTTTCAGGTCTTGTTGTAGCAAGCTCAACATAACCGCTGCCGTCCTTTAACGGATAGCGGAGATGCCAGAAAAAGCCCTCCTGCTCTGCAAAATCAACCTCTGCGTCTGAAATTGATGTGCAGCAATGCGGGCACCAGTTGATAATACGCTCACCACGGTAGATAAGTCCTTTATTGTAAAGCTTTACGAAAACTTCCTTAACCGCCTTAGAACAACCCTCGTCCATTGTAAAGCGCTCACGCTGCCAGTCACAGCTTGAACCGAGTTTACGGAACTGACGGGTAATTCTTCCGCCGTACTCTTCTTTCCACTCCCAGGCACGCTTGAGGAAACCCTCTCTGCCTAAATCATCTTTGGTAACGCCCTCTTTGCGCATAGCCTCAACGATTTTAGCCTCTGTCGCAATAGACGCATGGTCTGTACCCGGAAGCCAAAGTGCAGCATAGCCCTGCATTCTTCTCCAACGAATGAGAGTATCCTGAAGTGTAAGGTCAAGTGCGTGACCGATATGCAGCTGACCTGTAATGTTTGGCGGCGGCATAACGATTGTGTATGGTTTTTTATCTTTGTCAACTTCTGCATGGAAGTAGTTGCCCTTCATCCAGAAATCATAAATTCTGTCCTCAAACTCAGACGGTTTGTAGGATTTAGCAAGCTCCTTTGCCATAATCATATCTCCTTACAATTTATTCGGGCAGATTACCCGACAAATATACCTTTATATTATCGCATTTTGCTTGCAATTTGTCAATTATGCAGAGATAAAAAATCATATTATTTGCAGCAAATTACCAAATGGTATACGGTTATGATTTTATTGACATCATAATTTCAAGGTGATAAAATACTTATAGCTTACTTTAACTTTAGCGAGGTGTTCTTATGCAATATACTATAGGTGAAATTTCAAAAAGACTTGATATGCAGCCGTCAACCCTAAGATATTACGATAAAGAGGGTTTAATGCCTAATGTAAAGCGTACAAACGGCGGTATCCGAATTTTTGACGATTCCGATTACGAGTTATTAACTCTCATTGAATGTCTTAAAAGAACAGGTATGTCGCTTAAAGACATCAAAGTTTTTATAGACTGGACTCTCGAGGGGGATTCTTCAATTGACAAGCGACTTGAGCTTATCAGAAAGCAAAGAGATGCCGTACTTGCTCAAATGGAAAAACTGAATGAAACTCTCGGAATTTTAGATTACAAATGCTGGTATTACGAAACTGCGCAAAAAGCCGGCACTTGCAAAATTCACGATACACTAAGTGCCGACGATATACCGCAGGAACTGAAAAAAGCGGTGTCAAAACTTAAAGGTCACCAGTAATTCATATAAATTCTTACAATTTGCACATTCATATCATTAATATGTTAGAAATACTTTACATTCCGCAAATTGACTAAAAACGCAAAAAATGATAAAATAATATATATTATATCAATATTGGGATGTGTCACAATGAAATTTATTATAAAGCGCACCTTACCTGTTTTCTTATCACTTTTTGCTGTAATTTTTCTTTTCAGCGGCTGCGGTGATAAAAGCGAAAATGAGGTGTTAAAGGGAAAATGGGTCCCTGTATCTGCCGTTATCGACGGAGAAACCGTACAATACAGCGAGCTTGAGCTTAAGGACGGATATTTTGAATTTAATTTTAAAGGAAACGGCAGTTGTACCGCAACGCTTGCTGGTATTGAATATAAAGGCAGTTATGTTTTCAGCGGCACAAGCGTTGACGCTACACTAAACGGCAACAGCGAAAAGCTGAGTTATGAAGCGACAAGGCAAACTCTCACCTATTCGTACGATAACACAACATCATTTACATTTATAAAAGACCAGAATTAAAACTTTCCCCTGCATATTTTTGAGTATGCAGGGGAATTTTTATGCTTCTGTTTTATTGTTAATCTGTTTTTTGTACAACTTTTTCATTAATACAACCGAAATAACGGCAGACAAAATCTCTGCAACAGGTACGGAAAGCCAAATTATCCATTCGCCGCAAATTGATTTATTGACAAGCACAGTAAATATCCACGCAAGAGGCAATACAAACACAAGTTGTCTGCAAACTGAAACTATCAGCGACTGCATTCCGCCGTTAATTGCCTGAAACATTCCCTGAAAAGCTATGTTAATGCCGGCAAATATAAAACTTGCCGATACTATTCTCATTGCGCCTATACAAAGCGACTGAGTTTCTCCCGACAGTCCGAATCCGCTCGAAAGCGGATTTGCTATGATTTCTATTGCAATCAATCCGACAAACATTATTACTGTTGTGTAAATTGAGCCGAATTTTATACTGTCGTCAATTCTCTTTTTGCTTTGCATACCGAATGCGTAAGACATAATAGGCGTAATCGCATCTCTTAGTCCAAAGGCTGCAAAAAGTATGAATTGCTGTATTTTATAGTACAATCCGTAAGCTGTTACCATCGCCTCACTGACCGTACCCAAAATAAGATTAAAGCCGTAAGTCATAACCGACATAAGTGCCTGTGCAATTATTGCAGGCAAACCGATTTTATAAATATTCAATATTGTATTTGCTGACGGCTTAATGTTTTTAACATTATTGGTTATATCTTTGTTAAACTTTATATGAAAAATAAAAGCAACCGCAAGTGAAATAATTTGACCGATAACCGTAGCGTATGCAGCACCCTTTACACCGAATTTCGGACAGCCTAACAAACCGTAAATCATAATAGGGTCAAGAATAATATTTGCAACTGCGCCGCAGATCTGTGCAATTGTCGAAAATACCGATTTGCCTGTTGCTTGTAAAAGTTTTTCATAAAGAGAGAAAAATACAAGTCCAAAAGAATATACGCAGCATATTCTTAAATAATCACACGCCATTTCCAAAACAATTCCGTTTGCAGTCTGCGTGCCGATATATAATTTAACACCGAACAATCCGAATATTAAAAACACTGCGTAAATAACAACAGCAAGAAATACACCGTTACCCGCAGCCTTATCGGCATAGTTTCTGTTACCCTCTCCAAGGCTTTTTGCTACAAGAACATTAACACCCACACCTGTACCTATGCCGATTGCAACTATTAACATTTGCAAAGGGAAGGCAAGCGTAAGCGCATTAAGCGCAAGTTCACCGTTATCTTCCATATTAGATACAAAAGCACTGTCAACAATATTATAAACTGCCTGCAGTACCATAGAAAGTATCATAGGAACCCCCATTCTAAGCATAAGGCTTTTAACAGGCAAAATTTCCATTTTGTCTTTTTCTTTTATTTTTTTCATAAAAACACCTCTTAAAACAAAAAAGTGCTGCACTACTGATTGGAATTACGCAGTAGTGCAACACATCTTTATATATTATACTATTTTAGTTTTGCAGATGTCAAAGGAAGTTTTCACTAAATAATATCAGTTATTCTTTGAAATTATTATCTGAAGATTAGTAATATCGTTGATATCTATTATTCCGTTGCCGTCAATATTGGCATTATCAAAGCTGACGGTATCATTTATATCAACAAAATCCGAACCGTCCTCTGCTTTTTCGCCTGCAACAAACAGCTGAATTACCGTGCTGTCTGTAATATCAATATTACCGTCATTATTCACATCGCCCTTGCTTTTTGCAAATAACGATATGTCAGTATTACTGCCGATATTTTCTTCTTTAACAACAACTTCCGTTACCGTCGAATCGTAAAAATAACCGACAGCGGATTTTTTCTGCTTAATATAATAAGTGCCAACCTGTAACGGCTTATCAAATTCGGCTATACCGTTATTGTCCGTTATTGCCGTATCAATAAGATTTTGACATTCCTCATCTGAAAACAAATCAAACTCCGCACAGTTTATCGGGGTTTTAAACTCATTTGTAAGATTTACTCTTACTGTCGAAGTATCCAACTTTATTGGTGTATTTTCAGCTTGAGCATAATAAACCGTAAGACCGCTCCATGTATATTGATAAACATTATCAAGAATTATTCTGTCAGAGAATAATTCAAAGCCTTTCGGAGCAACAACCTGCTTTGCGTAATAATTACCGTACGGCATATAAAGAGCTGAATCGAACGCACTTTCATTCCATTTAATATTATTTACATCGTCGGTTTTTTCTTTTGAGGTTGCGCATACCCAGCCGTCTTCGCCTGTTTTCATATAACCGCAAAAAGTGTTATCGGAATTATAAACTTCATAAACCGCACCGCTAAGTGAATAATTTTCATTATTATCGGTCAATTTGGAATAAGATGACACATTCTGAATACGGAGTGCTATTTTAGGCGTCTTGTTTATTTTGCTTAATTTATGGTTATTTTCATTTACAGCTACACCTGCATAGTATCTTTCCGTACCGCCCCATGTCAATGTAGACTTTTCAAATTTATATACCGTGTTGTCTGCAACATACCCGTTCGGTGTTTTTGTTTCTTTGCACCAATAAGAAGTATTTGCAACAGGCACACCTCTCGCAACCGCACTTGATGAAGAATACTGTTGACTGCTTGTCAGACCAAATGCACCGAATCCGTCAGACTGCGGTACAATTTTTCCGACAGGCTTTCTACAAGCCGAGTCAGCATAAACCGTGTATTCAAACTGTGAATAATCGTATGAAGTACCCCTTAATCCGCTTTGTGTGCTGTTAAGCTGAATATTAAGATCAATACCGTTTGAACAACCTGTTTTATATACATACAATCCGTAGCAAGTACCCCTCGGTTCAATATTTGTGATTGTATTTACATTTTTATATTGAGAATGCCAGAACTTGTTATTTTTTGAATTATTGCCGTAAAAAATACCGACATGAGCGTCAGCCGTACCGAGCATAAAAATAATATCGCCTTTTTCAAGCACTCCGCTGTTCAATGCATTATTAATGGCACTTGTACCGTCAAAATAATATGTCTTGATATTGTTATTGCCCGCCCAATTAATCCATGTATCCTGACCCGTATCATAAGCCGCATACGAATAACTCGGAATATGAGTGTTTGCGTATGAATAGCTTACTGACTGACCCTTTTGTGCCTTGGTATTTGCAAGCGACTTGTAAAGTATATGCCATACAAATCCTGTGCAGTTCATCTGCGGCTTGTACGATGAACCGTTAAGCTCGTCTTGTCTGCCGTAACCTACACAGTAATATCCGCTGTTTGGTGAATATAAATCTGTATTAAAGTACCCTTTGGTATCTCCTTTTGGTGTACGATGGTCGCCCGATGTATATTTTGTACCGAGATAATAATCAGTACCTACAGATGAATCATAATTTTTAGAAACAGTGTAAGTCTGATAATCATTGCTTGAATCATTATCGTGATTTACAATCCATTTGTAGTATTCGGCAGTATCTATTCCCAATGCTTCGCATACGGTTTTACTGCCCCATTTGCTGTAAGAAACCGATTCTGTTACTTCTGCGCCAAATGCAGTAACTGTAGAAGAAAATGCAAGCACGGCAGTCAGTGTAATTACAGATAATTTTTTTATTCCTCTCATTTTCATTCCTCAATTCAAAAAAATTCTTTATCAAAAATTGTGGGAAAGTATGGTTTAGCGCACGAGTTAAACCATAATCTATTAATGTTACCCAAACATTTAGAAAACATTAAAACAAAACTTTAAAAGGGCGACAGAATAGCTCTGCCGCCCTATGACTTCATTATATTATGCTTTTAGATAGCACGAACACGGATTACACCTTCAATAGCTGCAATAGCGGCAGCATTTTCAGGGTTACCGCCTGCAACATCAATAATTGCATAAGCGTAGTCGCCACGGCTCTTTGAAAGCATATTTTCTACATTGCCTTTTACCTCTGAAAGTACCTTCTTAAGAAGTTCAGGTACATTCTTGTGCATTACGCAGAAACGAACATTCTCTGTATTTGTTCTTGCAAGTGAAAGTGCAGGATAGTTTACAGAATTTACGATGTTACCGTTTTCGAGGTACTCTTTAAGCTCATCGCAAGCCATAATTGCGCAGTTATCTTCACTTTCGGGAGTTGATGCACCGAGATGTGGAAGACAAATGATATTCTCTTCGCCGATAATATCATCAGTTGCAAAGTCTGTTACATACTTAGCAACCTTACCGCTCTTAACAGCCTCAAGAACAGCTGTTGAATTTACAAGACCGTCACGGCTGAAGTTGAGAATACGAACGCCGTCTTTCATCTTAGCAATCATATCTGCATCAACCATATCCTTAGTGTCAGCTGTAAGAGGAACATGGATTGTAAGGTAATCACAGTTTACCATTACATCTTCGCCGCTCTTCATAAGCTTAACGGCAGGATTGAGCTTTAATGCGTTTGTTACAGACATAAACGGATCAAAACCGATTACATCCATACCGAGTGCAACGGCACAGTTGGCAACAAGAATACCTATAGCGCCAAGACCGATAACACCGAGAGTTTTGCCCTTAATTTCAGGACCTACAAACTGGCTCTTGCCTTTTTCTACCATCTTACCTACTGCGTCACCGTTACCTTTGAGTGTCTTTGCCCAGTCTGCACCCTCCATTACTCTTCTTGAAGAGAGTAAAAGACCTGCAATTACAAGCTCTTTAACAGCATTTGCATTAGCACCCGGAGTATTGAAAACCACAATACCCTTTTCAGAACAAACATCTTTAGGAATGTTGTTTGTACCTGCGCCTGCTCTTGCAATGGCAAGGAGATTATCTTCAAACTGCATATCGTGCATAGCGGCACTTCTTACGAGAACTGCATCAGGATTCTGAACATCGTCACCGTAAGCGTAATTGTCGCCAAGGCGGCTTGTGCCAACGGCAGCAATTTTATTGAGAGTAAGTATATTAAACATTGTATTCATCCTCTTTTATTTTATTTAAAGCAGATTGTTTGAGCAAAAATTACTTGTTTTCTGCCTCAAACTTCTTCATAAAGTCAACAAGAGCAACTACACCCTCATATGGCATAGCATTGTAGATAGAAGCTCTCATACCGCCAACTGTACGGTGACCCTTGATGTTTACAAGACCTGCCTCTGTTGCCTCTTTAACAAACTTAGCGTCAAGGTCAGGATTGCCTGTTACGAACGGAACATTCATAAGTGAACGATCCTCAGGAACAACAGTACCCTTAAAGAGTTCTGAATTATCAAGGAAGTCATAAAGAAGTTTAGCCTTTTTCTCGTTAAGCTCTTTCATCTTATCAAGACCGCCAACCTCATTCTTAATCCACTCAAGAACAAGCTTTGCAATATAAATTGTGTAGCAAGGAGGTGTGTTGAAAAGTGAATCTGCGTCAGCGTGAGTCTTATAGTTAAGCATTGTAGGACAAATATCCATAGCATTGCCGATAAGGTCCTCACGAACAATAGCGATTGTAAGACCTGCCGGAGCCATATTCTTCTGTGCACCTGCAAAAAGTGCGCCGAACTTAGTTACATCAATAGGCTCTGAAAGAATACAAGATGAAATATCTGCAATAAGCGGAATATCGCCTGTATCCGGAAGTTCGTGATAAACAGTACCGTAAATAGTATTGTTCATACAAATATACACATAGTCGGCGTCCTCTCTGAACATTGACTTATCTGTCTTAGGAATATAAGAGAAAGTTTTATCCTCCGAAGAAGCAACAGCCTTAGCGTCGCCATAGCGAGCAGCCTCTTTGTAAGCTTTTTTAGCCCACTGACCTGTGATTATGTAGTCAGCCTTATTGTTCTTGTTCATAAAGTTGAGTGCTACCATAGCAAACTGTGTAGAACCGCCGCCCTGGAGGAACATAACCTTGTAGTTGTCAGGAATGTTCATAATCTCACGAAGTAAAGCTTCGGCGTCCTTAATGATTTTATCATATGTTTTGCTGCGGTGTGACATTTCCATTACACTCTGTCCGCTGCCCTGATAATCAAGCATTTCATCTGCTGCTGTCTTTAATACTGCCTCCGGAAGCATTGAAGGACCGGCAGAAAAGTTATATACTCTTGCCATATTAAAAATCTCCCTTGAAAATATATTTTATTTACAGTTTTAACTAATACTGACTATTAAATTATACCGCCAACTTTTAGCAAAGTCAACAATATTTGGTGTTTAATACATAAAAATAACAATTTATTGTATTATTTCTTAATTTTGCCTATGCAACCGATAATTTCGTCACGCATACGAACCGCCTCGTTGTAAGCAGCCTTTGCAAAATCATTCTCGGTAAGGCCCTGTTTTTTCCATGCGCACATAATACCACGGCTTGAATTGATGATTGCGCCAAGACCGTTTTCATCAAATGCGTTTTTAACATCATTTGCACCGCCGCCCTGTGCACCATAACCCGGTACAAGGAAAAATGTGTGCGGACATTTAGCTCTCATTTCGGCAAGCTGTTCGGGATATGTTGCACCGACTACTGCACCGACACCCGAGTAACCGTATTTGCCCTCAAGCTCTGTTCCCCACTCTTCGCACATTTTACCCATTTGCTCATAAACAGTTGTGCCGTCATCAAGTTTCTTATCCTGTAATTCGCCTGAACTTGGGTTAGATGTCTTAACAAGTACAAAAATGCCCTTATCACCGCTCTTGCAGATATTAACAAGCGGTTTGATACCGTCTGTGCCGAGGTAACCGTTTACTGTAAGTGCGTCTGCACCAAAAGCCTCTACCTCTTCGCCTGCAACTGTGGTTGAGCCAAGGTGAGCGGCAGCGTAAGCCTCCATTGTTGTACCGATGTCGTTACGCTTACCGTCTGTAATAACAAACATACCCTTTGACTTTGCATATGCGATAGTGTCTGCAAGTGCCTTAACGCCCTGCCAACCGTACATTTCGTAGTAAGCAGCCTGTGGCTTGATTGCAGGAACTACCTCATAAAGAGCGTCAATAAGAGCCTTGTTGAACTCAAACAAAGCGGCAGCCGCACCCTCAAGAGTTTTGCCGTACTTTGCAAAGCACTCCTCTTTGATAAATTCAGGTACATAGTCAAGCTTTGGATCAAGACCTGCAACTGTAGGATTCTGCATTTCTGCGATTTTATCAATAAGTCTGTCAAATGCCATTTTTTACTCTCCTTTTAAATTCAGTAATAACGCTTACGATATTACTTTTATCTCTATTCCCAATACGCCGTATTTTTCCTGCTGTTTTGCCGAATAATATGCAAGCATATCTTCGGGTCAGGCAGTCTTTACATCTTCCTTTGTATACCCGCATTTAAGTAAAGGAAGAACAGCGTATAATTCTTCAAAAGACTTAAATTTATAAATATTAACAATTTCCGTTTTTAATGTTTTTCGGTTGTCTTCCGTATTTATAAAAGTAATTTCATCTCCGACATTAATCAGTCTGCGTTTTTCATCATTAAGCCTTAACTCAATGGTTTTTTCTCCGCTTGCTATCATTTTGAACGGCAAGGGATTTAATCTCATTATATGCTGCATCAGCTGTTGATAATGTCAAAAAGCTCGTGAGCAAAGTTTGTATAATCTTTTCTGTCATCTTTAACAAACGAAATAGCCGGACGAGGGTGAGTGTTATACTGACCTGTAAGCATATAAGGAACATCGTATCCCCACTTAACTCCGCTTTCTCTGAACTGCTGTGTATACTCAAGCATTTTGAGAATCGGGTCAACCTTGTACTTAGGATTTTTGAGGAAACCTAAGAGTAGCTCAAGTGCGCAGTTACCTGCACCTCTGCCCATACCGTCTACTGTTGCGTCAAGGTAGCTGACACCCTGTGTCATTGCCTCAATAGTATTTGCGAAAGCAAGCTGCTGGTTGTTGTGTGCATGAATACCGACTGCCTTGCCGTACTTTTCACCGTATGAACAATATAACTCTGCGAGTTTTCTTGATTCTTCGGGATATAAAGCGCCGTAGCTGTCTACAATGTAGAAAGCGTTAACAGGGCTTTTTCCGAGAATATCAAGAGCTGTAATAATATCCTCTGTTCTTGCCTTTGAAACAGCCATAATATTGATAGTTGTTTCGTAACCTTTCTTTGCACAATCCTCAATCATCTCTACCGCTGCAGGAATTGTGTTGATATATGTTGCAATTCTTACAAGGTCAATCGGACTTTCGTTCTTTGGAAGAATGTCATTCTTAAAATCTGTTCTGCCAACATCAGCCATAACTGCAATCTTAAGGTCTGTATTGTTCTCTCCGACAATCTCTCTGATGTCATCGTCGTTACAGAACTTCCACTTACCAAAATCTTTTTCGTTGAAAAGTTCCTTAGATGCCTTGTAGCCGAACTCCATATAGTCAACGCCTGCTTTTACATTTGCGTTATATAAAGCCTTAACAAATTCGTCGGGGAACTCAAAATTATTACAAAGTCCGCCGTCACGAATTGTAGCGTCAACAACTCGTATATCTTCTCTTACTGATAACAAATCACCTTTTTGTGCCATTTTGCCAAATCTCCTTTAATCTGCGAGCGCTCCGATTATTTATCTTCAAATACGGTTTTTCCGCCCAAAATTGTATATTTAACCTTTCCGCAGAGCGTTTTGCCCTTGAAAGGAGTATTTTTACTCTTGCCGTGCAATTTATCTACATCAACAACCCATTCTTCGTTCAAATCAACGAGAGCAAGGTCTGCAGGCACACCGACTTTGATATGTCCTGCATTGATTCCGAGAATTTCGGCAGGATTTGTGCTCATCTTTTCAACAAGCTCCGAAATTGTAAGAAGTCCTGTTTTTACAAGATATGTGTATGATACCGCAAATGAAGTTTCCATACCGATAGAACCGTTCGGTGCTTTTTCAAAATCGGACTTTTCTTCCGGTGTATGCGGTGCGTGGTCGGTTGCAATAGCGTCAAGCGTACCGTCTTTAAGACCGCTTATTATTTCAACAACATCTTCATGTGTGCGGAGAGGCGGATTCATTCTGAAATCTGCGTCCTTTGCAAGCAATTCTTTTTCTGTCATTGAGAAATAGTGCGGTGCGGTTTCTGCCGTAACCTTAACCCCTCTTCTCTTTGCATCTCTTACAAGTGCAACGCTTGTCTTTGTGCTGACATGACAAATGTGTATTGGCACATCAAGCGCCGCCGCAAGTGCAATTTCTCTTGCGGTACCGCAATCCTCTGCTGCGGCAGGAATACCCTTTACGCCGAGATTTTTGCTTACTTCGCCGCCGTTGATTTTACCGCCGTCTGCAAGGAAAAGATCCTCGCAGTGTGCAACAACCGTCATACCGAGCTGCGGAGCTTTTTTCATTGCCTCGCTTAAATACTTTGTGTTTTCAACCGGTCTGCCGTCATCCGAAAGAGCAATTGCACCTGCTGATTTAAGTTCTTCAATATCGGTCGGTTCAAGACTTTTGAGTCCCTTTGTAATACTGCCTGCCACATAAACATTGGCGTCGGCATTCTTTGCCTTATCAAGAATATATTTTACGGTTTCGGCATTATCCGTAGTAGGGATTGTGTTAGGCATTGCAAGTAAACTTGTAACACCGCCCGCAGCAGCTGCTTTACAGCCTGATATAATATCCTCTTTGTGAGTTTGACCGGGGTCACGAAGATGTACATGCATATCCACAAGACCCGGAATAAGTGTTAAGCCGTCTGCATCAATCACATTTCCCTCTGTAGAGATGTTCTCTGCAATTCTTGTGATTTTGCCGTCTTTTACAAGAACATCGGCAACTTTGTCAAGTCCATCTGACGGTGAAACTATGTGTGCGTTTTTAATTACTAAAGTATTTATTTTAATCACCTCTGATTACTTTCTTCTGTTATTGTTCTGCTGTGGTTTTCTGTTTGGTGTTCTGCGAGCTGACTGAGATGCTCTGCCGTTAGGCTGCGGTCTTCTCTGTGTGGCGCTGTGTACCTTTACAAGACCGTTGCCGTCACGCCTTTGCGCAGCCTGCTGTTTTCTCACACGCTCTCTTTCTCTGCGTTCGAGTTCAGCTTTTTTACGCTTTTTAGCAGCATGCTTACGCTTTATAAGTCTTGAAACATTTGTGCAGAAATATCCGCAGTGTACAAAGAAATTCTTTATTCCGTTACCTGCTTTTTCCGCAGCCGCAATAAAGCTTTCTGCCTTATCGTTATCCACAGCGGTTTCAACCTCTACGGCACGCTTTTCTTCCTCTGAAAGAACATCGTAATCGACCGCATTTTTGAGGTCTGAACTGTCAACATCAATGATACCTACAATTCTTCTCGGCTTTTCCTCAAAGAAATCATAACCTTCATCAAAATCATCGGCTGTATTTTTTTCAGCCTCTCTTCTCAGTTCTTCCTCGTTTTCTTCTTCAACTTCATCTTCCGTTTCTTCTTCGTATTCAGATTCAACTTCTTCAATTGTTTCTTCTATTTCGTCTGTCGGTTCTTCTTCTGTTGAAATTTCTGCCTGTGCAGCTTCTTCGTATTTTCCGTCGTCCGAAATTACTTTTTCTTCCGATTGATTTTCAACGGTTGCATCGGTAGCATCCGCATCTGCCTCCTCGGTTATTTCCGAGTTTTCTTCAGCATCGTTTTCATCTTCGGGTTCGTCAACAGCCACGGTTTGAACGACCTCTTCGGTCTGTAAATCCTCCTTAGCCTCTTCAAGTCGGTCTTCAATTACTTCCTGCGGCTCAAGTTTTTCGGCACTTGTTTCTATTACTTCAACATCTGCGCCCTCATTCTTAAGCCTTTCTTTGCTCTCATTTACTATTTCGTCAATTTCATAATCCGAAACTGTCGGCTTTTCGTAAATCTTAACCTTTACTTCTTCTTCGTCAATGTCCTTGTAATCGTCAAAGAGGTCATCGTCTTTTCTGCCGCTGCTTATGTCGTTGTTTTCTTCTTTTAACTCATCATAAGCCTGATGAATGCTGACAATATCATCTTCCTGTAATTTTTTTACAGGTTTATTGTTTGATTTGTATTTATCGGTAAGTTCACGCAAAATTTTTTCGTTTTTGCTCTTTTTGTTTTTCTTTCTTGTCTTTTTACCTGCAATCATAACTATGATAAAAAGAATAATAACAACAGCAACTATACCTATGTAAACATATTTTGTAAAGTCGCTTTCCGGGTCAGCTTTTGCATTAAAAGTAACGGTTGAAAGAATTGACTTTAAAGTTTGATAATCGGCAGATGTAACATCGCCGCCGTTATGCTGAATAGTAATATTAATACTCATTCCGTCATAAACGGTGTTTGCCTGATAAGTCTTGATTCTGTCACTGCCGCTCTCTACATTAAGGTCAAACATAAGCCATACAAGGTCTTGCGCCTGATCCGGCGTGCAACTGATATATTCCTCTTGAGAAATAAAACTTTCTCTCACTTCATAAAGTTTTTCGTCCGAAAGAAGTTTATAATTCTTAATACCCTCGCTGTCACCGTTGCGTGTCATAGTAACCGTGACCGTCGTGGTTGCCTGATTATCCATAGCCTGCATAAAAATATCACTGCTCTTGAAATCAGACATTGTTTTGTCATAATCAAGTCCGAAAACGGAAAAATACTTGTCGGTACTCTTGCTGTCCCTTGTTATGCCAAGCATATTGTCGGGCAGTTGAATTGTCATATTATCAAGTTTTTCAATCTGTATTTTACTGCCCGCCGCACTGCAAACAACGGCAGTGCAAGCAACAAGTGCCGCACAAACAAATGCTGTAAAAAATCTTTTTATATTTTTAGCTGTCATACTAAAAGCCTCCGAAAAGCAGAATATTCTGTCAATAAATCTATATACATCAATTATTATACATAATACAAGTAAAAAATACAAGTGCAAGGCGGTGTTTTAAGAGAATTTTTTTGAAATTTAAAGCGCTAAAGCGTTTGTTTTTTCCAATAAAGAAAACAAAAACCAAGTGACAGCTATTCCGTCACTTGGTTTTTATAATAAAATTTCTAATGTTTATTTTTGTAAATTACTCAACAGTAACTGATTTTGCAAGGTTTCTTGGCTTATCAGGGTCATTACCCTTATTGACCGCTGTGTAATAAGCAAGAATCTGGAGCGGAACAACCGCAGAAATCGGCATAAGAAGTTCATCTGTCTGCGGAACTTTAATAACATAATCCGCAATACCGTCCTCAAGAGTTCTTGCACAAGCCTCCGAGCAAACAAGAATATTCATAGCACCTCTCGACTTAACCTCAACAATATTACTGATAGTTTTTGCAATAAGGTCACTCTGTGTTGCAACAGAAATTACAGGCATACCGTCCTCAATAAGAGAAATTGTACCGTGCTTTAATTCACCTGCCGCATAGCTCTCGGAGTGAATGTATGATACTTCCTTAAGTTTAAGCGAACCTTCCATTGAAAGAGCATAGTCAAGACCTCTGCCAATGTAGAGCAAGCTGTCTGTTGTGATAAGTTTTGTCGCTACATACTTGCATTTTTCCTCTGTTGTTTCAATAACATACTTAACAGCTTCCGGCATTTTGAGAAGTGCAGACACAAGTCTTTTGCACTCTGCTTCGCTTACAGTTTCCTTTGCAAGAGCAAGCTCAAAGGCAAAAAGATACATAACGGAAAGCTGTGTAATATACGCTTTTGTCGACGCTACAGAAATTTCAGGGCCTGCAAGAGTATAAATAAGCATATCCGCCTCTCGTGCAATTGAACTTCCCTTTGCGTTTACAATAGCAAGAGTAGTTGCACCTTTCTGCTTTGCAAGGCGCATTGCGGCAAGGCTGTCGGCAGTTTCACCCGACTGCGAAATAATAATTACAAGGTCGCCTTCACCTACAATAGGATTTCTGTATCTGAACTCTGACGCAATATCAACTGTAACAGGTACTCTCGCAATACTTTCGATAATATATTTACCTACAAGACCGGCATGCATAGCTGTACCGCAGGCAACAACCGAAATTGATTTAAATTCTCTTAATTTTTCGAGTGTAATACCGCATTCTTCAAGGCAAGGCAATCCGGCTCTTACTCTCGGAGCAACGGTGGTTCTGATAGCTTCCGGCTGTTCTTTGATTTCTTTAATCATAAAATGCGGATAACCGCCCTTTTCGGCAGCCTCCATATCCCAATCCGCAACCTTTAACTCTTTTTCGATAGGGTCAAGGTGCTCATCTACAAATGAAACGCCGTCTGCTGTAAGTGTAGCAATCTCATCATGGTCGAGAAGATAGTAATTCTTTGTGTATTTAAGAATTGCAGGAACATCGGACGCAATAAAGGTTTCGCCGTCAGCTACGCCAACAATAAGCGGACTCTCTCTTCTTACGGCAAAAATTCTGTCCGGGAAATCTTTGAACATAATACCGAGAGCAAAAGAACCCTTAAGTTCAGCCATTACGCTGTCGATAGTTTCAAGCGGATTTCCGTTATACTTATAATCAAGTAGCTGTGCAACAACCTCGGTGTCTGTATCACTGAGGAAAGTTCTGCCCTTTGATGTTAAAAATTCTTTTAATTCAATGTAATTTTCAATAATTCCGTTATGAACAATGGTAACTCTTGCGCCGCTGTGCGGATGTGAGTTTACATCTGACGGCTCACCGTGAGTTGCCCATCTTGTATGGCCTATACCTACATGACCCTCCGGTTTACCCTCAACTGCCATCTTGTCAACAAGATTTTTAAGTTTACCTTTTGTTTTAACTGTTTCAATGCCGTTTTTTCCAAAAACAGCTATACCCGCTGAATCATAACCTCTGTATTCAAGCTTTGTGAGTGCGCTTACAAGCACATCACTGCAGTCTTTAGGTCCAACATATCCAACAATACCACACATTATGTATTCTCTCCTTTGCTGATGAATAAATATATCAGTTTGTCTTATGGTTAAAAGTAGGTACAAGATCCGCAAGAAGTTCTACCGTCTTTTCGCTGTCGTTGCTGTTAGCAACAACTTTAAGCTCATCAAGTTTTTTGAGCAGTTCTGCGGAATTGATATTTATCTGATTACCGATAAATATCTTTTCGTTTGCGGTAGACTTAAGTCCTTCTTCGTCCATCAAAAGTTCCTCAAAAAGTTTTTCGCCCGGTCTTAAGCCCGTGAAAACAATCGGAACATCTTTATATGGAATCTTGCCGTACATACGAATGAGATTTTCGGCAAGAGTTGTAATCTTTACGGGCGCACCCATATCAAGAACAAAAATCTCGCCGCCGTGAGCCATAGCGCCTGCCTCAAGGACAAGCGAAACAGCCTCGGGAATAGTCATAAAATATCTGATTATGTCAGGGTGAGTAACGGTTACAGGTGAACCGCTTTCAATCTGACGCCTGAACAGGGGAATAACCGAACCGTTTGACCCAAGAACATTACCGAAACGAGTTGTTACAAATTCGGTATGAGTGCTGTGCTGAGCCTTGTGCTGAATTATCATTTCACATGCTCTTTTGGTTGCACCCATAACATTGGTCGGATTTACAGCCTTATCGGTTGAAATCATAACAAATTTATCGGCTTTGTACTTTTCTGCAAGTGTTGCAACATTAAAAGTACCGAAAATATTATTTTTAACTGCCTCTTCCGGCACGGTTTCCATAAGAGGAACATGCTTGTGGGCAGCTGCGTGAAATACAAGCTGAGGACGATATGTTTTAAATATCAGTTCCATTTTGTCGTAATCACGGATAGATGAAATCAAAGTTACAAGATTAAGTTTGTTGCCGTACTCAAGCACAAGTTCCTGCTGAATATCATATGCGTTATTTTCGTATATGTCAACAATAATTACCTGCTTAGGCGAATACTTTGCAATCTGTCTTACAAGCTCGCTGCCTATAGAACCGCCGCCGCCTGTAACCATACAGATTTTTCCCGTAACCAATTCTTTTATTTCTTTTTTATCAAATTCAATCGGCTTTCTGCCAAGTAAGTCTGCAATTTTAATTTCTTTAGCCTGTGAAATAAGCTCTGTGTGCTTATCGTCAAACAAAAGCTCGCTCAAATAAGGAATTATCTTGATTTTACAAGTAGTTTCCGAGCAATAATCAAGGATTTTGCGCTTTTCCTCTTCTTCGCAAGACGGAACAGCCACAATAATATTTGTAATCTTTTTATCATTGCAAATCTTAGAAATTTCTCTGCAAAAACCGAGAACAGGCACACCGTTAATGCTTCTGTTAAGTTTTGTTTCATCATCATCAACAAAACCTACCGCAATAAGATTGCGTGCGGGACTGTTTTCGTCATAACTTGCATTCTGAATTTCGGTAAGAATCATTCTGCCTGCATTGCCTGCGCCAACAATAAGCGTACGCTCACAATTATCCGCTCTGCCAACTTCAATTAAATTAAGGAAAGTACGCTTAAATATAAATCGGAATAAGAGCACTCCGCCTGTTGCGAGAATTGCATATAAAGCAACAAACAAAACAGATTGCTGTATCTGCAAAATCGACATAATAAGATAGCCCAAAGCGAAGCCTGCGAACATCGCCAAACCGCAAACCAAGTAATCCTTTTCATTAAAGTATCGCCAAAGTCTTTTATACGCACCTGCACCGTACATAATAAGCATACACAGTGCTAAGTTTACTATTATTGTATATAACAGTCCTCTGCTTGCTTCCGAAAGTTCCGGAAATATAAGCGACATAGCAAAATCAAGCACAATACCGCTTACCACAATAATAAAAACATCAGCCAAAGCAAGAATAAGCTTACGATAATTTATTTTTTTCATTTTTTAATTGTCCCCTGCAAATTTTATCTGATTATATAAAATTTAATACAAACATATCGTCTAATTTTAAAATATTATACAAATTAACACACAATATTATACATCAAATTTAATTTTTTGTCAAATTGCAAAGCAATGCTCTTTTCTTATTTGCGTAGATAAAATATGTGTTTTTTTTACCTAATTTGACAAATACTTAATTTAGATATAATATAATTTTATAAACAATATAACATTATTCTTAAAGAAAGGACATTTTTATGAAGAAAACAAAGAAAAGACTACCTTTAATTATTTTTTCTGCTTTATTTGCTCTTGCAATAGTCATTGCTTAATTTTTTCAAAAATGAAGTTCAGAACACTCATCATCAAGAAATCACACTAAACTTCCATTATTGAAATCAATTTGATTAATTGCTATAGTAATCAGTTCTTCAATATTTGATAGCTATATAATTTTTTCATATTTTCACTTTTTCTTCTCTCAGCCTCTTCCAGCGCCTCATTATATAAACTCTTGTCAGAATATACTTTATCCCGAGGATATACAATACTTTCGATAATACCATGAAACAAATCATCATAAGCCATTTCTTTCGTATAGCCATCACCAACATTTCCTGCATCAATTTGTGCGTATAATTCATCCAGATGCTGCTGGAAATACGTTTGAAAATCATCATGGTTATCTGTTTTAATCAAGACAAGAGATTCCCCTTCAAAAGTATCACATGCGCGCAATTTATTAATCGAATATTCCTTTAAAAAATCAATAAAAGAATCTAAATCATAAACTCGATTGAATATAGGCATCAAACGTTCCTTCACATATAAAGCCGTCGCTGAAATAATCTCTTCCATTGTATCTTCGGTATATTCAAAACTTACTCTTGCTTCATTTCGTGGAAGGAATGAATTTAAATCCTGTCCAGCATACAATATTGATTTTTTATCGATAGAGGAATGATAGGTAGAAATAATTCCTGCAGTAAGGAAAAATCCTTTTGCCCCTTTATTCCATGCCGGAGCTGTTTTTACTCCAAAAAAAGCCATCAAATCTTCGTTGAGCATTTTAACAAAAACATTCAATTTTGAGCAATATCGAAAACCCTCTGTTTGAAATGTTTCACCAAAAATAAGTTTAAATTGTGAATTAAACGACATAAAAAATCTCCTTTGTTATAGTCCAAACGTCAACCTGTATGCAAGATAGAATGATGCGGCATCATCTGCAATTCCGCCACCACCTGTAATCACATCTTCTGCAAGTGTTCCTCCAACTATAAGAACAGCTGCTACAGTTCCCCAAAATTGTATCTCTTGTGATGGTTGATATTGCGGAACATATACATAGTTATCATATTTCTCTTCTTCAGGAACCGGCACTGGTACTGGTACTTCATCTGGTTGTTTTTTCTTGAAACTATATACTATAAGTCCATTATTCATATTCCATAAGTTTGCCTATATTTTGGTTATACAAATCGAAATACACAGTTCCTTCTCTCCCCCTTTTCTATCAAATTGACTTGTACAAAAACACTACTATTGTATGATATAATTCGTTATATTTCAATAATTTTCCACCTCTTTTATATCTTTTGCACTTTTGCAAAAAACGCAGTAACATCGTCATTATAACCGACAATGTATTAAAAGCATTTCATCCAGTTCCAATTGCCATTTTTATAATTTGTTATTAGTTGCCACCAGATTTTCTTTCCCTTGTATTTTCCCTTATGAGGGTTCGTAATCAAGGGTAAAATGATATAACACGATACAAGATGTGATGGACAGAACACCAATGAAAAGTTTAGCATTTTCAATGGATTAACGAGTTTTCCATAACAAAATATAACAGTTATTAAATGCTATAGATTTCGTCATTTGAGAACTGAAATTTGCATAATAAATATAACCAAGGGCAATTCCTGATTCGGAACTGCCCTTTTGTTTTAACCTAATACCTTTTTAGCCGTATCTACGCTTTCCTTAGCATCTCTGCAATAGTAGTCAGCGCCGATTTTCATAGCATATTCTTCCGTAAGTACAGCACCGCCGACAAAAATTACGCATTTACTGCTTCCGTCGGGATTCTGTAATTCTTTTGTTTCTCTTACAAGTTTGATTGTATCTTCCATACTCTTAAGGGTAGTTGTCATAAGAGCAGACAAACCAATCATCTTTATATCCTGCTCAATTGCAGTATCGACAACAAGTTGAGGGTCAACATCTTTACCGAGGTCAACAACCGTATAACCGTAGTTGTCAAGCAATACTTTTACAATGTTCTTTCCTATGTCGTGAATATCACCCTTAACGGTTGCAACAATGATTTTGCCCTTGCTTACGGTTTCTCCGCTTGTTTTGGAAATATGTGATTTAATTACATCAAAGCAAGCCTGTGCGGCATTTGCACTCTGAATAAGCTGAGGTAAAAAGATTTTGTTCTTTTCAAAACCCTCTCCTACCTTATCAAGGGCAGGAATAAGCATTTCGTTTACTATTTTCATTGCGTCGCCTGTTTCGGCAAGCATTTTTTCTGTAAGCAACGCACCTTCTTTTTTCAAGCCGTTGAAAACAGCGGTCATAATATCCAAATCGGATGCGGCAGAATTATTATTTGCGGCAGGTGCTTGCGCCGCATCGTTATATGCGGCAATAAAATCCATAGAGTTTTTATCAATACCGTCAAGCACACGGTATGCTCTTACCGCACCCGTAATAGAATCAATATTCGGGTTAATAATCGGTAAGTCAAGTCCCTCTTCAAGAGCCATAGTAAGGAAAGTTCTTGTAACAAGGTCACGATTCGGAAGTCCGAATGAAATATTTGAAACACCGAGACAGGTTTTACAGCCAAGTTCGGTTTTTACTCTGTGCAAAGCATTAAGCGTCTGTCTGCAGGCAGACTGTTCGGCAGAAACCGTCATCGTAAGGCAGTCGATAAACACATCTCTTCTGTCAATACCGATTGCCTCTGCCCTCTCTACAATTCTTTTTGCAATTTCAAATCTGCCCTCCGCTGTCTTTGGAATACCGTTTTCGTCAAGTGTAAGACCGACAACGCAAGCACCGTATTTTTTAACAAGCGGTAAAACCGTGCTAAGGCTTTTTTCCTCACCGTTTACCGAGTTTACAATCGGTCTGCCGTTATAAGCACGAAGTCCTGCCTCAAGTACATCGGGTTTGGTAGAGTCAATCTGCAGAGGTGCATCGCAAACACTCTGAATTGCTTTGAGCACACGCACCATCATCTGCTTTTCGTCAATTTCGGGATGACCTACATTGACATCAAGAATTTCCGCACCTGCGCCCGTCTGACTAAGTGCCTGTGTAAGAATGTAATCAATATTATTATCAACAAGTGCCTGTTTAAACAGCTTTTTGCCTGTAGGGTTGATTCTTTCGCCGATAATTCTCGGATGATTAACTTCAACAACAGAACTTGCACTGCATACTATTGTATCAACTTGACTTTTTGACGGCTGATATTTTTTATCTGCAAGAGCGTCTTTAAGAGCCTTTATATATTCGGGATTTGTACCGCAGCAGCCGCCGAGAACTTTAACACCGTACTTTAACAGTGACAGAGATGACTTTGCAAAATCATCGGGCATAACATCGTATTCATTGGTGTTAGGGTCCGGCAAACCTGCATTCGGTTTAATTACAATAGGAAGATTTGTGTACTTGGAAATCTCACTTACAATCGGCTCAAGATCATCAGGTCCAAGCGAACAGTTTACGCCGAGAGCGTCAACGCCGAGGTTTTCCATAGTTACGGCAAAAGCAGACGGCAATGTGCCTGTAAAAGTACGCATATTACGCTCAAATGTCATAGTGGTGAATATTGGCTTGTCGCTGTTCTCCTTTGCGGCAAGTACAGCGGCCTTAAGTTCATAAAGATCCGTCATAGTTTCAAAAACTATAACATCAGCGTCTTTACCTGCAAGGATAAGCTGTTTGTAATATTCATAAGCCTGTTCAAAAGTGAGCGAACCCGCAGGTTCGAGCAGCTGACCGATTGAACCGATGTCAAGGGCAACAAGCGCTCTGTCGCCGACAGCGTTTTTAGCAATGCTGATACCTGCTCCTACAATTTCTTCAACACTGTAGCCGCATCCCTCAAGTTTGTACGCATTCGCACCAAAGGTGTTTGCATAAACAACATCTGCGCCCGCATCTACATAAGCTTTATGAAATGACGCAATAAGTTCGGGATGTGTAATGTTAAGCGTTTCGGGCACTTCGTCATACTGTACACCGCTTTTTTGAATCATAGTGCCTGTCGCACCGTCAAGTATAATAAATTCTTTTTCCTTTAATAATTCTCTAAACCCCACAATGAAGTCCCTTTCTCCTGAATTTACAGGTTTCTCTCATATTACAGATGGCACAGCCACGCTTTTTTCTTTCTATAGGATTTTTTGAAAGTCCCAGCACCGCCGTAACAGACTTTGTCGGTGTAAGCAAAAAGTTATCGTTTGTGCAAAGTCCTATTTTCTTTGGCGCATCAAGCATTTGCAAAATTATTTTTTGCAATTCAATAGGATAATCTCCGTAGCCCGGACTGAATCGGAATGTCATATTATAATCGCTGTATTTTTCCGCAATTATCTTGTCAAAAGCATTGCAGACCTGCTCCACGGCAACACTTGCAAGGCTGTCCATTACCACAGCACGGGCCATATCGGAAATCTGCGAAATTCTGATGAGTTTGTCCACCTCTGAACCGACGGTGGCGCACATAACAATAGCTTTTTCACAACCGTTTAAGTGTGATTCTATATCTTTTCCACCCATAATCTGCGGGCACGGCAAATCCTTTTCTACATAAAGATATTTTGGCGACGCTTTTTCAAGTACAGCCTTTTCGCATTCATCCATCAGTACATCCATTCGGTAATTAAGCCTGATTCCCGCCCCTCCGAGATAACGCACTGCCTCGTTTCTGTTAAGTTTTTCTAATTCTATCATAGTATAACCCCTATACATTCAATGCAATCGGATTTATTTTAAATACTGCAAATCATTTAATAAAAACTCTCTGTTAAATCATAAATTCAAAACCGACCGCATAGCTATACTTTATTATTGTAACACACAAAGCATAATAAAACAATACAGGTATTTATTTTTTAAATCAATCTTAAAGAAGCCGCAAAAGCGGCTCATTTGCTTAAAAAGTTGCATTTTTTTTTAAAGTATGTTATGATAAAAATGTATAAATATGTACCGAAAGGAATCAATACACTATGAAATACAACAGAATTAAAAAAACTTTGTGCCTTATTGCGGCACTTGCACTTATTCCTGCATTTGCAGTCGGTTGCTCAAACGATAAAAGCGAATCCGAAAATTCAAAAGCAACAGAAGCAACTCCCGCTGCCGTTGCCACAATTGACGAAGCAAAAGTCGGACAGCCTGCCGTATCCGCACTTGAAGATATGGGCATTGTTCCGTCAACCGTAGGTATTAATCCTTCTATAAATTACGACAACAATAAAGTAGGTTTCCAGCTTGACGTTCCTAACGACGGCGACACTATTGCGATTATGCACACCTCAAAGGGTGACATAAAGCTCCGCCTTTTTGCGGACCAAGCGCCAAAAACCGTTACAAACTTTATTAATCTTGCCAAAGAGGGCAAATATGACAACACCATTTTCCACCGAGTAATCAATGATTTTATGATTCAGGGCGGTGACTACGAAAATGCCGACGGCACAGGCGGCACAAGCTCATACGGTGAAAGTTTTGAAGATGAATTCTGCGACAAACTCTTTAACATAAGAGGTGCGGTATCAATGGCAAACAGCGGTCCTGACACAAACGGAAGTCAGTTCTTTATCAATCAGACCACACCCGAAGCTTATAAAAACAACGGCGGTTTTTCTGCCTTTGAAAATCAGTGGGCAAACATTAAAGCACAGCTTGAAAATTATAAAGATTCCGAGCTTTTCTCCGCTTTTGTTCAGCAGTACGGCACATACTGCTACAACACAGATGTAATCAGTGATGACATCAAAAAGCTTTATGACGATAACGGCGGTAACCCATACCTTGACGGCGCTTACAACGCAGTTGACAGAGGTCATACCGTATTTGCACAGGTAATTGAGGGAATGGATGTAGTGGATTCAATCGCATCTGTAGCTGTTGACTCATCGACAAATAAACCTACGGAAGATGTAAAAGTAACTTCTGTAGAAATTACAACATATTCTGCCAATTAAGAGGATTATTATGAACGGAAAGCCTATTATTGCAATAATGTATGATTTTGATAAAACGCTTTGTACAAAAGATATGCAGGGATACGGCTTTATTCCGAGTCTTGGCATAACCGAGGAAGAGTTTTGGAATTACGCCAACGAAATCGGGCACAAGGAGCATATGGATTCAATCCTTGCATATATGTATGCAATGGTTAAAATATCTAAAGATAAGAACATTCCTTTATTAAGAGAAAAACTTGTTGAAACAGGCAAAAAAGTCGAACTTTTTGACGGAGTTTCAAAATGGTTTTCACGAATAAACAATTTCGGTAAAAAACTCGGCGTATGTGTCGAGCACTATGTTATTTCGTCCGGTCTTAAAGAGATTATCGAAGGTACGGATATTGCGAACGAATTTAAAAGTATTTTCGCCTGTGAATTTCTTTACGATGAAAACGGCAACGGAATATGGCCGAAAACCGATGTTAATTACACAAATAAAACTCAATTTGTGTACCGCATAAACAAAGGTGTTCTTGATGTTGCCAACGATAACGATCTCAACAAATCGATGCCCGACGACAGCAAGCGTATTCCTTTTTGCAATATGATTTATATTGGCGACGGTCTTTCCGATGTACCGTGTATGAAAATGATGAAAGCATACGGAGGATATTCCATTGCCGTATATCAAAAAAAAGACGCAAAAGTAGAAGATTTATTACAGCGTGGCAGAGTTGATTACATTTACCCTGCCGACTACAGCGAAAACAGCGGGCTTGACAATACTGTCAAAAATATAATTCAAAAAATGGCAATAAGTGAAACACTTTACCGTGAATATTCAAAACAAAAGCACGAAATTAACAACTGATATTTTTCAAAGGGAATCCTTGACGGGTTCCCTTTTTATTCTGCTATATTCTGTTTGTAAATATTTTGTATTTGTATTGCAGATTTTTGGAAAATAAGGTAATATATAATATATACAAATCATTTCACACAAAACACATATTTTATTTATAAATTAATCTAAAAAGTAGAAATTATGGTGAAAATATGAATGAATTTAAATCTGTTTTAAATGAAGTAAGAAAAGTTATTAACGGCAAAGACAGGGAAATTATTATTACAATGCTTGCTCTGCTCGCAAACGGCAATATTCTTATAGAGGATATACCGGGCGTCGGCAAAACCACTATGGCTCTTGCTTTTTCAAAGGCTCTCGGACTGAAGTACGGCAGAATACAGTTTACTCCCGATACTCTGCCGTCAGACATAACGGGATTTTCTTCTTTTAACAAAGAAAGCGGAAAAATGCATTTTAACAAAGGAGCTATTTTCTGTAATTTGTTTTTGGCGGATGAGCTTAACCGTACTTCAAGCCGTACTCAAGCGGCTTTGCTTGAGGCAATGGAAGAAAGGCAAGTTACCGTTGACGGACACAGTTATCAGCTTGAAAATCCTTTTTCCGTAATTGCAACCCAAAACCCTGTAGGTGCATCGGGTACACAACTTTTGCCTGACTCTCAAACCGACCGTTTTACAGTAAGAATTTCAATGGGATACCCTAATTTTGAGGCTGAATGTCAAATGCTTATTAACCGCAGTCGGCAAAACCCTCTTGATAAGGTAAAACAAGCAGTTACTGTTGAAGAACTTATTAATATGCAAAACAAAGTAAAAGAAGTTTTTGTAAGCGAAGATATGGCAAAATACATTGTAATGCTCGTAACAGCCACCAGACAGAACAGCCTTTTTGAAAGAGGTGCAAGTCCAAGAGCCGCACTTTCACTTAAAGATATGGCAAAGGCGGCGGCATTTGCGGATGACAGAGATTACATTGTTCCCCGTGACATTCAAAATATTTTTGTTGCTACCATAAGTCATCGTGTTATTTTGAGCGCAGAGGCAAACGCTAAAAAAATCAGCGTTACAAAAGCTCTTAATGAGATTTTGAGAACAACAAGGCAACCCAAAATTTAGTGAGGGAAAAATGATAAAGAACATACTTATATATATTGCGGTTCTTGCAATATCATTTTCGTTTGCGGTTTTTTATTATGCCTGGTTTTCCAATTTTCTGCTGATTGTTGTACTTTGTCTGCCTGTTCTTTCATTGTTATGCAGTCTGCCTTTTATGATTTATTCGGCCGTCAAAGGTTTTTCTCTTTATGCTTCCAAGGTCATTTATGCAGGCGATGATGTTGTAATTAATCTTGCGGCAAACAACCGCAACGGTCTTTTCTGCCCTTTGATTAAAGTTCTTGTTTACTCAAAGAACAGTTTTTGCGGCAAATCGAAAAAAACAGCGTTTAAATACAGCGGAATGATAAACAAGCCCGTAAATATTCCGCTTTCAAAAATCGGCAAAGATTGCGGATTAGTCGAAACACAAACAAGATGGCTTAAGATTTACGATATGCTCGGAATCTTTTTTATTCCCGTAAGGTTTAATACCGCAGCAGAAATACTTGTAATTCCTAAAACCGCAAATTGCAGCGAAGAAGTCCTGACGGGCAAACAAACTATTATAGGATACAAAAAGAAAGCCGGAGGCGGATTTTCTGATGATTACGAAATCAGAGAATACCGTGACGGCGACAATCTGCGTAATGTTCACTGGAAATTATCTGCCAAAAATGATGATTTAATGGTTCGAGAACCGAGCCTGCCGATTTACAAGAATTTTAAAATTATGCTTATGCTTGGCGACAACCCCGACAACAACAATAAAGTTTTGGCGAAATTTGCAGGCGTTTGCAAGAACGCAATAAAAAATGAAATTCCGTGTACGGTGTGTACTACCAAAAATGCAGGTGCATATCCCCTTACCCCTCAAACAAATATTTATTCCATATACAAAGCAATTTATACACGGCAAAATCTCGGTAACGCAGATACTTCAAATGCAGAAATTCACAGTATTTTTGCCGACTCCGAGGAGGTGGCAAAATGAAAAAATATTTGCTTTCCACTCTGGCAGACAGTATATGCATAGTTCTTTTGTCGGTCTGCCCCATACTCTGCTATGCAAGCGCATTTTCGGTTAAACTCGAAGCTTCGGTACTGATTATGGCGGCTGTATTATTTTCAATTGTTTTCAGCCTGCTGTCAGCCTTTGTAAAAAACAATTTGAAATATGCTTTATGTATGACAGTAATCGCTTTTGTGGCATTTTTGGTATTTGTTTTTGCAAATGAGCGTATTGTTGCACAGGCAAACTACGCAATTAACAAACTGCTTGAACTGTATTCGGTTTATCTTCCTGTTTACAGCAACATCAAATTTGCAAGTTATATAGCGAACGACGCTACAGGCTTCTTTGTTTTGCTGTCATTAATTCTGAACGGATTGTTTTCTTTCTTAATATCACGAATTAAATCAATCAAAATTGCAGGACTTTTGAGCATTGCTTTACTTGTACCCTGCTTTGTACTTGTAAACACTTTGCCCGACCTTGTACCGCTGCTTATAATATTTACAGTTCTGTTTGCGCTTTACTTTTCATCGCAGACAAGACAATTAAACTATGCACACAGCGGTGTAATAACTGCGGTTTGTGCCGTTATTTTGGCTGTACTCATTACTGTTTTGGCTGTAATAAATCCGGTTGCCGATTACGAAAGACCGAAGTGGCAGGATAATATGCTGAATGCAGTACAAACTCTCACGGGAATGAAAACTTACAACGGCAGTGGCAAAATCTCATCCGCTCTTGCCGAAGTAGGAAATAATGTCAGCTCCGAAGTAGATTTTTCAAATGCAGGCGCACTTACTCAAACAGGGAAAAAGGTTATGACTGTCACATCAAGTACAGACGGCAGAATTTACCTTAAGAGTATGGCATATGCAAATTACGAAAACAACAAATGGTCTGTACTTACCGATGAGCAGGCAGACAACTATCCGCAGGATTATCAATCCTTTATTATGACTATTATGACGCAGTATTTCGAAGAGGCAGAAACCGTAACCATTGACACCGTAAACAAAGAAAATGTTATTTACACACCCTATTATCTTAATTATATCAACAACAATTTTTCGCCTGTATGCGATGTGTTCATAGCAAACACCGACAAGGCAACAAACTACACTATGTTTGTTATACCGTATTCCGAGGAAAATATTAACGACTTTTCACGAATAGAAATAAGTGGCACCTCAAAATACGATGATTTTGCACAATGCTATTTATCTCTGCCAAACGATACCAAACAGGCAATGCTTGAAATTGCCGAGCGCAACAATATTAAAGATTTATCCAAGAGTGATATTTCTCAAACGGTTGCGGCGGTTAAGGACTTTGTTTCACATTCCGCATCGTATTCTCTCAATACACAAAAAGTACCCGACGGCAGAGATGTTGCAGAATGGTTTTTAAACGATGCCGAAACAGGTTATTGTATGCATTTTGCAAATGCCGCCGCCGTAATGTTGAGAGCCTTAGGCGTTCCCGCAAGATATGTAACAGGCTACTGCGCAAATGTAGTTGACGGCAAGGCGACAGTCACCTCAGACAATGCCCATGCTTGGGTGGAATACTTTGACGAACGAATCGGCTGGATTCCTCTTGACGCTACATCATCTGATTTTGAAGTGCCGCAAGCTACCGAATCAGTGCAAACAACAACGCAGGCACAGACAACCTCTCCTACCGTTCAGCCTACTACACAGGCACAAAATACTAAGCCTGTAAAAACAGAAGTAAAGGCAAAAATTTCAACACCTGCCATAATTGTTATAATTATTTTACTGATTATAGCTTTGGCAATCTTAAGAATTATTTTAATACGGTATTACAGAAAATACAGTTTTACTCACAAAGATTATAAATCAAGAGTAATCTGCATTTACAGATATTTAAATAAACTTTCCGTTCATGCAAAAGTCAGAATACCGAAAAAAATTGAAAATATCTGTACCAAAGCAAAGTTTTCCACGCACAATATTTCTGATGAAGAATATAAAATTGTTCTTAATTATGTATTAACATTCAGAAATAAAACAATCGGTAAAATGCCGATTGTTAAAAAGCTGTATTGCATAATAATTCTCGGTATATAAGTAAAAGCTGTACCCCGCAAAGGGATACAGCTTTTTGCTTTACCGCAAGATTACTTACAACCGCAACCCTGTTTTAACTCAAAACTCTGACAGTCTGTGCACTGACATACTGTTGGGTTTGATTCATGTGTACCAACCTTAATTGTTTCAAGTGAGCAGTAGTGTTCAGTCTCGTTGTTATGAGAACAGTTATTTACGGTGCATTTAATGCTACGGTTTACATAGGAGTTGTTCATCATTATAAATCACCTCATACATTATTAGCGAACACTGCGCCGTTGCAGTTCTGTTCGCCCTCTTATTGTCTGCAAAACAACAGTAAATATACCTCACCAAATTCACACTTAATAATAAAATATATTGAGGTGATTTTATGACAGCGATTTCAACTGCCATACTGATTATTTTTGCGGTTATGGGAATAATATACTGCGTAAGGGAAATTACATATTTCCTTTATAAAAACAAAAATAATTGCTCAATCATTATTGTTACTCCGCTTGAAGGAGAAAATCAAAATGCCGAATTTATTTTGCGTGGTGCGGCGTCAAGATTAAGATGGTTTTGTCGTGGCGGTAAAGACTGCATACTTTGCCTTGACTGCGATATGGACGAAGAAACCGAAAACATTTGTAAAGCCTTGTGCAAAGAATACGGATTTATTCGTATGATAAAAAAGACTGAACTTATACATCTTTTAAACGAATAATCGCAAGGTGTATTGTTAAAGCAAAAAAACAGTGCTATAATAATTATAATTGTGGCAAAATACCGCTGTATTTTTTAAGGAAACAGGTATGTTTTTATGGATGACAATACACTTTTACAGCTTGAAGGCTATGTTGAAAGCGTAGTTTACAGAAATGAGGAAAACGGTTATACCGTTGTTGAAATATCGGACGATGACGACTATATAACAGCTGTCGGCATTATGCCAAGGGTACATCAGGGCGACCTTTTAAAGCTCACAGGCAATTATAAGGAACATCCTAATTACGGCAGGCAATTCTCTGCCCAGGTCTGTGAGCTTTGCCGTCCGAGCGGTACAGCAGGGATTCTGCGTTACCTTTCTTCCGGTGCAATCCGTGGAATAGGCGCAACAACCGCACAAAGACTTGTATCTGAATTTGGCGAAAAAACTCTTGATGTTATGGAAAACGAACCCGAAAGAGTAGCAATGCTCAAGGGAATTTCAAAATCAAAGGCAGAAGATTTTTCTCTGCAGCTAAAGCAAAGCATGGGTATCCGCTCACTAATAATATTCCTCGGTGAATACGGAATAGGCAATGCGGCGGCTGTCAAAATTTTCACAGAACTCGGAACTTCCGCTATTGAACAAATTAAAGGAAACCCGTACATACTTTGCAGCGGAGAGTTCGGCATAAGTTTTCAGACTGCCGACTTTATTGCAAAAAAGCGTGATTTTGACGAGCAGAGCACAGAGCGACTTCGTGCCGGAATTGCTTATATTTTAATACATAACGAAGGCAACGGTCATACCTGTTTGCCTTTTGAGGTTCTCTGCAAAAAAGCCGCAGATTTCCTGAAAGTTGACATAGCACTTATTGCTTCAACAATGCAGGAAATGATTTTCGACCGCTCGCTTATCAAAGACAATGTAAACGATAAAGAATTTATTTTTTCTCCTAACACCCATCTTTGTGAACTTTATATAGCCTCAAGAGTGAAAATGCTGCTTGGATTTGCGGCTGAACAAATTAAAAATATTGACACCGAAATTGAAAAATGCGAAAAAAATGACGGAATAGAATATGCCGCACTGCAAAAAGAGGCAATCACACAGGCACTAACAAAAGGTATGCTTGTGCTGACAGGCGGTCCGGGCACAGGTAAAACCACAACATTAAACGCTATTATTAAAATATTGCAAAACAACGGCAAAAAAGTTTTGCTTGCCGCACCGACAGGAAGAGCGGCTCAACGAATGAGTGCTTTAACGGGAGTTGAGGCAAAAACTATTCATCGTCTGCTTGAAGTAAGCTGGGACAAGCACGATAAACCTATTTTTAATAAAAACGAACGCAATCAGCTTAAATGTGACGCCCTCATAGTTGATGAGGTTTCTATGGTTGACACCTTTATTTTTGAAAGCGTTATGAAAGCCTTGCCTATCGGTTGCCGTCTTATACTTGTCGGCGACTCTAACCAGTTGCCATCCGTAGGGCCGGGCAACATACTCGGCGACCTTACCGACTGCGGAATTGTACCGGTTGTAAGGCTAAACGAAATTTTCCGTCAGGCACAGAAAAGTCTTATTGTTACAAACGCACATAAAATAGTCAACGGCGAAATGCCCGTTCTCAATGCATCTGATAAAGACTTTTTCTTTTTATTAAGGAATAACAAAACCGAAATTTCTCAAGTAATCGTTGACCTTTGCGCACAAAGATTACCAAAGGCTTACAGTTACTCTGCATTTGACAATATTCAGGTGCTTTGCCCGTCAAAGAAAGGCGAACTTGGCACTGCCGAAATGAATTTCAGACTTCAAAAGGCTCTTAATCCAAAATCAGCCGATAAAGCTGAAATTGAAATTGCATCAAAAACATTCAGAATTGGCGACAAGGTAATGCAGATAAAAAACAACTACGATATAACCTGGATAAGAGATGACGGAGAGCAGGGTTCGGGGATTTTTAACGGCGACATAGGTATTATTGATTCTATCGACCGCAAAAGCCGTACGCTTATAGTTATTTTTGACGACAAGACAGCCAAATACACTTATGAATACGCAACCGATCTTGACTTTGCATATGCGGTCACTGTACATAAAAGCCAGGGTAACGAATTTGACTGCGTAATTATACCTATGTTTCAAGGACCTCCTCAACTTTATTACAGAAATTTACTTTATACAGCCGTTACACGAGCAAAGAAAACGCTTGTGCTTGTCGGAAATCCAAAAACGGTAGAATATATGGTACAAAATAACCGCCGTACAAAAAGATACAGCGGATTAAAGGAATTTTTACTGCGTGATGAACAGTTATATTAAAAGAGCAATGCTGTTTTTGCAGGACATAATTTTCACCGTAAAGTGCCCGTACTGCGAAAAAGTTATTGACAGGAATGACTACGCCTGTAAAGAATGTAAGAGTAAATTTCCGCAAAAAGGCTATGAAACTTACGCTGTCGGAGGATACAAAACAATAGCGCCGTTTAAATATGATGGTATATTTGCAAGCGGTGTAAAAAACTTTAAATTCTATGAAAATCCGTCATATTCCCGCCAACTTGCCATACCTCTGGCTAATGAAATAATCGCAAAATACGGTGTCGGCTGTTTTGATATTATTACCGCCGTACCGATGTATTATAAAAATATGCGTGAACGGGGATATAATCAATCGGAACTTCTTGCAAAAGAATGTGCGGAAATTTTTAACATTCCGTATGCAGAACTTGTTGAAAAGCATAAGAAAAATAAAGCTCAACATACGCTTAAAGGAAAAGAACGAGAAAGCAATGTTCAAGGTGTGTACCGTGTAATTGACAGTCAAGCAGTGGCTGACAAGAATATTCTTATAATTGACGATATTATTACTACGGGCAACACACTCGGAGAATGTTGTAAGGTTCTTAAAAAAGCAGGCTGCAAAAACATATGCTGTGCAGCGCTTTGTGCGGCTATTGTATAACTTAAAAAGGTTGAAAAAATTGGAGTATTACCAATTCTTTCAACCTTTAGTTTTATTGTTTTTAGATAGTTGTGAATAAATTATGGCTTAGTAAATTGTTTTGCCAATCTTTTATAATTGCCTGACTAAGTATTCATAATTCCTAATTTTTAAAAAACATTATACTGTCATTGAAATATACTTTTGAAGAACAGTAACATCGTTTACATCAATTTTTCCGTCGTCGTTTAAGTCACAATAAATTTTATATCTGTTTTCATCAAATATTGAATCTTCTTCGACAAAAAGAGAACCGTTAAGATACATCTGCAAACTTGTAACATCATTTACATTTGTTGACTTATCGGCATTAAGATCGCCGCAATATCTGGCATTAAGATCATATAAAGTATTAATATCAATAACACCGTTATTGTATAATTCAACAGCATTTTGTACTTTATTATCAGCATAATAATAACTGCCTGCAGGTGAATCTTCATAAATGGGATATACAAAATTTCCTGTTTTTAAAGATTTAATATTATTGTTTGATGAATAATGATCCTCAACTAAAATATAATCAAATTTAACTTCTTCGCTTATTGCAGATAATTTAAAATAATAAATATCATAATCGCTTTCAGGGCAAGGGTAAGCTAAAGTTTGTTCAATATATTCTCTTGTCTGTTTTTCAATCTTAAAAAATTCATCCCATGTAATTTTGGTATCAACACTGTAGTAGTCTTTATCTGCAAGATCAATAGATACCTTTATATCGGCATCACCAAGGTTTAATATCTGTTCTTTGGTTGAAATGCAGAACAAACATTCAGTTGCGGAAAAATATTTTATTTCTGATACTGAATATTTTTCATCAATAATTTTCTTTTTATCATCGGGCTTCTGACTTCTTATATTATTTTTATATTCCTCATAATCACGCAATAATTCATCACTATAAGTCTTTCCGCCGTCTTCATTTACAATAATCTCATCTAAGCGATCGTTTTTATCTGCAAATATATATATATCTTCATAATATGAAGTTAAATCAATTTCAACCGCAACCGTATCTGTATCCGCAATATCATCAATCGCCCACATAAGTTCTCCTGTTAACTTATTTTTAAAATCGTGATTCCACATATCTACATCACCAACGGCTGAGTTTCCAGTATCAGCCGCAAATGCTGTTGTTGTGCCGCAAAGAACAGCACTTGCCAAAATTGCTATTGCCATAATACCGCTTATAAGTTTTTTCATAATATAGCCTCCTTTAAAACATAAGTCATATTTCTTACGATTATTGTACTATATCATTAAATATCAAGCAAGTGTATTATTGTATAATCTTTTGATTAAATTGTTAGTTATTTTGACTAAACAAAATTGTATACAAAAACTCCCTCCGTAAATACGAAGGGAGTAACTAATTTGATTAAATTATCAAACAGGATGAACCATATTTTTCTTGTCGAGCTTGTCGCCGTTAATGCCAACTTCGGCATTTCTTCTCTTCTCAAAGAAGTCGAGAGCAACCTTCGGGAACTGAGCATATGAAAGAACATCCTCTTCCTGCTCAATCCACTGTGAAATCTCACCTCTGAGCTTATCAAGCTCCGGCTCAAGTAAATCTGCAGGACGGCAAGTAATAATTTTCTTATCGCCGCAAATCTTCTTCTGGAATGCAGGATCAATCGGCATTGGTGTTGTGCCGTACTCGCCTGCAACAAGACCCTTAAACTCGTTTGTACACATCTTGTATCTCTCACCTGTAATTACATTGAATACAGCCTGTGTACCAACAATCTGTGATGTAGGAGTAACGAGCGGTGGGTAACCTGCATCTTTACGAACTCTCGGAACTTCCTCAAGTACCTCTGTAAGCTTGTCTTCTTTGCCTGCCTGCTTAAGCTGTGAAAGAAGGTTAGAAAGCATACCGCCCGGAACCTGATAGATAAGAGCCTTAGCATCTGTAGCAAGCATCTTCTGATCAAGAAGACCGTTCTTAAAGTATTTCTCACGAAGAGTCATAAAGTAAGCACGAATTTCAGCAAGCTGCTTAATGTCAAGACCTGTATCATACGGTGTGCCTGCAAAAGCGGCAACCATTGACTCTGTAGGAGCATGTGAAGTACCGAGTGCAAGTGGGCTGATAGCAGTATCAATACCGTCAGCGCCTGCCTCAACACCTTTTAAAAGACACATTGATGCAAGACCTGATGTGTAGTGTGTATGGAGCTGAACAGGAAGGTCAACAGCCTCTTTAATAGCCTTTACAAGGCTCTCTGTAGCTGTTGGTGTAAGCAAAGCAGCCATATCCTTAATGCAGATAGAATCAGCGCCTGCATCGGCAATTCTCTTTGCGTACTCTACATAGTACTCATCAGTAAATACAGGGCCTGTTGTGTAGCTGATTGCTACCTGTGCTTCAGCCTTGCCGTTTTCTCTCTTTGCAGCATTGATAGCTGTCTTGAGGTTCTTAATATCGTTAAGAGCGTCAAAAATTCTGATAATATCAATACCGTTAGCAACCGAACGCTGAACGAGGTACTCTACGCAGTCATCGGCATAGTGACGGTAACCGAGCATATTCTGACCTCTGAAAAGCATCTGCAGCTTTGTATTCGGACAATGCTCACGAATTGTACGAAGTCTTGCCCATGGGTCTTCATTTAAGAAACGAAGACAAGCGTCATATGTTGCACCGCCCCAGCACTCAAGTGAATAATAACCGATTTTGTCAAGCTTATCAAGAATCGGGAGCATTTCCTCTGTTGTCATTCTTGTAGCAATAAGTGACTGATGTGCGTCACGCAGGGCAGTTTCGGTAACTCTAATTTTCTTTGCCATTTCGGACATCCCTTTCGTCAGTTATTAGTTAAGAGTAACAAGTGTTTTACCTGAATCTACAGACTCACCCTTAGCAACATCAACAGTTGCAACTACACCGTCCTGAGGAGCCTTTACAGGAGTTTCCATCTTCATAGCCTCAATAAATACGAGGTCGTCACCGGCTTTAACTGACTGACCGGCTGAAACAACAACATTAACAACTGTACCCGGCATAGGAGCTGATACTACTACTGAACCTGCTGCGCCTGCAGGAGCTGCCGGCTTTGCTGCAGGTGCGGGTGCTGCTGCCGGAGCAGGAGCTGCTGCAACAGGAGCTGAAGAACCGCCAAGCTCTTCAACCTGAACATCGTATGCTGTACCGTTTACTGTAATTCTTAAATTTTTCATTTTAAATATCCCCTTTATTTAAACAAACATATTTATCAGATTGTTGAATGTTTCTTAGCAACTGTAGGAACTCTCTTGCCTGCAAGCATATCAAGAGCGGAAATAAGAGCTTTTCTTAAATCCTGCTGTTCAACAATACCGTCAACATAGCCGTTCTGTGCTGCGTTGAAAGCAGAGAGATTTTCTGCCGCAAACTTTTCGGCAACTGCCTTCTGCTCTGCAACAGGAACATTCATAGCGTCAGCTGCAAGAATAAATGCCGCAGCCTCAACATTTACAGGAGAAATAACAGCCTGCGGAAGTGCGTAAACCATATCTGCGTTTGCGCCTGTACCTGCAAGTGCAATGTAACCTGAACCGACAGCCTGACCGTAAACTACGGAAATCTTAACTGTAGTAGCCTCTGCATAAGCCGATGCTGCCTTTGCGGCTGACTTAATTGATTCAAAGCCCTTACAGTCAACAAATGTAAGTATCGGAAGTGAGAAAGCGTCGCAGAAACGAACAAATTTTGCAATCTTTGTTGTTGCGGAACATGAAAGCACACCGCCGTTTGTCTTTACAATACCAACTACCGAACCGCCAAGACGGGCAAGTCTGACTTTAGCGTCTTTGCCGTAGTTGTCAAAAAGTTTATAAACACTGCCGCCGTCAACAGTTGAACCTACGATGCAGTCGCAGTCTGCAGGCTCTTCCTCAAATGACTCCGGAGCAGTATTGAGATTGTTAGACGGAAGATAAAGAACAAGCTCTTTAGCCTTAGCTACAGCCTCAGCAGAATCCTTTGCAACAACAGAAGCAATACCGTGCTCTGCGTTGTACTCCGCACTTGCATTCTCGCCTGTAACATCAAGAGAAAGCTGTGCCTTTTCACTCATAATAACAAAATCCGCACTTGCTGCGTTAAGAGCGTTTGTACCAAGGCAAGTTCCGAGAACTACCGAAATCTGCGGAACCGCACCCGAAACCGCAGCAGCGCTGTTAAGAACCTGACCGCAGCCTGCAAGAAGCTCATTGCCCTGCATAAGTCTGCCGCCGACACTGTCGTAAAAACCTACAACAGGAGCGCCTGTTTTAAGTGCAAGATCATAAATCTTTTTAAGCTTTGCAGCCTGTGCCTTACTCATAGCACCGCCGCAAATGTCGCTGTTCTGTGCGAAAGCGTAAACAGGCATACCCTCAACTGTACCAAAGCCTGCAACAACCTCTGCAAAACCTTCGCCGGACTTTGCAAAAGCATCAATTTCAGTAAAGCTGTCTGCATCAAAAAATTCTGTTATTGTTTTATAAGCAGAAGTAGATGCGATTTCAGCCTTTGCCTGATTGATTTTTTCAATACTCATCTTAAACATCCTCCAATACAATGTATTGAATATGCCGACAAATAGCATAAGTCGGCATACTAATTTACCACATATATCATTATATCCTAATATTTATCAAACTACAAGGAAAAAGCAAAGCTATTTTTAAAATTTGAATATTTACAACAATGATTTTGCACAAACATTCTGATTTACTGTGCATTTTAACTTGTGATTTTATTTGATTTTTTGTCCCAAAAGTTAAGTTTTTAAGGCTTTGGATTAAATAAGCTGTTTTCCGTTTACAAACGGGTTTGAAAGCAGTTTTTTTACCTCAATTTCGGTAAGGTCACGCCAATCGCCCTGTTTCAGCATACCCATTTTTACGCCGCCGATTTGTATTCTTTTAAGTCTTGCAACCTCAAGACCCACAGCCTCGCACATACGGCGGATTTCACGGTTCTTGCCCTCATGAAGTATCATTTCGAGTACAACTCTGCCCGGTTCCTGATGAAGTACATGCACCATTGCAGGGGCTGTCTTTACTCCGTCAAGCTCAATACCGGTTTCAAGCTTAACAAGCTGATCTTCGTCAATAGACGGACGGACTGTTACTCTGTAAATTTTATAAACGCTGTTCTTCGGGTGCATAATTTTGTTTGCCAGCTCACCGTCATTTGTGAGAATGAGCATTCCCTCCGAATCTTTGTCAAGTCTGCCGATAGGGTAAACTCTTGTGCCCACATTTTCCACAAGTTGAGCAACGCATTTTCTGCCTCTGTCATCGCTCATTGTAGTAATAAATCCTCTCGGTTTATTGAGCATAATATAGCGGTAAGACGGCTTTGCATTGGTAAGCACACGCTTACCGTTTACAAATACCTTATCTGTCGGTCTTACCTTGTCGCCGAGTTGAGCGGTTTTGCCGTTCACTTTTACATGACCGTCAATAATCATCTGCTCTGCTTTTCTTCTTGATGCGATACCGCATTGTGATAATAACTTTTGAAGTCTTATTGGTTCATTCTTTGCCATATGTAAAAAAATCCTTTATCTTAGTCCAAATACTTTTGTTTTTATTCTGCGTATTGCTGTATTCAACAGCGGTTAAATTTGTAATTGCAAGCGTTTTGCCGTCAAGCGTGTATTCTATTCTGCCTACAATATCTCCGTCTTTAACAGGTGCATACAAGAAATTATCGGCATATGCGGTTCGTACAACATTGCTTTTCTTGTCAAGAGGCACTACAACATTTTTGCCCTTTGTACCCGTAACGCCTATGCTCTCGTCATCACCGCCCGCACACGGAATTTCAAGGTAATAATCGGAATCATCGCACTCAATACAGGCAAGTTTGGAAAAGCCGTAATTATAAAGAGCTATGTGGTCATTCCAATCGTTTCTGTCATTGAGTGTAACGCAAACAAATGTAAGTCCGTCCTTTTTTGCGGAAGAAACCAAACATCTGCCTGCCGCCATTGTGTAGCCTGTTTTTCCGCCCGTACAATACTCATACATAGAGAGCAGACGGTTATGGTTTGTATAGGTTGTTCTCTTTGACTGCGGTTCGCTGAATTCTACCGTAACGCTTTTTTGCGAAGTCAGTTTTGCAAAACTTTCGTTTTCAAGCGCATAGCTCATAAGCAAAGCCATATCGTAAGCCGTAGAATAATGATTTTCGTCATCAAGTCCGCTCGGTGTAACAAAATGTGTGTTTTTCATTCCTATTACAGCCGCCCGATTGTTCATAAGCTCGGAAAATTTTTCTGCACTGCCCGCAATAGAAATTGCCGCCGCATTTGCTGCGTCATTTCCCGATGCCATCATCATTCCTGCCGCTAAATCACTGAGTTTAACCTTTTCCCCAACTTTAAGGTACATCGAACTGCCCTCGGCTGTCATATCCTTGGTAAAAGCAACAACCTTGTCGGCAGAATCGGCATACTCAAGCGTAATGAGTGAAGTCATCAGCTTTGTGGTACTTGCAGGTTTCATTTTTTTATTTTCATTTACAGAAAAATACACTTTCCCGTCATCAACACAATAAAGCACGCAAGCCTGTGCATTTACTGCCGGCTTGTCGGTTTCCTGCGCAAATGCCGTAATCTGTGCGGTTTGCGTTAATGTCACCACAACTACAACTATAACGGAAAGTATTTTTTTCATAAGCTCGCCTCCGAACTAATTTTATGCGAAGGCTTTGCCATAAATTACACCATATCTATATCGTCCTGTGTTATTTCCGAGAAATCATCGGCATCTTTCTTCTTGCTGAACATTCCCTTTACTTTTTGAAGAACATCCGGGATCATACCCACAATGCCCTCTGCGGTACTGCCGTTGTTGTCAACGGAAACAAGTCTTACTTCTCCCTGATAAACAGTTAAAAATGCAACAGGCTGAATTGTAACGCCTGCGCCGCTGCCGCCGCCAAAGCAATCTTTATTTTCTTTTTTGGTAGGAAGATCCGAGCCGCCTGCCGCAAAACCGTAGGTTACCTTTGAAACAGGAATAATGAGTGTACCGTCGGGAGCGGTAATCGGCTCGCCGACAATAGTATTTACATCTACCATTTCCTTAATTTTGTTCATAGTAGTGTCCATAAGATTTCCGATAGGATGTTCCATAGTAATTCTCCTTTGTATTGAATAATCGTCATAACTGCACAAACAGATATGCGATAAATATCGTTAATTGTCTTTTATATTTTTAAGCTCCATAAGCATTTTTAATGCCTTAAAGCCGTGTTTTAATACTATTTTAACAAGATGTGCTATTCTTGTTTTAAATATCGCAAAAAACTCAATCTTGGTTTTCGCACCCTTCGTAAAGTCGGGAAGAATATCCACACCGTAATGCGTATATTTCATTGAACTTATAACCGCACTTGTCAGCGGATAGACAACCGAGCAAATCTTGCCGTAATTTATAGCCGTATCGGCAGCGTCTTTTCCTCCGACTTTTATGCTTAACGCAAAGCTTTTGATTATTATGTGTGCAAAAAAGTCTTTTAATACACCCGCGGCAAGCTCTGTAATCCTTGTAAAAAGATTTACAAGCCCCGAAAGTCCCAACTCTTTTAAGAAGTTATCATTAGGTTCTTCCTCTTTTTTAGGAGCTGGCTTTTGAGGTTGTTCGGTTTTTTTCTTCTTTTTGGGTTTCTTTTTCTTTGGCACAGGCGGATAAAGAATAATCTTTACAAAGCCTATGCGAAGTCTGCAAAAGAATTGTTTTTTATATTGAACGCAGACCTTTATGGGAATAGCAAGAATTATTGCAAAAAACAAGACTATCCCCAGCAGTATATACAGCCAGAGCAAGGCAAAACCTCCTCCGAGTTTAGTTTATCATTTTAAAAGCAATTTTACTTAATCTTACTGATTTAATATAAATACTGCCTACTTTTTCGCCTTTGGCATCGGTAATTCGTCATACATTGCATTGAATAAACCTGTCAAAAAATCTTTATTATCAACTTCATCCACCAAAAGCATTTCCTTTGCTCCCTCATACGGCAGCTCATATACAGCTGTCGGAATATATTGGATTGCGGATTTTACAGGCTTTACAAGTAATCTGTCATCATATATTCCTCCTATTATTTTACCACGATAGTAAATAATAAATTCACCCATCATAGCACGATAAGTAATTTCATCCAAATCGGAGAGTTGTCCTAAAACAAACTGCAAATATTCCTTGCTTGACGCCATAACCTGCATACACCTCAAATTAATGCCAGTTAAACATATCCAAAACTCTGCAAACCATATAATGTATTGGTTTTCCGTTGTCAGCCGGCTTTTTATCATGCGGATTATACCATGGCTTAAGATTTTCGTTTTTAGATAATTCAACAGCTACTCTGAGAGCCTCATCGAAATTTTCTGTCAAACCATCATCACCAAAAGGGATACACTCTCCATTTGAGTTTACAACACAATTAATTCTTTCTTCATTTGAATTAATAACACTATACAGTTTACTGTCTTTAAATTTAAATTCTTCACGCTCTAAGCTAAGCAAAAACCCCTTGAATAAAATATCTTTATTAGGTTTTTTATTAACCCAAACAGCCTTGCCGTACTCAAGCTGAACCAATTTTTCTTCCAAATGGATACAGTCATATCCCAGCGGAATTTTATCTGTATATTTATTGTAAGGCCATGATTTATGAAGTTCTTCATATGTTCCACATCGTGTAAAGCCTTTGTTGCTTGTTATAAAAAATGTAAAGTCATCTGATTTTGAAAATATATAATTATTTTCATGTTCCGGGAAGTCAAACATTTCAGTCACCACTAAAACCAACTATTCGTCATGATGTTCAACGGTATCAACATTTTCTGTATTTTCAGCAGTTTCTTCATTATCCTCTGTATCTCCGCTTTTGTCACTTTCGGGAAGCGGAGGGAGATTTTCTATGCTTTCAAGATTAAAACATCTTAAAAAGTTCTCGGTTGTTCCGTAAAGCAACGGTCTGCCCGGAAGTTCAAGTCTGCCCTTTTCCTCGACAAGTCCCTTTGTGGTAAGACTGCCGAGAACACCGCTGCAATCAACGCCTCTGACCTGTTCCACAAAAGCCTTTGTAACAGGCTGATTGTATGCAACAACGGCAAGCACCTCAAGCGCCGCCTGCGAAAGCGGAGTATTTCTGCGCAAGTCCATAACTTTACGGATTTCGGGAGCAAATTTTTTAGCCGATACCATTTGATAGGATTTATTCAGCTTAATTATTCTTATGCCCCTCTCCTGCTTTTCGTAATCATCCATAAGCTCTAAAATTAATTTTTCGGCCTGTGATGGTTTCATTTCTATTGCCTGTGCTATTTTGTCAGGCTCTGCCGGCGAACCGTTTGCAAACAGTATTGCCTCGACTGCCGCTTTTTTATCATACATTTTTGTTCTCCTTGTTATCTATCATATAAACGATTGCGTGGTCGCCGTCACCGTCAACTCTAACACGCTTGCCTTTTACAAGTTCCAGTGTAGCAAGAAAAGTCGCTACAAGTTCGCTCTTTTCTTCGCAGGCGTCAAAAAGTTCTTGATACTCTATTCTTCTGCCTTTCCACAGCTTACGCATTACATGAATAATTCGGCTGCTTACAGACACAAACTTTCGTGCCACAATTACGCTGAATGCCGATTCCGGCGGCGGAAGTTTACGCTTTCCTCTTCCGACTGCACTTACATATGCCTTTGCTATATCCTCGCTCGGATGAATACGGTTATATGTGAGATCATATTCAACAGGCGACGCCTCTCTGTAAAAGCTGTCGTAATCGTAAATCTCGCTGAATTTCTTGGCTATCTGACGGCAGATTGCATATTCAATAAGCTGTCCCGTGAGTTCTTTCTTAAGTTCTTCAACTTCTTCTTCATACTTAGGGAGCAACATTACTGACTTTATATAAACAAGTCTTGACGCCATCGTAAGAAATTCCGACTCAATGTCAAGCTGATTTTCCTGCATAACCTTAATTTGCTCAAGGTACTGTTCAATAAGCTCGGCTATCGGTATATCATAAATATCTATTTTGTTTTTTGAAATCAGGGTAAGCAATAAATCAAGCGGACCTTCAAATGCCTCCAACCTGTATTGCAACGGCTGTGAATCCATAGCTCTACCTCTTAAAATAATTCTGCAAAAAATCTGACAGGGCTCAATGCCATATCGCTTAAGAAATTCAAAATTCCGTTTGTGGCAAAACCAAGCACCGTACTAAGACCGCCCGTAAAGATTAAAAAGATAAGTGCCAAAGAGAAAATAGTTTCATACTTTGTCATAAATGCAATTGCCTTATAAGGCAAGAATGCAAATAAAATCTTTGAACCGTCAAGCGGTGGAATCGGAATAAAGTTAAACACCGCAAGACTGACATTACAAGATGCATAAAAAACAAAAAAACTTCTTATCATAAGTCCTATGTCATTCAAATAAAAGAATGACGGGAACGCAAAAGCTAAAATATAATAAATAACCAAACCTACATATGCCGCAAGAAGATTTGCCACAGGGCCTGCAAGAGCGCAAAGCGCCATACCCAGCTTTGGCTTTTTAAAGTTATTGGGATTGATAGGTACAGGCTTTGCCCAACCGAAGCCGACAAATATCATTGCAAGCGCACCTACCATATCAATATGGCTTATAGGATTAAGAGTTAATCTGCCACGGCTTTTTGCCTCTTTGTCACCGAGTAAATACGCAACAAAAGCGTGCGCCCACTCGTGAAACGGCAAAATTAAAAATATAATAAGTAAAACTGCTACCAGATAGGCTACAACATCGTAAAAATTAAACGAGCCTGAAAAAATCTGTTGTAACATAATTATCCTCCAAAATTTTATTTAGCAATTGATTTTGTTTTTAAAGACATTAATTTTTCACAAAACAAGCAAAAGCAAAAGAACAGCCATTTAAGCGATATTTCAGAGCAAAATTTATCTATCGCAAAGATAAAAATCACACCTAAGCTATATATAATTACTATTATATAATAAAGCAAATAAAAAAACAAGAAAAGAAATTTTAAAAAAACACTTGCATTTTTGTTCGTTTTCTGTTATTATAACAAAGTTAGATGTGAAAAATGATTTTTAAGGAGGTGCAGACGCATGGCAAAATGTGATTTCTGCGGTAAGGATGTAAAGTTCGGCATCAAGGTATCTCACTCACACAGACGTTCCAACAGAACTTGGAAGCCTAATGTACAGCGTGTAAAGGCTATTGTTGATGGCTCTCCAAAGCGTGTATATGCTTGCACCCGTTGCTTACGTTCAGGTAAGGTTACCAGAGCAAACTAATACAGACAAGTCGAAAACCAATGCCGTTCTGATTTCAGAACGGCATTTTTCGTTGTCTTATGCTTAGTTTTAGGTTATTTATTAAAAAAGTTGGTAGAATTATAGTTTATCAGAATATATCTGCAAAGTATTTTTCTAAACCACAACTTACAGTTACACAGACAAAGCCTTGCTTTCTCGATTGAAAGCAAGGCTTTTTTTTGCTTATAGAGATTACTTATCACAATCATCAACAGAGTTTTGTTCTGTCAATATCTCTAATATCTATTCTCTTTATTTTACCGCTGATAGTCTTTGGCATTTCGTCAATAAATTCAATATGCTGAATATGCTTATATGATGCAACCTTTGAATTTACAAAGTGCTTTATATCCTGCATAAGCTCTTTGCTTTTATCAAATCCTTTGGCAAGGTGGATTGTCGCCTTAATCGCCTGACCTCTTGCTTTATCGGGAATGCCCGTTACCGCACATTCCATAACGGCAGGATGCTCCATAAGCACATTCTCTATTTCAAACGGACCTACTCTGTAACCTCTTGTTTTAATAAGGTCGTCAATTCTGCCCACATACCAATAATAGCCGTCATCATCCATATAAGCAGTATCACCTGTATGATATATGCCGTATTTCCACACATTTGCGTACAAATCTTCATTTCCGCAATAACCCATAAATATGCCGTGTTGATTTTCTGACGGAATTACAACGATTTCTCCGACTTCATTTGCAGGCAGTCTGTTACCCTCATTGTCGGCAATCATAATATTATAAAGGGGTGTAGGCTTGCCGAGTGAACCGATTTTAGCCGTACTTCCGACCAAATTACCGAGCATTAATACAGATTCGGTCTGTCCGAATCCCTCCATAATCTGCAATCCTGTTTGCTTATGTACCTGCTCAAACACTTCCGGATTAAGTGCCTCACCTGCTGTTGTAATGTGCTCAAGGTGTGACAAATCGAATTTCTTCATATCTTTTTTGATAAAATATCTGTAAACCGTAGGAGGTGCACAAAAAGAAGTTACCTTAAAATCTTCAATCACCTTTAAAAGTTTTTCAGGTGAAAAAATATCAAAGTCATACACCATAACTCCGCAGCCGCAGAGCCACTGACCGTAAATTTTACCCCATGATGCTTTACCCCAGCCTGTTTCCGCTACCGTAAGGTGAAGCCCGTTTTCCTTGACATTCTGCCAAAATTTTGCGGTCACAATATGCGCTAAAGTATAGGTATGATTGTGCATTACCGCTTTTGGATAACCCGTTGTGCCTGATGTAAAATAAATCAGCATCGGCTCTTTTGCTTTTGTCTGTACTCTTTCAAGGTTTTCGTCAGCATTTTCAATTTCCTTTGTAAGGTTAATGCTGCCCTCAACATCTCTGCGAACCACAAATACTTTTTCAAGTTGAGATTTTACTGTCTTTGCCTGCACCAAAGTTTCGGCTGTAACATCGTCAGGAGTTGAAACTGCGAATTTAATATCAGCAGTTTCAATACGGTAGGTAATATCATCAAGGGTAAGCATATTTGTTGCGGGAATAACAACCGCACCGAGTTTATGCAAAGCAGGCACAATGTACCAATACTCGTAATTTCTCTTTAAAATCACAAGTACCTTATCACCTTTTTTTACTCCGTTATTTCTTAATGCGTTAGCCGCTTTATTGCTCAAAGTTGCAATATCAGAAAAAGTAAATGTCTTTCTTTCATTATGAACATTTGTCCACTGAACAGCAATATCGTTTGGTGCGCACTTTGCCATTTCATCTACAACATCATAACCGAAATTGTAATTATCGGGATACTTTAATTCAAATTTTTCAAGCACACCGTTTTTATCAAGTGTATAGTCACAAAAATTCTTAAATAACTGCATAATTATCTCCTAAATATTAATACTAAGATAATAATTACAGCGATAAATTGCCATAATTAATAAAATTAAATTTTCAACTATTACTAATCAGTACATACAACAGGTCAATCGTCACCAACCTGCAAGAATATTTTGATTATGTTTTTATTATAAACAATTTCCCCAATAAATACAACACTCCGCATAATGCGAATTGCAATATTTTTGCATTATGTTATGCAGTATCTGCATAAACAATTTTAAAAAATTGGAGCTGTTTTTTTAACAGCTCCTTAAAGTTTAAGTATAATTATTTATTGAAGATTGACATAATGTCATAGAAAGTATCGTCATCATCATCTGTAACATCTTTCTTTGACTTTTCAGCAGGTGCGGAAGTTGGTTTTTTCTCCTCTGTAAGGAAACTGTCCTCAACTTTTTTCTTAGCAACCTGACTGTCGGCATTAAAACCTGTAGCAATAACAGTTACGCTGATTGCATCTTCCATCTTATCGTCAATAACAGCACCCCAAATGATGTTAGCGTCTTCAGATACCTTATCTTTAATCATTGTGGATGCAGCGTCAATATCATCAAGGCTTACATCTGCAGAAGCTGTAATATTAATGATAAGACCCTTAGCGCCGTCAATTGAAGTTTCGAGAAGTGGGCTTGAAATAGCCATATCAGCAGCAACAGTAGCCTTATCTTTGCCTGTTGCACTGCCCATACCCATATGAGCATAACCGGCATCCTTCATTACAGAAGTAACATCGGCAAAGTCAAGGTTCACAAGACCCGGAAGGAGAATAAGGTCAGAAATACTCTGAACACCCTGTCTTAAAACATCATCTGCAATAGCAAATGCGTTCTGAAGTGTGATGCTTGTTTCTGAAACATACTTTAATCTCTCGTTTGGAACAATGATAAGTGAATCAACGCAAGCAGAAAGCTCTGCAATGCCCTGCTCAGCCTGTGTCATTCTTCTCTTGCCCTCAAAAGCGAACGGCTTTGTAACAACGCCTACTGTAAGAATACCCATATCCTTGGCAATCTTAGCTACAACAGGAGCTGCACCTGTACCTGTGCCGCCGCCCATACCGGCAGTAACAAATACCATATCTGTATCCTTAAGGAGAGCTGCAATTTCGTCATTGCTTTCTTCAGCTGCGCTCTTACCAATGTCAGGCTTAGAACCGGCACCCTTACCCTTTGTAAGTTTCTCACCGATCTGTACCTTCTGTGAAGCCTTTGAAAGTCTGAGAACGTGCTCATCTGTATTTACAGCGATAAATTCAACATTCTTAACTCCCATATCAACCATGCGGTTTACAGCGTTACCGCCGCCGCCGCCAACACCGATTACTTTAATTTTAGGCATATACTCATTTTCCAATTCAAGTTCAAAAGCCATTTAAACATCCTCCTTGTTATCTATGTTCATCCCGTCTATAAATCATAATATCACATTTAAGGCGATTATAATTCATATATTAACACACTTTTGTAAAAATATCAATGCTTTTGCGTGTTTTTTTTAATTTGCTGATTCCATTTTATGCCTATTTGTTTACACAAATATATTTTTCTCTAAAATACTTTTTATTATGTCAAATATTTACATATAAGAATTATAAATACGAATTATTCGGGTCATCATACTGCGTCGAATAATCTTCTGACGGTTCGCCGCTGTTGTATCCGTCACTGCCGTCAGAATAGCTGTCGGAGCTGTTGTCTGAACCGTTCGAGCCTGACGAATTAAGCGAGCCATATACATCGGCATATCCGTCACCGTCGGTATCAAAACATTCTGCAATACCGTCGCCGTCAGTATCAAAGGCAACAATACCGTTTCCTATATCTGTGCCGGTTGCAGGAATACTGCCTACATAATTGCCGTTGCTGTTAGTGGCAAGTGTAGCAGGCGGTGTTGTTACAGCAGGAGAAGTATTGTCAGCAGCCTGTGACGCAATTGTAGTACCGACAGGCGCAGTAGTAACCGCTATTGTTTCGTTAGGATTAAATCTTGATGTCTTTGTCGTACTGCAAGAAGAAACATCAAGAGTACCGTAAATTGCACCTGTTTTGTTAGGGTCAAGCTTTTCGGTTATTATCGCCATTGCCGTTCTGATTTTGTAATCAATATCTTCCGGCAAACCGATAATAACAGCTATTCTGTTGTCATAAACAAGCTGTATATTCGCTGTATTTGTAACATCAATACCCGTTATTCCTTTAAATTCGTTTTTGCTTAACGAGTCGGAAATTTCTTCAAGAATTACAGGCACATTTTCATCGCTGTATGATACATATTCGCCGACTGTTGTATTTTTAAGTGAACTGCTTGAAAGTACGGGGTAGTTTGACGAATTGTCAGCCATAACATCAAGTATTCTGCCTTTTGAACTGATAAGCAGGAATTTTCCGTCATTCATAATAACATAAGACGGAACAGCGTCTGTTATGGTTATTTTTATTGTATCGGGCACTACAAAATCAACTTTTGCAGATTCGACATAAGGCAGTTTCTCTGCAATTTTATCGGGTGTTGCAGTCATTTTACCTACAAAAATATTACTCTGCAAAGCTACATTTGCATACGAAAGTATTTGATCTTCGCTGTAAAAGCTGTTTCCCTCTACCTCAATTTTTTCGGTTTTAAAAAGAACTGTAAGCGACAAAATTACGCCGATTAAAAGCACCACGCCGCAGGTAATTGTCGACGCCATAATTCGGCGTTTTTTAATTTGATTTGAAGTCATAGGCTTTTTAAGGCGCTTAACTTTTTCATTTTCCTGCTCGTGAATACTTTGGGCAACTCTTTGCTGCTTTTGGCGCTCACCGAATTCATCTATATAAAAACCGTCATCATAAGCCCTTGGCTTTAGATTTTTGATTTTCTTTTCACTTTTTCTTATAAAGCGTTCTTCCTGACTGAGATCATCTCTCTGCTTTTTCATCTGTTCATTGAGTTTTTCTTCAATTTTGCTGTGAGATTTGTTCTCTGTCTTTTTTTCAGATTTTATATTATTTTTTGTTGCTTTTGCCTTTTGAGCATTGTAATTTTTCTTTGACGGTGCGGTTTTCGGCTTTTTGTTTTCGCCTTGTTTTTTAGGCTCATTCTGCTTTTTGGCACTGTCTTTATTTTCCTGTTTAGCGGAGGATTTTACTGCCTTTTCCCTGTTTTTTCGGTACTTTTGTGCCTCTTTGGCAGCCTGCTTTCGCTGCTTTCCGATTTTTCTGCGTTCTTCCGCCGAAAGCTCCTTCCTCTTATCTTCTGCCATATTATCCTCCTTACAAATATACCCATCCTAAAGCTTTGATATACTCGCACCCAAAGAACCGAGCATAAGCTCTATATTTTCATATCCTCTTTCCAAATACTCCGAATTACCTATATCGGTAACACCGTCTGCCGAAAGTGCGGCAATTACCAGTGCCGCTCCTCCACGCAAATCGGGCGCATCAACTTTTGCTCCGTACAGTGACCGCACACCCTCTACAACGGCAACCTTTCCTTCTGTTTTTATCTTTGCACCCATTCTGGAAAGTTCGCCTGTATGTCGGTATCTGTTTTCAAAAATATTTTCGACAAACACGGTAGTTCCTTCCGCTACGCTTGCAACTGCCATAAGAGGTGCTTGAGCATCGGTAGGAAAACCGGGATACGGCATTGTACGAATAGTTCTGATAGCCGAAAGTTTTTGCGGTGCGGATATCGTAAGATTTCCGCCGCTTGAGCGTATCTTGCAGCCTGCCTCCTCAAGAACTGGAATAACTGTTCCGAGGTGACTCTGCACAATTCCTTTCAGCGTAATTTTTGATTGAGTAACAGCCGCAGCAGACATAAGAGTTGCCGCAACTATTCTGTCGGGAATAATTGTGTGTTGAGTGCCGTTAAGCGACGAAACACCGTCTATCACAACAACTCCCTCGCCTGCGCCGCTGATTTTTGCTCCGCAACTGTTGAGATAATCTGCAAGGTCGCAAATTTCAGGTTCGCAAGCGGCATTTATAATTGTAGTTGTACCGTCAGCGGTACTTGCGGCTATCATAATATCTTCGGTTGCACCTACGCTCGGAAACGAAAGAGCTATTTTTGTGCCTTTCAGCCCCTTTGGTGCAGTACAATCTATTACGCCATGTTTTTCTACAATTTCCGCACCCATTTGTATGAGTGCATTCAGGTGCATATCTATAGGACGAGGTCCAAGCTCGCATCCGCCGGGGAACGAAAGTTTGACCGCACCCGTCCGTGCAAGAACAGCACCTAAAAAAATAATTGAACTTCTTGTTTTTCTCATCAGAACATCAGGAATGTCATTTCTGCACAATCCGTCAGCGGTAATGAGCATAGTAGTATGAAATCGCTTTACATTACAGCCGAGATAGCGAAGAATCTGCGAGGATGCCTCAATATCCGAGAGAGCGGGACAATTGAAAAGCACATTCTCGCCCTTTGTCAGAACCGAAGCCGCAATAATCGGCAAGGCGCTGTTTTTTGCACCCTGAACATTAACTTCACCGCTGAGCTTTTCCCGTCCCGTAACAAGAAGTCTTGACACAATAACACCCTCCTACATAAAATACCTTTACATTCTATGTATCAGATGCAAAATGTGTTACACAAGACCAAGCACACCTTTTATAACGGAGTAAATTCTCTCGTTAGCGTCTGTTATAGCGGTTTTTCTTGCATTTTTTGCATATTCGGCAAGTTTTTCGGGATTTGAAAGCATATTGTCTGCCTTTTGCATAAGCAATCTGCCTGTAAGATCCTTTTCTTCAATAATATCGGCAGCACCTGCATTAACAAGCGCCATAGCATTGTGATACTGATGATTTTCCGCAACATTCGGTGACGGAATAAGAATTGCGGGTTTGCCGAGTGCCTGAATTTCGCTAAGTGTAATAGCACCTGCACGGCAGATTACCAAATCCGCAGCCGCCATACAAACATCCATATCATTAATAAACTCTCTTATATCGAGATTGTCAGCTTTTTCAAGGTCACAGCCCTTTTCTTTCAAAAGGTCGGGGAACCATTTTCCGTATTTGCCGTAAGCGTGAATATGTTGATATCTTCCGTCTAATCCGCTCCTTGCAATTAAATCGGCTACACCCTCGTTAATTTTTCTTGCACCAAGACTGCCGCCGAATGAAAGCACTACAGGTCTTTCGTCAACACCGAGCTTTGCCCGTGCCTCTTCCCTGTTTGCAGTAAGGATTTTACTTCTTACAGGGTTACCCGTAACGGCAAAATCTGCCTTTTTATCAAAATGCTTTTTAGCGTCGGGCACTGCAAGCATTACCTTGTCAACTTCTTTTGCGAGCATTTTGTTTGTAATTCCCGGATAAGCATTCTGCTCGTGAATAACGGTTTTTACACCGAGCTTTGCGGCAGCTCTGATAACCGGGCCTGAAACATATCCGCCTGTACCGATGCAAATATCAGGTTTAAATTCTTTTATAATTTTCTTTGCGTCAATAGAAGAAGTGATTGTTCTTTTTACAGTTTTTACATTGTCAACCAAGCCTTTCGGTGAAAGCTTACGGTTAAAACCGCTGATAACAATGAATTTCATATTATATCCTGCCTGCGGAACAAGGGTTTCTTCCATACCGCCCTTGTTGCCCACAAAAAGAAATTCCGTATCGGGTTTCTTCTGCTTTATAAATCCTGCGATGGCAAGAGCAGGGTTTATATGTCCTGCCGTGCCTCCTCCTGCAAGTAAAACTCTCATTTATATACCTCCAAACACTTACTGCTTTTCGATGTTTGCCGTTCTTGAAACCGAAAGCACAAGTCCCATCTGCGCAAGCAGCATAATAAGCGAACTGCCGCCGTAACTGAAGAACGGCAAGCTGATACCTGTATTAGGCAGCCAGTCGGTAATTACAAGAATATTAAGTATTACCTGCAAACCGATCTGTGAAGTAAGACCTATACCCAAAAGTTTTCCGAAATTATCTTTTGAACGAAGTGAAAGTGTAATTCCTCTCCATACAAGAAGTGCAAATATAAGAAGTATGAGGACTGCACCCACAAGTCCGAGTTCCTCAACTACAATAGCAAAAATAAAGTCGTTCTGCGGTTCAGGCAAATAAAGGAATTTCTGTCTTGACTGACCGAGTCCGAGACCCCAAAGTCCGCCGGAACCGATTGCGTAAAGTGAGTTTCTTGTCTGCCATGTTTTCTGCCACATATCTTCGGTTGTGTATTCAAGCGACTGTCCCCAACCGTCCATACGGCTCATAGCATATGTAAGTCCGCCTGTCATAGCAAGCACAATTACCACTGCGCCAAGAATAATACCGCCTATTGCAAGGTATCTTGTTTTCATACCGCCAATGTAAAGCATAAGAATGGTAAGCATTGCAATAATAACGATACCCGAGTAGTGAGGCTCAAGGATAAGTAACATTGCAGTCGTACCGAATACTATAATACCGGGGAGTATGCTGAATTTCGGCAACTGCATTTTATCATAATGCTTACTGCACCAATGAGCAAAGAAAAGTATGGTAGAAAACTTTGCAATCTCTGACGGCTGAATATTAAAAGGACCTAAAGGAATCCAGCGGTGTACGTTTGCTTCGCCTGACGGCACGATAAGTACAATTATCAAAGCAAGGTATGAAATGCCCATAATAAGCGGAACAAATCTGTGCAGCTTATTATAGTTAAAAAACGAAATACCAAACATACACACTACGCCGATAGCGGCAAAAATCAACTGTCTTACAAGGTAGTAGTAGCTGTTGCCAAGACTATAGTAAGCAACCGGGTAACTTGCCGAAAACATCATAATCAAGCCTATTGTAAGCAACACAAGGATAATAATGCAGAACGGCAAATCTATACCCATACCCGTTGTAATCCAACCCGGCTTTCTTCTGCGCTTTTTACTTGTAGAATTTGCGGAATTCTTTTTAGGAGCGTTAAAGAATTTCTCTTTCTTAGCCTGCTCTGCTTCAAGATATTTCTCGTCATATATTCTGTTTATATCAGCCTTGAGTATCATATTCAGATACGGAGCCATTCGCAAAACCTCCCGTCAGTCTGAAAAAATAAATTAAGCAACTACACCAAAGTAAACAATCAACGCAGAAATCACGCCGAATATTGCTGTTACTATGCTGAATACGCTTACTATCTTAACCTCGCTCCAGCCACACATCTCAAAATGATGGTGAATAGGGCTCATCTTAAATAATCTTTTGCCGTGGGTAGCCTTAAAGTAGCTAACCTGTAAAATAACAGAGAACATCTCACAAAGGTAAACAATACCTATCGGAAGAAGAAGTATAGGCATATCAACAGCAAAAGCTATTGCACATACAAGTCCGCCGAGGAAAAGTGAACCTGTATCGCCCATAAATACCTTTGCAGGGTGGAAGTTCCAAACAAGGAAACCAAGGCAAGCACCTGCCGATGCCGCACTCCACGCTGTTACACCGAGAGCGCTCATCATACATGCTATTACCATAAAACTTATACATACAAAAAATGTAATTGAACCGTCAAGACCGTCTACGCCGTCGGTAAGATTTACCGCATTGACAATGCCGACAATTACAATTGCCGAAATAATGTAGTAGAAAAATCCGAGGTCAACTCTGCCAACAAAAGGAATTGTTGTTGCAGTGCCGCAGCCTGCAACTGCAAGAATAATAATATAAACAATAGCGGCGGCAAACTGTAAAATAAGTTTTTGCTTTGCTGTCAAACCTAAATTACGCTTTTTTACTACCTTGGTGTAGTCATCAATGAAACCGATAGCACCGTTTGCAAGGGCAAGGAAAAGTCCCGCAAATATCATTACGGTTTCTTTATTAATATCCGCAAAATAAAGGTTTATGAAATTCTTACCGATGCACATATATACAATTGTGCTTATTAATGTAACGGCTGTAATAGCTATAATAAACATAAAGCCGCCCATAATCGGAGTACCCTGTTTTTTCTTATGCCACTTAGGGCCGTCTTCAAGAATAGTCTGACCAAAGTGAAGTTTGCGAAGCATTGGAATTAAAAATGCACCCGCAACCGCAGAAATAATAAATGCAACGAGAGCCGCCACAAAAGTCCAGATTCCATATACCATTAATTATCGTTCCTTTCATACGGGCAAAGGGCTTGAATAATCAAAGCCCTGCCCAATGGTTATTTAACATTGCAGTCCCCTCTGAACCGCAAATTTTAATCGTTCACACTCACCGAAGAACTAAAGGTTACTGTAATCAACGATCCTTCACTAACCATAGTACCCTCTGCTATATCCTGTGATGTACTTACTACACTGCCGGAAGCCGCACCCACAAGGCTTACATTAAGTCCGTATGCACTTGCAACTGCATTTACCTCCGAAACCGAGTAACCGACAAGATACGGTACAGTCACCTTTTCTGCCGTACTTGCCTCATCCGTATAAAGTACAATGTTGCCTCCGCTCGGTATCTGTGATGACGGTGCAGGAATTTGTGAAATTACATTATCTCCGTCACCCTTTACAGTTACTGTAAAGCCGTCATTCTCTGCATTTGCAGTAGCTTCCGAAACAGAAAGTCCAACATAAGAACCTGCATATACATCAACATACTCAAGTTCGTCATCCGAGTAACTTGTTTTAATATCAAGATAAGGAAGAACCTCTGTCATAATATTGATAAATACAGGAGATGCTACCTGAGAACCGTAGTATGAAGCACCGTTCGGTGTATCAAAGAATACAAGCATAGCAACCTGAGGGTCATCGGCAGGAGCGTATCCGCAGAAAGATGCAATATAGTCTTCCTTATAGTTACTGATTATTTCCCCACCCTTTTTCTCTGAAGTACCTGTCTTACCTGCTACACGATAACCGGCAACATAACCCGAAGTCGAACCTGCAGTCGATGTGTTGTATTCAAGAATTTCGTTCATCTTATCAGATGTTTCTTTTGAAACAGCCTGGCGCTTAACTGTCTTTTCAACGGTTTTTACCACATTGCCGTCTGAATCTGTGATTTTTGAAACCACATAAGGCTGGAGTACATAACCGCCGTTTGCAACAGCGGCACAAGCTGTAATCATCTGAATAGGTGTGATTTTAAAGTTCTGACCGAATGAACCTACCGCAAGGTCAACTTCATCCATATCTGTAAAGAACTGGTCATCAGCCTCACCGGGAAGGTCAATTCCTGTTTTGTCCGCAAAACCGAATGCTTTATAATACTGTGTATATTTGTTAATGCCAAGCAACTGTCCCATCTGCATAAAAGCAGGGTTACATGAATTTACAATAGCCTCTGTAAAGCTTTGTGTGCCGTGGCCTGCAAGGTTATGACAATGAATAGGATCGGCATCAGCGATTGTCATTGAACCCGCACAATAAAATGTACTTGTGTCCAGATTTACAAGACCTTCTTCAAGAACCATTGACGCTGTACACATTTTAAATACAGAACCCGGCTCGTAAGTATCGGCAACAGCCTTATTACGCCACATTGCTGACAAAGCCGCACTTTCCGCTGCATCCTGTTCATTTTCGGGAAGAGCGTCTATTTTTTTCTGTTCTTCGTCCGAAAGCTGATAAGGATTGTTAAGGTCATAACCGTTTGCCGTAACCATAGCCAGAATAGCGCCTGTATTTACATCCATCAATATACATACGCCTTTGTTAAGAACATCATTATCAATGATACCCTGTGCCATATATTTTTCACAAATAGACTGAATTGTTGAGTCGATTGTAAGATAAAGGTTATTACCGTCCTTAGCTGCAACATTCTGCTCATATTGAAAAGGCATTTCAGTACCTATTGAGTTTTTGGCGGTTACGATTCTGCCCGCTGTACCTTTAAGATAAGTATCGTACTCATACTCAATACCCTCAAGGCCCTGTTCATCGCTGCCTGTAAATCCAATTACATTAGACGCAAGGTCGTTATTCGGGTAATATCTTTTGTAGTCATCCTGCAGCTGTACCGCATAATCGCTGCAGTCGTAGTCTTTCTTAAGTTTATCGATAAGTTCAAGAATTTTTGTTCTTGTATCAGATTCAATCTTACGCTTTACAACTACATAGTAGCTGTTCTGCTTTGTCTTTTCAAGCAAATCTGCCTTATCAAGTCCGAGAATTTCAGAAAGACCGGAAGCAACAGCCTCTCTCTGCTTATCGGTATCTATATTCGCAGGCGACATAACTACCTGCCATACAGATGCACTTTCCGCAAGTACCTTGCCGTTTGAATCATAAATCGTACCACGCTTTGCGGGGAGTTTTCTGTCCATAAGCTGTTGTTCAACCGCAGCCTGCTGCAATTTTCCGCTCTGTATAGTGGTAAGATAACCGAGTCTTGCAACAATTGCGCCAAAACCGATAACAAGAATAAGTACAATAAGAACTGCCGTTCTGTGTCTTAGGCGCTGATTAGGACCCTTTGCGGCCTTCTTTTTCTTTTCTTTTTTAGTAAAATCGTTTTTCTCCAACAAAATTTCTCCTTTCAACCGCAATAGCCTTATAAAAATGTAAATATTTTACAATAACTGTTCTATACCGAAAAAAGAGCCAAGACACAGTCTTAACTCTTATTCCTCCATAACATTTGTATTAAGTTTGCCGTTATGTTATGACCAAAGATTTGCTATTGAGCTGATAAACTGAGTAAAGAGGTTTTCACTTTCCGGAGAAGTAACCTCTGCCTTATCTCCACCCGATAGTGAAACAAATTCTTGCTGAGAACTTGATGCTTTGGTCAAACCAAGCTGGTTTTCGGCATATTTTTCAATGTCTGATGAGCTAAGCTTTGCCTGCAAGCTCATTTCTGTCTGTGTGTAAACACTCTGTGCATTTGAGAGTGTTTCTTTTGCGGTAATAATCTGCTGATTAAGTTCTGTGATTCTTACCTGTCCTATAATAATTGTTGCAATAATCATTGCAACTGCCGCACCGCCGATTGTACCGAGTGCAACCTTAAGCGGATTGTGTCTGCGCTTTCTGATTTTATGTAATTCCTCTTCCGGCAGAGAAATTACTTTTTTACCGGTCTTTTTCTTAGGTTCTTTTACCTTTTCTACTTCTTCGTCACGCTTTGGCAAAGGAGCTGCTGAAGCCTGGTCAAAAAGACTCAAATCATAAGCTGCGTTTCTGTTTTCATATGCCATATTCTGCACCCTGTGCCTTTCCGATATCATTTATAATAAAACACACAATATACTCATTTTTCAAAACGAGCAAAATATTTCACAAATTTAACATTTTAAAAGAATTATACGTATTTAAAGCACGATAAATCGTCTTTAAAGTCCTATATTATGCGTACATATAGTAATTGCAGTATAAAAAAGCTACTACTAATAGTATCTGTAACCTTATTTACAGCTTTGTTATATTTTACTACAATTTAGCTCATTTGTCCATAGCTACCAAAGAAAAAACTATATTTTTTCGCATATTCTCAACTTTGCACTTCTCGCCCTGGGATTTAATTCCAATTCTGTCCCATTTGCACAAATCGGTTTTCTGGTAATAAGTTTTGCCTTGGGCTTATTGCCACATACGCACACCGGAAAATCTTTCGGGCAAGTACATCCCTTACACCATGACGCCATTTTTTGCTTAACAATTCTGTCCTCAAGCGAATGGAATGTAATAACCGCAAGCCTTCCGCCCGAACCGAGCATTTCAAACGCTCCGTCAAGACCTTTGTTAAGTGCTCCGAGTTCGTCATTTACCGCTATTCTTATAGCCTGAAATGTTTTTCTTGCAGGATGTCCTTCTCTTCGCACTTTCTGCGGAACATTCTGTTTGATAATCTCGGCAAGCTGTAAGGTAGTTTCAATTTTCTTTTCTTCTCTCGCTTTCACAATACCCTTTGCAATGGAATCCGCAAATTTTTCTTCACCGTAGGTGTAAATAATTCTGCGTAATTCTTCAAAAGGAAGCGAATTTACCAAATCTGCGGCTGTTGTACCGCTTTGGCTCATTCTCATATCAAGAGGAGCATCCTCGTGAAAAGAAAATCCCCGCTCGGCTGTGTCAAGCTGATGAGAAGAAACACCGATGTCAAGCATAACCCCGTCAAGTCTGCCAACGCCTCTTTGCTTTAAAAGCTCGGCAATGTCTGCAAAGTTGCCCTTTATGATTATTGAATTTTCATTTTTGCAAAAACGCTTTGTAAGCGTTTGGATAGCATCGGGATCACGGTCAATTGAGATAAGTTTACCTGTAGTAAGGTGTTTTAGAATCTCACTGCTGTGTCCCCCACCGCCTGCAGTACCATCGGCATAAATGCCGTTTTCTTTAATATTAAGCCCTTCGATGGTTTCATTGAGCAGGACGGGAATATGATTAAATTCCATAGCTTGCTCCTTATCCGAATGAAAGGCTGCCAACTGCGTCGGCAAGCTGTTCCTTCTGTGAATTTACATAATCCTCAAACACTGACTTGCTCCAAATCTCAATACGATTATTAAGACCGATTACAAGAGCATCGCTGTCAAGCTTTGCGTTCTCCCTTAAAGTTTGCGGAAGCTGAACTCTGCCCTGTGAATTAGGCGATACTTCAACAGCGGTTGCCGTAAAAGTATATTGGAGAATCATAGCTTTGTTAGCGGGCAGCTGCATAATCTGTGAACAGAAATGCTCAAAAACTTCCTTAGACATAACCTGAATACAAGGAGTGCCAAATCCCTGTGCTACATAAAAGGTTTCTCCAAGTTCGTCACGGAATTTTGCAGGCAAAACAACTCGTCCTTTTGCATCGATTGAATTATTAGACATTCCGGAAAACATTTTGCCCACCTCCGTTTAGAACTGAATTTCGGTTTTTTGAGTATCATTCAGTCACCAAATGACACCTTATGCCACCGTTTGCTATCATTATACCCCATTAGCCTTTAAAAATCAAGATAAATATAGCACAAAATGAAATAAAATTTACAAACCTAAGTAATATTTTTCAGATTTGAAATTATTTTTACCTTATTTTAATTTATAATTCTCAAGCGAAATTATAATACAAAAAAGAGCCGCAAAACCTCCATAAAATCTGGGGTTTTTGCGACTCTTAAGAGCTTTGTTGTAACCTTTATAAGCAAAAAGGTTACAAATTCAAAACATTTGTTCCAAGTATTTTAACCTGATAATATATAGTCTTTTATAATTGTGTCACTCAGTGACACCGTTTTACTTTGCAAACTGGCTTTCGTAAAGTTTCTTATAGAAACCGCCCTTTGCGAGAAGTTCATCGTGAGTACCATGCTCAATAATATTACCGTCACGCATAACAAGAATAACATCGCTTTCCTTAATCGTAGAAAGTCTGTGTGCAACAACAAAGCTTGTTCTGCCCTGCATAATCTTTGCAAAGGCTTTTTGAACACGAATTTCCGTAAGTGTATCAATAGACGAAGTAGCCTCGTCGAGAATAAGCATTGTCGGATTGGAAAGCATTGCTCTTGCTATACAGAGCAGCTGCTTTTGTCCCTGCGAAAGGTTACCGCCGCCCTCTGAAATCATAGTGTCATAACCATCAGGCATTCTTCTTATAAAGCTGTGCGCATATGCCGCCTTTGCAGCCTCAATAACTTCTTCGTCTGTAGCGTTCGGATTGCCGTACTTAAGATTTTCCATAATAGTGCCGCAGAACAACCAGCTGTCCTGCAAAACCATTCCGTACAGCTTTCTTAGCTCGTCACGCTCCATATCTTTTATATCTACACCGTCAACCGATATTTTACCGCTGTCGGTATCGTAGAATCTCATAAGAAGATTTATAAATGTTGTTTTGCCGCAGCCTGTAGGTCCTACAATTGCAATGTGACTTCCGCTCTTTACATCAAGAGAAAAGTTTGTAATAAGAGGCTTGTCTTTTACATAAGAGAAGTTGACATTCTCAATTTTAACATTGCCTTTGCAATTTTCAACTTTAATTGAATCAGGCTTATCTTTCGGTTCGTCTTCGGCGTCAAGCACATCAAATACTCTTCCCGCCGCCGCAATAGCTGTCTGCAACTGCGTAAGCACGCCTGTTACTTCGTTGAACGGCTTTGTATATTGGTTTGCATAGGTTAAAAAACACGAAAGCTGTCCGACCGAAAGTGTGCCTGCAATTGCTGTAATTGCACCGAATATACCGACAGCCGCATACACCATTGCATTTACAAATCGTGTGCTCGGGTTAGCAAGAGCACCTGCAAACTGTGCTTTAAAGCCTACCGTGTAAAGTTCTTGGTTGTATTTTTCAAAATTTTCAAAAGCTCTGTCTTCATATGAAAAAGCCTTTACAATTCGCTGATTGCCCACATACTCCTCAACATATGAGGAAATATCACCCTGCAGCTGCTGTTGTCTTGCAAAACGGTTATGTGTCATTTTACCTATAAAAGCAGCCACAAATAACGAAAGCGGAGTAAGGATAATTACCGCAAGAGCAATTCTCCAGTCAATTATAAACATAAATACCATTGTTCCGAGAATTGTAACAATACCCGAGAACAACTGCAAAAACATCTGTGAAAGGCCGTCGCCTACGGCATCAACATCATTGATTACTCGGCTGATAAGATCACCGTGCGAGTGTGTGTCAATGTACGATAGCGGAACATCGTTAAATTTACAAAAAACATCTCTTCTTAAATCTCTTACTGTTTTGTATGAAATTACATTTGTAAAATAAGTCATAGTCCACTGGAAAATTGCAACACCGGCAACACTGACGGCTATATAAATAATTATTTGAAGTACATTTTCAAAATTAACATTGCCTTTATCTATAATATTATCAATGGCATTACCTGTAAGTACAGGAATATAAAGAGTAAGCGAAACACTTATAATCGCACTTAAAATAGCAAGTGCAAGCAATCCTTTGTATGGTTTTATATATTTTAAAACTCTTCTTACTACTGATTTTTTCAAACTTCCACCTCCGATTTGCTAAGCTGTGAAAGGCAGATTTCCTTGTAGGTTTCGCAGTTTTTAAGCAATTCTTTGTGAGTGCCCTTACCTACGAGCATACCGTCGTCAAGCACAAGTATCAAATCAGAATTCATAATTGTTGAACAACGCTGTGTTACAATTATAACCGTCATCTCATGAGTGTACTGACTAAGCGCTTTTCTGAGTGCCGCATCTGTTGCAAAGTCAAGTGCGGAAAAGCTGTCGTCAAGAATAAGTACCTTTGGCTGTGCCGCAATTGCTCTTGCAATGCAAAGTCGCTGTCTTTGACCGCCGCTGAAGTTTTTACCGCCCTGCTCAACATGACTGTCAAGTCCCATAGGCAGCTTTGAAACAAATTCATAAGCCTGTGCGTTTTTAAGCGCAGTAATAATATCTTCATCCGAAAGGTCAGGATTTTCCCATTTCATATTGTCACGGATAGTTCCTTTAAAAAGTATTGACTGCTGCGGAACTATGCCAATCTGTTTTCTTAACTGTTTGAAAGAATAATCTTTAACATTTCTGCCGTCAACCTCCACGCTTCCCTGTGTTACATCATAAAAACGAGGAATAAGGTTGATAAGCGTACTCTTACCCGAGCCTGTACCGCCGATTATACCTACAGTTGAGCCACGCTTGATTTCAAAGCTGATTTTACTAAGCTCATCATCACCGCCGCCATAACTGAAAGAAACATTGTCAAAAGCAATCTTCGGTGTGTTTTCGTCTGTATTTACAGAAATAATCTCTTTTGTGGTTTCTTTTACGCTTGGCTCCGTTTCAAGGACTTCGTTGATTCTTGCTGCCGACGCACTGCCCTTTGTCATTAAAAGCACAAGGTTTGCAACAACTATCATCGCAAGCAAAATCTGCGTCATATAGCTTACAAGCGCAATAATATCACCCGTCTGCATATTACCGGCATCTACATTAATACCGCCGAACCAGATAATTGCAATAATCGCTACATCCGTTACAACATAAGTTGCGGGATTAAGCAGAGCGGAAAGTCTGCTAATACGAATTGAAGTAGCTGCAAGATCCTCCGTAGAATTATCAATTCTCTCTTTTTCGCTTTTCTGCTTTGAAAAAGCTCTGATAACACGGTTACCTGAAAGGTTTTCTCTTGAAACAAGTCCGATTTTATCAAGTTTTTTCTGTATAAGGCTGAAAATCGGAATACTCTTTGTCATTACAAAATAAAGTATAAGACCGATAATAACGGCGGCAATTATAAAAATAATTGACATTCTCACGCTGATTGTCATTGCCATAATAATTGAGCCGATAACAATAAACGGTGCTCTTGTGAGCAATCGTATAGTCATTGCAACCATCTGTTGTGACTGGTTTACATCATTTGTAATTCTTGTAATGAGTGACGGTGTACCGAGTTTGTCAAGTTCTGCGTGAGAAAGTGAGTTGATGTGAGAAAACAACGCTCTTCTCACCTTTGTACCAAAACCTTGTGAGGCTTTTGAAGCAAAATACTGACACACAAGCGCACTAAGCAATCCCGTTGCCGCAAGCGCAACCATTACAAGACCCATACGCAGTACATAGCCTTTGTCGCCGTTGGTGACACCGTTGTCAATTATATCCGCCATTACAAGCGGAACAATAAGCTCAAGTATTGCCTCAAAAAGCTTACATAAAGGGCCGATAATACATTCTTTTTTGTAGTCCTTCAAAAATCTTCTGAGTTTAATCATATTTTCCTCTCAATTTGCCTTTCTTAAATTTAACCTTTTAACAGTATAACATTATTATTTTACATCAAAAAAATTCATATATCAATATCCGCAATTGAAAATATCACTTTTCAAAAATTCATCAATACATTGTGCATCACTTTATTGAATTTATCGTGTATTTATGTGATAATATTGCAAAAAATAATTATGTTTTCAACAAAGGAGGTACTTACAACGGAAATGTTATTTAAAAACGGTAAAATGAAAAATATAAGCAAATCACAGGTGCTTACATTAAAAGACGAAGTTGCTTATCAGGACGGAATGGTAGTGAGCAAAACCCTTGTACAAAACGATGCAGTAAGCGTAACTCTTTTTTCTTTTGATAAAGGCGAGGAAATCAGCACTCACGAATCGAGTGGCGACGCATTTGTAACCTGCCTTGACGGTGTCGGAAAAATTACTGTTGACGGCATTGAGTATATATTAAAAGAAGGCGAATCAATCGTTATGCCTGCAAAACACCCTCACGCAGTTTTCGGTGAAGAACGCTTTAAAATGCTCCTTGTGGTTGTTTTTTGATTTTAGGTTTTTGGATAAAATTATGTTTAGCGGAAAGCGACGGTTAATTTTACAATTGTAATTGACCGGCAAAGTATTCTGCAAACCACTAAATTTATCAGGCTTCAGCAATTCTTTTTAACAAAATATTTAAAGCAAAAAACAGCAGTTGTACCGACAAAATTCGATACAACTGCTATTTGCTTTTTAAAACGGATTTTTTTATTTCAGTTTTAAGACGCTCAAGCGGAGTGTCTTTTTTATCTATAATCTCTTGTGCTGAAAGAACCTTTGGAGCAAGGTTTGATGCGCCGGGTTGTGAATGCATTTGCATAGTTATATTCTCATGCTGGATAAGCGCAAAAAGCTGACTTAATGATATGCAATCATCAATAGCTTTGATAAGCTCTTTTTTAGGCTTTTTGGCATAACCTGTAACCTTTGCAGCATTCATAATCCCTACTCCTTTCCTTAATGTGAGCCATATTGTTGCATTATACTGTTCTATTATACTTAATTTTCACAATATTTTCAATATAAATTTTGACTTATTTTATTTACAGAAATTTATTTTTGTGTTATCCTGTCATTAATAAATACAAAATAGGAGTTAATATGATGAAAAAAATTAAATACATACTTATTTCGGCACTCCTCGTAAGCACAGTTGCACTGTCAGGCTGCGGCGGCAAGAGCGAAAGCACTGCCGAACAAAGTTCCTACACCCCCACTCCTACAGATACAACAGTAAAAACCACAGGAGAAAAAATTTTAATAAACGATTCCACTCTCGGAGAAATCTGGATAACAGAACTTGCCAATGTTCCAAAAAATACCCTCGATAAAAATAATTTTTCTGCCGACGCTAACTTTAAGTATTACAATGTAAACGGTAAAGCGGCATCAACAGAGGGTGTTGATGTTTCCGATTACAACGGAACTATCGACTGGAAAAAAGTTAAGGATTCGGGCATTGACTTTGCTATGATAAGAATCGGCGGCAGAGGCTACGGCACAGAGGGAACTCTGTATCAAGACGAAAATGCAATAAAAAATATTACAGAGGCAAAAGACAACGGCATCAAAGTCGGTGTTTACTTCTTCTCACAAGCGATTAATACCGATGAGGCTATTGAGGAGGCAAACTATGTAAAAGACATTCTCGGCGACATCAAACTTGATTATCCCGTTGCTTATGACTGGGAAATTGTAAAAGATGATGATGCAAGAACCGACAATGTTTCTGCTTACGAGGCAACCGAATGTGCAAGAGCATTCTGCCAGACCGTAGAATCAAACGGCTATACCGCATCTATTTACTCTCCGAGCCGTGAACTTTATTTTAAATATGACCTTTCAAGATTAAAGGACTATGACATTTGGTACTGCGAATACAGCGACACGCCTGAATTTTACTATCAATTTTCGATGTGGCAATATACAACCGCAGGTAAGGTTGACGGTATTGACGGCGAAGTTGACCTTAACATTTGCTTTACCGGTATTGCAGACTACGCTTAAAACTATTAAATAAGAAAGAGGTTTTTTATAATGGAAAGAATTGCAAGCTTTCAGGTAAATCACGATACACTTGAACCGGGTGTTTATGTATCGAGAATTGACGGTGACATTACAACATACGATATGAGATTTATTAAGCCGAATACTCCGCCGTTTCTGCCTAACCCTGTTATGCACACTATTGAACATCTTTTTGCAACATATTCACGCAACAGCAAATATGCGGATAAGGTAATTTATTTTGGCCCTATGGGCTGCAGAACGGGATTTTATTTTCTTGTAAGAGATATGTCGCAGGAAGATGCCCTTGAGCTTATTAAAGATACTGTTTTTAAATGCAAGAATCACACAGGCGAAATTCCAGGAAATACTGCCGCAGAGTGCGGAAATTACAAGGAACACAACTTTAACGGTGCTATTGAGGCATTAAATAAATATTACAATAAGTTAAAGGATTTAACAGTCGATAACTTAAAGTATAATTAATTTTGAGAATTATTGTATCTGTTGCATAATATACGCTGTTAGATTTGTACTAATTACTGGATAAGGTTACGGTTTTTAATTCTTCTATTGCAATTTTGTTACTATTTGTTATAATAATAGTGTTAAGTTTGTTACAAGAATGTAACAGTTAATGAGATAGGAGAAATTATTTTGAGTACAAAGTTCATTGGCAAGGACGGCTACCAAGAAATCGAGAGTCTTCCTTTTACAAGGCGCAAACCTCAAGAGCTTAATACCGCTCAGAAAACTGTTCGCTTTATAAAGAGAGCAGCTGCGCTTGCAGCAAAAAAGTTTAAAATAAAATCAACAAGAAAAGTAACCGTAAAAAGAAATGTTACAAAACCTGTTGCAAAAAGGCAAAACAAACCTGTCGTACAGCCAAAGCCTGTTATGCAGACAAGCTCCAAACGAGCTGAAATCTGTTATTTTGACAGACGATACAGCGCTGCAAGACAGGGTATAAACTTTAATGATACAGATAATCCAACATTAAAGCTTGTTACCGCAACACGCTATAAAAATGACAGAAAATACGCTCACGCCGCACCTGTTTCAAAAGCAAGTGTGCATAAGGCAATCAAGAAGAAAGCTATGCTTGCATCTGTTGCCTGCCTTACTGCCGCTATGATAGGTTTTGCATCGGGCGCAAGTGCACTTTCCGTACCGCCGACAGAAAAGAAAGCGACTGTACAAAGTGCCAAGTCTTCGGGATACTCTTATGTTGACTATACTTCAAATGAATTTTCAAGCATAGCTACAGCAGATGAGGCAACCGATACTGCGGAAAAAGCTGTTACAAATGCAGTTTTGAGCAACAATATCGGCGCTCAACTTTCTGCACTTTATATTAACGGCAAAAAAATCGGTGTTACAGGAGAAACATCTGCCCTCGGCAATGCGTTAAATAAAATTTTATCTGACGCTAAAGAGGGTTATGACGAAAATACTACCGCTGATTTTGCAAATACAGTAAAAATTATCAACGGTAAATTCCCGAACGAAACCGTACTTACGGCAGATGAAGTTCTTGAGCTTGCTAAAGATTACCTTTATGTGGCTGTTACTACTGATGTTACCGATACAATCAGCCTTAATTACGATACCCAATACGATTATGACGATTCAAAGAGCAACACCTACAGCGAAACCAAGCAAGAAGGTGAAAACGGCGAGGCTGAAGTAACCTACAAGGTAACATATATAAACGGAGAACAGACAGATTCTGTTGAAACAGCAAGAAATGTTACAAAAGAGCCTAAGAACGAGATAATTGTTCAGGGCACAAGCGAAGCTCCGTCATACGAGGCAACAGGTTCGTTTATGTGGCCTGTTCCCTACACCCACAACATTGTAAGCTACTACGGCTATCGTTGGGGCAGACTTCATTCAGGCATAGATATTTCAGATGACGGAATCGGCGGTCAGGACATTGTAGCGGCTGACGGCGGCACAGTAACATGGGCAGGATATGATGATTCAGGCTATGGCAACTATGTTATAATCGACCACGGAAACGGATATTATTCATTGTACGGTCACTGCAGTTCACTTGCAGTAAGTCAGGGTGACAAGGTATATAAGGGACAGACTGTAGCCTATGTAGGCTCTACAGGCGACTCCACCGGCGAACATTTACACTTTGAAATCAGAAGAAGTGAAACAGACCGCCTTGACCCTATGGAATTTCTTTAAAAATTGAGGCAATATCACATTAATTGTGGTATTGCCTTTTTAGTTAATTTTTTATTAAAACAGTTCTTTCAAAAGTCGGGGTAAATTATGTTTTAGCGGAGTGTCGGTCGGGCATTGAAATTCAGCTAACGCTAAATTATCCTCCCAAAAGCAAAAAAGTTTACTCAATTTTTTCAAAAATTGCGGGTATGGGCAGCGCCCATAAAATTCTTCCGATATAACAATTTATCAGGCGCAAACAGCCACGCTGTTTGTGTGCTAAAACCAAGTTTGTTAAAACAGGCGACAGCCATTAAAAAACCTATATTTTTTTAATGAAATAACGAATTTCTTTTCTTATTGCTATCGCTTTTTAAGGCTAACGCCATTGTGTTCAAGCCGCCAAACAGCGAGCTGTTTGGCTATCGTCAGATTGCGTAAACGGAAAGTATCTGTGGGCTTTGCCCACACCCACGACCTTTGAAAAGGTCGAGCAAACTTTTATAATTGCTTGATAAAGCAATCAGCTAAACCCTAATTCACCTCAAAATTTAATAAAACTCTCTAAGCAAAAAGCCTGTTCAGTGAAAACCGAACAGGCTTAATTTACATCTATTAAATATTAATAATCAGCAAGAATTTCCTTAAATGCTTCCTTAACAATGTTAAGTCCCTTTAAGAGAAGTTCGTCCTCAATTACAAGAGCAGGCATAATTTTCAATACGCTGCCATTTCTGCCGGCTACCTCGCAAATAAGATTCTTTGTAAAGCAAAGGTCAGAAAGTTTAGATGCAAGAGCAGAATCAATCTTTGAGCAGTCAATACCCCACATAAGTCCGATACCTCTAAGCTCAAGTTTATCGTTAAGCGGAAGAATTTCCTTTTCAACAAAGTTCTTTACAATATCACCCTTACGCTTTGTTTCAGCCTCTACATTGTTTTCGAGAAGATACTCAATAGCAGCCTTACCTGCAACAAATGAAAGCTGATTGCCTCTGAATGTGCCGTTATGCTCTCCCGGCTTCCATACATCAATTTCAGGCTTATGAAGTACAATTGACATTGGCATACCGATACCGCCGATTGATTTTGACATTACAACAATGTCAGGCTGAATACCTGCACGCTCAAACGAGAAGAATGAGCCGCTGCGGCAGCAACCGATCTGAATATCATCAACAATCATAAGAATATCGTTCTTTGTACAGAACTCCCTTACAGCCTTTAAAAACTCAACATCAAATACTCTTATGCCACCCTCTGCCTGTACGGTTTCCATAATAACAGCCGCAGGCTTATCTGTTGCAGAATGGTCGTCATCAATGAGCATCTGCATATACTTAACTACATCAAGACCCTCTACCATATAAGGAGCGGGAATGTGTGTACAATCTGTAAGAGATGCAATAGCGCCGTTTCTCGCAAACATTTCTGATGTTGCAGAAAGTGCACCGAGTGTCATACCGTGGAAACAACCCATAAATGCAAAGATGTTTCTTCTGCCTGTATACTTTCTTGCAAGCTTTAATGCAGCCTCAACAGCGTTTGTACCTGTCGGGCCCGGGAACTGAATTCTGTAGTCAAATCCTCTTGGCTCAAGAATCTTTGTTTCAAGTGTTTCAATAAATTCACGCTTTGGAACTGTGTACATATCAAGTGCGTGAATAATTCCGTCTGTTGAAAAATACTCAAGAGTCTTTGCTTTGATGTATTCATTGTTATGACCGTAGTTTACCGCACCTGCACCGCAGAAAAAGTCTATATATTCGTTGCCCTCTTCATCTTTGATGATTGAACCCTTTGCAGTTGTAAAAACTGTCGGGAAGTGTCGGCAGTAAGAGCGTACTGATGACTCGTATTTTTCAAATGCTTCTGTTTTCATAAAATGCTGTTCCTTTCCTCTTTGCTGCATTTAAGCAATCAATTTGTTTTCCCTATACCTTTTTAGAAATCCTCTTAAAGCGCCGTTCATTATGTTTTCTATCTGCTGCGGATCATCGGGCAAAAGAATTATTGCCTGCGAATCTGATGCAAATACATAACCGTCACTGCCGGAGGAATTTTTTAACCTTTTCATTTCCAACGGCGGATTATCCGCAAAAGCCCTTGCAAAAACACTTGGGCTGTCGCTTTCTCCGCCTATATCTAAGCCACCCGTAACAAAAACTATGTCGTTTGTTTTGAGTGAACTTACAACGAGCTCTCCGAGAGTTTTGCAGTTTGCAGCAAATTTTGCCTCATCTGCAATTAAATCAAGTTCCGAAAAGCTCTTTCTTAACGACCTTTCGCAAAGTGATGTTTTGCGAGCAGCGTAAAAAATCAGTTCACCTGTCATTCTGCCGCTACCTCCTCTGCAGGAGCATCGGTAGCCTGCTGTTTTAATACAGGCTCAAAGTTAGGTGCGATTGTCATATCGCTGTAAACCTTGCTGAAATCAAGCTGCCAGCCTTTAAATACATAGTCGTAATAATCATCGCTCGGCTTTACGGGATCAGCCGGTGCTTTTGCCGACTTTCCTACTTCAACTTTCTGTTCGCTGATTTGTGTTCCGTCATAGTTAATAAACTTGACTGTTACATAAACCTTAGCCTTCGTTGTAGGTTGAGCGGTTGTTGGCTGTTGTGTCGGTTTTACTGTATTGCCTTGTGCATCTGTTGTAGCAGGTGCGGTAGTTGCCTCAACCACTTTCTGATCCTTAAAGTCATAATCGCCGCTGTACCAGTCAATCTGACCTGCTTCATATGCAGTACAGAAATCTGTTACCTTTGGACGTGTACCGCCGTTTCTGTCATAGTAAACCTGCGGCCATACTGCATTATTATTTGCAGATGCCTGTGAAACATCAACCTTTGCCGATTCGCCGTTCCTTACCTTTCTTGCAACAATTACTGTTCTGAAATCCGTATATTCATACGAACAGGTTGAAAGTGTGATAAGGCTGTCGTCTTCGTTTACATCAACAGGGCAATTCACCATTGAACGAACTCTGACATTATAAACATAGTTCATAAAATCCTTATCGTTTTGGAATGAACCTATCATATAGTTAAAGAATTCGCCGTGACTTGACAATGTGTTTGTCTTGAACACGGAAATTATCTTGTATGTCGCATTTTCTTCGGGAGTGTTAAATGTAATTGTCGGAGCTTTTTTGTAGAAATCCATATCTATGGAGTATCTGCCGTATTTAAGCATACCCGCAAACATTGTACCGTCATTCATATGATGACCGTGCATAATAACATTTTTGCTCTTTGTGCTCTCGGTACTTCGATAGTCTATGAACACACTGCCCCAATCATCAGGATTGCCTCTGTAATCTCGGTAAAGATAATACTGAGAAGAACGGCTGTCACCCTCGTGATACAGCACAGGATAGTCGATTCCGGTATCGTTAATCTGTATCCAACCGACAATTTCCTTATTAATATCTTTGAGTTTTGCCCAATCCACTTTTTCTTCTTCTGACGGTTTTTTATCTCCGCCCTGCGAAGTATTATCATCAGTTGTATTATGGTAAATCATCTGAATATCATTCATTTTTTCTTTATTCTGATAACTCAGGTAAACCATATTGTAAAACAGCATTGAAAGAGCGCCGACAAACACAACAAGTGAAACAATTGCAACGGATTTTCGCGCAATTTCCTTACCGCTGTCGCCACGCATCGGAATAAATCGGTATTTCAGTCCTTTTTTGGGAGGAACATACTCAACCTTACTGAATCCGCCGGGATACTCCGCCTCGTTATTTTCAAACACTTCAACAGTTTTTTGAGCCGCCGCCAAAATCATATCGTCGATATTGTTCAGCGAATATTTTTCCTGTGGCAATGCTGTGACTTTCATACCCTTGTACATAAAGCAAAAGCCTTTACAGCCGTTTCCTAAATCACCGAGATTAAATATCTTGGATTTCTTTCTGTACAGCTTAAAACTGTCTTTTATCTCCTGCACTCTTTCGTCTGATAATTTCAATTTTTCAGCATTTTTCAGCGCTTTTGTGCGTTTTTTCCAATAGTCTTTCGGAGCTTTGGGCTTTTCGGCTTTTTCCGCCTGTGCAACTACCTCTGAAAAATGTTTTTTAAAGCTGTCCGCACCTTTATCCGAAAGTGCGTTTGCCAAAATTACAACAGAAGGCTTTTCATTATTATCCGCACATTTGTCAAGAGCGGAAATAATTTTTTTGCTTTTAAAGTCGACAGGTGTTATATAGGTAAGCGTAAAACCGTTTTCGGCAAGTTTGTCAGAAAGTTCGCCGCTGTCTAATGCAGGGGTATCGTTTTGGTTTACCAATAAAATTTCAATATCCACGCAGGTCCATCCTTTCGTGTCACAGTAATTTTTGTTTTGGTATATATGTTATTCGTCTTTTGCTGAAATCTCTGTTACTTTGAGATTTGCAAGAGCCTCTTCAATCATCGGTTCAAAATTTGCTTTTTCCTGTGCCTCTTTTACATACTTCAAAACAGGTCTTGTTCTCGGGTGCTTTGGAGTAAATACCGTACAGCAATCCTCGTAAGGCTCGATTGAAATATCATAAGTGTCGATTTTATATGAAATATCAATAATCTCCTGCTTATCCATACCGATAAGAGGTCTGAACACAAGCAAGTCTGCCACATCATCTGTACAGCTTAAAGCACCTATAGTCTGACTTGCAACCTGACCCAAGCTCTCGCCTGTAATAAGCGCCGTGCAATCGTTATCCGCTGCAATTCTTGAAGAAATCTGCATCATAAGTCTGCGCATAATGATTGTAAACAATTCTTCCGGACATTCATTTTTTATAGTTTTCTGAATCTTTGTAAAAGGAACTGTGTACATTGTCATTTTGCCTGCATAACGGCTTACTCTTCTTAAAAGTCTTACTACCTTATCTTCTGCTCTTTTGCTTGTGTAGGGCGGACTTGCAAAGTGAACGGCTGTAAGTTTCAAACCTCTTTTTGCCATCATATATGCGGCAACAGGAGAATCAATACCGCCGCTTATAAGAATAGCAGCATTGCCGCTTGTACCTACAGGAATACCGCCCGCACCTTTATGCGCCGCACCGTGAACATAAGCGCCAAAATCACGAACCTCTACATTTACGATAAGATCCGGATTATGAACATCAACGCTAAGATGCGGGAATTTATCAAGAATAACTCCGCCGAGTTCTGCGCATATTTCGGGCGACTTATACGGAAAGCGTTTGTCACTTCTTCTTGCCTCAACCTTAAAGGTTTTCACAGCCTTTAACTCTTTTTCAAGATAAACAGGTGCGGTAGCAATAATTGATTCAAGTGTTTTTTCTTCGCAGATTGCCGCTCTCGAATATGACACAATGCCGAATACTCTTGAAATTTTCAGACAAGCCTCGTCAAGGTCAATATCGTCCGAAAGCGGTTTTACATATATAATTGATTGAGCGGATTTTATTTCAAAACTGCCCAAATGTGAAATTGCGTGTCTGATATTCTTTTTGAGAACATCCTCAAATGTACGACGGTTAAGACCCTTAAGTACAATTTCGCCGTCTTTTAAAAGTATGATTTCTTTCATTAATTCTTTACCTTTCAGTTTATCTGTGAACAAGAACTTTTAATCCCTGCGCAAGCGTTGTGCACAGTGCGTCAACATCTTCTTTTGTATTCAGCTTTGAAAAGCTTACACGCAATGCGCTGTCTGCTCTGTAACTTCCGTATCCCATTGAGCTTAACACATAACTCGGTGCGCCCTTTGCACAAGCACTGCCCGAGGAAACATAAATTTCGTATTCCTCAAGGAAATGGAGCATAGTTTCACTTCTAACCTTGCCCGCCGAAAAATTCAGAACATACGGCAAAGCGTTCTGCGGTGAATTTATAACCACTCCGTCTATTTTTGTAAGCTGATTTTTTGCGTATTCGCAAAGTTCGGCAACTTTTTCGTAATTCTTTTCTATTGCAAATTCATTACAGGCAACTCCGAATGCCGCAATCAACGGCAACGGTTCTGTACCCGGGCGGATTTTCTTTTCCTGTTCGCCGCCGTAAGTCCTCGGTACAAGTCGCGCACCTTTTTTTATATATATTGCGCCGCATCCCTTTGGAGAATGCACTTTGTGAGCCGACACGCTTACAAGGTCTGCACCGAGTTTTTTAGGATTAACGGCTATTTTGCCGAAAGCCTGAACTGCGTCTGTATGGCAGATAATATCCGATTTTTTTCCCTTTACCGCATCAAAAATCTCTGCAACAGGCATAATAGCACCCGTTTCGTTATTTACATACATAACAGAAACAAGAACTGTATTGTCGTTTACTTCCGCAAGAATATCCTCGGTATGCACAACTCCGTCTTGCCTTGGGCTTACATATGCAATCTCAAAGCCCTCTTGCTCAAGTCTTTTGCAAGACTCCATAATACTGCTGTGCTCAACGGAAGTCGTAACAATCTTAGTACCTCTGCGTTTTTTTGCATATGCAGTGCCGAAAAGAGCAAGGTTATTTGCCTCCGTACCGCCGCTTGTAAAGATGATTTCATCGGTTTGGGCAAAAAGCTGCTTAGCAACCGCCTTTCTCGCCTTTTCAAGCTCCTGTTCCGCAAGCATTCCTCTGTAATGAAGTGAAGATGGGTTTGCGTAATTTTCCGTCATCATCTCAAACGCTTTTTTAGCCGCCGCAAGCGATGCAACGGTTGTTGCGCTGTTATCAAGATAATGCTCCACGATACTCCACCTCACAATACATAAATATACATTTAACATTATACATCATATTTCATCAAAAATAAACTGTTATTTTACATAAACTAATCTTACATAAGAACAAATTTTTAACACATAATATTAGTACATTTAATCAGCAAGTTATAAACGAAACGGAGTTAATGTATATATGATTTCACCAAAAGAATACAATAAAATTGTGACGAAAAATTCACCGAAAAGTAAACTTTTTGTGAACTGCATAAAAGCCTTTTTAATAGGCGGAGCAATATGCACAATCGGGCAGGGATTTACGGATTTATACGCAATGCTCGGTGCGGCAGAAAAAGACAGTAAAACATTGTGTTCCGTAACGCTGATATTCATAGGCATTTTACTGACGGCAATTGGCGTGTATGACAAAATAGCAAAACACGGAGGAGCAGGAACTCTTGTACCGATAACAGGTTTTGCCAATGCAGTATCTTCACCTGCAATTGAATTTAAGTCAGAGGGATATATAGCGGGACTCGGTGCTAAATTATTTATAATTGCAGGTCCGGTAATAGTATACGGAGTTTCTGCATCAATAATTTACGGATTTGTTCTCTGGATTTTGAGTTTGTTCGGAGTACGGCTGTTTTAGCAAAAATTATGGTTTAGCAAATTGATTTGCCAATTAATTATAAAAGTTTGGTCGACCTTTTCAAAGGTCGTGGGTGTGGGCAAAGCCCACAAATATTTTCCGTTTATGCAAACTAACGATAGCCAAACAGCTCGCTGTTTGGCGGCTTGAACACAACGGCTAATGCCCTTAAATGCGATAGCAACAAAAAAGCCATTCGATATATAATGAAAAGTTAATCATTTCTTTTATAAAAGGCTGTCGCCTGTTTTTTCAAACTCGGTGCAAGCACGCAAATAGCGTGGCTGTTTGCGCCTGATAAATTGTTGTATCGGAAGATTTTATGGGCGCTGCCCAAACCCGCAATTTTTGAAAAAATTGAGTAAACTTTTTTGTTTTTGGGAGGATAATTTAGCGTTAGCTAATTTTCAATGCCCGACCGACACTCCGCTAAACCATAATTTACCAACATTTTAACAAAAATCGTTTTTAAAGCAAAAGGCAAAAAAGCACCGACTTTTCAAATCGGTGCTTAAATTATTACTTATGAAGATTTAATTTTTCCATAATTTTATCGACGGTTTCTTCAAGATTTGACGCATTCTCAAAATCAACGGTTACATCTGCATATTTTTCATAAAGAGGTGTTCTCTCTTTAAAAACATCGTTAAGAGTTTCGCCGTCTTTAAAAGCAATTCCCCTTGTCGCTACATTTGTAACTCTGCGTATGATTTCATCAATCGGCACATTAATATACACAACCGTACCGATTTTCTTCAAATGTTCCATACCTTCTGCGCTAAGTACCATTGAGCCGCCTGTTGCCACAACTGTTTTCTCGCAGTCAAGCTCTTTGCCTACTTGATTTTCAATTTTCAAGAAAGCATCATAGCCGTCCTGATCAAGTATCTTTTGCAGTTTTTTGCCTGTTTTCTTAGTAATAATCAAGTCTAAATCCACAAAAGAATATCCGCTGTATTTTGCAAGCAGAACACCAAGCGTACTCTTACCCGAACCCGGCATTCCTATAAGTATAATGTTATTGTTATTCATATTATAAAATCCTTACATTAAGAGAGTCTGTGCTTGAAGTAGGTGCAGTTCTGTTTGAAGAAATTACAACTACAATATCGCCCTTTTTAAAGTAGCCCGTGCTTAAAGCCTTTTCCATTGCCTGCTTTGTAATGGCATCGGAAGTTTTCTTTTCTTCACCGATAAGTGCTGTAATACCCCAATTAAGGCAAAGTTTTTTACAAACAAGCGAAGAGGTAACAACTGCAATTATCGGAACATTCGGGCGGAAATGTGTCATTGCTCTTGCAACTTTACCTGTAGCACTCTCAACAATAATAGCTCTTGCGCCAACCTGATGAGCAATATCTCTTGCCGCACGGCAAATACTGCCTCTGATTGGGTTGCTGTCCTGAATACTGTGATGTTCAATATAGTCTTTAAGAGCTGTAAACTCACCGTTCTGCTCTGCCTCAAAGCATATAGCGTCAAGAGCCTTAACACTTTCAACAGGGTACTTACCTGCGGCAGACTCACCCGAAAGCATAACTGCGCTTGTACCGTCATACACAGCATTGGCAACATCGCTGATTTCAGCTCTTGTAGGACGAGGTGAAGAAGTCATACTCTCAAGCATTTGAGTTGCTGTAATTACATATTTACCTCTTGCAACGCACTTTCTGATAAGTGTTTTCTGAATTTCAGGAAGTTTAATAAACGGAATTTCAACGCCCATATCACCTCTGGCAACCATAATGCCGTCGGCGCAGTCAATAATAGCGTCCATATCGTCAACACCGCTCTGATTTTCAATCTTTGCGATAATTTCTACATATTCAAATCCGATGCTGTCAATAAAATCTCTTAATGTAGCTACATCTTCGTGTGTACGAACGAATGATGCGGCAACTACATTTGCGCCGTGAGAAAGACCAAATTCAATATCTTTTCTGTCCTGTGCACTGACATAAGGCATATTTATATGATAACCGGGAATATTAATACTCTTTCTGTTCTTAAGTGTGCCGCCCTTAACTACTTTGCAAATGATTTCGTTAGGAGTCATACTGTCAACAACTATTGAGATAAGACCGTCATCTAATAATAATTCTCTGCCTATTGCCGCTTTGCCGTCGGCATTGAACAAATCAATAAGCTTAGGGAAAGAAATTGCCACGCCTGTTTCGTCACCGACTTCTTTATTCTTGCAAAGGCTAAAAAGCTGACCTTCAATAAGTTCTATACTGCCGTTTTCAAATGTGCATACTCTTACTTCCGGACCTTTTGTATCTAGAAGAATTGACACAATTTTTCCGCTTTCGGCAATAGCTTCTTTGAGAACATTAAAAGTGTTTTCCAAATCGTCATATGCTCCGTGTGACATATTAATACGAGCAACATTCATACCTGCGTTGATCATCTCAAGCAAGGTTTCTTTATTGTTGCAGGCAGGACCAATTGTGCAAACAATTTTAGTCTTCCTCATAATAACCTCCATAATTAAATCAAATACTATCCTCAATAATACCCAAAATTTTCACAAATACATTATATACCATTACCGTAAGTTTTTCAATAAATTTTGTGTAAATTTATAATTAAATAATAGAAATATGACTTTTAAAAATCAAAATACCGCTTGAAATCTTCCGAAATCAAGCGGTATAAAAATTTAAATTTTATTGTGTAATTATCTGCTGTAAAGCTGTGACATCTCTCACATCAATAATTCCGTCTTTGTTTATATCAGCCATTTTTACACCTTCAATGTCAAGTGTTGCACTTTCTGCAATGTAAAGCTGAAGAGCCGTTGCGTCACGAACATCTAAAATTCCGTCATTGTTAAGGTCATTTTCAATTCTTGGATTTGACGGTTCGTAGTCAGCATACATTTCGTTGCTAAGCCAAGCCGCACGGCTTGTAAGCCAATCGGCACAATAATTGTACATTCCGTCAAAATTGTTGCTGTACTTTGTAACAGTATTGCTTACTGTATATTTGCCTGTGGAATAGTCAAAGGTAGCTACATTGAGTTTGCTGTGGTCTGCAATCCAGCTGCCTGTATTGAGCAACCAACCGCTCTTGTAGTTCATCTCTGCACTGCCCTTTAGGTAGTTATAATAAACATCAGATGAATAAATTTCTCCTTCACTTACTCCGCTTGACATAAATGTTTTGAGAGCCGGAACAAAGTCCTCAAACCAAACCTGCGGTGCAGCCTTAATAACATTTTTATTTCTCGAAATCAGATTCATAACATTGTTTGTGCTGTTGCTGTTTTTACCTTTATCTTTGTATTTGCACCACCAACCGCTGTACTGTTCATAGTCATTTACTCCTATATTTCCGAGATCCCATTCAACGCCCTTTGCGTTACCGAGCGAGTTATCGTAATCCCATACAGGAGAACCGTAGAATTTCCAATTGCCGTTTTCGTCCTGCTTATATGTAAAGTAAAGACTTGATACGCCCGAATCCCAGTTTTTGCTGAGTTCGTTTATAAGATAAATCTTTGTTACAGAATCAACATCAGCATAATCGGCAAGATTTTCAGTTGAATTTTTAATTGCATTGTAAAAAGAATCAAATTTGTTTTTTACATAATTTTTAACTTCGTCGTAGCCTTTGTCCCCCGGTGCAAGCTCGGGAGTTTTTAATGTAATCTTATTACCGCTTGATGAAGTGAAGTGATAATCATCATCAGTAGCACTTGCGTCAACCTCGCATACAAATTGGAAGTTTTCGTTGATTGAGCCGTCCTTGTTGAGGTAGCCTTTATCGTCAATATCGCTTAAAAGGTTAGTTTTACCTGTGTCAATCTTTTGGCACATCTGGTAAGAACCCCAATAATAGCCGTCTGAATAAAAATCAACATAACGGGAATCTGAGGCATACGGCATATCTACCGCATCTGAAAGGTCATACAAAAATCTGTTTCTTGAAAGAGAATCATCCTGATAATTTGCAAGCATTGAAAATTTCTTGCACTTATCCATCGAACCGATTGTTACATTATCCTTGAAAGTAATGTTGTAAGGCTTTTTAGCCTTGCCCCATGTTGAGTTGCCTCTGCCCTTGATTTTCTTAACATCGGCAGTTTCAATTGTGCCGTCTGCATCGATAATTGCGGCTGTTGCGCTTGCGGAATTACTCTTATCACGATTAAGGTATGTGATAAGCTCCGTACCGTTACCGTCGGCATTGTCATTATTGATATATACGGCGGACTCTGCGGTTGATTTCATAAAAATCAAAGTAAAGTTTTTGCCGCCCGCATTTACCTTATACTCAACATTTGTATTGTACGGTACCGAACCCGACTTATGTGAGTCAACAGTAACTCCGTTTATTGTAATCGGTGATGAATAAGCGTTGTAAATATCAACTTTTTCTCCGTTTGCCGAAGAAGGCAGGAAGAAATACTTTTTATTACTGTCTATTTCGTTAAAGTTCTCATCGTGTACACTTTGCCATCTCAGCCAAGCCTGTGTATCTTCAGAGTTTAAAACAGCGTGAGCATATAATGCGTCATATGTCTTAAATCCCGGTGTAGAAACGGTGGATTCGGTTGTCTGTGCCGCAAGAGCAGATACAGAAAAGCCTGTAGTAAGCATTACAGCAGAAAGTCCTACTGCAATAATTTTTGCTAATTTCATCTCAAACACTCCTAAAAATTCATTCAGTTTTCACATATCTATTATATCATAGAAAAAATTAAATTACAATGTCAAATTTTGCAAATTATTATTTAAATAATTACGCTTTATTTTTATAATATATTTTGCTATAATAGGAACAATAACATTAGATAAGGAATGATTTTATGAATAATTCAAAGCATAAAGCAAAGAGGCTTTCTGTTGCACTTTTGATTGCCGTACTTGCCGTTTCAACATCTTTTGCAAGTGTAATGACCGGTTGTGGCAGTAAAAGTGAAAGCTCGGCAGCATCTGCAACAGTAGCCGATACCTCTGCCGCTAATGCCGAAAACACAACAGTTGCCAATGACAAATCAGAAAGCGAAGTAACTTCTGAAAGCAGCAATTCACAAAGTTCGGGTTCTGAATCAAAGTCCGAGTCTGCTCAAAGCTCTGAAAAGTCAGAATCAAGCGGCTCTTCCGATTCTTCAAAAGCCGAATCAAAATCAGAAAGTTCCAAAAACGATGCATCAAGTAAAAATGACACAAGCAAAAATGACACAAGCAAGAATGACTCGGGCAATAAATCTTCCGATACACTTTCTGTTGACGGTCACGATTACAAAAAAGGCGATACCGTAACAGTTACCTATACAGTTAAAAGCACAAAGGTACTCGCAAACTTCCAGGGTACTATAACTTACGATTCTTCAAAACTTAAAGTTAAAAAAGCCGAGCTCCAAAGTCCTGTTAAATCAAACAGCATTGTTAATGCCAAAAATGCCGGTGTAATTAAATTTAACGGTTCAGACATTACAAGCGGATACGATTTCACAAATGGCGGCGACCTTATTGTAGTAACTTACGAAGTAACGGGTACAGGTTCTGCAAAGACAAGCTATTTATGGGAATCTGCAAGCACTATTGAAAATAATAAGATTATAACCCATATTGATAATAACGGAAAATCAGACGGTACAGTTTCACTTTCAACATCTTATAAATAAAATGTTAAAAACTCTCGCTTGGGCGGGAGTTTTTTATGTTGGGGCAACATTAATAAATTATGATTTAGCGGAATAATTTGGAAAAGCAACTATAGAAGTTTGGTCGACCTTTTCAAAGGTCGTGGGTGTGGGCAAAGCCCACAAATACTTTCCGTTTATGCAATCTAACGATAGCCGAATGGCTTGCTGTTTGGCGGCTTGAACGCAACGGCGAATACCCTTAAATGCGATAGCAACAAGAAAGCCACTCAATAAACAATAAATAAGCAATTTTTTCCAAAAGGCTACCGCCTGTTTTTTTCAAACTCGGTGCAGGTATGCAAACAGCGTAGCTGTTTGCGCCTGATAAATTGTTATATCGGAAGATTTTTATGCGTGCTGCCCAAACCCGCAATTTTTGAAAAATTGAGTAAACTTTTTTTGTTTTTGGGAGGATAATTTAGCGTTAGCTAAATTTCAATGCCCGACCGACACTCCGCTAAACCATAACTTTTACGAAAAAATAGGCGGGTACTCTTTGCAAGTATCCGCCTAAATTTTTAATATTATCTTTTATCAAGTGGAGTATAATTCTTTGTTGTAGAAATACTCATATAAGCAGGACGAATAATCTTGCCGCCGTTTACAATTTCCTCAAGTCTGTGTGCGCTCCAACCTGCAATTCTGGCTGTAGCGAACATCGGTGTATAAAGCTCACAAGGAATGTCAAGCATACTGTAAAGCAAGCCGCTGTAAAAATCGACATTGGACGCAACGCCTTTATAAATCTTACGCTTTTTGCCGATAACCTGCGGAGCAAGTCTTTCTACTCTCTCATAAAGTTCAAAGTCCTCATCATAGCCTTCTGCTTTTGCAAGTTTTTGAACTGCGCCCTTAAGAATAATCTGACGAGGGTCAGAAATTGTATAAACAGCGTGACCCATACCATAGATAAGACCCATTCTGTCGAATGTCTGCTTTTCGAGTATTTTTTCAAGGTAATCTTCAATTTCTTCGTCATCTTTCCAGTCTTTTATGTGCTTTTTAATATCCTCAAACATATAGAATACTTTAACATTTGCACCGCCGTGCTTAGGACCTTTAAGAGATGCCAAAGCCGCTGCCGTTGCCGAATAAGTATCTGTACCGGAAGAAGTTACAACATGAGTTGTAAATGTAGAGTTGTTACCGCCGCCGTGCTCCATATGAAGAATAAGCGCCATATCAAGAACTTTTGCCTCAAGCGGTGTGTATTTTCTGTCAGGACGAAGTAATGACAAAATAACCTCCGCTGTGGACATAGTAGGCTCTGCACGGTGAATATAAAGGCTTTTGTCACGGAGATAGTGGTTATATGCATGATAACCGTAAACCGAAAGCATCGGAAATACTGAAATAAGCTGAATACACTGACGAAGAACATTATCTACCGATGTATCATTAGGGTTATCATCGTAACAGAACAAAGTAAGTACGCTTCGAGCAATCGAGTTCATCATATCTTCACTCGGTGCTTTAAGAATAACATCACGAACAAAGTTCTGCGGTAAAGTTCTGTATTTTACAAGCAATTCCTTAAAATCCTTAAGCTGTGCGACATTTGGCATTTCGCCAAAAAGAAGAAGGTAAACAACTTCTTCAAAACCAAAACGATCATCCTCAAGAATACCGCCGACAATATCGTTTACATTATATCCACGATAATACAACTCACCGTCGCAAGGAACAAGCTTACCATCAACTTCTTTATTCTGGATAATTGTGGAAATATCTGTAAGGCCTGTTAATACACCCTTACCGTCAAGGTCACGAAGTCCTCTCTTAACATTATACTTTGAATAAAGACTTGTATCGATCATCGAATTTGAGATCATTTTTTGTGCCAAGTCATGGATAGCCGGTGTGTTATCTGAATAACTGCCCATCAAAATCACTTCCTACAATAAAGATTAGTAAATTTATAATTACCATTAAAGAACATTATATCACATTTTAAAGCAAAAGAAAAGATACAAAATGCTTTAAAGTGTCTTATTTATAATTAAGATTATGTCATATTTATATACATTTTAGCAAAAATATTCATTTATCTGCAAATATATACAAAAAGAGGATGAATTTTACTCCATCCTCTTAGTTGTAATTATAATTATTTAATTATTTAATTACTTAAGATATGTACCGTTTGTACCGATCTTACCGTCAATGCCTGTGAAGCCTGAACCGCAAGCTACATAGCATCTCATGTTGGCTTTACCGATACTGCCTACTGTAAGTGTGCCGTTTGTAACAGTCTTAACATCACCTGTAACAGCGTCAATATACTTGCCGTTAGGAATGTTCTTGAATGTAGCGCCGCCTGAAATAGTTACAAGTGCAAGGCTGTCTACGCCTTCGCTTGAATTTGTATAACGGCGGATAAATGCCATATTACCAGTTACATATTCGCTGTCCTTTGTATACTGACCTTTCTGGAGAGCAGGTACCGCCCTACGAATCATATTCAGTTGTTTAAGGTGAACAGCAAGCGGAGAATTAAGAGTTTCGGCAACTGTTCCCGATGCGCTATATTCACCGAAATCAGTAGCTGAAACATCACCCTCAAGATAATCGCCGAAATATGCACGACCTAAAGTTGAAAGAGGAGCATTTGGACCAAGGTCTATACTTACACCCTTTTGGAATTCAACTTCTGAACCATAGTATAGACATGGAATTCCACGGAATGTAAAGAGAAGTGAAAGGTTTTCTGCCCAAGCCTGAGTACCACCATTATAACGAGTATCCATATCAGGACCGTAGTCATGGGAGTCAACATAAGTTACATTCCATGTTGAATCATTATAATATGGATCCTCTTCAAGAGCACGGGTAAATGCATTGCTGGCAGTAGAGAAGTTCCAATGCATTGGGAAGTCAATAACGCCTGTGCCATTGCCCTTACTGTAATCAGGAGTATGATATGTAATACCATTAAGATAAACATTATCAGAAGTTGGCTGATTACTTGTAGATGAATTGCTTGCATAGTGAGCATTTGTAAGGTTTACATTTTCAAGCTGATCATCGCCGAGAGCATTGATATACTTGCTGTCTGTTTCTGCCCAAGTATAGAAAGGAGCAGAAATTGCAGGGATATTATGATTCCAAAACTCGCTTACACGAGTACAAACCTCGCCGAATACATAGAAATTCTTTCCGCCTGTCTTAAGCCATGATGGGAAATAGAACTGGTTAAGAGTAAGTCTTGATACATGCTTTTCGGTATCCATTCTGAATGCGTCAACACCCATGTTGATATAATCGCCGTAAACATTGTTAAGATACTCTGCAACCTTTGGATTTTCTGTGTTTACATCAACGCAGTCACCGGCAATCTGTCCTGTCTGTACAGTTGGACTTTCCCAGCTAAGGTCTTTGTAATGATGATAGTTATTTTCTGTGTCATGATCGCCTGAATCAAGAGCCTTAGTATCCTTCATTATATTAAGTCTTGCCTGATACTGATAACCCGGAGCAAGACTGTCATAGTCAGGGAATGTTTTTGCAAAATCCGAATCAGGAATCGGAACCATACAATTAACAGATTCAAGATCCTTAAGTGTGTTATACTCTTTTGTAAACATAGGAGCGAGAGTAGCCTCACCAAAGTTACCTGTATGATTGATAACTATGTCCTGAATAATCTTCATACCTTTTTCATGTGCAGCATCGATAAGGTCCTGATATTTAACATCGTCACTCTCATAACGAACATCAACAGTTGAGAAATCAAATGCGTGATAGCCATGGTAGTCATAACCTGACGCATTTGTTACAACAGGAGTAATCCAAATTGCACTGAAGCCTAAAGCCTTGATGTAATCAAGTTTTTCGATAAGACCCTTAAAGTCGCCTCTCCAAGCAGGGTCTGAATCAGGGTTGTTAGCTTGCTGGTCGTCCCAACAATGAACATTGTTGCCTGTGTCACCGTCATAGAAACGAGTTGTGATTACAAAGTAAATTGAATCTTCACGAAGATCCGTTCTCTGCCAGTCATCAAAATCATTCCAAGACTTAGAAGACCATCTTCCGTTTTTGTACCACCACTCGCCGCTGTTTCTTGTTGTTTCAGCAGACTGAGTGCCGTTTGTAACAAACATCATATTGATTTTTGTTACATTGTCGAATGTGTAGCAGTAGCTGTTATCACCCTCGGCGGTCATTTTAGGACCGGGGTAATCTGTTGCGATATTCTGCGGAAGGCTGTTCCAATAATAGATGTTCGGTGCGCCGTCTTCAGAATACACATGCACTTTAATACCGTCGTATTTAGCCTGAACTGACTCAGCATCGTCAACAGTAGCAGCCGAAACCGACACAATACCCACTGTTGCCGCAATGCAGACAACGAGCATTAAAGCGATGAGTTTTTTTACCTTTGTCATAGCTTTTCCTCCATTTTCCGTTAAAATCAAAATTTAACATCTACATATAATTATAAAGTAGTTATTAACGATTTTTTTTCTGATTTAGAATTATTCGAAATCTGTGCTTCCAAACATTTAATACTTGTTTTATGTAATTTATACAAAAAAGTGAACAAAGTGCTGTTTTTTTAAAAAGCAGACAGATTTTTCGACAAAGCAAAAAACTCTCCGATTAAATTCAGAGAGTTTTTATATATCACAACTATTTATATATCAAAACTACAAATTATATATTACTTTTCAAAACATATTTTTCAAGTGTTTTTGCAACTCCGTCAGCATCATTTGACTCGCAGACATAATTTGCAATCTTTTTTACATCTTCCTCTGCATTGCCCATAGCAACTCCAAAACCCGCATAACCAATCATAGTTATATCATTGTAATTGTCGCCAAAAGCAATCATCTCTTCGTTTGTAAAACCGAGTTTTTCAAGCAGCATAGGCAGCATAGAACCCTTTGTTACGCCGAAAGGCATAATCTCGAGGAAGTACGGTGCGCTCTTATACACATCAAGCAAACCGTCATAGCGTTTTGCAAGAATTTCGTTATATTTATCAATTTCGGCAGGTTCGCCCGAAAGTAAAAGTTTATTGATTTTTTCAGGAATATTCGCCGCAAAATCTTCCACAACAACCATTTCCATTTTGAGAATATCTCTTTCAACATTTGAATAATCATTCAAAGTGCCGCCTGTAATGATTTTCTTATCATCATAGGTATGAACAGAAAGATTTGATTCTTTCAACACACCGAGTATGTCGGAAAGGTATTCCTTCGGAAAATCCTTACTTACAATAGTTTGTCCGGTAGTACAATCAAGAATTTTTCCTCCGTTGAAAGCCATAATATAACCCTCATAGCGGTCAAGCAATAAATCTCTTGCAATGCTCTGAATCCCCATAGGATGTCTGCCCGAAGCGATTACAACCTTTTTGCCCATTTTTTGAGCGTCAATAATAGCGTATCGAGTGCGTGGAGTAATCTCTTTTTGAGAGTTAGTCAGAGTACCGTCAATGTCAAGTGCAATAATTTTGTAATCCATAATATCACCTTGTACTTAGAAATATTGATTAACAAATCATTTACAATATAACACACAAGTTAAAAAAATGCAAGTATTTGATACATTATGTAAAAAACAACTTTGTTTATAGCTTTATTTTGCCATTATATAAAAAAATATTTACGGATTAAATACAAAAATCGGGACCGGAAAAATCCCGGTCCCGAACAGCAATAAAAATTACTGATTATTACTGATTATTATTTGTATTGTTTTGAGCATTGTTATCTTTTTCAATATAAATGCCTTGGTCAACAGTATCGTTACGAATAGAAGAATATTCGCTGAGTACCCATGAATACTGACCTGTTGTAATTGTACTTCCGCAGTATTCGCACTTGCCGGAACTTGACATTTCAAGAGGAGCACCGCAATTCGGGCAACTGTGTGACTTAAGCGTCTGACTGTTTGCACTTGTGGTCTTAATGCTTGCATTACGGGCAAAGCGAAGTGTGTACCTCAGCTCGTATCTTGCATTAGGATCTCCACGGAGAACCTGACCGGTCTTTTCGTTTATCTCATAGTCTGTAAGACGGGCATTGAGATAAACTGTAACATACTCAAATTCTTTATCTCTTCGATATGCTGTAAGATAAGCTGTACTTACGGCTACATTTTCAATCTTATTGATTACGCCGTTTGCAATCTTGCGATCAATCTGTTTTTGAGTTTGATTGTAGAGATTATCGTGTAAATAAATTCTTACAGGTGAAAGGTCACGCTTGCTCCAAGCGTCCTGAATGGTAACATATACATATCTTGAGAATGAAAGGAAATCTTCTGCCGAGAAGTTCGGATCATTCTGCTTGATAAGGTCTGAAATCTGTGCCGTACGGTCAGGAAGTGTAATATTTCTGCCTGCCGACTGCTGAATTGTCTGTGATCTGCCAACAGTAGTAGTTGTTCTTTTAGTTGTTCTTTTGCTGTCCTTTTTGCTCCTTATCATGCCGTAAACAACTATACCGATAACTACAAGGAAAACAACTAACGTTCCGCCAAATCCAAGACCTTCTCCGCTGCTTTCGGAACTGCTGTAGTCTGAACTGTCCCAATCAGAACTGTCACCCCAATCGGAACTGCCGCCCCAGTCAGAGCTGCCGCCCCAATCAGAACCGCCGCTGTCATAGTCATTTGAATCGCCAAAGTCAAGCGGAGGTATTCCTAAGTCCGCTGTTTGGTTAGTATGTACCGATTGATTACTTTCGACAGAAACAGCATTAACTGATGAAAAAGCTGTAAAAGCTATCACCGCCATAAGTACAGTCAGTACAATCGAAAAACATTTTTTCAAAGTTATACACCTTCTTTTAAATTTCACGGTAAATCCGTTTGCTTATTATTGCTCTAATTTTAACATATATTGTAAAAATTTGCAATTATATTTATAATTTTGTTTATAAAAAATCCCGTTGTATTTCTATACATATTGCATATCAGCATAAAAAATTCGATATTTATTATTTTTTCGGAAATATTTATATTTAAGTGTTGACAATGCAATATTGCGGTGCTATAATAATACCTATAATTTATGTAGGTTTAATAAGGATTGAATTTCAATTACGGACATTACTATAAACATTATATTTTAAAGGAGAATGCATTATGAAAATTTACGAGAAAATCACTGACCTCATTGGCAGAACACCTATTATGAAACTCAATAATTACTCTGCTGCACAGGGACTTGACACACCTGTACTTGCAAAGCTTGAATATTTTAATCCGGCAGGAAGTGTTAAGGACAGAGTAGCAAAGGCTATGATTGATGATGCGGAAGAAAAAGGCTTGCTTACATCTGATTCTGTAATCATTGAGCCTACAAGCGGTAACACAGGTATTGGTCTTGCAGCGGTAGCAGCCGCAAGAGGTTACAGAATTATTCTTACAATGCCTGAAACAATGAGTATCGAACGCAGAAATCTTCTTAAGGCTTACGGCGCAGAACTTGTTCTTACTGACGGTGCAAAAGGTATGAAGGGTGCTATCGCAAAGGCTGACGAACTTGCAAGTGAAATTCCGCACAGCTTTATTCCGGGTCAGTTCGTAAACCAGGCAAACCCTGCCGCTCACTTTGCAACAACAGGTCCTGAAATCTGGGAGGATACAGACGGCAAGATTGACATTTTTGTTGCAGGCGTAGGTACAGGCGGTACCGTAACAGGTGTAGGTAAATATCTTAAGTCAAAAAATCCAAATGTAAAAATCGTTGCAGTTGAACCGGCTACATCACCTGTACTTTCAAAGGGTGTTGCAGGTCCTCACAAAATTCAGGGTATCGGCGCAGGCTTTGTTCCTGAAACACTTGATATTAATGTATATGACGAAATTTTCGCAGTAGAAAACGATGACGCATTTGCAACGGGCAAGGCAATCGCTCGTGCCGAGGGTGTACTCGTAGGTATTTCTTCGGGTGCGGCAGTATATGCGGCAACCGAGCTTGCTAAACGTCCTGAAAACAAGGGTAAGATAATTGTAGCGCTTCTTCCAGATACAGGCGACCGTTACCTTTCAACTCCAATGTTCTCAGATAAATAATTTTTAATATCTATCCCCTGTAGTATATTTTAACAGACTTCAAAACTTGATTTTGAAGTCTGTTATTTTTTACGGGAAATAGACTTATTTTTTGTTTTAAAGCCTAAAAATTATTTATTATTGTAGATAACAGCTAACATTTTATAACAAAAATATTGTAAAAACTGCCTTTTGAAAAATATAAAATTCAATTAGACAGAAGTGGTACAAAATATAAAATTTTGTCTGAAATTCAAAAAGACAACGGTTCTATTATTGTTGAAATAAAAAAGCAGTACAATACTTCTCCAATCGGAGATTATTTTAATTAACCAATTTAACCAATCAATAATAAGAATTTCAAAAACGCAAAGCCATCTTTGACGCAAATCAAAGATGGCTTTCCAAATTCTTCTATAACTCTATTTCTTATAAACTGTTATATAACATAGTCATTGCCAATGCTTTCGGCCTGATGGTCAATAATATCCTGAATAGTGATGCCGTCAAGATACTTTGTAATAACCTCATTAAGTCCCTGCCATACAGGCAAAGTAATGCATTCCTCGCTCATAGGGCAGTTATTCGGAGTGTGGTCAAGACAAGCAACAGGAGCAAGGCTGCCCTCTGTAATGCGGAGAATCTCGCCTACCGTATATTGGTCGGGAGTTCTTGCAAGGCGGTATCCACCCTGAAATCCACGGTTTGTAAGTAACACATCGGCTTTATTAAGAATAGGCATAATCTGCTCAAGATATTTTTTGGAAATATTCTGACGAGCCGCAATATCCTTAAGTGCAATGTAACCGTCATTCTGGTGCATTGCCAAATCTATAAGCATTCGCAGTGCGTATCTTCCCTTTGTAGAAATTTTCAAATTAACACCACCTTTTACTAAGTATTTGCAAAAATATAGCATTCATCTATAACATAATAATAACATATATTTAGTAGGTTTTCAAGTTGTTTTTTATCCGATTTATATTTTAATTATCTTTCTATAGGTATATTGGCCGCTTATAATTCTACAAATATGTTATAAAACCGGCAAATTTTGCTCTAAAAACCTACTAAACAAATATATTTTTAAAAATTTAAAAAATAGTATTGACAACGGGTAAATTATATGATAATATACAATCACATTAAACCTATGTAATTAGTAAGTTTTAGCAAAGGAGAATTCTAATGCTTCTATTATTTGTAAATCTATTAAGACAAAACTACCGATACGGACGAATGTGCAGTACCTCTGGATGTTGTTGCTGACGCAACAAATACATTACTACATTATTTTTATTATAACATTGTAACAAACTAAATTAATTATTGAAAGAGGTAAATAAAATGAGCACATTAAAAGATAGAAAATTACACTTTGAAACACTTCAGCTTCATGTAGGACAGGAATCAGCAGACCCGGTAACAGATGCAAGAGCAGTTCCGATTTACGCAACTACTTCTTATGTATTCCACAACAGCCAGCACGCCGCAGATCGTTTTGCACTTAAAGATGCAGGCAACATCTACGGCAGACTTACAAACCCTACAGAAGATATTTTTGAGCAGAGAATTGCAGCTCTTGAGGGTGGTACAGCCGCTCTTGCAGTAGCTTCGGGCGCAGCTGCAATCGCATATACAATTCAGGCTCTTGCTAAAGCAGGCGATAACATCGTAGCTGCAAAGACAATCTACGGCGGCACATATAACCTTCTCGAGCACACACTTCCTGCTTACGGCATTACAACAACATTTGTTGATCCTGATGAAGAGGGTGCTTTTGAAAACGCTATTGACGAGAATACAAAGGCTCTCTACATTGAAACACTCGGCAATCCAAATGCTAACCTTATTGATATTGAGGCTCTCGCAAAGATTGCACACGCACACAATATTCCGCTTGTTGTTGACAGCACATTTGCAACTCCTTACCTTGTAAGACCGTTTGAGTATGGTGCAGACATCGTTGTTCATTCAGCTACAAAGTTCATCGGCGGTCACGGTACGGCAATCGGCGGTGTAATTATTGAGAGCGGTAAGTTTGACTGGGCTGCATCAGGTAAATTCCCACAGTTTGCAGAGCCAAACCCATCATACCACGGTGCTGTATTTACACAGGCTGCTCCGGGTGCTGCATTTGTAACATACATCAGAGCAATTCTTCTCCGTGACACAGGTGCTACAATCTCTCCGTTCCACGCATTCATTTTCTTGCAGGGTCTTGAAACACTTTCACTCCGTGTTGAGCGTCATGTAGAAAACACAAAGAAAGTTCTTGAATTCCTTGTAAATCACCCACAGGTTGAGAGCGTAAACCACCCATCACTTCCAAACTCACCGTATAAGGCACTTTATGATAAGTACTTCCCTAACGGCGGCGGTTCAATCTTTACTTTTGAAATCAAGGGTACAGAAGAAGACGCTAAGAAGTTCATTGATAATCTCCAGGTATTCTCACTTCTTGCAAATGTAGCAGATGTTAAGTCACTTGCTATTCATCCTGCATCAACAACACACTCACAGCTTAACGAGCAGGAGCTTGCAGAGCAGGGCATTAAGCCAAATACAATTCGTCTTTCAATCGGTACAGAGCATATTGATGATATTCTCTTCGATTTACAGGAAGCATTTGAGGCTATTAAATAATCAAATCACATAATTCAAATATTTACGGACTGCATTTTGTGTGCAGTCCGTATTTTTTATTACTGTTTAGTGCACAGTTTAAAGCAAATAATTATAAAATACTCTGCTGCTCTAACTTTTGAAAAAATCAGCAAAACACAAAACCTGCGTTATACTCAACAACGCAGGTTTTGTTTATATATCGTAATTTTCAACTATTTGATTACTTTCAAGGCTCTTTTTCACATCAATAATACGCTGATTTCTGCTTCCTCTGAACTTAAGCATCAGGCTCTTTTCTTCAAGTATAAATCTGCCGTCTATAAGGTAGTCCGTCTGTTTGAGCAAATCCATCCATTCAGGATGTTTGTCTGCTCCCTCAAGCAGCTTTTCATAAGTATAGCCCGTGTATGTAACTACATTATATCCGTTTTCGTGTGCAAGTCTGCCAAGCTCTGCAAATGCCTCTGCCTGACAAAACGGTTCGCCGCCCGAAAAAGTAAGTCCCTGCAAGAGCGGAAGTGACTTTGCGACATTGATTATCTTCTCAACCTTGCCGTCAAAGCCGCCGTCAAAGTCCCACGTTTTTTCGTTGTGGCAGCCCTCGCAGTGATGCGGACAACCCTGGCAAAAAACTGTAAGTCTGAAACCCGGGCCGTCAACTATGCTGTTTTTTATAACTCCTGAAAGTCTTATAATATCTTTACTCATAATTATGCTGTAATATCATCGGAAAAATCTTCCATACCGCAACATTCGGAAACAGAATGCTTTACCCTATCCCTTACCTCGGCTGCCTTTGCATTGTTAAAACGCTCTGTTGTACCTACAAGGTAGCCTGTAATTCTGCGGATACGCTCAAATCCCTGACCGTTCTTAGTTTCTTTTCTGCCGCACTGCGGGCAATAATCACCGATAATACCTGTATGTCCGCAAACAGGGTCACGGTCAACGGGGTGGTTGATTGCACCGTAGCCGATTCCGCTCTCTTTCATACAACGGATAACAGCCTCAAATGCGTCAATATTCTGTGACGGGTCACCGTCAAGCTCAATATATGAGATGTGACCGCCGTTTGTAAGATTGTGATAAGGTGCTTCAATCTTAATTTTATCAAATGCGGAAATATTGTAATAAACAGGTACATGGAAAGAGTTTGTATAATACTCTCTGTCTGTAACACCCGGAATAATTCCGAAACGCTCTTTATCAATTCTTACAAATCTGCCCGACAAGCCCTCTGCAGGAGTACCGATAACACCGAAGTTAAGTTTATACTTCTCGGTAGCCTCGTTCATCTTCTTTCTCATATAGCCGACAATTTCAAGGCCGAGCTTTTGTGAAGTTTCGCTCTCGCCGTGATGTTTGCCTGTAAGAACCACAAGACACTCGGCAAGTCCGATAAATCCGATTGTGAGTGAGCCGTGCTTTAAAACATCTCTTACAGAATCGTTAGGAGTAAGCTTGTCGCTGTCAAGCCAAATACCCTGACCCATAAGGAAAGGATAGTTTCTGACAAGTTTCTGACACTGAATTTCAAAACGCTCAAGAAGCTGACCTACAACGAGATCGCACATTCTGTCAAGCTGTTCAAAGAAGAAGTCAATATTTTTATTTGAAAGAATTGCAAGTCTTGGAAGGTTAATTGAAGTAAAGCTAAGGTTTCCTCTGCCGTATGTAATCTCTCTGTCAGGATCGTAAACATTGCCCATAACTCTTGTACGGCAGCCCATATATGCAACCTCTGTTTCAGGATGACCGGGCTTGTAATATTGGAGATTGTACGGTGCGTCGATAAATGAGAAGTTAGGGAAAAGTCTTTTTGCAGAAACTCTCATTGAAAGTTTGTACAAATCGTAGTTCTTATCCTCCGGATTGTAGTTTACGCCCTCTTTTACCTTGAAAATCTGAATTGGGAAAATAGGTGTTTCACCGTTGCCAAGACCTCTTTCCGTAGCGTAAAGGAGGTTCTTCATAACAAGTCTGCCCTCCGGAGAAGTATCTGTACCGTAGTTAAGTGAGCTGAACGGAATCTGTGCGCCTGCTCTTGAATGCATTGTGTTAAGGTTATGGATAAGTGCCTCCATAGCCTGGAAAGTAGCCTTATCTGTTTCAGCCTCGGCATGTTTAAACGCAAAACGCTGAATTTTCTCGGCAACTCTGTCTTCAAACTTTTCTTTAAGAAGTGCAAGCTCTTCCTTTTTATAATTAGGAGTCTGATTTTCGAGTGTCGGCCATTCGCCGCTTGCCTCCTCTGCCTTTTCGCAGATTTCTTTTACTGTAGCGTCAGGATCTTCGGCATCTGTCAAAAGTTCAATTGCTCTTTCAAGATTGATTCTGTAACGCTTTCTGTATGTTTTCTTAACGCCCGGAGCCATTGAGTAATCAAAGTTAGGCACACTCTGACCGCCGTGCTGGTCATTCTGGTTAGACTGAATTGCAATACATGCAAGTGCCGAATATGATGCAATGTCATTAGGTTCTCTCAAATAGCCGTGACCTGTTGAAAAACCGCCTTTAAAAAGTCTTACAAGGTCAATCTGGCAACAAGTTGTGGTAAGTGTAAAGAAATCAAGATCGTGAATATGAATATCACCGTCACGATGAGCCTTAGAATACTTAGGGTCGAGAATGTACATTTCATTGAACTGTTTTGCGCCCTCTGAACCGTACTTGAGCATTGTGCCCATTGCGGTGTCGCCGTCAATGTTTGCATTCTCTCTCTTTACATCGTTATCTTTTGCTGATTTAAAAGTAAGGTCCTCATAAATCTTCATCAGCTTTGTGTTCATTTCACGCACTCTTGTACGCTCTGCACGGTAAAGTATATATTCCTTTGCAGTTCTTGCATGACCGTTTTCAATAAGCACCTTTTCAACAGCGTCCTGTACCTGCTCAACTGTAGGAGCCTTATCTCCGCACTTTTTCTCAAGTAAATCTCTTACCTGTACCGAAAGTGCTTTTGCGGCATCATAATCGTTACCGCCGATTGCCTGTGCAGCCTTATAAATGGCTTGTGTTATTTTTTCTGTGTCAAAATTCGCTTCTCGTCCGTCACGCTTAATAATTTTTGTTATCATTTCTCTTCCTCCGTATTTATAACTCCTATATATGTCTATATTTAGTGTTACTTTTATAATTTTCACTATATATTGTGGTATATGTATTGCCGAACACAAGTTTTATTCTATCATAAAGAGGCGTTTAATTCAATCGTCAAACTGACAAAAACAGATTTTTTTATTTGTTTAATTTGAGCAATTTTTTTAGGATAATTACAAATTAGAATATTACAAAAATTTTCTATAATATGTGACCGTTTGTTTATATCGCCACAATATATTGTATATTGTTCTAATAATTAAACACTGACATAAAATCAAAACAAAAAGCAATCGGGCTGCTTTATCAAACAGCTTGATTGCTTTTATCAGTAAGTTTTGCGATTTAACGCACGGTTTTAACCAAACCTTTATAATCGCTTAATAAAGTGTTTTGCTAAATCATAATTTAATATTTCCGCCACATTCAAGGCAGATTTTATCAATATGTATTATCGGGATAAGTTTTTCATCAATCTGCGCTATTTTTTCTTTCACAGCATTTAACGCATCTGTTTCTTTTAATTTACATTCAGGCGGAACCACAAGGTCAAAAAGTACACGCTGATGCTCTTCTCCCTTTACAATTCTGAAATCGTGCAGGCTGAGTGCGCTGTCAATACTGTCAAGCGACTCGTTTATCTTTTCTTTTAATTCAATAGTATATTCATCGGAAACCGCAATCGGATCCATATGAATAGTAACCACGCAATTATACTTTTCCTGTATTTTTCTTTCAAGTCTGTCGATTACATCGTGCGCCTTTAAAATATCGACATCGTAAGGAACTTCCGCATGGAAAGAAATTATACATCTTCCCGGACCGTAATCGTGAATGAGCAAATCGTGAATACCCGTTATAAGTTCGGTAGAAAGCACAATTTCTCTGATTTCGTCTATAAATTCCGGGTCGGGAGTATTTCCGAGCAAAGGTGAAAGACTTTCCTTAAAAGTGCTTATACCCGTATAAAGAATAAATCCGGCTACGGCACAACCGAGCCAACCGTCGATATTCACACCTGTTACGGCAGATATGCCCAAACCTATTAAAACTACCGAAGTAGCAATACAGTCGGTGAGAGAATCCATTGCCGTTGCCTTAAGAGCAGACGAAGAAATCTTTTTTGACATTGCCCTGTTGAAGAAAAACATCCACAGCTTTACACAGATTGAGCCGATAAGAATACATACCGACAACAAAGTAATTGCTGTGCTTTCTTCGGGATTAATAATTTTTTCAATTGACGATTTCAAAAGTTCCACACCCACAAGGATAATTGCACACGATATTCCCAAACCCGCCACATATTCATATCTGCCGTGACCGTAGGGATGTTCTTCATCGGCAGGTCTGTTGGCAAGTTTAAATCCCAAGAATGTTACAACCGAACTGCCTGCATCAGACAAGTTATTGAATGCGTCTGCAGTTACGGAAATTGATGCGGTGAGTATCCCCGACAAAAGCTTTGCACTGAACAAAATGAGATTCAGTATTATTCCGACTACACCCGAAAAATTACCGCAAGCCGAACGCACCTGCGGATTTTTTATGTCATCATAATTTTTTATAAACTTTGAAAGCACTAAATCCAACAACTAAAAACACCACTTAACAAATAAACTACACCATATAATGGCATTAACAATAATTTAGCACAGCACATCAAAGTTAGTCAAGAGAAACAAATCCCATTGCAAAGAAATGCAACGGGATTTGATAAAATTATAAAGTTATTTTGCTTATTCAGCGTCAGCCTTAGCTTTTTCAATTATCTTTTGAGCAACATTTGCCGGAGCGTCTTCATATCTTGCAAAAGCAAATTCATAACTTCCTCTGCCCTGCGTAACCTGACGAAGATAGGTTGCGAAATTATCCATCTCTGCCATAGGAACTTCGCCCTCAACAATCTGCATACCGCTGTCCTCGGCAGGAGTCATACCGAGCACTCTGCCTCTGCGTTTGTTTACTTCACCCATTACATCACCCATATTTGAGTCGGGCAATGTAACCTTAAGAGAGCCGATTGGCTCAAGAAGTGTAGGAGATGCGTTTGGAATACCGTTTTTATATGCCATACTTGCGGCAGTTTTAAACGACATTTCCGAAGAGTCAACAGGATGATACGAACCGTCATAAAGTGTAGCTCTGATACCTACCATCGGATAACCTGCAAGCACACCTTTTTTAATGGAATCACGCAAACCCTTTTCTACTGCCGGGAAGAAGTTTTTAGGAACTGCGCCGCCGACAACTCTTTCCGCAAATTCAAGACCTTCGCTCTCGCAAGGCTCAAACTCAATCCAAACATCGCCGAACTGACCGTGACCGCCTGACTGCTTTTTATATCTGCCCTGTGCCGAAACTTTTTTCCTGATAGTTTCACGATATGCGATTTTCTGCTTTTTAAGAACCGCCTCTACATTGAATTTTGACTTTAACTTTGAAATTACAACATCAAGATGCTGCTCGCCCAAGCCTGAAATAAGCATTTCGTGTGTTTCGTGATTTGTTACATATTTAATAGTAGGGTCTTCCTCGCTTAGCTTTGCAAGTCCCTGTGCTACCTTGTCTTCATCGCCCTTTGTGACAGGATAAATAGCCATTGTATATGATGATACAGGATAATCAATACCCTCAAGCACTACTTTTCTGAGCGGTGAGCAAAGTGTGTCGCCTGTTTTTACAGACGCAAGTTTTGGAATAGCACCGATGTCGCCTGCACCTATATAATCGGTTTCAACCTGTTTTTTACCTCTTACGGTAAGAACCTTTCCTATTCTCTCCTGTGTGCCTGTTCTCATATTTACAAGCGGAGTATCGGCACTGACTTTTCCCGATACAACCTTAACATAAGAAAGTTTACCTACAAACGGGTCAACAACTGTTTTAAATACAACTGCGGCAGCCGCTGCGTTTTCGTTGACGCTGATTTCAACAGGTTCGCCGTCAACATCAACAGCAATTTCGTCACCTTTATCGGCAGCGGTAGGTGCAAGCCATACAAGACTGTTCAAAAGCTGGTCAAAAGCAAATGTATTGTGTGCGTCACCGCAGAATACAGGGCAAATTGTACCGTCTTTAACACCCTTACTTACGCCGAGTATAATTTCTTCCGGAGTAAATTCTTCACCCATAATAAACTTGTCGAGCAGCTCCTCGCTTGTTTCCGCAACAGCCTCTTTAATAGCCTCACGCAAACCCTCAAGTCTGTCGCCCATATCAGGAAGCGGAGTCTGCACTACAGAACCGTCTGTATCATATTTATAAGCCTTATAATCAAAAAGATTTACATATGTATTTGCCTGACCGTCAACAATGTACGGAACAACAACAGGACAAACAGTAGGGCCGAATGTAGCCTTTAAACTCTCAAATACACGGTAGAATCTGGCACTTTCATCACAAAGACCGTTTACGAAGAAAATCTTTGTAAGGCCTGCCTTGGTGGCAGCTTTAACAGCCTTTTCGGTACCGACATTTACACCGTCTTTGCCCGATACAACGATAAGTGCTGAATCGGCGGCACGCATACCCTCTGCAACACCGCCCTCAAAGTCGAACAAACCGGGAGTATCTATAATATTTATCTTGGTATTTTTCCATTCAATGGGAGCAACCGAGGTTAAAATTGAAGTCTGGCGCTTGATTTCCTCGCTGTCATAATCAAGAACGGTATTACCGTCTGCAATATTACCAAGTCTTTCAGATGCCTTTGCAAGATATATCATACTCTCGGCAACAGATGTTTTACCGCATCCGCCGTGACCTGCAAGGGCAATGTTTAATATTTTTTTAGCATTGTACTGTTTCAAAAGAAACACTCCTTTCGGGATATATATTCAAATCTTAAGCGTTTTCGACAATTAGTAATCAACTTACTTGTCAATTATAGCATATTTGTATAAAACTTACAATAGAAATTTGACGATAAGCTAAAAAATTAACTCCTTGCCTAATAAGACAAGGAGTTAATTGTGCAAATTGCTTATTTTATAAAATTTAAATGTTTAAAACATAAAAATCCGAAAGGTTTTTTGTGCAATTACACCAATTCAATATTACTCAAGAACTGCGCCCTGTGCACCAGATGTTACAAGTTTTGCATAACGGGCAAGGTAGCCTGTTGTAATCTTTGGCTGACGAGGTTTCCATTCGGCTTTACGCTTAGCAAACTCTTCGTCAGAAATAAGTAAATTGATAGTATTTGCGTTGATGTCGATTTCAATTGTATCGCCCTCTTCAACAAGTGCGATAGGACCGCCGACTGCTGCCTCAGGTGAAATATGACCGATTGCAGCGCCTCTTGTAGCGCCTGAAAAACGGCCGTCTGTAATAAGAGCTACACAATGACCGAGGCCGCTGCCCATAATAGCAGATGTAGGATTAAGCATTTCTCTCATGCCCGGACCACCCTTAGGACCTTCGTAACGGATAACAACAACATCACCAGGCTTAATATTGCCTGCGTGAATTGCCTCAATAGCGTCCTCCTCGCAGTCAAATACTCTTGCACTGCCCTTGTGCTGTAACATTTCAGGAGCAACTGCACTTCTCTTAACTACGCAACCGTCAGGAGCAAGGTTGCCCTTAAGAACAGCGATACCGCCTGATGTGCTGTACGGATTTGTTACAGGACGGATAATGTCTGTGTCTTTAATCTCACAGCCCTCAATGTTCTCTGCAACAGTCTTGCCTGTAGCTGTGATAAGGTCTGTGTTAAGGAGATTGAGTTTTGTAAGTTCGTTCATAACAGCGTAAACACCGCCTGCCTCGTTGAGGTCTTCCATATATGTATGACCTGCAGGAGCAAGGTGACAAAGGTTAGGTGTCTTTGCGCTGATTTCATTTGCAATATCAAGGTTAAGTTTAACGCCTGCCTCTTTAGCGATAGCAGGAAGGTGAAGCATTGTATTTGTTGAACAACCGAGAGCCATATCAACTGTAAGAGCATTCATAAATGCCTTTTCTGTCATAATGTCGAGCGGACGGATATTCTTTTCGAGAAGCTCCATAACTTTCATACCTGCGTGTTTAGCAAGTTTGATTCTCTCTGAATAAACGGCAGGAATTGTACCGTTACCCTGCAAGCCCATACCGATAGCCTCTGTAAGGCAGTTCATACTGTTTGCCGTGTACATACCCGAACAAGAACCGCATGACGGGCAAGCCTTGTTCTCAAACTCGCAAAGTTCCTCTGCAGAAATTTTGTTTGCCGTGTAAGCGCCTACAGCCTCAAACATACTTGAAAGGCTTGTCTTTTTACCCTTTACATGACCTGCGAGCATTGGACCGCCGCTTACAAAAACGGTAGGAACATTAATTCTTGCGGCAGCCATTAAAAGACCCGGAACATTCTTATCACAGTTAGGAACCATAACAAGAGCGTCAAATGCATGAGCCTTTGCCATAGCCTCTGTTGAGTCGGCAATAAGTTCACGGGTAACAAGCGAATACTTCATACCCTCGTGACCCATAGCAATACCGTCACAAACAGCAATTGCAGGGAAAACAATAGGAACACCGCCCGCAAGAGCAACACCCTGCTTTACAGCGTCAACAATCTTGTCTATATTCATATGTCCCGGAACAATATCGTTCTTGGAGCTGACAATACCGATAAGAGGTTTTTTCATTTCTTCTTCAGTAAGACCGAGAGCGTTCAGAAGTGAGCGCTGCGGTGCGGCATTAACGCCAACCTTAATTACATCACTTTTCATTTTATTATCCTCACTTTATAATTGTTAATAAATCAATGCAAAACCGCACCGATTTACCTCTATAAGCTTTATTCTAAACAACAGGTGTGAAAACTGTTTAGTAATATAATCTTAGCACAATAAGTGCATAAAATCAAGTTAGTAAGTAACATTTCCTGTATTTTATAAATGTATATCCGATAAATATTCGGTATGCTTTTTATAATATAAAAATCTTTTCACAAAAAATAAAAATACATTTTCATACTCAAACTTTGCCAATAACGAATTTTGAACAGGAAAGAAAAAGTAAGAGGTTCCAAGGTCACTGACCTTGGTTGTTTGGGGAAAGGAGATACTTAAGGGGAAAGGGCATCGAAAGCCCTTTCTCCTTAAGCGTGCTTTCTTTTGGAGCTTTTCTTTTCACGCAAAAGAAAAGCGGAATCAGCAGGCATTATAATTCACATTAAAAGCAGTTTAAAAGTAACTGACTAAAAAATAAGTCTGTTAAATTAAGTTTGAGAATATTTCTCAATCAAGCACCTGCTCCATACCGTATTTCTGAATTTTCAATCCGCATTTATCGTAAAACTTCTTGGCGGATTCGTTACATTCCCATACATTAAGGGTAAGATTATGACAGCCGTTTTTCTTGGCAACATCAAGTACATACTCATAAAGCCGTGTGCCGATTTTTAGACCTCTTGAGTTTTCGGAAACACATAAATCATCAATATAAAGACTTGTGTAATTGCTTGATTTTGTGCAATGTCTTTGATAAACACAAAAGGCATATCCCAAAATTACTCCGTCATTGTCTGCAACATAAACAGGCTTTTCGTCATCCGCTAAAATTTCTTTTAATTCGTTTGTTGTATATTTTTTTGAACCCGGAATAAATAAATCAGGTCTTTTGTCCGAATGGACCTTATGCACCTGATAAAGCAATTCTTCAATCTGCGGAATATCCTTTTCTTCTGCTCTTCTTATATTCACAACTATCACTCCGAAAATTAATATTTTTGCAATAATCAACAAATTTATTATACTACTTCTTTCATAGGTGTGCAATAAATTTACCTTTTATTAAAATAATCATCTTTTGTCATTTCCATTTCGGAAACACTCCATATCTCACCGCAAAAGCAGTTTTCTTCCTTGTTTTCATTTTCAATTTCTTTAAATCCGACGGATTTATAACAATGATAAGCCGCAAGGTTATTATCAAAAACTCCGAGAGTAATTTTATTGACTTTCAATATTTCAAACGAATACTTCAGCGCAAGACTGAGCATTTCTTTTCCGTATCCCAATCCTCTTTTAGAATTGTCCGTAATTACAAATCCAAAGCGTAATATTGTTCGTTCTTTATCTGTAAATCTCAAAATGAGATGACCTGCAACAGTGTTGTTATCAATTAATGTCATAGGGTAAAAATTATCCTCATCAATGCAGTCGCCGTTATTATCACAGTATTTTCTGTTCATATCTTCGGCGGTAATCGGATATGTCTGCCACCTGTCAGAACACCACTTTCTGAAAGCAACTTCGTCTTTGCTCCACTTCACAATAAATTTTGCGTCACATTTTTTGTACGGTCTTAGCCTTAGTTTTTTTAAATCAATTTTTGTCTGCATAGTTGCATCCTCCGCTAAAATAGATTTAACATTCAGACAAAAGAAAAAGCCCCAAGCCAAAAAGCTTAGGGCGAATAAAATCCGTGGTACCACCTAAATTCAGAAATACAGTTTCTGCAATTAAACAATGCGGGATAATAAAATTATCCGATATTGCCTCCCTTATAACGGTGGGAACTGCCGTTGAAGCCTACTGAAAATAACTTTGTTCGGTTCAAAGCTCAAAGGCTACCTTCCTTACTTCCGCCACGGGAATTTTCACCGACCATTCCCTCTCTGCAGAGTCAAAAAGTAAGTACTCCTCCTTATCAATGCTTTTGTCTAAATATTATCAGTATATTAACATTGCAAAAATAATATGTCAATACATTTTTTCAATTTTCGTAAAAATTCAGAATATCTTTGTAAATATCCGATTTATTTTTCTCGTTAAGAATTTCGTGACGATTGTTTTTATACAGTTTTTGGCTGATATTTGCATAACCGAGTTCTTTTAAGAAAACTATAAGTGCGTTAAATTTCTTTTTTGACTGAATAACAGGGTCATTTTCACCTGCTATTACAAAAATCGGTAATCTTTTATTATAAACTTCCCAATCATCCGAATCAAATGCGCTTAATTGCAGTTTAAACAGATTTATAAAACCGTTTGTGGTAAACACAAAACCGCAAAGCTCGTCCTCGTTATACGCTCTGACATTGTCTTTATTTTCCGTTATCCAAGAATTAGGTTCGGCATTCTTTTCGTTGTATCCGATAAAAGTTCCGTTGTTCAGCAATTTATTGGGCGCCTGCTCTTTGTAAAAAGGTTTTAAAATTTTTGAAAGAAAAAGCCCGAAACCTGCATTGCCATTATGGGTAGGCGGGCCGCAAAGAACAATTTTGTCAATTTTCTTTTCATACTTTTTCATATAATTTCGTGCAACAAGTGTGCCCATACTGTGGCTGAAAATATATAACGGCAGATTCGGATAATTTTTCTTTATATATTCGGTTACAGCGTGCATATCATCTATAACGGCACTGATGTCCTCTGTATAAAAATTGCCGAATTCTCCCTCGTTTATCACACTTGCGCCGTGACCTCTGTGGTCGTGAATAACGCATACATAGCCGTTATCATTAAGGTAATTCATAAATTCAAAATATCGTTCTTTATGCTCGCACATTCCGTGTGAAAACTGAACTATAGCCTTTGGCTGTGTTTTCGTTTCTGAAACAGCAACTTCGAGCATTAAATTGTCAAACGGAGATTTTATTTTTTCAATTCTCATTTACAAATTCCTTTCCGCATAGATAAATTTTACATAGTATAAACCTCTTGACCGCAAAAATCAAGAGGTTTATGGGAAAATTTTTATTATTTAGAACACGAATATACAAAAGATTATATTTGTTTATTTATATATCATTTTCAAAAAGATTGCTGTGTTTTTTGAAAAATTCATAGTAAATCTTTGTATTTTCAAGTTCCCACCAATCTTTTACTTCAACCAGGTTTGAGTCGAGGTCATAAATTTTTGCATTGTCCATAGCAAGCAAAAACGGCGAGTGTGTGGCAATTATCAATTGACAGCCGCAATATCGGGTCAGTTCTTCAAGCATTTTTACAAGTTTTAACTGCATTTTTGCCGACATACTGTTTTCGGGTTCGTCAAGGCAATACAACTTGTCATTTTTCAGCTTTGTTTTAAAGTATTTCAGAGCAGTTTCTCCGTTGCTGAAAAGTTCGGTTTCCTTGCCCGCAGTTTTTTCAATAAACTTTCTGCGTGACACCGATTTCCTGCGTGACATAACCTGCATTTTAAACTGCTCGTAATCGTCCATTCCGCTGAACCTTATACTTTTGCCATACTTTAAAGCACCGTACTCATCACGGGCAATGTCCTTTTTCTCGGAAATTTCGTCATTATTTGTACGAATAGTGAGCATATAATCAAAAATATCATCGCTTGTTATAATACGACTGCCGTCAGGTATTTTGTGCTTGAACCCCTCATCATCGTAGCCGAGAGAATACTCACAATTTTTTACATATTCATCAAATAATTCGCTTGAATTAAACGGAGCGATGCGGTTTAGCTCAAGTTTTTGAGCAATAAGATTTAAAAGTGTGCTTTTTCCCGAACCGTTGCCGCCGTAAAAAATTGTTACATTTTTAAATGAAATCTCATAAAGTTCACGATTTCCGAACATTCTGCATGGGTATGTGTTATCTATATAACCGTAAATGCCGCCGTTGCGTTCACATTGTTTTTGAATCATCGGTTCTTCATAATCAATCGGTAATGTAAAAGTGTCCAAATACATCAAAGGTCACCTGCCGTTCGTAATTTATATGTTTTAATAATAACATATAAGGTATACAAAAAACAGTACTGTGCAAAAATTTTCTTTCAAATACAAACAGCTTCTTGAGAAATACATAATACATATCTCAAAAAGCTGTTTTTTAGTAAAATTATTAACTTAATTCATTTCCGTCGGAATCAAGAAAAACATACTGTGACGGAATTGACGGATAATAAAACACATAAGGAACTTCTTTTACTTTTTCTTCATAAATACCGTTTTCCCCTGTAATTTTAACCGACGCACAATCAGAATTATTTGCTACAAATGAATATCCGCCGTTCCAATTAAGGATTGCGATATTATCCGTTTCGCCATTCATAGGTTTATAAGTTCTGACAAACGAATATTTATCGTCGCCTTTTACTTCTACTTCCAGCGGGAGATAATAATGTGCCTGATATTCATTGCCTGAAATAAACCAAGCCAAAGCCTTATTATCGGCAACACTCATTCCAGCATATTGTATATCCGTTGTTTCAAAATCCGAAACAGGCATTTCCTTTCGGGCTTTTTCTGTAAGTTCATCTGTTCCGTTATATATCTTTGTACAGCCCGTAAGACTTACGCAAAACAAAACCGTTAAAATCAAAACCGGTTTCCGATATTTTTTGTTTTTCATACAATATGTACTCATTTCCATATCCCCATTCACATAATTTGAATTTATTAAACTATTTTCATATATAAAAGAGGATACGGATTTCCCTCTTCATCATAATCGGTTCTTTTATATGTTACAAATTCCATATGTTTATAAAATCCTACCGCCTGCGGATTTTGTTCATTGGCGGTAACTTCTTTTATACCGAATTTTTCAATACCGTATTTCAAAAGTTGCTTGCCAATACCTTTTCCTCTTTCTGCCGAACAAAAAACAACATTTCAAGCCTATTGTTTTCAGTCCCCATAAATGCGATAATTTTATTAAATTCATTTTCGGCAATAATTAAATGCTCAACCTTACTCAAAGCCTGCGAAACATATTTTTTAATTTGCTTTTACCTCTGTATCAGATAAAAAAATGATGCATAGCTCGAACAGAGTTTTCCAAAACATTTAACAGATTTTCCGATAACTGCGGTGTTCTTTCAGCCGCTTCATATATCTTCATATCAATACCCTTATTTAATTTATTTTTTTATATTATAACATTTGATATGTTAAAGTCAATTCAAATAAAAAGCCCTTTGAGAAAAGGAGTTCTCCTCTCTCAAAGGGCAAGTTGGCAAACTGGAATTTTCACATTATCTATTACAATGTAAATAATGCTTTTTCGTAGTCCTTAACATAATACTTAATATTGGTTTTACCTTTTTGGATTACGATATGTCCCTCTTTTTCAAGCATCTCCTTTTGTGCCTCAACGCCTCCTGGATACTTTGCATTTAATTCCCCTTTTGCTTTTAATGTTCTCCAATAAGGGGTTTTATCTTCTGCACGCTGATAACTCGCCCATGCAACTATCGAAACAAAAATTCCAGCTGTAATTGGCTCTGTAAAATCAGCACCATTTTGTTTAGCAAAGAATTCCCTTATTGTACCTACTGTAAGTAATTTTCCACAAGGCACAAGTCGCATTACTTTGTCGTAGTCAATAGGTGGGGCAAAATACATTTTATCTCCACCATATTTTTCGATGCTCTTTTCATCTGTTATGATTTGAACTTTTGGCATATCCTTGCTATCCATAAGCATAGCATTAAAATATTTTTTATCTTCATTTGCCATAATGTATCACCTCCAAACCAATCATATCTTAATAAACGAAACCATACAATGAGACAGTTTTAAAAATCCTTACGAAACTTCAAATTTTCATGTGTTCGACAAACTGGAATCTGTCGTATTAGAGATACCAAACCAATCCATTTTCTGTTGCCTGAATCATTGCCCCCTTCGGTACCTTTCGCAATATGATTAAAACATCCATATAATCGGGTGCTGGAGAAATTAGTCCCATAAACGAAGGAACTACACATATTGTCATCAACCACTTCATTGAAATCGGGCAGACCACAAAAACAGCAAGAAAGATTATCCCCGGAATCAAAGGTGCCAATGACATCATTATATATCGTCCTCTGCTAAGTGCTGCTGAGGATGCAGCATATGCTCTCAACTGTTTTAGAGATACTCCTATATAAACTTTTGCCCCCTTTGGATAACTTATAGCATGAAGAAATTCATGTAACGGCATCGCAACAAAAAAGCCAATAATAAATGACAGCGGCATAAACCATAAATTAAATATAAATTCGTCTGATTGCGCCTTTTTTGTAAAAATTGCAACAAAGCATACAATACAAGGGATAATCATGTATGGAATTGATGCTTTAATTATGTCATCTGGTCTGTCAATTAGAACTGCATTTTCAGGAATGATTTTTTCTTCAATCTCTCTGTCCCACGGCTGCTTACCGTCCCAAACGTTTTCCCAGTTTTTATTGCCATCCCATATTATCTGCGCCATTTTAATATCCTCCACAAATTCCGATTTTCTCAATTCTACAAACTTTAATTTTACTTAGTAACTATGACTTTTCCTTCAGAATCCAGAAGAGGTGTAATACCAGCCCCGTATCCAGATTTCCAACAAAGGTAATTAACTCCCGTCTCCTTATCTACAAGAATTTGACGGGCCCCTTCATCCTTAAGCTGGCTTCCGTCTCTAAATATAATTTCAAATCTTTCTTCTTTCTGTGCCATGTTTCTTTCTCCTTTTTTCAAGCGTTAAATTTCGATTTGTATTTCTGTTTGTTTTAAAAATTGGCAATCCCGATTGGAATTGCCCACTCATTATACTATGTATCTTAACATAATATTTTATATTTCACAAGCCCTTTGAGAAAAGGCTTTCTCCTCTCTCAAAGGGCAAATTGACAAACTTGAATTTGTAATTACATTCCATACATATTGGCATTCTTTACAAGTACTTTATCACCCTTTTCTAATTGTTCCTTGGAAATTCCTCGTAACCCAAGTCCAACATGCTCTGTTTTATATCCACAACCATTTGCTTTTCGTTCTTTTGTATGTACATCGACAGTAGTAATTCTGGTTTCTAAGATATCTCCATTTGCTTTATAAATACATGCATTTTCCCCTTCTCTGCACATCCCTGTTAATATGTTTCCTGTGGCAACTGTTCCAACTCCCATAATTGTAAATATATCATCAATAATCAATTCAAAATCTTCTTTTAAACACGATGGAACATCTAATCTGCTCATGTATTCTGTTTCTCGTTCTTTTTTGCTTTTACCAAATAATCCCATGGTATTCCTCCTTTAAAACTTCCGATTTGTATTTCTGTTTGTTTTAAAAATGGGCAATCCCGATTGGAATTGCCCACTCTTTGTACTAATTATGCGATTTTTTCTTGCTTGCACCGATTTCTGCATCAAATGATGTAAGTTTGATGTAAATCGCTGTTTTTTCAGTTTTTTATCAAATGAAGTACGTTCCGTTTATTTGGTAAAACGGTACATCTTTACATCATCTTAATAGAGCTTTGCACCTGCCGGGATATGGTTATCTACCATTAAGAGGTGGAGTTTTTCCTCGCCCTCTTCTGTATGAACGGCGGAAAGGAGCATACCGCAAGAGTCAATACCCATCATTGCTCTCGGCGGAAGATTTGTGATTGCCACAAGTGTCTTGCCGACTAACTCTTCCGGCTCATAATAAGCGTGAATACCGCTTAAAATGGTTCTGTCTGTGCCTGTTCCGTCATCAAGAGTAAACTGTAACAGTTTCTTTGATTTCTTAACAGCCTCGCAAGCCTTTACCTTTACCGCACGGAAATCACACTTGCTGAATGAGTCAAAATCTACAAAGTCTTTGAACATAGGCTCGATTTCAACCTTAGAGAAGTCGATAACCTCTTCTTTTACTTCTTCCTTAACCTCGGGTGCTTTTTCAGCAGACTTTTTATTGTCGCTGTCTAAAGACTTCATTGTCGGGACGAAATCGTCCACTCACGACTTAATTCCATTTTGTAAGTTTTATCGCCTATAAATGGGCTTTTATTCAACCTCTTTACACCATTCCCACTTGTTTCGTGAAGGTAAAAATGAGATTTGGTGTAAAAATTGGTGTAAATGGTGTATATCCTTATTTAGTTTTGGGGTTTATAGCATTGCTATCAGTCCTGTGTTTCATTCTACCACTTTCTCGTCATAAAGTAAAGAAAGCACACCCCGCATCTCTACGGCATATGCTCTCTTTCTGATTCTCTGACTATTTACTGATTAAATTGTAATTCCAATCCCTCAAACTCTGACTTTCTTAATTCCTTTGTTACATCTGTATAGATGTTCAATGTAGTAGATACATCTTTGTGTCCGAGTGCGTCCTGAATGACTTTCACATTCACTCCGGCTTCACACATTCTTGTGGTAAATGTATGTCTGAGAGAATGACAGCTAAAGTGTGGAAGTAAAACCTCTGGATTTTCACTTTCCAGAAACTGCTTATCATTACAGTTTCGTATAATGCGACGAATTGCTTTATTGAGCGTTGCTTGGTGCTGTGGCTGACCAAAACGGTTTACAAAAATGAAATCCGTATATCCATCAACCGTAGCTTCACAATGCAGTCCAAGAAGTTCCTGCCTTTCTTTTTCCATTAAAAATGCTTCTTTCACAAATTCAAGCATTGGAACTTGTCGCATACCTGCCGGTGTCTTGGTTGTATTCACATTGAAATAGCAACCTTTCTTGCTTCCTTCGGTTCTGTGGTCATAATAAACAAGCGTATGATTCACATCTATAATGCTTTCCTCTAAATCTATGTCACACCACCTGAGTCCGGTCAATTCGCCCACACGCAATCCAGTTCCGACCATAACCGCAAATATTGGATACCAATACTGTGCTTCCGGTGTGTTCTTCAGATAGTTAAGAAAAAGTTCCTGCTCCGGTTTGGTTAATGCCCTGCGTTTTTCAGTCTTAAAACAATGTGATTTTTTCAATTCACGCAAAACATTGTCCGTTGGATTGCTTCTGATATAATCATCATCTACTGCCATTTCAAAGACCTGATGTAGAACGGTATGTATGCTATCAATCGTTGCGGGTTTCAGATGTCTTTCATCAACAAGGCTATTGTAATATCTTTTTATATCAGTCTTTTTTATAGACATTATGAATTGAGAACCAATCTGATTACGCACGAATGTCTCGTACATATATTTGTAATTCTCAAAAGTATTATTCTTTATTCCACGTTTCAAATCTCTCCAAAGTTCATACATATCGTTAAGTGATGTATAGCGAGCTTCTGCCTTTATACCGTCTTTCTTGTCCTTGTCAATTTCATCTTCCTTATATCTTAAATCATCCAAGTTCCTTGCATAAATACAATGTCTTTTACGGTTCTCATCTGTCCAACGGAATTGATAAGTACCGTCCGGACGTTGCGATTCCCCTTTGCGGAGAACCTTTCTTGATTTATCTTTTCTTTTAGTATTTGCCATTGTGTTACCTCCTACAATTCTGTGCTTGAGTCAATAAACTCCTCTAACTTATCTCGTATAATTAAAAGCCTGTCGCTTCTTGCAATTCTGAAACTGCAATCCTTATCCATCAATAGTGCCTTTAATCTTCGCTCTCCAATACCTGAATAAGCAGCCGCTTCCTCGACCGTAAGACATTTCTTTTCCCAAATCGGTATATCCTCCGGTGGTTGCAATAGCTGTTGCTGATATTCATAAAGTTCAGAACCATCTATTTTGTACATCTACATTCCTCCCCTCAAATAGAACACATCTGGTCTAAATATTCTTCAAATTGTTTGCGTTTAATTAGAGTTCTTTTCCCAATTTTCAATGTAAATTGTTTTGCTTCCGGTTGCTTTGTAAGTTCTCGTATTGTTTCTCTACCAATGCCCGTATATACATACATTTCATCAATAGAAAGTGCTATCTTATGCCACAACGGAACACTCTCGCTTTTACTGGAAAACCACTCATCACTCAATCTGTTCATCATCTGCACCTCCCTTAAATTCCGATGTCTGAATAAATTTCTCGAATGCTTTTCTCTTGATAAATCTGCGATTACCCATCCACAATACAAATGGGCAGGCATATAGATTTGTTATTTCAATCAGTTTTTTCTCACTGATTCCTGTATAAAAAGACGCTTCTCTTATGGTTAATATAGGCTTATGCTCTAATGGCATTTCTTTTTTGCTTTGCATTTCGTCCTCCTTGTATTGATGGCATCAGTATATTCATTTTTCTGCGATAAGCCCATTATGCAATCGGACTCATCGCAGATTTGACTTTTTACTATATTGAATACTGCCTTTCGAGGTATTCCTCAAAGGATTTTCTCTTGATTACCCTGCGGCTTCCTATCCATATCACAAAAGGACAGTCCTCCGATTCTGACATCTCATATATCTTATTGGCACTTATCCCTGTGTAAATTGAAGTTTCCGTTACCGATAAAACAGGTTTTAACCAAAGCGGGATGTCATAACTTACAATTTCATATCTTTTCTTAGACATTCTGACACCCCTTTTCTCTTGCGTTGCACTGTCTTTCGGTAATCACATAATCCCAACCGGTTTGATTGCATTTATCGCAGTGGTCTTTGACCTTTGCAAAGGGGTCAAGACGACGCACGATATAATCAGGATTGTGAATATAATCTTTCAGGCACTTTGGGCAAAGGCAACGGATATTTTCTTTCTTTTCTTCCTTATAAATCCAAAGTCCGAAAGTCTTTTTAAGCGTTATATTTATTCGCCTTAAAAGCTGCTCATCTTCAATCGTTCCGATGTAATCTCTGAGTTCATCTTTGTTTACTGTCTGAAGTTGCTCCAGTAGAACCATTGACGGCTTCTTGAGTCCAAACTCCTGACCGAGCAGGATATGTGACGGCAGGTATCTTTTCTTGATAACGCCTGTTACAGCAGCCACAATAATTGTTGGTGCGTTTCTGTTATAATCATCTGCCTGAATTACAAGTACCGGTCGTGTTCCGCTTTGTACCGAACCTGTTCGTGTTCCGAAGTCGTAGTAGAATAAATCCCCACGGCAAATTGTTTTTTCTTTCATATGTAAAACCTCACATTTCTATATATTTTGAAGTGTCATTCGTATCCAGAATGAAATAACCCCTTCACTCATTGCACAAAAGGGTTCATTTTGGACACCCAAAATCAGAGGTTCTCATAAATTTTCTTAAAACTTTTCTTTGCCGCTTCAATAGACTTGCTGACAGAACTGTGATAAGTTCCTTCTTCTACGGCTATTTCACGACAGCTCTTTCCCTCAATGACAAACTTATACAATCTTCGTTCCTGAGCTGGTTTCATCATTGAAAGCACTATTCTAACTTTCTCAATTTCACGCAGACGCTGTAATTCTTTTCTCTCTGCAATTTCTTCTGCTTCTCTGAGTTCAAACGGGTCAACAAAATCTAAGAATGCTTCATTATGGAATTGCTCAAATAAATCATCCTCATAACAAAAAGCATCTAAATGTCTTGCATCTCGCATTTCACATCTATGAGTTTCTCTGTTATCGTCAATAATCACTTTTCCCTGTGCCATAGACAGCAGGACAAATGGAGTGTATCTGCTGATAATATCCGGGTATTTATCCCACAGTTCTTCTTCGGTAAGTTCGGTAATAACTGCCCATTTCTCTGTGCCGGTATATCCGTCATACTCATATTTGAGGTTCATAAGTTTACAATCTCTTGCAAAAAGTTCTTCCTGATTATTTAATTTGTTGTTCTTTGTCATTTCCGTAATCTCCTTGAATTTGAATTTTTGAATTGGTTTGAAATCAAAAATTCGGAGATTACGGGTATTTAGCTATGTATGCCTGCCACTGCTTTTTCATTTGCTTCTCCGTTTCGGAGCAACAAAAAAATAGCCGAACATCAAGAACGCAAGGATATAGTTATCCCGTTATTCTCAATGTCCGGCTATTTGGTAACTCATTCAGGTTCCGTGGCTCGGTACAAAGCTCAGTTATTCAGTTGTTTGCTCATTTCTTGTTTATTCTAAATGTTCTGAATTTGAGATTACCTCTGCGCAGTGAAAGGTCAATCTCATTTACATACCCACATTTCGGGCATTTAATTTCAATGTTTCCTGTCGTCATCGTGACTTTATCAAAGATACGCCATTCACAGCGTTTGCACCTGACGATTACTTTCTGTTCCAGTCTTGTCAAATCTTATACACCTCCGGATAAACAGCAAGGTAGTCAAACGGATTATCAAGATAATCCTTGTGCAAGAGTCCAAGCTGTTTCATTCGTATTGCAAGTGCTTTCTTTGAGCATCCTAAAAAATCTGAAAGTGCTGCGTATCTTTCATAGACCGCCGGATAATAGATTTTATTTAGGCATTCGATTTTATCCCCAAGCCCAAACAAAAACATTCCTTTTTCTATCAGACACCTCGGAAGCAGAATTGCAGCCGCAAGTGTATTTGCCTGCCATTCCTCCCAATCGGTAATTATTCTGCTTTTCTCTGTGTCTGCGGTTGCCTTGTAATAATGCACTTCGGCTGATTTTTCCGTTATTCCATAATCATTTGGGAACAACATCTTGAATATCTGATGACTGCCTTCGTGCATAAGTGTAAAATTCTTTCTTCCTTTCAGGTTGTTGTCATAGTTAAGGTCAGACTCGACCAGAACCGTTTTGCCATCCAAGAAGAAAAAGGCTTCATCGTCGTTGTTTTCAAATACCTGCACTCCGAGTTCCCCAAACGATGTCATTCCGAGAATGCTTCCATCATAGGAAAGGTGCATATACTCAATCGTCAGTCCAAGTACCTTTTCGAGCATTAGCTCCGGCTCAATGCGGTACACCTGTGATTTCTTTATTTCAGGCAGTTCAAAATATGCCTTTACAAATTTCTCTGAAATTGTTTCTATATCATTTCTCGATAAGCGTTTCAATTACTTAGCCCCCCTAACATTAGGATTTTGCTTCGACAAACCACTTTCCGTTTTCTTCATCGAACAGAAAAGCCGACTGTCCGCAAATCTGAACCGTATAGCGAATGCCTGTGCCACCGACCTTAGTAGCGGCGGCTCTGCACTTCTGCATTACACGGTCAACTTCATATATCTCATCATTTTCAAACTTAATGGAATTCGGACGAGCCGTTCCATCAGGTCTATGCGTCACATTTACTTCGACATATACTTTTCTTCTTTCACACTCCATTGCTTATACCTCATAATTTCTCATTGTTACAACCAATCTTCCCAAATGCTCATATCCGTCGATGTCTTTATCTGAGACTCTGTATTTCGGTTTTTCGTCATCATTCTTGTTAATGTAGCAGGAAAGCCGACCTTTTAGAAACGGCTTATTCAAATCAAAGAATAAAAACATCCCTTCGTATATTCCGTAATCGGTAAAATGGTTTCCGCCGTCCGCAATGAAGATAGCATATCATCACTGCATCCTTTTATTAAACAATCAGGCATTCTTACATATGTCTGTACATCACTTTCATCAATCACAATTAAGCCCTCCTTAGCCGACCATTCCCGTCGGCATCGTGATTTCCACTTTTTCCGGTGGTAGCTGCAAGTCCTGATACAGAACTCCATTCCTTATGCTGTCCTTACCGAAGCGTCTGCGGATTGTTTCAATACATTTTTCAAGTCGTTCCAACTTTTCCTGCTTTTCCACATTCATAAATAATCCTATCTGACGGGGCGTGTCTTGAGGAATAAGATTGATTGCTTGGATTGTTACGGAACGGATTGGATTGTACCAACCATACCTTGCTTCAAAAAGTTGAAATGCTCTCTTGGCAAGAACCATCGACGATTGCGTAGGCAAGTCAATCTTGGTCTGCCATTGTCTTGTACATAGTGTGTTATCTCTAATGTGTATGGCAACTCCTTCGGCACTCAGTCCGTGAACTCGGAGCTTGTGTCCGATGTCTTGGGTCAATTCGAGAAACACGGGCCACACCTGCTCCGGTTTCTCTAAGTCTGCAACTGTCGTTATACCGTGTCCTACGCTCTTGATAGGCGATACGAAGTCTTTCTTGGCAACAAGGGAAAGGTCATTGCCATTTGCGTAATTCCATAATGCAACTCCGTTTTTTCCTAATCGCTTCGCAGGAACTCAGGGTTAGTCTGTGCCAAAGCCCCGATGGTACGAATCCCATAGCTGTCTAATGTACGCTGTGTCGCTCTGCCTACACCGAGCAAATCAGCCGATGGGAGTTTCCATATCTTTTCTCTGAAAGTATCCTTTGGTATAACCGTTACTGCATCCGGCTTCTTCATATCAGAGCCGAGTTTTGCAAATATCTTATTAAATGAAACACCAACGGAGATAGTAAGTCCGAGTTCAAACTTAATCGTTTCTCTGATTTTGTTTGCAACTTCCACCGGAGAGCCGAAAAGACTACCTGTTCCGGTAATATCCAGCCAGCACTCATCCATACCATAAGGTTCTACTTGGTCTGTATATCGTTCGTACACGCTTCTTGCAAGTTTTGAGTATTTTATATATTCCTCATAATGCGGTGGAACAATAACCAAATCCCGACATTTCTGTTGTGCCTGCCAGACGGTATCTCCGGTTTTCACATCAAATGCCTTTGCTTTATAATTCTTAGCAAGGACAATTCCGTGTCGTTCTTCAACAGAACCGCATACAGCAACCGGATATTCTTTCAGAGCAGGGTTAAGCATACACTCAACACTTGCATAGAAGTTGTTCATATTGCAATGTAAAATATTTCGAGCCATTCTGCTTAACCCCCTTGACTTTTTGAGAAGTTTAATATAAACTATGAGTAGTTAAACTTCTTACTTGCTATTATACGCAGTTAAACTTCTCTTGTCAAGAGTGTAGACGAAGTTTAACTACATAAATTTAAGACAAGGAGTGAACAATCAAGATGACATTCGGCGAAAAAGTTAAGAACGAACGAAACAGACTCGGATTAAATCAGGATGAGTTGGCGAAAAAAATCGGCGTTACTCGTAGAGTTATCAGTTCCTATGAGAATGACAGTTCCCGTCCAAGAGGAACAGAACGCTATAAGAAACTTGCCGAAGCTCTCGGTGTAAATATCAACTATCTTTTATCGGAAGATGAAGCATTTATTGCAGATGTTGAAGATAATTACGGACACAGAGGTGCAAAGCAGGCAAAAGAACTTCTAGCAGAAGTAACCGGTTTATTTGCCGGCGGAGAAATGGCTGACGAAGACATGCGTGAAATGGTTGATGCCATTCAGGAAGCGTACCTTATTGCTAAGAAAAACAACAAGAAATACACACCGAAAAAGTATCGCAAAGACGAGTAACCTCTCGCTGTGCGTTGTCCGTTTTATGGGACAGCAGATGGTTTATAAAAAAATGGATAATATATCTGTTATAATGGCACTGCAAGGGAGGTGAGCCGTTTGGGATATAATACGCAGGATGAGATTGTCAAGATAGTGAACCGGCTCATCAAACGATGTGGCACTCGTAATCCATATAAAGTCGCTGATGAGCTTGGGATACATATTCTCTATCGAGATTTTACGAAACAGCGTGGAGCATACAAGGTAATCTTGAAGAATCGATTTATCTTTCTTCAGAACGGTTTGCACCCGGTTATTGAACAAATCGTATTATGGCACGAAATCGGACACGATGTTCTTCATCGCCAAGAAGCAGTTTCAGCCGGAGGATTCAAAGAATTTAATATCTTTGATATGCGTGAAAACCGGATGGAATACGAAGCCAATGTCTTTGCAGCTCAGGCTTCTTTACCGGACGATACGATTATTGAATATATTAAACAGGGGTATGATATTCAGCAAATTGCTCGCTGTATGCACTCCGACATAAATCTTGTCGCTTTGAAAGTTGATACTCTCAATTCACAAGGCTACAATTTTAGGAAACAGGAACATAGAAACGACTTTCTCAGATATAACAGAAAAATGTAAAGACCGTCAATTCTCGAATGAGATCTGACGGTCTTTGCATTACTTTGATTTCCATTATTCTTTGGAACAGCGTAAGCTCTGAGAAATATTCAAATACGAGCAACCACAAGCCTATATTGTTGAAAGCACAGAGTATGACAATAAAAATAAAACACCTGTGTTGACAGCAGGACAAAGTTTTATTTTAGGTTATACTGATGAACAGTTTTCAAATTCTGATTATTTATAGTAAATATGGTCTATCAAAATGACTATTTTCTGTTTCATTATTTAACTTAACAAAACAATTCCTATACTAAAAGGCGGAGTTCACTTTACATTTTCCCCATATATTTTTCTGCCATATGTACTGCCATAGCACCATCTGCCACTGCTGTTACTATCTGACGAAGTAACTTTGTTCTGACATCTCCTACAGCATAAACACCCGGAATACTCGTTTCAGTGTTTTCACCTGCCACAATATATCCTTTATTATCCAGTTCTATCTGATTATCTAAAAAATCTGTTGTCGGTTTTCTTCCTATACTCACAAACAGGCCGTCACATTCTATAATGTTTTCTTCTCCTGTAACTGTATCTTTCAACTGCACACCAGTTAATCGTTCTCCATAAATCAGTTCATTTACTGTATTGTTCCATCGAAACTCTATATTTTCAGTTTTCATCAGCTGGTCATGGTAGATTTTCGTTGCACGTAATGTATCTCTTCGATGAACAATGATGACTTTCTTAGCAATTCGACTTAAAAGAACAGCATCTGATACAGCAGAATTTCCACCACCAACAACCACCACGATCTTATCTTTATAAAACATACCATCACAGGAGGCACAATAAGCAACCCCATGACCTATCAATTCTTTTTCTTTAGCGAGACCAAGTTCTCTTGGATTTGCTCCAGTAGCAATCACTACTGTTTTCCCAATATAAATTCCCGAACTAGTTTCTACTCTCTTAAGCTTTCCTGTTAAATCCATATTAAAAACTTCAGCATATTCACTTTTAGCGCCAAATTTTTCCGCCTGTTTTTGCATTTTCTCTGCCAATGAAAATCCGTCAATTCCATTTTCAAAACCAGGATAGTTATCAATCTGCCAGGTCAATGACATCTGACCACCTGCAGATAATTTTTCTAAAACAATTGTATCAAATCCTGCTCTGGCTGCGTATAATGCTGAAGTATACCCTCCAGGTCCTCCCCCCACGATAATCATATCGTAAACATGATTTTCATTCATACAGCAGTCCTCCTTTTATTTTTCCAATGCTTCATTAATAAAATTCTCTATCATTATTTTTGATTCAGGTGCAACAATAGAATCTATTGCCTTTCCATCTCGATATAAAACCAGCGTAGGAATTATCTCAATCTTTTCAGCTTCTGCAATCTGTGGTTCTTCATCAATATTTACTTTCCCAGCAATAAGAATATCGCTGTATTCTTCACTTATTTTTTCATAAGCCGCTCCAATTCTACGGCAATAACCACACCAAGGTGCCCAGAAATCAACCAAAACCGGTTTTTCTTTATGAATTAATTGTCCAAACTTTTCTTTATTTATATTTATTGATGTCATATTTTTCAACTCCTTCTCCTGTTTGAACTTAATATACCTCATAAAAAGTCTTACTTCAGTGATGATATCACAGAAAAGATAATTTACTTTATTACACTTCTTTTTATTTCTATTTATGGCATATGCCAGTTACATAATTGACACATCTAAAAAAAGCAAGTATACTATGTTCGTAAAGGAGATAACGGTTATGAACTTCGAAAATTATTTTCCACTATGGAATGACTTAAATACAGCACAGAAAAAACTAATTTCAGACAATTTGATCACACAGCATGTGAAAAAAGGAACAATCATTCACAACGGGAACATGGATTGTACCGGATTATTACTGGTTAAATCTGGACAGCTTCGAACTTACATACTTTCAGATGAAGGACGGGAGATTACACTTTACCGTCTGTTCGATATGGATATGTGTCTTTTATCCGCTTCATGTATCATGCGGTCTATTCAATTTGAAGTAACCATTGAAGCAGAAAAAGATACGGATCTTTGGATCATCCCTGCTGAAATCTATAAGAGCATCATGAAAGAATCTGCTCCTGTCGCAAACTATACCAATGAGTTAATGGCTACCCGTTTTTCTGATGTCATGTGGCTGATTGAACAGATTATGTGGAAGAGTTTGGATAAGCGTGTTGCTTCATTTCTTTTAGAAGAGACCTCTATCGAAGGAACAAACGAGCTGAAAATCACTCATGAGACGATTGCTAATCATCTTGGTTCCCACAGGGAAGTTATCACTCGAATGCTTCGATACTTTCAAGGCGAGGGTCTCGTAAAACTCTCCCGCGGCAAAATCACAATTCTTGATCCAAAAAGACTGGAAACACTCCAAAGGTCATAAAACTATTTTTCTATAACATATAAAGAAGAATCCTCCATTTATCAGAATTATGAAAGTCATTCTAATAAATGGGGGATCTTTTTATGCTATAAGAAAATTATAAAAATATCGTGATTATTTTTTAATAATCCATACCACATGCATATGCCCTTTCAATCAGCGCACGGTCATTGACCACTGCATCATAGAAGCGAAATCCACCAGAGAAATTATACGTTTCATAACCGTTTCCTTCCAGAATACGGCTCGCAATATAACTGCGCAGACCACTCTGGCATATCAGATACACAGGCTTTCCTATCTCAATTTCACTAATTCGTTCTCTCAGTTCATCTACAGGTATGTTTTTGAATCCATCAATATGCCCCCTGCTGAATTCACCTACAGTTCTCACATCTAGCAACACCACATCTTTATCTTTAGAAATCTTGTCCATATCTTCCAAATGCCATTGCTTTAATGTCCCTTTTGCAATATTGTCTATTATAAATCCAGCCATGTTTACTGGATCCTTGGCAGAAGAATAAGGTGGTGCATATGCCAAATCCAGATCTTTCAACTGGGTTGCATTCAGCCTCGCATGAATTGCTGTTGCCAGCACATCAATACGTTTATCAACTCCTTCATATCCGATAATCTGAGCGCCAAGCAAACGATAGCTCTCTTTTTCAAAAACCACCTTTATGGTCATCACTTTTCCGCCAGGATAGTAACCGGCATGACTCATAGGAGAAAGAATTACTGTATCTACCTCTAATCCTGACTTTTTGGCATTGGTTTCATTGATACCTGTAGTGGCTGCTGTCATATCAAACACTTTTATAACGGAGCTTCCCTGACTGCCCAGGTAACGACTATCACCGCCACAAATATTATCAGCGATGATTCTGCCCTGTTTATTGGCTGGTCCTGCCAAAGAAATCAACGCATCATTACCCGTAACATAATGTTTTACCTGAACTGCATCACCTGCAGCATAAATATCCGGTACAGAGGTTTCCATTCTGTCATTCACTACAATACTTTCCTTGATGCCAAGTTCCAGACCGGCTTCTTTTGCTAATACTGTGTCTGGTGTGACTCCGATTGCCAGAACTACCATATCAGCCTGAAGGGATGGATTATCTTTCAACAGAACCTCCACTCCGTTGTCTTTTTCTTTAAATCCTTCTACTGTATAGCCCAGTACCAGTTTTACCCCATGCTTTCTCATTTCATTATGGATCATGGATGCCATATCCGGGTCAAAAGGGTTCATCAGCTGCTTAGGCCGCTGGACAATCGTAACATCCATGCCAAGCTCCCTCAAATTTTCTGCCAGTTCCAGACCAATAAAACCGCCACCTGCCAATACAGCCGATTTTGGATGGTTCTTATTTATATATTCCTTTATTCGAAAAGTGTCTTCTACGGTACGAAGTGTAAAAAGTTTATCAATACCTACTCCGGGAAGTCTCGGCTGTGTTGGCTTTGCACCTGGAGAAAGAATCAACTTATCATAGTTTTCTTCAAATATCTCATCATTCTCCAAATTTTTCACTGAAACAATTTTACGATCCGGATGTATGGAGATAACTTCATGATGAATTTTCATGTTAATACGGAAGCGTTTAAAAAAACTCTCTGGTGTCTGTAGTGTAAGTTCTTCCGGGTCTGTGATCACGTCTCCAATATAATATGGAAGCCCACAATTAGCATAGGATATGTATCCGGATCTTTCAAACACAGTAATTTCTGCATGTTCATCCAGTCTGCGTATTCTTGCTGCGGCTGTAGCTCCTCCTGCTACACCTCCTACGATTATTACCTTCATCTTATTTTTCCACCTTTCCTGAGTAAGCTGCAATGCCACCGATATTATTTACTTTAGAGTATCCCATTCGTTGCAGTATCTCAGTTGCCTGACGACTCCGAGAACCGGAATAACAGTATACAAACAGAGGGATATCCTTATTCTTCGCTACAGAAATAATATTGTCTAGTTGCTGCAACGGCACATTTTTACTTTCTGGTATATGTCCTTCCCGATATTCCTGCGGAGTACGGACATCCAGCAGAACTGCACCAGCAGTCCTTTTATATTCTTCTATGCCTTGATTAATATTCGACTGTTTAAAGAGATCAAAAAATCCCATTAGTACACCTCCCTAAAGCATTTCTAAAATCGCATTCTTAGGTCTCGCCCCTGAAACCTGCTGTACAATCTTCCCATTCTTCATAACCACTAAAGTCGGAATGCTCATAATACTGAACTTATTTGCCAATTCAGGCTCTTCATCTACATTAATCTTTCCAACTTTAATATCCCTACGCTCACCTGCAATCTCCTCTACAATAGGTACTACCATACGGCAAGGTGCACACCAAGATGCCCAAAAATCTAAAAGAACGGTTTTATCGGAATTCAGTACTTCGTTCTCAAAATTATTTTTATTGATATTAATAGCAGACATTTTACAGTCCTCCTTATCTTTTTCTTTTTGTAGCTTTATTATAGTCTTAATTTCATTTGTTTTCCGTGATTACATCACCATACCACATTAAATTAACTTCTTGCCATACCATCTACACTTAATATAACACCTGTAATGTAACTCGCCTCATCTGAAGCAAGAAACACAAACGCATTGGCAATATCTTCTGGCTGTCCAAGACGACGCAATGGAATTCTTTCAATCATAGGTTCGATAACTTCCTTTGGCACAGCTTTCATCATATCAGTTTCTGTAATCCCAGGTGCAACAGCATTAACACGAATACCTTTAGGTCCTAGTTCTCTTGCTAATGATACAGTCAATCCGTTTACTGCAAACTTCGATGCCGGATAAGCAACCCCACTTGGCTGTCCCGAAATACTCACCATGGAAGAAGTTGAGAGAATGACCCCCTTGCCTCTTGCCACCATACATTCTGCTGCTACACGAGTAGTATTAAATACTCCTTTTACATTTAGATCCATGACTTTATCGAAAGTCTCCTCTGTATAATCCATAAATGAGGTATTTTCTGAAATTCCTGCATTATTTACCAGTATGTCGACACATCCATATTTTTCAGTTGCCTCTTTAAAAGCCTTTCTGACAGACTCCATGCTTGCCAGATTTGGACTAATTCCAGCAACTATTGCATTGGGATATTTTTCTTTTAATTTATCTACAGCAACATCTGCCGATTCCTGTGAACTTGCTGCCAACACAACTGAAGCACCTTCCTTCAAGAATTTATCAGCTGTAGCAAATCCTATACCACGGCTTCCGCCCGTAATGATTGCAACTTTATCTTTTAATCTCATTTAGACTACCTCCTTACTTAATTTCTAACTACATTATAAGCAAAAGGTAGATTATTTTCTGTGATATCATCACAAAATATCGCAATAAAAAACCCTGTTGCTCACGCACCAGGGTTTTGGTTTGTCCATCCGTATTTAACACAAGATTAGGCTTCTATTCAACTTCTGAAAACTGATCTTTTCCAACATTACATAATGGGCATTCAAAATCTTCCGGAACATCCTCCCACTTTGTTCCTGGTGCAATACCACCTTCAGGATAACCTTCCTCTTCATCATATTCCCATCCGCAAACGTCACATACATATTTCATTAGTTTGTTCCTCCTTATAAATATATTACTGTTGTATTTGTGTTGTTCTGTAACCTTAATATGTATAAATGCTTTTAGCATTTCCATAATCCATGCAGGTTACAATATGCATATACTTCTTCTACCTGTTCACCATCGCAAAGACAAAAATCTGCTACCGGCTCCTGCCCTGGATTTAACTGTTTTCTGTATATTCCCTGGTTTGTATTTAATGTAATCCACTCAATGAAATGCTCTTCAAGCATTGGATGTTTTGTCTCTCCGACCACGACATGAACATGACTGCCTTCTACCGTATATACAGGTACATGCTTCTCGGCAGCAGCATCTGTCACTCCGGCTTTTAATTCCTGCATAGGTTCTCCGCAACAAATTACAGGTACACCCTTATCCTTTACCTTTTCAACAATGTTTCCACAATGCTTACATATATAATACTTTACTTCCATGCTTTTATCTCCTTCCATGTGTAAAATTTATAATTCAATTGTCTCTATAATCTTTTTCAAAGAATCTGCGGATTCCTTAAGCTTTAACGCTTCCTCTCCACTTAAATTAATAGGTATATTAGACTCAATGCCATCTGCACCTACAATGGCCGGCATACTTAACGATACTCCGTCAATGTCATATACTCCATGAATCATATGCGATACTGGGAGTATTGATTTTTCATCTCTCATAATCACTTCGCAGATTCTTTTTACAGACATTGCAATTCCATAATATGTAGCGTGCTTTTTGTTTATAATCTCATAAGCACTGTTCTTGACTGCTGTAGCTATTTCTGCCGTGTTTTCCTTGTGCTTGTAATGTCCACGCATTTCACACATTTCACTCAATGGAACACCGGATACATTGGCTGATGACCATGCTACAACTTCACTGTCTCCATGCTCACCTACTATAAATGCGTGAACACTCCTGCTGTCCACAGATAAATGCTCACCAAGCTTATATCTTAATCGTGCACTGTCTAACACTGTCCCCGATCCAATAACCCTGTTTTCCGGAAGTCCTGATAACTTTATGGCTACCTGTGTCAAAATATCTACCGGATTCGCTACTACAAGCATGATACCTGCAAAATTTCTCTTTGCTATTTCAGGAATGATTGACTTAAATATTGCTACATTTTTATTTACGAGATCAAGCCTTGTCTCTCCCGGTTTCTGTCCCGCTCCGGCAGATATGACAACAATTGCAGCATCAGCCACATCATCATAATCTCCGGCATATATTTTCATCGGACTCGCAAATGGAATACCATGACTGATATCCATCGCTTCTCCTTCTGCCTTGTTCTTATCTGCATCGATAAGGACAATCTCTGTAAACAAGCTACTCTGCATCAGAGCAAATACCGATGCAGAACCAACAAAGCCACAGCCTATCATTACTGCTTTTTTTGAATTAATCACTTTCTTCTTCGTAATAATCTCATCTCCTTAATAATTCTCTTCATGTACTTCAAAATAGCTCTGTGGATGATTACATACCGGACATACTTCAGGCGCCTTAGTTCCTACCACAATATGTCCGCAGTTACGGCATTCCCATACCTTAACTTCGCTCTTTTCAAATACCTGTGCAGTTTCAATATTCTTAAGAAGTGCACGATATCTTTCCTCATGGTGCTTCTCAATCTCACCTACTGCCCTGAATTTTGCTGCAAGCTCAGGGAATCCTTCTTCCTCAGCTGTTTTAGCAAAGCCATCATACATATCTGTCCACTCATAATTTTCGCCTTCTGCCGCTGTCGCCAGGTTTTCCTTTGTATCACCAATTCCTGCTAATTCCTTGAACCACATCTTTGCATGTTCTTTCTCATTATCTGCAGTCTTTAAAAACAATGCTGACATCTGCTCGTAACCTTCCTTTTTCGCTACAGAAGCAAAATAGGTATACTTATTTCTTGCCTGTGATTCCCCTGCAAATGCCTCCTGTAAATTCTTCTCTGTCTGTGTTCCTGCATATTTGTTTTCTGCCATCTCTTTTACCTCCGTTTTCTTTACTACTTTTTCAAAATCTGATGCCGGGTGCTTGCACAAAGGACATATAAAGTCATCCGGTAATTCCTCGCCTACATATTCATATCCGCAAATTCTGCAACGCCATATTGTCTGACCGTCCTCTGTTTTTCCAACCTCCTGTGGCTTAGGCTTAATATTATTCTGATAATAATCATATGTTACTGAAGGAACATTGCTTAAAACTTCCATATCGGTTATCTCACCGATAAACATCGTATGTGAACCCAAGTCCTCTGTTTTAGTAACTGTCACAGAAATGTATGCATTTGTACCTTCTGTAATATAATAAATACCATTCGTGCCCCTGGCACACTTTTCAAATGCTTCAAATTTATTGGTATCCCTTCCTGATTGGAAGCCAAAATATTTGAACAATTCAAACTGTGCCTTCTGACTTAAGACTGATACTGTGAATTTTCCTGTTCTCTGAATCATGTCATGCGTGTAATTTGCTTTGTTGACACAGATACTTAACTGGTTCGGTTCTGAAGCTGCCTGAATGGCTGTATTAATAATACATCCATTGTCTTTTTCATGTTCCCTGGCAGTCAGTACAAACAATCCATAACTCAACTTATACATTGCTTCCCTATCCATTTTTTTCCTCCTTTACCTTCTCCCTGCATTTTGGGCAAATACCTTTAAATGAAATATCATAATCCAAAAATTCGATTCCATAAGTGTTATGAATTCTTTCCAGCAAATCCGGTATTTCATCCATATCCACATCTGAAACCTCACCGCATTTTACACACCTGACATGGTAATGATTTTTCAATGAAAAATCGAACCTATTCGGTCCATCCGGAACTTCAACCTTCCTTAACGAACCCTCATCTACCAATATATCAAGATTTCTATATACAGTTCCTTTTCCGATTGTAGGATATGCTTCTTTTATAAATTCATACACTTCATTTGCTGTAACATGTCTTCTCATTTCATATACGGCATTTCTTACAAGATCTTTTTGAATGGTATTTCTCCTACTTGTCATCAGTCCTCCTTGTTAGGATTTATTCTTAATAAGGATTATATACCATCATTATTATATTGTCAACAGAATAGTAATAATTCTCATTATTATATTAAAGATGCCCATGCTGAGCATCTTTAATATAAATCATTGTTCTATTTTTCGTTCAAAAACATATTCAGTATCTGATGATAAATCAGACCGGAATGAATAACCAAGTCTGTCGAATTTTTTAATATCCTCAGGATTTTCAATACTGTTTTCAGCCATGAACCTAACCATTTCACCACGAGCAATCTTAGCATATGTACCTTTTGTCACCAGTTTATCTCCTGATAACTCACAAAATGTAATCGTAATGTATCTATCCTGTTGTGTCAGATATTTTTCTATACATTTTGAGTATTCTTTTGATGCAAGATTAATGATAATCCTGCTGTCATCTATTACTGAGCGGTATAACAAGTCACCCCAGTACTCATACAGATTTTTGGCATCTCCAATCCTGATCTTTGCCTGCATTTCCAAACGATAAGGTGTCACACCATCCATTGGTTTCAGAGCACCATAAAATGCAGACAATATTCTCAAATGATTTTGCACATACTCAAGCTGCATATCTTCAAACACAGATGGTGCCATATATTGAAAAGCAATTCCTTCATATGATAAAACAGCCGGACTGAGCATCTGATAAAGATTCATATTTCCCAATCTATTGAAATTTTGTTCTGCAATCTTATCATTACATTTCCAAATGCCTTTCAGTTCCTCTTTTGACTTACTTTTCAACCAACTTTGTATCTCTGTCGTCTTTTCAATAAATTCAGGCAATGCATCCGGTTCAATACTGTCAGTATCTGTAATCATCTTTTTAGCAGGGGATAATATTATCTTCATTAATCTAATTCCTTAAGCATATTTTCAGGATCATCTGCAGCCTTGACTTTATCATTTGCCTTTATAATAATCCCTTGTTCATCAATAAGATATGTGGTTCTTACTACCCCCATAGAGACTTTGCCATAATTTTTCTTTTCTTTCCATGCATCATAAGCTTCAATAACTTTCCGCTCTGGATCTGCTAAAAGTGTAAATGCCAATCCATATTTTTCCTCAAATCTCTTGTGAGACGCTACAGAATCCTTACTGACTCCAAGAATAACTGCACCTTTTTCGGTAAACTGAGGGTATCTCTCGGAAAAACCACATGCCTGCTTCGTACATCCTGGTGTATTATCCCTTGGATAAAAATACAAAATTACTTTTTTTCCTGTATAATCCGATAATCTATGTATTTTCCCATTTTGATCTGGCAACTCAAAATCAGGTGCCTTAATTCCTACTTCCAACATTATTTATTCCTCATTCTCTATAACTTTCTCTTTTTTCGCCTTTTCTTTCCTATTCCCGGCAATCATTTTATGACCTGTATATATCGCCATTACCATACATAGCATAGAACTTAAAGCAAAGTATTTATGACTTGATTTTAGCTTTTTATATCCAGTATAATAAGTCCCAAACATTGTAATTAATGCTCCAACTGACCAATATTTATGTGTTTTCATGTAATTCCTCCATTTTTTCAGTGTATTCAATTGTAATTATACTCTACCACATTCCTGTGTCAATTTGATAATAGCGCATTCCTATAAATTTTTCAGAATATCATGGTTAAATTTTAATTTTCTGAAACGTCTTCCGTCCGACTTAACTGCTTGCGAACATCACGTCCACGATACATAATTCGCACTATATTCACTGTTTCTGTTTCATCATTCGTCTTATAAAACACCAAATAATTGTCCACTGGAAAGAACCGAAGTCCTCTGCTGTGCCATGGTTCTTCCTCATAAAGCCGGTTTCTATTCGGCATGGTGACCAGCTTTCGAATAGCAGCCATAATTCGGTCTGTCCGGCAGCGTTCTTTGGAGCTAACAGTTCCTCTGAAATATATCTGAAAATATTTCGCAGATCTCTTTTGGCTCCTGCTGTATACATCACTTTATATTTCATATACCCAATTCCGGTTTCATTCTTCAACTTTTCAAATTCACTTTCCAACATCATAAACTCTTCCCTTGCACTCATTGCGTGATCAGATATGCACAGCTTACCAATAAAATTAGAAAACATAAATCTGTACATCCAAGCACAGAATTTCTTTTTATTTACACAGGTTTCGTATTCCCCTTTGGGCAATATTTCATAGCCTGCTTTTTTCAGCACATCATAACCTTCGATGATAGCATCCATAATGTCTAACGAATACGCTTTATCTTTTTTCAGCAACTTTAAATTACCATTTGCTCTATAGCTTGCAAACACAAGCGGAAGAACAGCACAAGCGTGTGTTTTCAGATAATCATTCATTTTATTATCTATCGTCACTTTTATTTTCGCACCTGCAAATATAGAAGTTATAAATTTATCACTAACATCCTTGCCGTCTGTCCTTCCGATTTCAATTTTATTTAGGCAGATGGAATTTATGTAGCCGTCGTACTTTTTGCCTGCCGCACTAAAAAATGCAAACAATACATTTTTATTCTCCAAATTTTCATATTTCTCAACGGTCATATTGTTACCTACAAACACGATATTTTTGCTTTTGTTGCGTTTTATCATTGGAACAATGCTGTCTAAAGATGAAAATCTGGATACAACAAAAATAGCATCATAAATATCGTCTGTTTGAAGTTTGTCTATAACAGTGAAACAGTCTGTTGTTTTCTTTCCGAGCTTGTGTTTGATTACAAGTCCGCCGTTTTTTAAATTTTGGTAGGTTCTGCCTCTTGCAAGAATGGTTATGTCATTTCCTTTTCGCATAGAATGTGCCAGATTTGAACCCAACACACCTGCACCGATAATCAATATTCTCACGTTATCACTCCTTTTTCCCAACCAATACATATTCCGAAAGTGGTTTGCCTTTTATCAATGCCGCTCCAACAACCTGAAAGCCTTCGCTACCGACATATTCTTTCAGTTCTTCGTTTTGCCATTTATGATAGGTTTTAAACCCGGCTTTTTCCATAAGCCATATCAGAAATTTCGAATACCCTTTTTTATATACAAATGTGGGTGCGAACAAAATTCCGTCTTTTTTCAGAACTCTGTGTATTTCTTTTAGTGCTTTCTCCGGTTGTGGCATGATATGTAAAGCATTGGCAATCACAACAACATCAAATTTTTCATCTTCATAAGTCAAATTCGTTGCGTCCTGCACACAAAAGCGGAGCTGTTCACATTTGTGTTCGCCTTGATTGCGTTTTTCAGCTTCTATTATCATATTTTCCGAGTAATCTTTTGCTTCCCAAGAGCCGGATTTTCCTGCCATTAAAAAGGTAATCTGTCCCGTTCCGCAAGCCAATTCCAAGACAGACTTCTCACTGTCTATATACTGTTCTGACAGTTTGCAGATTTGCCGATAAGCAGTATCGTTTTTTGACATAAATGCAGTATATATTCTTGCCATTCTTTCCCAAAAACCTTTGTTTGTGTTATCTGTCATAGAATTGTCCTCCGTTTCCCTGATTACTTTTCGCAAAGCGGACTCATATTACTCTAATCCATGTTCCTCATTTTCCTTTTGTTGCAGATAAAACATCGCTTTCTGCGTTTCAATCTCTGCTTTCCTGCATATCCTCATCGGCTTGTGCAATCATCTGTCTGTACTGTTCTTTTACACTTTCCGGTGCAAGTATCTGTACCTTGCCATTAAAACCAAATACCCAACCAAAAAAGGTTGGACTGGCTGATACTTCGGTCTGTACCCTGAAAGAAGTCATATCATACGCAAGGGTTGTCACATCTTCTCCGAAACGGTCAACCATTGTTTTCATCAGACTGTTATCACATCGTAAATCCACAAGGACTTTCTCGCCTGAGAACATAAAGAATACTTCTTTTGTGTAATTCTCAATATCAAAATCATCAGGCATAGGAATAATATCCTTATCCAGTATCTCCGGCTTGGAAGCAATACGGTCTACCCTGAAATTGATAACCTTGCTTTTCTTCTCAGAGTATCCGAGAACATAATAATTATCCCCATTCCAGAGAAGTTTATATGGGCTGAGCCTATACACTTCGCCCTTGTTCTTCAGAACCTTTTTCTTTAATCCGGTATAATCATAATACTGAAAAGAAATCTGTTTACCTGCGTTAATGGCTTCATTTATAGCGTCGATGATGTAATATATCTGCTCATTATCTGGCTTAATTCGATTGACCACATAATTATTACGCTTCAACTTTGCCACCTGCCCCGGACTGGTCATCGTATGTATCTTCTCAATCAGCGTTTCGCTTTTCTTCTTTGTAATGAACTTCGATGACTCTACTGCATCTATCAGCAGTTTCAGTTCCGGCAATTCAAACTTACGATTGGCTACAAAGTATTTGCTTTGAGTAGAATGGATAGTAACAATATCCATTCCAAACTCCTGAAGTGCTGCAATGTCTTTCGTAACAGTAGTTCTATGCGCTGAAATCCCGTATTCATCAGCCAATATATTGATTAGTTGCGTCGTTGAAAGCGGATGTTCCTCGTCCGTTCGTTCCTCTAATATTTTCTTTAAGTATAATATTCTTGGTTTTGTTTCCATTGTTTGCCCTTTCCAAGCTATGACTCATATAGTCCTCTGAACATTTCTCCCTGTATCTCGCTGATTTGTTCAATCGGGATAACTGTTTCATCCTGCATAATCAGTTTGCGTTCAAATTCATCAATCTTTTTCACTATACCGGAATGCGTGAGATATGCTCCTCCGGATTTTTTGTCATCAGGCACGAAATAAGTTATTGATACTTCCTGTTCTGTGCCGATATTATCTCTAATCATATTTAACTGGTCATTCAATTTCATAATGACCTCATCGCTCAACTCTAACCGTTCATCCGTTAACCTTGCAGTTTCCTTAATAGCTGCATCGTGTCCTGTAAGTGCCGCAAAAGGAGCAAACTGTGCTGCTCTGTCGTGAAGCGACATACGAGGATGGTTCCTTGATGTCGGATGTGGAAGATTGATTATATCATCATAAGAATGATTGTCCATCTGTTGCAGCACCTCCTTTACTCGGCAAACTAGATTTTGCCACTAAGCATTATTTTTAAACTTTCGCATCTCTGATTCTCTTAACATTTTTATTCATGAGATGTCTACCGAAATGACGGTATGCAAATGCTTTTACTATCGACATTTCCTGATGATGCTCTGTAAGTAACTCATCTGGTGAATTATATATTCCAAAATCTTGATTGATTCCTTCACTTTGTATATAAGTATTATTTCTTTCAAAATCAATCACTGGATTCTGAAAATCTTTTACCGCCACACCATAACCACAAAATGCACCAGAACATTGGCTATTTATTTTTTGCAGCTTATTCAAATATTTCTTATCTAAAATAAATGCTTCAAGTTCATACCATGTATCATCTAAGTACACTTCAACCCAACTATGAAAAACATTCTGCGGAGCATTTTTATAAACAATTCCTGTCATTGCTCCTTTTTGCAATTGCTTATCTATTGTAAACCCATGCACCCTACATGGTATTTTACATGCCCTAAGCAACGCCATAAATAAAGTACCTTTTGTATTACATTGACCATATCCATCACTTAAAACTTTGGATGCAGATATGCTGTCATCAATATTGTAGCCGAATAAAATCTCATCCCTAACGTATAAATATATGGCTTTAATGCATTCAAACTGCTCCAGATCCTTCCAGCCTCTATTCTCTATTAGTGATTGAATTCTGGAATCATTAAAATCTAGCATATGGGTTTCTTTTAATAACTCTTTCAACCTTTTCCTCCACGCAAATTTCAATTCACATTAAATTTTTGAATTCTACAAATTGTATATTTATCTATTTTGTTGCCACAATACAAAGCCAATGCTTTTTGGCATCTGCATATGGTTTTATTTCCATAAAACCTGCTTCTTTTAAAGCGGTGACAAGTTGATCACAATTATAAATCTTCATACCATCAATTATCTTTGTCCATTTATCGTCTGAGGCATTCATTCCGTCGCTCTCGTTACAAATTAGGAAGGTTCCTCCGTCTTTCAGAACACGATTTACCTCAGAAAAGCATTTTTTCAATTCTGGCCAGAAGTAAACCGTCTCAAAAGCTGAGATATAATCAAATTTTGCATCTGGAAATGGGATGGCAGATACATCTCCCTGAATAACCTTGCATTTTTCCCGTTGAATAGCGGCAGCGTTCAATTTTCGAGATTCTGACACACTAACCTCCGAATAATCCAATCCTGTCACATGGCCATTCCTGCATTTGCTCAGCCAGACCGCAATGTTTGCACCACCTCCGCAGCCAACATCCAGCACCTCAGCGTCCGGATTTACAGAGATATTCGAGAACCCCCATTGTGATAGCCTGGAGTGGCCGCTGTTCATCATCTTTGTCATCAATTTTCCACCGAATCCTTGTGGCTTACGAGTATTTTCAAAAAAGCTCATTGAAATATTCCTCCTTCATATTTAGATTTGTTTAAGCCTTATGACCGCCGATTTGCTCATTTCGGTCTTTGGCGGTTGCACCTTCTTCAAGGTTCATTCCTTTTAACACAGCATTCTTACCAAACTTCTTTTTGATACTCAGCATTGCTTCTTGCATACGCCTTTCCCGTTCCAATTTTTCTTCTTCCTCCGCTTGCTTCTTCTTCAGTGCTTCGTAATCGGTAAAGAGGTCAAGCTGCTGATATTCATCTTCCTGTTTAACTGATTTTTCATCTACAAGTTTATTTGCTGTTATTGTTATCCTGCGGACAAGTAAATTCTCGTCAACTACCCTGTCGTACAAATCCATTACAGCATTGGTAATCAATCGAGTAGAGGACGTTTTTTTCTCCAGATTTGCTGTTCCGTGTGCGTGCTTTGGAACTTTGCGTCCATATCGGTCAATCGTAATCTCGCCTTTGTATTGATTTTTTAGGTTCGAATTACTTAAATTTTCAATATCATAGCCGATTGTCAACACAAGTTGGTCAGTTACAACTCCTTTATCCACCAAATCAAGCACCATTTGGTCGGTCATTTCTTTTACAATCAACTTTGCCTTTTCATAATCATAAGGGCAATGCAACACCTGACCGGAAGATACACTGTTTGTTTCTGGCTTATATGCTTTGACCTGCTCCATTGTACAAGGCTCATATCCCCAAGCGTGATCTATGAGCAGTTCCGCATTGATACCGAACAGCTTGTACAGCAATTCCTCGTTATACAGTTCATTCGGCTTTCCGATAGAACATCTTGCAATATCGCCCATTGTATAAAGTCCGTGTTCCTCTAACTTCTTCGCATAACCATTTCCGACTCTCCAGAAATCGGTTATCGGGCGATGACTCCATAGTTTCTTACGGTATGACATTTCATCAAGTTCAGCAATACGCACACCGTTCTTATCTGGCTCGATATGCTTTGCCACAATATCCATCGCAATCTTGCAGAGATACATATTCGTACCGATTCCTGCGGTTGCAGTTATACCAGTTGTTTTCAAGACATCCTGTATCATCGTCATAGCAAGTTCTCTTGCAGTCATACGATAGGTTTGCAGATAATCAGTCACGTCCATAAACACTTCGTCGATTGAATAAGGAAATATATCCTCTGGTGCAACATATTTTAGATAAACATTATAAATCCTTGTGCTGTACTCCATATAATATGCCATACGAGGAGGAGCAACGATATATTCTATCTCCAATGCTGGATTTGCATCCAGTTCTGCCTTATCATCGGAAGAACCGGTAAATGTTCTGTTCGGTGCTTTCCATCTGCGTTTATTGTTTGCTTCCCTGACCTTTTGGACAACTTCAAACAATCGTGGTCTGCCGGGTATTCCGTAACTTTTCAAGGACGGAGATACCGCAAGACAAATTGTTTTTTCTGTCCTGCTTTTATCAGCAACCACAAGATTTGTTGTCAAAGGGTCACGATTTCGTTTCTTACATTCCACAGAAGCGTAGAATGATTTTAAGTCGATTGCAATATATGTTCTTTGATTTGCCATCATTCCACGCTCCTTCCTACGATTTCTATTCTAAACGATAATTTACCATATCAGTCGCTGATGGTGGCTTGACCATTCATCAGCATAGGCAGAAGCCAATCTCTTAACTGTACAAGTAACTCATTCTCAAGAGTATTTTGTTCTTGAGCTAAGAGCAATTTATTCAACTCATCAAGGTAGGCAGTATCATCAGGAATGAACACAGGAATATTTTCTACATCACTCTTGGTTATAAATTTTACAATAGAGCCGGATGAACTTGATTTAAAAGAATTTATTCTATATAGACTTGCTAAATATAACAGTGCAAAATATTCTTTTTTTGGAGTTAGTACATATGTCCTTTGATAAGCATTAAATTTGCCGGAATAATGCTTAACATTAAAATCTCCATTACCAGCTATAAGTATAGAAGATGTATGAAAGGCATAACTGTTACAATACAACGGCTTATTAGAACAAGTAAAGAATTTGTATTTACCATTTGGAACGGAAAAATTGGCATCCTCTTTACCTGTGATAACCGAAGCGAGAAATTTTGCTTCAGTATATTTGCCTTTAAGCCTATGGGCTTCAGCTTTAGCCATCATATTTTCAAATATGAGATATGCTTGCTGCTCTAAATTATCGTTTATCTTACAGTTCTCATCAATTTTTCTATCAATTAATGAAAGAACTTCAACCGTCTTGTCCTGAATATCTTTATCAGGCAAGCTGATTTCTATATTCCTCAAAGTATCCAATGTTACCGTTCTTTGAGAACAGCCAATAGCAAGTTTATCAACCAACTTATAAAACTGCGGATTTAGCATTGTATAGTAAATAAATCTTGCATTAACATTTCTTTTTGGTCGCAAGATAGCAATATGTCGTTGAAAAACCATTTGTTTGTCAAAATCTACATATACCGGTTTGCCAAAAGAGCCAACAACCGAATACAAAATATCGCCCTTTTGTGCCTTCTTATTTTCATTCAATCCGTTATAGTAACTTTCAGGCACAAACATTGTGTCTTCTAAAGAAAGTTTGTTTTGTCCCGTAATATTAGATATTGTAATAAAAGGAACGCCACTATCACTTTTAGGTGGTGGTAAATGGTCGCCATCAGAAATAAATTCACAACAATCTATCAGTTTCTTAGTCTCCATCCTTTTCTCCTTATCCGATATATTTCCTATGTGCAATTTTAACATTGCTTTGTTTTACCATTGCATACTGCAAGGTCGTATCTATCTTTCTATGCCCCAAGAGCTGTTGCAGTTGCTCAATGGGCATTCCTTTATCTATTGCCATAGTTGCAAGGGTACGCCTAAACTTGTGCGGGTGTACCTTGTGCAGTCCTAATTGCTTTCCAAATTCTCTTAGCCTTGTTTCTATACCGCCGATTTTCAGCCTTTCGTGCGGTGCTTTCAGCGATACAAAAAGTGCCGGGTTATCGTCGGTTCTGCTGTTTAAGTAATTCTGTAAATGTATCTTTGTTCGTGCATCAAAATAGACCACTCGTTCTTTGTTTCCTTTTCCAAATACGATACATTCACGCTCGTTAAAATCAATATCGTTTCTGTTGAGCAATACCATTTCACCGACACGCATACCCGTAGAAGCTAACATATCTATCATCGCCAAATCTCTCGGCTCGGTGCAGTTATCTCTCATAAGCTCCAACGCTTCATCAGAGTATGTTTCTTTAATGCTTGTGCCGGTTTTGACCTTATGTATTCGCCTAACGGGGCTTTTCAGTATATAGTCCTCGTCCTCAAGCCACGAAAAAAAGCTTGAAAGAATACGGCGGATATTGTCAATCGTAACCTTGCTTGATTTTTTCTTTTCCTGATACTCGGTCAGGTATCGTCTTATGTCGTCGGTTTCAATATGCTTTACGCTTTTGCCGACAGTCGCAATCATCATCTCGATAGTTGCTTTGTAGTATTTAAGAGATTTCTCGGAACAGCCCTCAATTCGCTTTGCCGACAGAAACAGTTCCACATAGTTCTGCTCCGAGATTTCCTTTTCACTTTCAATTTTTGTTACCTCATAACCAAAAAGTGTATGTTGCAATACCTCTTGCAAGCGTTCTGTCTGTGCATTGTTCAAGAAAGGTAACATAGCCTGAACAACATCTGTAATTAAATTTTGTTTCATTAGTCAATTCTCCTTTTATTTAACTTAGAGAACGACTACGGAGTGGGTAGTCCCCTGATTTAACTCTCGCCACCCACAAGAGTTATGGGATATATGTTAAACGATAATTTAGAGCAGCAACTTACAACTCTTTATGATTACTGGTTTACACAATTTGACTTCCCTAATGAAAATGGAAAGCCATATCAATCTTCCGGCGGGAAAATGGTTATGAACAACTGTTTGAAGAAGAAAATTCCAAATGGATGGAATGTTGAATCAGTATATTCAAACCAGCTTTCATCAATTATAAAGCCGGGAGTAGATAAATTTGATACTAAAACTTATTTTGCAACGGCAGATATTAAAGGGACTTCTTTATCTTCCGGTACTCTTATAGATTACGAAAACAGAGAGAACCGTGCTAATATGCAACCGAATGTTAATTCAGTATGGTTTGCAAAAATGAAAGACAGTATCAAACATCTTTATCTCAATGAAGAAATGCTACCGATAATATCGAGTTCAATTTTATCAACAGGTTTTTGCGGACTTCAATGCAGTGATGTTAGTTTTGAATATATGGCTTCATATATTTCAAATACATATTTTGAAACACACAAAGATATGCTTGCTCACGGCGCTACACAGGAAGCAGTAAATAATGACGACTTGGCAGGAATACATATTGTAATTCCTGACGATAAAACTCTACAAAATTACCATAGAATCACGCAGCCTATATATTCGCAAATCAGCAAAAACATCTGTGAAAACCAAGAACTTGTTAAAATTCGTGATTGGTTACTTCCTATGTTGATGAATGGACAAGCTACTATTGCTGATTAAGCCGCTAAATTATCGTTTATCTTCTTATTCGCTAACATTTTCATTTCTATGTTATAGAGCAAATCTCCAATTTTTTTCTGTTCTTCATATGGAGGAAGATACAAATATAAAAATGAAAAAATATCCTCATTAAAGCTTGCTCTCAATGTCATCGTTGCATTGTTCGTCATAGTTTTACGAAACAATTTGCTACGCAAATAAAATGCAAGGAATTTGTCATACACAATTCCTGTTGTTTTAGGTCTTAATCTTTTTACAAATCCACTGTAAGTTGCATTAGGATAATCCTTCAGGGCAACCGAACTCATTGCAAGTTCATCTATCGTTTCACTTGTTCGAGTGACGAACACATCGCCTTTTTTTATTGAAAATGTGTTTTGTTCCTCTATTGTAGTATCCATTTTATCAATAAGATTTTCGGGTAAGAAATAATTGTTGAAAACCGTTCCAAATGACAAGAATGGGGCTCCGTGTCCAGCTTGTCCTTTTGTAGAAGATATGCCGGAAGCCATATCATATAAATCACAAAATTTGTATTTTTTTATCTCATTCATATTTTACCTTCTTCAATTGCTCCATAATCTCTATTTTCAGTTTGTCGCCCTCTGTGAAATACTCCTGCAACTTGTCTGCATATGCTGACATACGAGCATTAAATTCGTCCTGAGATAATTCCACATATTCGATTTTTACATCAAAATACTGTCCGGCAGAAAGGGAATACTTCTTTTCCTTGATTTCATCATAAGTGACTGCAACAGAGAAATCATCAACAGCTTCTTTATTAAGGAAAGTATCTACGATTTTATCAATTTCAAAATCACGAAGTCTGCGTTTCTGATTGTTTCCGTCTTTGTATTCCTCGCCAAGTTTTGAAGCGTCTATCAGCACAACTTTTTCTGTTTCTTTGGAATTATCAAAGAACAGGACAGACACATTCGTACCGGTATTTGCAAATACATTTGATGGCATACTGATACAGCCATACACGATATGTTCATCTACAATATGCTGTAATATCTTCTTTTCGACACCGGATTTCGCTGTTACAAAACCGGTAGGTACAACAATCGCACCTTTTCCTTTTGCTTTAAGGGAATTAAGAACGTGCTGAATAAAAAGGGTGTAAATCGCCATACTCTCTTTTTTCTTCGCCGGAACTTTCGGAACACCAGCCCAAAAGCGAACTGGCATTGCAGCAATTCGCTCTCTTGTATCTGAAAAGTCCATTTTGAACGGAGGGTTGGATACTACATAGTCAAAAGTTCTGAGTTCTGTACCGTTGTCGCTCTTGTGATACGGAGCAACAAGCGTATCTCCCTGAATAGCGTGGTCAAGAGAAGATACCAGACCATTCAGAATAAGATTAAGTTTTAACATCTTATTGCTTCGCTGTGAAATATCCTGTGCAAAAATCGTACACTTATCTTCTCCAATTTGATGAGCAAGAGCCATCAAAAGTGTTCCTGTTCCTGCCGACGGGTCGTAACATTCTATATTGTGCAAATCAGTTGCTTTACCAACAAGTAATCTTGCCATAATCGTTGCGATAGCGTGTGGAGTATAATACTCTGCATACTTTCCGCCGCCTGCGGTATTATAGTCTTTAATCAAATATTCAAATATATCTGCAAAGAAATCGTAATGCTGCTCAAATGCTTCCTCAAAAGAGAAATTAACAAGCTTATCTACCAATGCACGGGCAAACGGTGCTCTTGCAGCATCATCAGTTACATACTGCGTCAGTTTTTCAAAAAGCGGAATCTTTGTATTCTGAGCAGTTTGCGTAGAAAATATATCTATATTCTTATCCGCTATGTCTGTCATTGTGCTGTCAAAAATCAGATCGAAATCACCCTTTGCCTGCTGATTCCAAAGATTTGCAATCAAATGTTCCGGATATAAGCGTGGAATATCCGATGATAATGTATCAAAAATATCAAGCCTGTCATCTTCTGACATTTCAGCATAAGTAAGTTCCCACTTTTCCGCATTCTTTAAAGCAGGACTTACTTTTTTTACTTCATATCCGAATTTATCATTCAAAAATTTATAAAGGAAAACCTGTGTAATAATCTTGTATTCATTACCGTCGTTTCCCATACCATAAGTCTGACAGGTCGCTTTTAATGCGTCTATCAGCTCTACGGTTTTTTCTTTTATCGTTTTTGTTTCTGCCATCGTGTTCTCCTTTATGCAACTGAATAAGTTTGATTATACTGGTCGAGATACTGCTTCGTTATTCTACTTTGAATAAATTTTCTGTCATCACGAGCACTCGCTATACCAAGCCTATCAATGCCTAATTTGATTTGTGTCATAACCGTTTGTTCAAAATATGCGTCTTTCTTCAATATATCGTTTCGGTCGTATACCTTTTGGTCTATATCAGTCTTAATAGACTTCAAAACATCCATAATTGATGCGTCATATTCCGAAACAATCGGTTGTTTATTAGCTGCTTTACGAGCAAGATTTTCTTCTCGGATTCTCTTATGAACTCTTGCAAATTTTGCGTCGCCATTATATTTACGGAGCAATACATTATTCTTTTTCTGAAGCTCATCCAATTTTTTAAGAATTTCCTCCAGTTCTTTTCCTTGTTCCTCAATCTCAGTTATACTTTTCGGTTCAAATCCGTGTTCCTTAAAGCGAAGCAAAAATGCTTCCTGCAATGTAATAAATTCTGGGTCGTCCGGGTCAATATTCTGAGTAAAAGCACGAACTGTCTTTCTGTATTTCTCAGTAACATTTTCTTTTCCACCGACAATTTTTAATTCTTCTTCGCTGATTTTACTGAAGTTGAAAGTAATATCTTCCATAGCTTCATTTACAAGCAGTTTTGTTGTATCGTCGCTTGCAAAGAGTTCCTTTTGATTTATATTGTCGATATGGTGCTGAACTTCTGAAATAAGAGAAGGCAACTTTGTCAGTTCCATTCTTGCAAAAGTTTCTTTCAGCTCATCATCGCCAAAAGTTCTTACCAAATTGCAACAATCACGAGCCGCAATCAAAATCTTTTTAAGTTTCAGCAGTTCTTGCTTATCCTCAATCGTGGATATTTCGGTACTAAACGCTTCTGCATTATCGGTCGTGTAATTGAAAAGAACCTGCTGCACTTCCTGCATTTGCTGAATAAGTTCCTGCGGGTCTTCAATAACCTGCTTAAACGTATCCACTTCATTACCTTTTCCAACTTCATTTGGGTCGTTGAAGCGATTAAGTTCTTTCAAATAGGCTGCATTGGTTTCATCAAAATTACGCTTAATATCAGCAAAATCAATCACATATCCGTAGCGGTTATCCTTATATGGTCTATTCACTCTTGTGATTGCCTGCAAAAGATTGTGGTCTTTTAACTTTCTTCCAAAATACAGTCTTTTCAATCTTGGTGCGTCAAATCCGGTAAGCAGCATATTAAATACAATAAGAATATCTACCGTCATATTCTTCTTGAAGTTATTGACGATAGTATCTCTTGTATCTTTATCATCACTGTCATACAGGATAAGTCCTGCTTTCAAATTGCTCTTTAAGGAAGCTGTTTTATTAAGTTCGTTTTGGATTTCATCAAAATAAGCAAATAGTTTTCTTGCCTGCTCACTTGTTTCGCAGATAATCATTCCGCCCAGAGTATTATCTCCCTGAATTTGTCTAAATCGTTTCAAATCAGTGATAATATACCGGAGCAGTTCTTTAACATAATTATCGTGTTCAACAATCTGATTTTTCTTAACATCTTTCTTTTCAACCAATGTTTCAAGTTTCTCATAGATTTCTGAAAGACGCTCTTTATATTGAGTTTCTATATCTTCTCGAATGATTTTCAGCGTATATCCATCTAAGATAGATTTATCATAATAATAAGTGTGCAGATAGTTTCCGAATACTCTCCACGACTCTCGTTCCTCTTTTAACAACGGAGTTCCGGTCAACGCAATCTTAATGGCATTCTTATCTGCATCAAGAAGATTTGCTAAGAATGAGCCTTCCGGCTTATATCCTCTGTGTGCTTCATCTATAATGAAAACTCTCTGCAAATTTGTTGCGTATGCAGGTAAGTCAACTTTTTTTCTATCTTCTTCAAATCGTTGAATATTAACAACTGTTATTTCTGGCTTTCCTGAGTTTCCCTCCTGTGCCTGATTAGTGCGAAATTGTTCCATAAGTTCAGCTCGGGAATTTGCAGTTTTAACAACCAAACCACGAGCTTCAAACTCATCAGATGCCTGTTTCAGCAAATCCAGTCGGTCAACAATAAAATAGAACTTTGCCACCTTATCGTGCTTGCTGAAGTAATCTGAGAGAACATATGTGAGATTATAAGACAAAGCAGTTTTTCCGCTTCCCTGTGTATGCCATATCACACCGGAAGTTACACCTTCATCAATTTTTTTTCTGACAATCAAAGCAGCAAACATCTGCTGATAACGCATTATATGTTTTTGGTCTGTAACCTCAATCTTTCCGTCAACCTCTTTTTGAAAACGAACATAAGTAATGCCGTACTTCAAAATAAACAGTAGCCTTTCGGGGCTGCACATAGAAGTAAGCACACGATTCGTCGGTGTATATGTATCCAAATTTGTCTGATACTCAGGCGTATTATGGATAACCTGACAGTTGAAATCAGATAAAATCTTTCTTTCTACTTCTCTATCTATATCCTTATATGGAAAATCTCGATTATATGGAGCAATTTCTAAATTAGTTGGATTTTCTTCTCTGAAGCAATTAAATGGTGCAGATTGTCTCGCCGTTGTACAGTAAAACGCACCCTGAACAGGAACAATGCCGCCCATTGTGTCATATTCCATATTATTTGAGAAAATCATCAACTGCGTAATGTTCAAAAATCTCCTAAACTTCTTGTTCGGAAATCTCTGATTATTCATTCTCTTGCTTTCTGCAACCATTCCACCGTGATTGTTCGGCTTCTTAACTTCTACAAAAACAAGTGGCAATCCGTTTATAAACAAAGTAATATCCGGTCTGAATTCATCTTGGTCACGCTTACAGGTAAATTCAGCAGTAAAATGATATGTATTATTCTTAGGATTTTCAAAATCCACCAATCTGATTGGCGAAACCGAAAAAAGTCGTTTATAAAAGCTGTGTCCGAGGTCGTCGTTATCCAGTTCCTGCCTTATCGTTTTCAAAACCTGTTCTGCTTCTCCCTTATGTTCGGGATTGAGTTTAACAAATTGTTCCTTGAAAACATTGATTAAGATATTCGTATCCGGGTCATAAATAGTCCCAGCCATATCTTCGGTTATCTTTCCAAAATAGGTGTATCCAATTCTTGTGAGATGAACCATTGCCGGCATTTGCACACGAGTAGCCTCGTTAAACATATTACGCTTACCATTGCCTGCCATATCCAGACCTCCTTAATTCACTCATCCAAAATAACTTCGCATATATCCCCAATATCGCAATGAAATACTTTGCAAATTCTCATAAGCACATCAAGGGATACTGTTTCATTCTTATTCAATTTTGTTGCAACAGACGATGAAATCTCCGCAGCACGCATTAAATCTTGTCTTTTCATTTGATTATCAATCATAAGTTTTTGAAGTTTGTTGTAGCTTATTCTCATCTGTAACGCTCCTTCGTATTCTCCGTTCCTTTTGGTTACAGTTACTCATTTGATATTATACTATGAACAATCTATTTTTTCAAGATATAGAGATTCATTCGCAACTTCTACCCATTAAGGTGTCACTTTTTACAAACACCTAATACAACTCTTTTAAAGAATAATAAAAAAGAGATGCCGAAGCACCTCAATTATACATTCTTTTATTAACATTCAATGCAATCATTGCTATGACCTTTTCTATCGGCGGCTCTTTTCCGTCCGGTGCAACTGCTTTCCAAAAAGCTATTGCTTCCGGTTCAGCACTTTTCATTGCTTCCCGAATAGCAAACTGCATTTCCTCCTTTACTGCTTTTTCGGTTGTTCCATTTTCTTTCGCTATTTGTCTGAAAATGTCGTTCACTTCTACTTCCTCCTATGTCTATTAGTATGTGTCTATCACTGACAGTTGTTGTTATAGCATATTCTCTCTGTCGAAGTCCCGAAAAATTTGTCGATAGCTGAAATTTTTTATACTGAAAAAAAGAAAGCTCGTCGATTAGGACGAACTTCTGTGTTTTATAGAAGTATTTGCTTTGACTGCTTCACAAGTGTGTCTATGACTTCATAAATTCTGTTTCTATCTTCAGGAGCAAGTTTTTCAAGCTTTTCATTCAGCATAGAGTTCTTGACTGTGTATCCCGTTTCCAAGACATCTGTAAGAACCATATCCGATGATACACCTAAAGCATTTAGTATCTTTATGAAAGTTTCGAGTGACGGAATTTTCTCTCCACGCTCAACCATACCAATATAATTTGTTGTCAAGTCTGTTTTCTCAGCCAAATCTTCTTGGCGTAATTTCTTCACAAGTCGGAACTTTCTTATATTCCTGCCGATTGTATCGAGCTTCATCACATCACCTCCCTTAGTGTGTTTCCATAACTAATAGTATAGGTTAAGTCGATTTCAAATCACACGCACCCAAAGGAAGTCAAACCAACTATTAGTGATGATTCCAAACTATTTTTATGTTATACTATAAAAGTAGTAATTCACGATTGTTAATGGCGAACGACAAATCACAACCCAAGAGCCAAGTTAAACAATCCCCAAAAAAACTTAGGGGTAAAAAGGAATGGACGAACAAAAGATAATATTCAGTAATCGGTTTGAAAAAGAGAAATTTGAGGATTACAAAACAGATTTGGAAACTGGCAACGCAATCACTCCCACTTTTTCAGAAGCTAATGATTTTTTAAATTTATACAGAAGAACCGCAGAAGTGTTCCAAGTAAAGAGCGAATTGCTGACAAAGACAAATTCATCAAGACCGTTTACGAGCTATCCAACAGTTTTGAAATTGGCGCTGACCTGATAGAATTTGCCGAGGGATATACCGCCAAGATTTATGTAGATTATGCCTGCTACACTGGATATATCAAGAAGTTATTAGCAATTCTTTTTATCCTTGCCGATGATATTTCCTTTTTAGACGGCAGTAAAGAAAATGCCGATATGCTTTTCAGTTTTACTTATCACACATATCATATTTTCCTAAACAACAGAGAAACAACCGATTTCTCATAATGTACCCGATGGCTACTCAAGCGAGCAGCCATCTTTTCGATTTTCCAGACACCGTCTGGAATTTTTAATACGCCGGAATACCGTAACCGTAAATATTTCTGCTTCCGACTGTGTATTGTCTTTGTCTGCAAGCGTCGCCTGAGTTACCCTCTACGGTATAAACTGTGCCATTCTCGCATTTCTCTACGATACCAACGTGGTCTGTTGTACCATCGCCCTCCCAGTCAAAGAAGATAATATCTCCGGCTTTCGGTTCATAGTTTCGGTCGTTCCATCTGTTGTTTGACTTGAACCAATTTGCACCGTCAATACAACCCGCAAATTTCGGAATAAGTCCGCTATCAATATAACCGCACTGGTCGGCACACCAAGATACAAAGCAAGCACACCATTCTACTCGACTGTCAAAGCCATACCAACTCCAATAAGGTTGTCCGCCCTCATTGCCAATCTGAGTAAGAGCAACCTCAACAATCCCCTGATTGCTACCAGCAGTAAAGGCTCGTCCGTATGGATAGTATCTCAGAACATGAGCCGGATATTGGGTATCTCCATAACTGTCCCAACCAAGTCTTTGTGCCTGCTGAGTGGAAAACTCCACTGCATTGGCATAAGAATATCCACCATACTTCGATTTTGCCCACGAAATATATCCATTACCAAAGTTGTAGCCTTGCAAAGCAAGTTTGATACGCTCCATATCAATCGGACTTTCCACCTCTGCCGAGGTAAGAGCTGCTTTCAATTCCTGAACTCCACACTGGATAGAATATTCAGGGTCTTTAATTCCATTAGGTTCGTGTGGATACTTCGTATTGAAACTGCCCTCTGCTGCCTGCATGGGGTCAAGTCCCCGACCGCCGCTTTCCTGCATCATCACAGCCTTAATCAATTCCACATATTCGGGAATACCATATTGTTTTGCATACTGTCGTATCAATGGGTCGTATGCTTCCACCTCTGCACTTACTTGCGTATAAGTATTGCTTTCACTTCCGCCACCAAACATTGCAACAGCACTTCCAAGTAGGACAACAATCATAATAATTACAACTGCTATCCAACCGCCTGCGGCAATGGCAGCAACCAATGCTTTCGTACCGGCTATGATTGCCTTTACTGTGGCAATAGTCGCTTTTGCTGCGGCTTTCACAGCATTTGCAGTTGCTTTCGCTGTCGCCTTTGCTGCCTGTGCCGCTTTCTGTGAAGCCTTAACGGTGGCTTGTGCTGTTTTCTGTGCGGCTTTTGCTGTCTGCTGACTGGTCTTAATGCTTGCCTTTGCGGTATGCTCGGCAGTCTTAACTGACCTCTGCGTTGTTTTCGCCGCTTCCTTACTAGCAAGTTTGATGTTCTTCTTTCCTGCGGAAGTAGCCGACTGTTTGACCATTTTCTCCGGCTTTTCAAGCGTTTTGATTGCCGATGATGTCTGCGTCTGCGCTGAAGAACTGCCAACCGTTGTAGTTCTTCCTTGCGCTCTCTGAACGTTTATTGATTTTTCGGCTCTCTGCTGTTTGAAGCGTTGAATGCCGTCTTTAGCAGATTGGATATTCTTCTTTGTTTCCTGAACACCTTTTCGCCCTGCTTTATTAAAAGCATACGCACCTTTATGTGCAATTTCATCAATTCCGGCTTCCGTCTTATCAGCAGCATATTCTTCCGCAGTATTCTCTTTTGCATTTACCGAATGTTCCGCTTTGTCCTTTGTGGCGATATATGCCTGTTTCATTTTTTGACCGGCAATGGCTGCTTTATCCAAGGTCTTTATCGTACCCTTAACCGTATCTCTTGTTTTAATATCAGCCACATCAAACCTCCTTCCTAAGCCGGTTGAATCACTCTTTTGAATTTTGTCGAGCTGTCCGCAATAAACTCGTTAATCAATCGGCTTTCTGCTTTTGTTTCGGGATAAGCGGTAATAGAGATTGTCTTTGCGTTCCAGTCAATGGTGTAGCTGTCACTTGCAACATTCGTGATGTGATGCTGTGCGAGAAAGTCCCTGAAATGCTTCATTTCTTCAAGGTCATCAGACATAATCACGTTCACATAGGTTCTGTCCTTTGAGATTTTCTCATTGATAAAGCAGGCAAGAGAACAACCCACACCACCCGCAACGGCAACAACGAGCATTGCTATCTCGTTATTCGCAGAGACAACTCTTTTCGTTATCCAAAAATAAATAAAGTCGGATATGATAACCGCAATGCCTGCAAGTATCCACCGACTTCTCTGTACCAATATTGTCTTTGTTGTACTAAGGGCATTGTCCGCAACTTTCGCTGCGAACAACACCGCCAAATTTATCAAACTAATCATACAAGGTTCATCCCTCCTATTCAGCCGCTTTCTTCGCCACAACAACCATTCTTCCGTTATTACGGGAATACTCGCAAGTTGAAAGTGTAATCAATTTATCGCCATATTCTGCGGTTACTCCCGTATCATAGATTGCAAGTTCCTTGCACTTGGCAATATACGCATTGAATTCATCTTCTGTATCTGCATTGACAAAATCATAGTATCTGAAGCTGTTCGGACTGTCTGTATATACTTCCGTCTTGAAAGCTGCCACTACCTCGTATTTGCCTTTTTCGGTCAGCGTATCGAACTGAATGGTTTTGTGCTTTTCCCAAAAAGATTTATCGGCATATTTCATCAATCCGGCAAACATTGAATTGTCGTTCATATGATGACCGTAGATAACAAGGTTGTCTGACGGAGCGTCCACATCACAGTTTTCCTGTACATATGGGCAGCCATATACCGTGTAGCTTTTATCAAATCCGTGTCTTAAATAGAAATTCGGATTATCCTTTGACTGCATAACCGGATAATTGATTTTGGTATCCTCAACCTTTATCCACCCCACTATATCGTTGTTCTGCATATACAGCTCCTGATAGTCAGGCAGAAAGGCTTTATCCTCGGAATAGGACATTGTATCTTGCGTTTCACCTGCATCTTCAACGGTTTCAATCAGATTGTCGTAGATTTCAGCCTGCTTTTTAGAATCACAATAGTCTTTGACCAAAAATCCAACGCTCACAGCAAGTACAACGCTTAACAGCGATATAACCGCAATTCTCAACTTCTTATTCATTGTTTTGTACCTTTACCTTTCCATATCTTTTCTTTTAGGTGGAGTCAAATCTCTGCAATATTCGGGATACCTGAGTTTAATACCCTCCATAAAGTAGGGAGCATATCCACAACAGAACAACTCATCCGGTGTGAAAAGATTTTCTTTGCCTTCTTCCGTAAAGCCGTTCCAAAGATTAAAGGCAAGGTGGCAGACCTTGACTGTTCCACTGGTCTGCCAGCCACCATACATCCCCTCCGGCACAATGCAATCGTTCTTAAAATCAAACATTTTTCCGATGTTCATTCTCGTTTCTTCGGAAATGCCCATCACATAGAAAAATGCCTGATGATAACAGTCCTTGTGTCTGCATTTTTCGAGATTTTCAAAGACAAAGTCTCTGTGTTCTTTGTTTCTGAATTGAATTTTTGCCATAGAAAACACCTCCTTACACGCCTTCACCGGGCTTCGTTGTCATCAAACGGTACAATTTCGTATTCTTCGGGAACTTATTTGCAAACGGTACAAGCGAACTGCCCACCTTAATAAGTCCGTGTCCTGCATCAACATTTGTGATATACGAAAGCTGTAAATCTGAGATATTCAGAAGCTTTGCAAGCTCCAGTCTGTCAGTAGAAGCCTGATTGAGCATAATGATAAACTCACTGTTTGCAAGCATTGTCCTTGCGGTATGGCTCTGCAAAAGGTCGTCCACATTCTGTGTGATACCTGTTGCATATGCACCGTACTTTCTTACACGCTTCCAGAGTGTAAAGAGGAAGTTTGCAGAATACTCGTGCTGGAATAAGAGATAAATCTCATCAATGAAGATAAAAGTGTGCTTACCTTTTGCTCGGTTTTGTGTAATACGATTCAAAATGCTGTCAAGGACGACAAGCATACCGATTGGCATAAGCTGTTTACCGAGGTCAAGAATATCATAGCAGATAAGACGATTGTGAGTGTCCACATTCGTCTGTTTTGCAAAGGTATTCAGCGAACCGTGAGTAAATAACTCAATGGCAAGAGCAATTTCCTTTGCTTCCGGCTCGTCCTGTTTGAGAAGTTCATCTCTGAAGTCCTGCAAAGTCGGAACCTGACCGGTATAATCATTCTGCTGATAAGTGCGGTAAACACTTGCAGTGCAACGGTCGATGATGGACTTCTGCTTTGCTCCCAAATTCGTACCGCCGATAAGCTGTTCGCAAAGGGACATAATAAACTCGGATTTCAAGATAACAGGATTTGCTCCGTCGCCATAGTCCTTGTTCATATCCATTGCATTGATATGATTTTTCGATGTTGCGGAGATATTGATAATCTCTCCACCAAGTGCATTTACAAGGTGGGAATACTCCCTCTCAGGGTCGATGATGATTACATCAGCATCGGAAGAAAGGATAATATTTTCAATCTCTCCCTTAGCTGCAAAGGACTTACCGCCACCGGATACACCGAGAATAAAGGAGTTACCGTTAAGAAGCTGTTTTCGGTCGGCAATTATCATATTTTTACTGATAACATTCTGACCGTAATAAATGCCGTTCTCGTGGTAAATATCCTGAACTCTGAACGGAATAAACACTGCAAGGCTTTCGGTTGTAAGGGTTCTGAAGGTGTCAATTTTCCTTGTACCGTATGGCATAACGGTATTAAGCCCATCCATCTGCTGAAATTTAAGAACCGCAAACTGACAAAGATGTTTTCTCGCTGTTGTGAGCAACGCTTCCGTATCGTTATCGAGCTGTTCTTTGGTATCTGCGGTATGCACCATCGTAAGCACTGCGAACATCATTCTCTGGTCACGGGTGGTAAGGTCATCAAGGAACTCTTTCATTTCCTTTTTCTGCTGTTCCATATCATAAGGAACGGTTGCCGAAAAGTTGTTGTTCATATTCTGCTTTCTCTGCCAGTTCGTGATGTTGGTTTCTACACCGAGCAATCTGTTTTCGGCTTCTCTGACTGCTTCATCGGTAGGAACAGGTACAATATCAATGGACATCATCAGATTTCGGTTCATATCCGTAAGTTCCGCCACCATACTGTCCTTGATATAGGACGCATATTCACGTAAAAAGATAACTCTGCCATAACGATTGCCGATTTTGAAATAATCACTTTCAAATTCTAAAGAATCCGGGCAGATATAGTCCTTGAAATCGTGTCCTTTCTTTCGGGTTTCCTTAATATCAAAATGATACGAAGTTTCCTCTCCCACACGGAAGAAGTCGTGAATAATGCGAAGTCGCTCATCCGTTTCAAGTTCCACACACTTACTGCCAAGTCGTGAAAAGTGTGAAATCAAATCTGCACCTACACGGGCAAAATAGGTTCTTGCGTCATCCACATTCTTTTTATTGATGGAGATGGTCACATACTTATCCTGCACCGTTGAATTTGCTCCCGTCGCTTTATCAAGCAACATTTTGTTGTATTCCTCTCGATACTCGTCCAGTTCATCTCCTGTTTCCGGAATAAGAATTGTTTTCTCAAAATCCAAACGGTTCAATCGTCTGTTGTTGATAGTGAGTTTTGTGGTTGCTCCACTGTCAAGAGAGTTAAGCAGTTCCGAATACTCAAGGAACATCGCTTCCTTATCTTCTCGGCTGGCAACAGCGTAGTTAATATCCGTGAACTTAAAGGATTTGGAATACTTATCTTTACCAACTCTGAAGATACCGTCATCATAGATAGCAGTAACCGGAATACAGTCCTGCACACCCTTCGGCACAACAAATTTTTCCTTATCCTGCTTAAAGATGTTGTTTAATGTCTTAATCATTATTCTTGTAAACCTCCTTTGTCTTTTTCTCAATGTTCGGTTTCATCAGCTCTAAATAGGTGTTTGTAGAGTGAAACACCAACTTCTTGGGCATAAGAAATTCGGACTTAATCCAAGCCCAGATAAATTTCTCTGCTGTCATTCCGTTGTATTTCACAAAGCCGAGAGCCGCAAACGGTGCTGCTCCCAAAATACACACCCACGATACCGTTTCCGTTCCAATATGCGGTTTGAGTAAGAAGTACAATCCTACTGCTACACCACACGCAAGGACAGAAAAAATGAACTGTCTTAGCGACAGTCCGAAAAACATTGATTCTGTGTAATTTCGTATTTCTCTGTTAATTTTTACTTCCATTAGAAATTCCTTTCTATGACAAATAAAAAAGCACCGCCATAACTGACAGTGCCACATCGTATCGTGCATTACCAAAGGTTTAAATAAGTAAGTCCTCTTGGTAAATTATCTTCTTCATTTTCTAAACCTTGCTGTATGTGATTATAAACATTATGAATACTTTCCAAATACAGAATAAAGGACTTTTTGTTCATATCCCTATTACGATTTTTTAACTTGATATACTCATCACGAACACAATTCCATCCCTGCTCATATTCAAGTATTTCTTGAAGTTTGCAGTCTGCATTTTGTGATAGGACTCTATCTTCAAATGAATAGCGATTGTTTTTCTTCCAATTCTTGATATATCTATATCCATTGTCCAAATTGTCATCATCTAAATAATAAATTATCGCAAAATCACAGCTTCTGATAATCTTGGAATGTTTTTTATCAACAACCTTTATGGTAATAGAAGAAGTGGAGTCTTCGGGTTCTCCGTACTTTGTACCTTTGAGCGACTTGGAAAAAGCTCTCATAAACTGCTCTTTCAGTTTTTTGGGATTGTCCCATAAATCGCTCTTTTGCAAAATTAGATTGTAATCAAAATCATAACCTCTGTTACCATCTTTTATCTTAGTGACGAGGTGTCGATTTGCACTTCCAATCAATTTGAATTGAAAAGTCGTATCATATTCGGTTTTCATTATTTTTTGAACCTTTTTTATGATACTTTCAATTTCCTCTTTATAAGGCTTGTATTCTGCTTTGCTGACATATTCGTACATATACTTGACCATCCTATCTTTACTTCCTCAATCCGACCATTTAGCAAAGCTAAATCATTATAGTATATCACGATTTTTTCACTTGTCAATTATTTTTATTTGTTTTTGTGTTTTTCAGGCAAGAATTTTGCCTGAAGATTTGTTGCAAAAACCTCCGTTATAAGCCCATCATTTCTCTGATAATACGGTCACTCATCTTTACTGCACCGACAAGAACAAGCATATTAAATACAAGTTCTCCGATATATGACCATACCTGTGTGACTGCCGCAGCGTCCGGGTTTACTACCGGCGGACTTGACGCAAACAGTGAGAAGATTATGCAGGCAAGCACGATTACTGCACCTTCAAGCAGTACCGCACAGTAACTTTTAATAAAACTCTTGCCCACATTCTGCGTTGGTTCTCCGGCAAAGGTAGATAGCGGTATCGGTGCTAATGCCGTGTACATATACAGTTTGAAAAATCTGCCGTAAACCGTCATTATCAGAATGAATGACAACACCGTAATAAAAAGACCGCCTATCAGAGTCACTGCCCATAGCGGAATGCTTTCAAAGAATCCACAGTCCTCAATGGTTGTTACCATTTCGGATGGGAGCGTCGTTTGATTCGGTGTTCCAAATCCCGATGATGTCATAATAGTTGAAATGATACCTTGAACGATATTGAATAAAGCAAGCATAAGCTCCATACCGTAGGTTATGACACCTTTGGCAATGGCAAAGCGAACAAACAATTTCAGTGCGTGTTCCGGCTTTTTCACATCGGTAAAGCTTCCGCAGGTACGGACAACACCCACCACAAAGAACAGCACTAATAGTGCAAGCCCGATTGCCTGAACCGCTCCGTTAATAGTTACCATCACATTCCATATGCTTCCGCCTTTGAAATCCTGCGGTGTTGTGGTTAAAAGCCGCCATATCTCGCTTAATTTATCGTTCCAAGTTTCAAGAGCGTTTTCGAGGTTTTGAACTACCCAGTTATCGCTCATTCATTCGCACCTCCTTGTAAAAATGGGGCATACCCGTTTTGGCGAATATGCCCCGTGATAACTGTTGCTTCTTAGCCTGTGATAAGAGTAAGGATTTCTTTTGCGAAAGTAATGATGATACCTCCGGCAAGAGTAAGAAAACCGTTTGCTCTCTGGGACGGGTCGTGGGACTTCAAAGAAAGTCCGACCTGCACAATACCAAAACCGAGCAGGATAAGTCCGATTGCACGGATAAGTCCGAAAATGAAATCGGACAGATTGTTTACTACCGTGATAGGGTCGTTTGCCGCAAATGCGGTTACACCTGTGCCGAGTACAACGGTCATCGCCAATACTGCCACACAATAAGCACGATAGCCTTTCTTGACTTTTCCGGTCATCGGCAGTTTAGAAGTTGCTTTGTTTTCTGTGTTTTTCTTAAAAAATCTCATTGTAATTTCCTCCTGTGATTAAAAATTGTTATCTACTTCAAAATCCTCATCGGACAGAAGTTCATAAGTGGTTTCTCCGTAATTGCTTTCCTCAACCTCATCCGGGTCAATGGCAAGAACGGAAATAGATGAGTGCGGTATCGTCACTTCTCCGTGCTTGTACGGTTTCTCTTTTCCGTCTGTGGTCAATGCCACATTCGGGTGCTTCAAGATGTCGTACTTAAAATCCATAATCGGTCGCTCCCCTCGGATAAATAAAATCGCATATTGGTTATCCAGCATACGCACTTCATCCGGAGTGAGAAGCTCACGACCGCTTATCTGATAATTGGTGGAGTAGTTACCGCTTCGCCCGGAACTCTTACCGTAAGTGTTCGTGTCGATGGTTTCCTTACCAAGCAGCTCCGACACATATTTGTGTGTGCTTTGCTCGTTGCCGCCAAGATACAGAAATTCATCGCAGTTGCCCACGATACTTTCCCATTGCTTTTCAAACAAGGCTTTAAGCTGTGCCAAGTTCTGTAAGATGATACTGACCGACACTCCTCTGGAACGCATTACCGAAAGTATCTTGTCAAAGTCATCCGGCAATGAAACATTGGCAAATTCGTCCATCAGAAAATGGACGGGAACGGGAAGCGAACCTCCGTGGATATGGTCGGCAGCATAGAATAACTGCTGAAATAGTTGGGTATATAAAATCGACACCAGAAAATTGAAACTGGAGTCGTTATCGGGTATCAGGGCAAACAGAGCAACTTTTTTCTCGCCCATAGAGGGCAGGTCTAACTCGTCTGCCGAAGTTAAAGAAGCAAGACTTTCAAGATTGAATTTCTCAAGCCTTGCGGCAAGCGTTATCTGAATGGATTTCAGTGTCTTTGTCGAACCGGAATGATAGGAACGGTAATACTTTAGAGCAATATGGTCGGGATTGTTCATCTCAAGCTCTGCAAATAATTCATCGAGAGGAGAGGGTCTTGTATCTTCCTCATCCTCAATCGAACCGGCTCTGAGCATTTCCATAACCATTGCAAAGTTCTGTTCTTCCTCCGGTGCTTCATAGCGTAAATAAAACACCAACGCCAAAAGGAGCATAGAAGCTGAAGTGTCCCAAAACGGGTCTTGGGACTGACTGCCCTTTGGTGTGGTGCTTTTAAATAAGTTAGTTACAAGTTTCTGCACATCGTTGTCGTTCTGAAGATACACAAACGGATTGTAACAGTGGCTCTTTTCCATAGAGATAAGGTCAAGAACTCTGACCTCATATCCTTTTTTCTCAAGAAGTTTTCCCGTATCCCTCAAGATTTCGCCTTTCGGGTCAAGGATTACAAAAGAGGTATTGCACTGCATAAGGTTGGGCTTACAGTAAAATCTTGTTTTACCTGCACCGGAACCGCCGCATACCAGTGTATTCAGATTTCGTCTGTGCTTTTTCGCATTCAATCCGATACGGACATTCTGTGTCATCAGCTTGTTATCGGAGTACGGAGACTGTCTGTACTTCTTATCCACGGCTCTTGCATTGCCCCATTTTGCAGAACCGTGTTCCTCCCGCCTGCGGTAGTTTCTCTGTGTGGAGAAATATATCCCGATACCCATTCCATAGCACAAAAGCAAAATGAGGACAGTTTTTACGCTGTCCTCACAAACTTCTATATGAAACGGATTGTTAAATACATTCATCAGGCTCGGCAATATCTCCGGCAATCCGCCTTTAACTGACGGAGCTATGAGAAGTGCCAGCCACACAACCGGAACAATACCGATGACAGAAAGAATAATCGCAGACTGTCTTTCGTTATCTCGCATCGCCGGAGCGTTCCTTTTCAATAACCTTGAATTTTTTCTTTGGGGCAGTCCCGACCTTGATAATCAGGTCGTCCACAGCATCGGTTGATTTACCCTCGTTCATTAAATCTGTTTTCTCATCATTGAGAGAACGGATAACGATACCGTGTTCATAATCATCCAACGCTATATGGTAAAGTTCTTCTTTCGCCATATCTGTACCTCTTATCTTTCATAATCTTTTGTGCGTGCCTGCTTTTTCTTGTACAGTTCGTCTGATACACGGGAATGAATATCCGTCATCGCATTTCTCGTCTTGGAAAGTTCAAAACGAATGTCCTTCGGCTCTTTGTTTGCCAGCTTATCCGGAATACGGTTAATGGCAAAATTCTGTGTATCAATACCGTACTTTTTGCAAAGCATATATCCGATACATACCGCCTGAAATCCCATATCGGAACGGCTGTAACTGTCGCTGTTGATGGAAAGCTGTGCGTGTCCCAGTTCCTGTGCCACACACTGAGCAACCGCTACGCTGTCTCCCACATCACGCTTTACATACAAGGTTTGCTCCTCATTGTTATAGAACGCTGCCATATTCGGATAGGGGAGGTCGTTTGTCGCTTCCACATTCACAGGCGAGGAATCAAGCATTGTGGTAATCAGTGCTTTCGGGTCACGATTAGCTGTCGGTGCAGGCGGTCGTTTCCCATTGGTCTGTGCCACATCAAACACTTTCTTCACATTGTAGGAAATGCCTGTTGCACCGTCACGCTTTGCATATTCCACCGGTTCAAGAATGGAAATGCTCTTAGCACCCTTTGTGATTTTAATGTTGTCTTTGCTCCAGTCATCAAAATCTTTAAGCTGTACCGCCTGCGGATACTGCTTGTAAATCAAAAGTGCGTTGACTGCCGAATATCTGTCAAGTCGGCTCTGCGTATCAAGGAACGCTTTGAATTTCTCCGGCGAAGATACAATCTCTTTCGCCGCTTCATCCGCAAGCTGATACACACCGTCTTTCTCGGCTCGTTTCTTTTCGGCATATTCCTCTTTGGAAAGTCTCGGTCGCTGAGTGCCTGCTTTTGCAGGAGTAAAATTTTCTGTCATTGTAATTACCTCTCTTTCGTTTTCTTTGATTTTGTTTTCGGCTGTTGGTGTACCGTCTGCTTCGGTGCAGAAGGATGCTTTGCCTTATCTGTTTCCGGCTCTTTGCGTTCTGCTTCTTTTTGCTGTTTTGCCTGAGCCTTATAGCGGTCAAGTTTCTCTTTAACCGATGGCTTCTTCTGTCTGTCAACAGCAATACCCTTATCAGTTTGCATATCTTCCGGCTCTGAGTTTTGCCTTGACGGAGGGTTTTTGTCCGTTTTGGCGGTTGTGGGGTTTGACTGTGCGTTTTCCTCTTTCTGAAGTGGTTTTCGTACAGCTTCCTCCGTGATGATTTCATTCTTGGATTTTGTCGGCTTATCTTTTTCCACAGCTTCTCGTTTTTCAACCGCTTTCTGCGATTCTGTTACGATTGCCGCCTTATCCACCTTACCGAGTTCAAATCTCTCAACGATTCTCTGAATTTTAGAAGCGTCCTCCGCACGTGCGATAATATCAATCGGAACATTATCTCCCCTTGTGTTCTTATCTCGGAGAACACAATAGAGAACACCGTAGCGTTTTGCCTGTTCGGTAAACTTCTTCAAATCCTTATTTGGAATGGAAAATACTTTCAATTCCTTGCCCGATTTAATCATATTGGTAAGACGGGCTTTGCCTCTTGTCTTGTTCGCCTGCGTTGCTTCCTGCTTCAACACGGAAGCAAGAAGAATTGCGATATTCTTTGCAGCTGAACCGGTAAGTCTTGCAGCAACTTCAAAGCCTTCAAGGGATAACCTGACGACCTGTTCTGCTGCGTCACCTGAATTTGTCATTTCGCTTTTGCTCCTTTCGCTGTTGTTTTTCTTCTTCGGCTCTGATTGTTTCAAGGTTCTGCTCCATAACCTTTGACCTCTCGGCAATGTCGTCACAGAGACGAACCTCTTTGTTCAGCTCCCGAATTTTATCGCTTACCGTCGAAATCTGTTCTTTGACCTTAGACAGCTCATCGTCACTCATCTTTGTTCTTGCTTTTTTTCGCAGGTGCGTTCTGTCGTCATTCAAAGTTTTAATCTGACCTTTCAGCGACTCTTTATATGAGAAAAGCTGCTCGTCCGTAGAAATATTTTCTCGTCCGAGCAGCCTTGTCTCTGCTGTGATTTTATCCAGCTTCAATAAATCCTCTTTCAAAAGATAGTGAAGCCTTGCTGTATTCTGTTTTTTATATTTTGGCAGATAACCAAGCCTGTAACAATAATACAGATACAAACCATACAGTCCGCCCACTTTTTTGATTTTGTTTTCTCTTGTAGGCAATCGGTACTGCCTGATAACCACCGTCTGCTTTGCAAACGGAACTATGCGTACTCTCTGATTTTCCATAAGCCTACGCCTGATTGCTTTCTCGGTATAATCTTCTCCGAGATTTTTTAGTCGTATGGGTTTCGTGTACCCTTTCGGTACAATCGTCCAATACTTTCGGCTCTCGCTTAGACAATGCTCATATCCCATCTGTGTAAGTGCGTAGTCAAGACTTCTGATATTTGTGCTGTGGGCAATCGCTTCATCTATGGCTTCTCGCACCATAGAATATCTGGTCGGCATTCCCGCCTGTTCCTGCTTATAGTAGTAAGAGGATTGCTTACTGCGATTTGGGTTAGGATTGTAATATAATCCATATTTCTCACAAATACGGTCGGCAACTTTTCTGAACTTAAACCACGAGGTATCTTGACATCGCTTGCCGTCTTTGAATGAAACAGAGTTAATTACATAATGGCAATGCAGGTGTTTGGTGTTCAGGTGCGTTGTAACAACAACTTGAAATCTTTTTCCCCACACTTCGTTTGCAAACTCCATTCCGATTTTCTGTGCAAGCTCCGGTGTGATATTTTGTTCCTTAAAACTCAAATATCCGTGATAGGCTTGTATGCCATCCTCTTTCCCATATGCCTGCTTGACAGATACAAACTGGTCACGGGCAGTGGTCGGATTGCAGTTGATACCTTCCACGAAATATTCTCGTTCAGTTTTTTCTTCGTCCTTTGCATAGGAGAGAACATCAGCAAGTGCCTGATACTGCTCCTCGGAATAAATATCTGCCGCCGTCTTTTCAGGATTGGCAGCATAGTCGATAACCTGACCGAGCCTTGAATTGACTGCCCACAACTTGCTTACTGCCATTTCATTTCGCTCTTATCGGGTCTTAAATAAGTACGCTCAATATCTGCCTGAAACTTATGCCAACGCTCCGCTTCCTTTTTAAGCTGCGGTGCATCAACAAAGCCAAGTGTATTTGCTTTGACTGCAAGCTGATTGATGTTGTTTCCGATAGAGGAAAGTTCACGCATCACATCGTAAAATCTTTCGTCCGGCTTTTCTCTCGGCTCATATCCTCGAAGAAGCAAACGGATAAGTCCGGCTTCACTCAGGCAAGCCTTTTTTGCCTTCTTCTGCAAATCCTGTGCTTCATCTCGACTGAACCTAACAATCTTCTGAATGTTTCTTTTCCTCATTTTCTGTGCCATCCTTTCTTGTGATGATATAGTGTCTGTCCTTGTTTATCTGAAACAGACACATAAAAGTGACTCCGATAAAGCCGCCGGCAATTACACCGACGGCAACCAATGCTATCTCACGCATAGCGTTCTCCTTTCTCTTGGGGTATTAGGGGCAACCCCTAACGAGGTATTTGGTAGTGTGCTATCCAAATACACTGCTCGCTAAGAATATGCAGGCTCTCCGGGTTGCCCCATCGTCTGTCTTTTTATCGCTCCATATTTTTTGAAATTGGCTTATATGCTTTCGCTTCAATGCCCTTGTCCGTCTGATAAAAACGCTCCGGATATCGGAACTTATCCTCATACTTTTTCATCAAATCCTTTGGCATACTGAGAAAACTTTCCGACTCAATCGGTGCGTATGCGATAAAGAATTTGCCTGCAATAATGTCGAGGATTTCCTTATCATTGGAGTAAATTGCACGATTTAATTCCGCACCGTTCATCTTCCCTTCTTCGTTACAAACGATTGCAACTTCATCATCAAAAGGCATATATTCCTCAATATATCCGCCTACGGTTTCCTGCATTGCTTCCAGCGTATCCTCAATCTCAATCTGTTTCGGATACTTGCCCGGTTCAATGAGAAGTACATTTATTTTTTCGCTCATCTCTCAAAACTCCTTTCGCTTTTCTTGAAAATTCCTAATTTGATACACAAAAAGTCGTTGACATCTTTCCCGCACTTGGGCGGATCGTCAACGACTTCGTATCTGTCTTTTAATTTAATTTTCAATGCATTTGCCGCCTTTCTTCCGGCAATATCATTGTCAAAATGAAGCACGATACGGTTAATGTTCTTATTCTTTTCAAGCAGATTTTTAAGTGTAACCGGCACTTTGGACTTTTCCGTTTCTCTGTTAGGCGAATACACGCCGGAGAGAGAAACAAGGTTTAATTTGTGCCAATCCCTGCCCTCCATCTTTGCTAATGTGGCATAGGATAACAGGTCAATAGCACATTCAAACAGGTGTACCTCTATGCTTTCTTCATTTGTCAGCCTAAAAGAATATTGCTTCTTGCTTCCGGTGCAGTCGCCCATAATACGACTGCTGTTTGTTGCCCGAAATGCGGCATACTTTGCTTCTTTTTTCTCGTCATAACCGATAAAAACAACATTGTGATAGGGTAGTGACTCAATGATAAGTTCCTTATCAAGACAGTAGTTTATGATTTCATAATCAATCCCTCGACTGAAAAGATACTGCGTAACCACATCGTTACTTGGACTTTTCTGCGGTAAAAGAAGCTGCTGATTTTCATAACTCCGGCTTTCTTTTTCATAGACCGGAGCAGAAACAGCACACTGTCCCATAATGGTTTCAACCGCTTCTACAAAATCAAGTCCTTTGACTTTGATAAGATAGTCAAGGGCAGATTTGCCACCGATACCTCTCGACCACCACATCCATTTCCCGTTTGAAATCTTCAAACTGTCGTGTTCTCTGGTACAGTAAGTGTTACCACTATAACGGACAAGTTCGCCCGGTTCATAGGTGCGAAGATAGGTCAGCAAATCCATTCTCTTTGCTTCGGTTATGACTTCCGGTGCTATATATGGCATACTGACCACCTCACATTTCTTTCTTATCTTTCATACGACTTCTCCTTTCGCTTCTCGGTGGATTCGCCCTCATCAGGCTCGCCGCCCACAATTTCATTTTCTTTTTTATCCATATTGAGTAGGATATTCAGCTCGTCCAAACGGGCAAGTTTTGACTTCAATTCTTCTTCCTGCACAAACGGTTTTTGCACTTCTTTCTGTGCGGTTTCAAACTGATTTTTCGTATCAGCAAGACTGTCCTTTGCTTTTTCAAGGTCGTCTGCAAAACGCTCAACCGTATTATCAATACGAGTGATATTACCGAAAACATCATCGCCAAGCGACACCTGTTTGCCGGTTTCTCCCTTGACTGTCACGCAGTAAGAACGCTCTGTTGTGTCAAAAGACAGCTCCGTTTCAAATCCTCTGTACCTGCCGAGAGGAATAGGTGCAGGACTTGTCATTTCCTTGCAGGCTTCGATAATTGCTTTACCTGCTTCTGCTTTTTCAGAATAAAAAACGCCCTTAACCTCCATACCGACAAAGCGGTCATCTGTTGGTTTCGGGTGTTGTTTTGCAGTTTTCACATCTTCCGTCAAACCGTTAATTCGGTTTTCAAGAGAAGTGATACGCTGCGGATAATATTTAATTATCTTGTCCTCAAGGCTGTACTTTTCAGATAAGAAATTGGATTTTAAGAGCTTCAATTTCTGTACCTGAATGTCCAAATCCATCTTTTCCTTGATATATGGATTGCCTGTTGCAAGCATTTTAATCTCGGCATAAGATAGTGCGGTTTCATCAATATCTTCCGCACTTCTGACAGGAGATTTGCTTGTCATAATCTGTGAAGCGAACTTCTGCTTTCCTTCGACAAGCTGATACAGATATGCGTCAAAGGTCTGCTTGGTAACATAACGATAAATATCCACCTTTGGATTTGAATTCCCCTGACGAATAATCCTACCACTACGTTGCTCCAAATCTGCCGGTCGCCAAGGACAATCCACATCGTGAAGTGCGATAAGTCTGTCCTGAACATTCGTACCGGCACCCATCTTTTGTGTTGAACCCATTAGCACTCTGACCTCGCCTTTACGGACTTTCTGAAACAATTCTTTCTTCTTCACATCGGTTTCCGCTTCGTGGATAAATCGGACTTCGCTTTCGGGAACACCTCGCTCTATGAGCTTCTTTCTGATGTCGTTGTAAACGGAAAATGTTCCGTCGTTCTTTGGAGTAGATAAGTCGCAGAACACTAATTGTGCCGACTTTTTATCCTTGTTTTCTTCCCATATGCGGTACACATTATCAACGCAGGCATTGATTTTACTATTTTCAAAATCAGGCAGCATAGCATTTAGCATACGCTGGTCAAGTGCAAGTTTTCTGCCATCGTTTGTTATCTTGAGCATATTATCTACGCTTGAATCGACACCTCCGCCACGAACTTTCTCGGCTCGCTCTGCAAGGGAAGCAACCATTTCTTTCTGCATTTCCGACGGTTCAACCGACACATTATGATACTCTGCTTCCGGCACAGGGAGGTTAAGCATATCGGCTGTTTTAATGTCTGCAACCTCTTTGAACATCGCCATAAGTTCGGGTAAGTTATAGAATTTAGCAAAGCGTGTTTTCGCTCTGTAACCCGTTCCCTCTGGCGTAAGTTCTATGGCTGTTACCGTTTCTCCAAAGGTAGAAGCCCAAGCGTCGAAGTGCTGTAATCCGTTTTTTACAAGGGTGTTGTACTGCAAGTATCGCTGAATGGTGTAAAGTTCCACCATACTGTTTGAGATAGGCGTACCTGTCGCAAATACAGTTCCTCGTCCACCGGTAATCTCATCAAGGTATCGGCACTTCATAAACAGGTCAGAAGATTTCTGTGCTTCTGTCTGAGCAATACCGCCTACATTACGCATTTTTGTGTAAAGATAAAGATTCTTGTAGTAATGGCTTTCGTCAATAAAAAGCCTGTCAACACCTAATTCCTCAAATGTTACAACATCATCCTTTCTGCTTTGGTCGTTGAGTTTTTGGAGCTTTTGCTTAACGGATTTTCTTGATTTTTCAAGCTGTTTGACAGAGAAGTTTTCTCCTCGGTTACGCTTTAGTTCCGCAATTCCTTCCGTCAATTCATTCAACTGCTGTTCAAGAATTGCCCTCTGCCTTTCAATCGACATCGGGATTTTCTCAAATTGAGAATGTCCGATAATAACTGCGTCATAGTCGCCTGTTGCAATTCTACCACAGAACTTTTTACGGTTCTTTGTTTCAAAATCCTTCTTCGTCGCAACCAGTATATTTGCTGACGGATAAAGCTGCAAGTATTCTGACGCCCACTGTTCCGTCAGATGATTCGGTACAACAAACAGCGATTTATTACATAGTCCAAGCCTTTTCGACTCCTGCGATGCCGCTACCATCTCGAAGGTCTTGCCTGCCCCGACTGCGTGTGCAAGTAGGGTATTTCCGCCGTAGAGAATGTGTGCAACCGCATTTCTCTGGTGTTTCCTTAATGTGATTTCCGGATTCATACCACTAAATATGATGTGACTTCCGTCATACTCACGAGGTCTGATACTGTTAAATTTTTCGTTATACATCTTCGTGAGTTTCTCTCTACGGTCAGGGTCTGCCCATATCCAATCCTGAAAACCTTGTTTGATAAGTTCCTGCTTTGCCTGTGCGATTGCTGTTTCCTTTTTGTTGAGAACTGCCTTTTTCCTACCCTCATCATCTTCGATATAATCAAAGATACGGACATCTTTCAGGTTCAGCATTTCCTCAATTATCTTGTAGGCATTGATACGACCTGTGCCGTATGTGCTGTATGCCTTGACATTGGAACGGTCATAACTTTTACCCTCGATATTCCATTCGCCTGTGTAGGGAGAGAAGTGGACTTTGATATTCCACTGTGCGTATCTCGGCGTATCAAGGAACTCAAACATAAACTGCTGAATTACTTCCTGCGGTAGCCAAGTAGCACCAAGTCTTACGGATATTTCACTTGCAGTCAGGTCTTTTGGCTGAACTTTCTCCAGTGCTTCCACATTGATTTTATAATCTTCAGGATACACCTCGGCAGACTTTTTCGCTGTAATAAGCTTCTCCCTGACATTGCCTGAAAGGTACTCATCTGCCATCAAATACTTTGCCTCAGTTACATTCCCATATCCGTGAAGCGGATTCAAGAAGATAACACCTTTCAAATCCTGATAGAGTGTTTCTTCACTTTTCCCTGTGAGCTTTGACATATATTCCATATCAATTCCGGCTTTTTCTCCCATAGAAACAGCGAGTGCTTCACTGGCGGTATCTACCTTTTCTACCGGCTTATGCGGCTTAATTGTACGTTTGAAGAACATATCCGCCTTGCGTTCCAGTTCTCCGTTTTCGTTAATGACTTCAAGAGCCGAAAGCAAGGCAAAGGAACTGTCGTCGCTGAAAGCAGAGATATTCGCTCTGCTGTTAATCAGTCCATATTTCTTAGTGTAACTGTCATAAAGACTGTTGAGTTTTGACTGTTCGGCTTTGATTTCTTCATCCGGATAGTCCTCGGTTTGAAGTTCAATCAGGTTGCGAACGCTGTCACGAACCGCAATCATACCCTTGATTCTGTTCTCGGCGGTTGCCGACACCTCCACCGGAGTCATACGAGAATTCTCACGGAAATAGATTTTATCGTCCACCACTGTGTAAGAAAAATTCCTTACATTCGGGTCTGCCGGGATAGAATTATCTTCTTCCTCAAGTTCATCTTCCACTTCATAATCGTTGATTTCTCCGTGTATATTTGCTACCGCTTCCGATAACAATTCGGATAAATCTGCATTTTCAAACGGTACGCAGGTTACCTCTTCTCCGAAGCGACCGCTTACTGTTTTCATCTCGCCAAGTATCATTTCGGGATGTTCCACAAAGTATGAGTTCATCGTGATACCGTCATCAGTTGTGCCAAGCTGTACCCAATCGGGTTCAATATCTATGAGCCTGTCACGCTTTTGCAAAAACAAAATATCCGATACAACTTCCGTACCGGCATTGCCCTTAAAGGTATCATTCGGCAATCTGATTGCTCCCAACAGGTCGGCTCTTTGTGCGATATATTTTCTGACCGACGAATTGGTTTTATCCATCGTACCTTTACTTGTAACAAGTGCCATCACACCACCGGGTCTTAATTTATCCAAAGACTTGGCAAAGAAATAATCGTGAATAAGGAAATTGTACTTATCGTATCTCTTATCAAGCACTTTGAAATCTCCAAATGGAACATTACCTACAACTCCGTCAAAGAAACTGTCCGGCACATTGACTTCTTCAAATCCCTGTGCTGCTATGGAAGATTTTTGATAAAGCTGCTGAGCAATCCCTGCCGAAATCTTATCAAGTTCCACACCGTAAATCTTTGTATTTCTCATCGACTCCGGCAACATACCGATAAAGTTACCAATACCGCAGGACGGTTCTAACAGGTTGCCCTCTTTAAATCCCATCTGTTCCATAGCCTTGTAGATAGCGTCTGTAACTTCTGGAGGAGTGTAAAAGGCAGTCAGTGTACTTTCTCTTGCGGCTGTGTATTCTTCGGGAGAGAGTGTGGTATATAACTCAACAAATTCATCTACCCACGCCGAATTGTTCTCATCAAAGGCTTCTGGCAAACCTCCCCAGCCGACATATTTCGACAAAATAAGCTGTTCTTCAGGTGTGGCAAATCTGTTTTCAAACTCACATTCCTTCAGAACCTTTATGGCTTCCATATTCCTGCGAAAGCGTTCTTTCTTGCCTACCGGCTCTACCGGATTGGAACGCAAATCAAAAGTATTTCTCTCTGCCATCGGAATATCCGGATGCAAATCAAAACTCTTGACCTTGCTCGTTTTATTCTCCCACTGCGGTTTTATCGGTTCAGGCTCTTTATCATACCCGTTGCCGATACGAATGCCCTCGTTATACATCTCATCGTAGCTGTCAAAGCCATTCTGATTTGCAATGATTTCTCGGTAGTCCTCAATAGGTACTTTACCAATATTGGTTGCTACCATATCGCTTCTTTCGGTATTTTCAATGAGTGCTTCCATTGTATCAGCCGTACATTCTGTAAAATCCGGTGTCTGCCTGAAATCTGTATCTGCTTCTTCAAACCATTCTGTACCTACATCAGCAAGGGTTTGATTTGCAACACTGCCGAGGTAATCAAAGAACTCATCTGCCGATTTATAGTTCTGTGCAGCATTTCTGATTTCATCAAAAGAAAGCGTATTTGTAACATACTGACCACCGGCACTACTGTCCGGATTAAAGTACATCCAAGTAACGCTTTCCTGCTCTCTGTTAATGAAAAACGCATCCTCATAATCTGTTTTCTGTTCAGTTTCGGTATCACTATGCGTGATATTTTCGTCTGAATTGGCTTTTTCTGCGGCAGGTAATACCGTTACCCTCAAGTGGTCATTCAGCGGATTTTCCTGCACTTTGCGGTCAAATTCTCCCCTTGAAAACTCCTTGTTGAATAATGGCATTTCTGTATCGTAAAGCATTACTCTCTCATCATCAAAAGATAAGATTTCATACTCCGAAGCACCGATATATACCGTGTCTCCAAGATGATATTCATATCTGGTATCAGGTAATTGCTGTTCCTGTGTTTGCTCTGCAAGCAGACTACGGACATAATCAATCTTCTCTACACGGTTAATCGGGAAACCTACGCTGTCCTCAAAAGTGACATCTTGCATAGAAACATCGCCGCTTATTTTACCGACGCTTTCAATAACAAATCGGCGGTCGTCAATCACAACTTCCTTACCGATAATGTCATCATCATTTGTCTGCTCTGCTTTTTCCGGTGGTGCAGTAGAAAGAATTTCCCGATTTCTTTTCTGCTCCTCGATTTCTGCCCGTCGTGCTTCCTGCTTCTCAAGCCACTGCGGGTACTGCTCCTTTTCCTTTGGATTTAAGTATCTGTCTGCACGGATAAGCTCTCCGATACGCTTTTCCACCTGTGTCCATTTAAGAGTGAATTTCGGTGCGTCGTTTCCAAATCCTCTTGAAAGAGTTAAGCCTTTCCCGTCGTGGTTTTCATCAATACCTGCACCGATAATGACAGGGTAAGAACCTCCCCAACCGTATTCGTTTTTGAGAAAGCCTGCATTTTCTTTTGAAGATAAACTCTTTTGAAACTGCTCATAGATACGCATTTTACCTTCATAAACGCCACTTCCACGAGTCAGAACTGCGTCAATAATCTCCTGAGAAAAAGTAAAGGCAGAGGTTTTGTCTTCCTCTGCCTGACCGCTTAATATGAAACTCATCTGTCCGTCTGCCGACGGTAGCGGTTTCATTCTGTCATTTAATTCTCCCAAAAGCCGCATTGCTTCAAAATGCTGTGCAATCACGCTCCAGTTATAAAAACTCTGTGCAGTTCTACTGTCATAATGACCTTCCCAAAGGTGCAAAACATTTTGAAATGTCTTGTAACCTACCGTTCTGCCGTCCTGCAATGTGAGTTCGGTATAATCGTTATTGAAGATACTCTTGATATATTCGGTTCTGGTATCGCTATCGGTATTTCTCTCATAGAAGTCTTTAATATCTTCGAGTGAAACCGACAAATGCGGTGTAGTACCGAGTATTTCTCTTATAGTATCATCTCTACCGAAAAACGGTAGGCTCTTATCCTCGTTACTTCTGTCATAATATTCTAAATGAATATTATCTGTTCCTTCACGATTTCCTGTGCCGAGTTCCTGATGTTGTTCATCAAGCGAACCCACTTCATCATATCGTCCGCTTTCATCTGCTCCGTCAGTCCCTCTTGTTGTGCCATCTGTCTGATAAGCGTTTCTTCCAGTTCGGTCGCCCTCTGCTGAACTTCCGACAGGTGACTGCTCAGTATCCCTTTCGTCAGGAGATTGTAATACTGAACCTTGTGGTGTTCTTTCAGATAAGTTCTCCTCATCTGCGACCATTTGCCCTGAATTACCTCCGGCTGTTCGGGCAGAGTCAGGTTCGGAAGATTGTAATCCCCGACCATCGTATATGTTATCTCGTTCATAATCGCTGCTCCTTTCATCTTTGATGTCTTTATTGTATTCCGATTGCCTGTTTGCTTCAATTATGCGATTTTGACGATTCAGTGCCATCACTGTCTTTGAGATTTCCGTAAGTCCCATTTCTGCAATGTCGCTTGTGGCAAATCCCAGAGCATTCATCGTATCCTGCGTATTGAAATTAGTAACATCTCGAAAATCATCGGCTTCAAAGTATTCGCCGCTATCAATCCCAAGCCTTGTCATCATCATATATGCCACGCTGTTTGTGACAACCTTTTTATACAGACTTGCAATCATCGTTTCGTCAAGTCCTTCTAAAAAACTGTCCTCGGAAGCATATATGAGGTCATTAAGATAATCCGGCAAATTATCTTCGGCGGCATTTTGTGCGGCACTCATAACTGCTTCGCCCAAAGTGACTTTGTTATCCAGTTCTCCGAATGTGCTTTCAAGCGTTTCAATAACATCGTCTGTGTATTCGTCCCTCATATCCCAAAGTGGAACAGGACGGGAATATCTGCTCTCGTGGGTATCGGAAATATCAAAGTAATGGGTAAGTCTTTGCCTTGCTCTGTTTTCATCGGCAAAAACCGCAATACCTCTTGCTCCTTTATTTACCCATCGTCCAAAACTCCTGTTCCAACGCTCAATCTCAAGAACTGCTGTTGCGTCCGGTCGCTGTGCATAGATAAGCAACTGCTCATCATATCGCAGCTTGTAGTTCCTGCACGCAGACTGCAAGAAATTCTGCCAGTTCTGCGGATTGGAAACAACCGTCTTGCAGGTTCTGTCATAGAGTTCGGATATGAGTTCATATTTTCTTGACACTGCTTTTGCACCTCCTTATCGTTCTTTTTCTTTGCTCTTTGCCGGTTTAATCTTTTCCTTTCCGGCAGGTTCAACGGTATGACCGTTTCTTTCACACAGCTCTGCAAATTCACAGATATGAAAAACATCCGAACCGATTTGAGTGTGATAATCGTCGATATACTTACACTCACGCTCCAGTGTTGTTCCGTTTCTTGTGTGAATCAGAATTTTATCTCCGTCATTTACACGAAATTTCTCGTTATATCCACTGTCAATAAAGCGGATACTGTTTTCCTTATGTTCCTGACTGTTCATCCGTTCCACCTCCCAAATATGAGAACAGCTTGTTGGCTTTGGTTTCTTTCTGAAGTTCGATGATGAGTGCCATATCCGGTATCGTGATACCCGGAATCTTCAAAATACTCTCCATATCAAGCTGTTGTAGTTTCTTTTCCGTATTACAGCCGGAATCAAACAGCTTCGCCATTAACTTTGTTTTCTGTTGAAATGTCGATTTGCTCATCTTGCCGTCCTCCTTATTCGATTTCTATGACTACACGGATACTGCCATCGCAGCCGTTGCACTGTCTGGAAAGTTCCGGGAACAAAGACTGCACCCTCTGTCTTGACCTGCGGATAGTTTCAAAGCACGGTAAACCGTAACCCTTGTAGTTGTTGACTATATCCTCAAGAGATAAGTCGCCGACTTTCAAATAACTGTATCGGTTGTAATAGCAGAGGATAAGCTGCATATCGTCATACCTTGTTTCAGGGCATTCTCTGAGGATTGAAAGCACCTTGCTATCAACCGTTCTCTGCTTATTCATAAAGCACCTCCATAAAGTAAATGGACGGAGTTTTTTACGCTCCGCCCACCATTTTGTTTCTTATTTCTTTCTGTTTTTAATCTGTAAGAAGATAAAGCCGCCGATAATAAAGGCGACCAAAACAACTGCTACGATTGTCTTTGCGTCCATTATTCATTGCCCTCCTTTTTCTTCTTTCTCTTGGAAGCAACAACCGTTGCAACGATACCGAGTGCAGAAGCACCTGCAACTGCTACCCAAAGACCGGTCTTTCTGTCATCGCCGGTTTTCGGTGTATCACGAAGTTTATTATGCATCTCGATTTCTACCGTTTCGCCGACCTTTACGGTCACTTTCTTATCGGCAGGTAAAATATATCCGGCAGATACATTGTCGCTCACCTCAGACACTGTGTATTCGCCGATACGAAGTCCCTCTACGGAGATTTCGCCATTCTTATCGGTTGTAAATGTGCTGTCATAACCGTTTACACCCGTTACTCTGAAAGTGAAGCCTTCCACCTTACCGTCGGAAGATGTCTTTTTGATTTTTAGGTTGCCTTTCATTGCTTCGTTGATAAATCCAACTCCCGCTTTGTTTTCTACCTTGTAGGTAGTTTCATCTTTTTCAATGAATACGGCGTAAACACCCTTATCAAGCACAAATCCCTCCGGTGCTTTGGTTTCCTTTACAAGATATTTACCGTAAAGAAGTTCTTTCATCTCATAGATACCGGTTGCGGTTTCTTCAAGATTTCCGATAAGTTCATCGCCATCGTCCAGTTTACCGTCGCCATTAACATCCTTATACACTTCAAAAGTTGCACCTGTCAGTTTGTTATCCGGATAATCAGCGTCCACTTTGATAAGTTCAATATTACCGTGAATATACTCGTCGGTAATTTCCACTTCAATTACCTGCTCATTCTCCCCGATGTTTACTTCGTAAGAAGTATCATCAAGCACAAAGCCTTCAGGAGCTTCGATTTCTCTTACAATCCATTTTCCATAAGGAACTTTGGCAAAAGAAAAACTGCCGTCCTTTTCAGATGTGGCAGTCATAATAGAGTGTTCTTTTGTAAACTCGGTTTCATCTGCTTTGAAAATGCCGATTAAAGCACCGCCCAGTGCTTCTCCGTTCTCGTCAATTTTCTTACCGGATACAGAACCGTAAATGAGTTTATTCTCAATCGGCTTACCGTCATTTACCTTGATTTCAACCGTTTCGGTATCCTGACCGGCATACTCGAATGTGAACGGATACTGTGTGTCGGAGAGGATATAATGCTCATCTGTGGCAATTTCCTTGACATAGTAGCTGCCAAATGGAAGGTCTGTATTTGCAGTCGCTGCTCCGTTTTCATCAAGCGTGATAATCTCAATCAAACCGTCAGCCGGGATAGCTGTTCCGCTTGAAGATACAATATCTTCTTTTGCGTAAAGACCGAAGCTGATATTTTTGATTTCATCATTCTTTCCGATACCAAAGGTTTCATCCTGCTCTAAGATTTTCTCAAGAGAAATCTTCACTTTCTGTCGCTCGTTTACGAAGCTGGTTGCGGTTTCTGTTACCGCTACATCCTGTCCAGCATAAGTGAGTTCTACCGAATGCTTTTCTTTGTTGATGACCATACCTGTTGGTGCTTTGGTTTCAACAACGGTGTATTTACCGAGATAGAGTTCCTTGCTCTTAGCAGTGCCATCCTCATCGGTTGTTACGGTATCTACCACATCGCCCTTGTGATAACGAAGTGTACCGTCCGGTGTAATAACATCTTCATCGGCTGTGATTTCATAAACCGCCCCTGCAAGTCCTTTGACCTTATATACCGGCTGATAAATCACATCTTTATTTTCCTCGCCGGATACATTGACACCAAAGAACACTTCGCCGGTTTTCTCAACGGAAATCGTACCTTTCTGTGCCATATTCGGCTTGTCCACCTTAATCAATGTGATACCGCCTTCCTGTGTGGAATTTTCTTCTGTTACATCAAAGGAAACAGGAGTACTGTCGAGTACATATCCATACGGAGCCTGAACCTCAACAAGTGAATATCCCTTGCCATAGTCCAGTTTTTCAGGTGTAACAAGCTGACCGTCTGCGTCGGTATAGAATGTGTCGATGGTTGTCGGTGTAGGATAAGTAAATGTCATACTTACTTTGTTACCGGCAGGGTCATAGATTTGGAAACCTGCACCTGCATACGGGATTGTCTTGCCTGTTTCTGCATCAACCTTTACGACCTTAATATATGACTCAAAGTTTGCGTTGTTGATAAGATAACGGTAGGTCTGTCCGTCCTGAGAAATGAAAACATCAAAGTCTTTCATAAACTCACGACCTTCCCAGCCTTTAGTCTGATGAACGGTATATACGCCGTATGGCATATCCTTTGTCTGAGCAAATCCGTTTTCATCGCAAACTATGGTATCTCTTTCATCTTTGTCGGCTTTTTCAAATGAGCCGGAAGATTTCAGATAAACTTCAAATTCAGCACCGTTTTCCGGTGTCTCAATCTTGGTTTCCCCATCATCGGTATGTTTGATGATAGCGATATTGCCTTTCATAACCTGCTCTGTCACGTCATTTGCCACAAGATTGTGTTCAATCGTAAAGAGTTTTGGCTCTGCACCTACCTTGTGGATTGACTTATCAAGGAGATAGCCCTCGCTCGGTGTGATTTCTCTGATTGTCCAGTCGCTGTCGCAGACATATTCCTTTGTTGTGAACTGCCCCTCGCTGTCGGTTACATACTTATCCACAAGTGTGTCGCCTTTATAAATTCCATAAACAGCACCGGAGAGTTTAGCGTCGCCCTGAGCAGTGCCTTCTTCTCGGTCGCTCTTTGTTACTGTAACGCTGAACTTTTTAAGAATATTGGTAAAGTCTCGATTTGTAACCTCTTTCCACTGAATCGGTGCAGTCTGTTTTTCGGGAACGACATAGCGGATTGCTGTGTCCACTTCTTCGAGCGTATATGGTGTACTTCCGCTGATAAGCACATCTTTGAATGTTGCAACGCCGTTTTTGTCGGTAACTGCATATTCATCAACTGCAATGCCTGCAAGGGAAGTACCGTAAAGGTGGAATTTCACACCCTCCACAAGATTATCTTCCGATGATTTAATGACCTGAAGATTTCCTCTCTTGAGAACATTGTTGAAGTTTACGGTTGCCACCTGACCGGCTACAACAGTTACTCTGTGAACTTCCTGCGGTACATATTTGTCAATAGATTGCTCTGTTACCGTATATACGCCCGGCATAAGGTTGTCAATCTGGAACTTACCGCCGTTTGCTGTAGTAACTGTCTGATTTACTCCGTTGCCGGAAATAGTAAAATTGATACCGTCTACCTTCCCGTCCTCAGATGTTTTCACAATCTGGCAAGAACCGTAGCTGACTTTCATCTTTACATATCCGCTTACAGGGTCGCTGACTTCCTGTGCGTAAGTAACTACATCCTGCACGCTTGAATTTTGACCGTGCTTACCCTCAGACCATACGACAACACCTCTGCGGACACCGTTTTTCTTACTTGCGGTAATGGTAAATTCCTTACTCGGTGCTTTATCCATTGACACCGTAAGTTTGTTTCCGCTTGTGGAAAATGTTACACCACTGATACTCGCCTTGAAAGCATAATTGGAGAGTACACCGTTTGAGTCTGTAAGGGTTGCAAGATATTTGCTTCCGTTCCATTCAAGCTCATTGACTTTTGCTGAACCGCTTGATTTAGTGCAGAAGCTCGGCACAACTGTGTGCTTCTGCACACTGCTGACCATACTGTTGTAGTAACTCATAATCTTACTGCGAAGCGGATGTTTGGCATTGATAACATCTTTCACATTACTGCAACCACTGGCTGCTTTGTGATTAAAGTTTGTGTCACGCTCGCCTACGACAGTTTCCCAAATAAGAAGCTGTGTTGCATAAGCGTGAGCAATACTGTTTGCCGCACTTTCGTTCTGCGACCTCCAGCTTGTTGAAATCGTTCCTCGATAGCCGTACTGCAAGATACGACCGATAAAGAGTCTGATTTCATCACCGGAGATAACTCCGTTTGCTGTGATATTGTTAAAATAATTTTCATCGTATTTATTCATACTCTGACCGGAGCTGAGTGAAACACCCGGCTCGATACAATAGGCAATATTACCGGAATACGAACCGATTGCCTTTAAGTTGGTATGGGTGGAACTGCCGGTATGCCAACCGTTCTTCAAAGTAAGGTTACTGTGTCCCCACACTCCGTCGTAATTTGCGTCGCCGTCACGAGGGAAATCAACCATATACACTTTGGTCTTTTCTCCACTTGCGGCAAACGCTGTGCTTGTCCCAATACTCATAAAAGCACTGAGACTGAGAACCGTCGCCATAACAAACGATACGGCTCTCTTGATTTTCGTCTTTACCATTTAAGTTTCCTCCTTAAAATGAAAGAACGCACCGATTATCTCAGTGCGTCCGATACTGTATTTTATTTTGTTTTTTAGCAGTAGCCGATATAGATTTCATATTCCGTATCGGATACCTTTTCTGCCCATACCCATACTGCGGTAAATCCTTCCACATTTTCGTATCTGTTCAGCCTGTTTTGAATGTCATCCCTAATGCCTGTGCGTTTGGCATTGGCAGTGATAGGATTATCCCAACAATCTGTAGCGGTACTGTCCAACTTCAAACCGATACTTTGAGCATAACTCTTTGCGTAATTGACAGAGGAATTAACATCAAAACTCGGCTTTACTTCTTCCTTCGGTTTTGACTGCGTGGGTTTCACTTCTTCCTTAACCGTCGGTGTTTCCGGCTTTGACTGTGGTTGTTGCTGTGGCTGTTTCTGCTCTTGGGTACTGTCAGGCTTTTTCGTTACCTGAACGGGTTCATAGCTTTTTGCAGTTTCCGTCTTACTACCTGCCGTAGAAGAAACATCCGACTTTTCCTGCGGACTCAGCTCTGTTGCTGCTTCACTTGATACCGTTTGCTCCGTTTCGGGAATATCACTTGTATCATCTGCTTTTTCTGTTCCGGTCGTTGTTTCGGTATTACCAGCCGTAGAAGAAATCCTTTTATCCGTGTCATTTCGTGCGGTTTCTTTGGCTGTGTTACCGTTACATCCGGCAAGCAAAATCATCAAGCAGGCAATCATACAAACCATCCACTTCTTTTTCATAAGCTATCACTCCTTTCGCCTTAATCGTAATCAATCGGGCGAAAAACAGCAAAGGTGCGAATATCCAAACTTTTTATCGTATCAGACATTTTGTTTACACTTCAAATGTGCGAACCTTTTATTAGACAGCTATAAGTTATGAGAGATAGGTATATTCAAGTGAGATAGAATATATCTTTTCAGCAAGTAAACAGTAGGTATTAGGGGGTAGAGTGTGAGAAGGGGGAGTAACAAAATCGGCTATCTGCTGTCACGGTCTGCCCGTTGCCTGAGATACTTGTTGTAATGCTCCAATGCTTTGCAGACAAAATCCTCCGTCTGACTGACGGGAATGTTTTTCGGGATAAGCTGTCTTACTCTGTCGCCCCTTAGCACAATCTTCTCTTTCTGGTTTGGCTTTTCCTCCGACATAATGGCTTGGATAGCTTCGGTTGTGAGTTTACCCTCATCGAAAAACTTTCGCATACGGATAGTCTGGTCGTGAGAGGGAGTTGCGTCGTTCATATCAATCTCGTCAACTACATCACGCTGACAATCTTCGTCAAGATACGACAATTCAACCGCCGGTCGCATTTTAATTCGCCCCTCATCAACAAATTCAAGCAGTTCGGGAACAAGATTTGTAAGGCGAACATAACGCTGAATTTGTGTTTGACTTTCGCCACTCTGTGCCGCAAGTTCTTCTCTTGAATAATTTTGTCCCACTGGGACTAAATTATTTTTCGTAGGTCTGCCTGCTTGTCTTTTCATTGCGTCCAATCGCATTTTGTAGGCAAAGGCTTTTTCAGAGGGAAGTATCTGCGACCTTTGGAAATTACTTTCAACCATTAAAATTGTGGCTTCATCTCGATTAAGGTCAACAACCTCACATCTTAGCGTTTCAAAACCGGCAAGTTCACTTGCTCGTTTTCGTCTGTGACCGGATACGAGTTCATATCTTCCGTCCTCTTTCTGCCTTACCGTTGCCGGCGTAATCACTCCACGCTCCTTGATACTCTCGACAAGCTGTTGCATATCTTCATCGTCCCTGACCTTGAACGGGTGGTCTGGAAAATCGTCAATCAGCTCTAATGGAATATCTCGGATTTTAGAAAGTCTTTCTTCCTCTCTCTGTGCCTGCGTTGTAAAAAGGTCATCGAGCCTCGTGAGAGTGAAGTCGCTCTTTCTTCCTGCCATCTGCTAACACCTCCTTCGTAAATTCGGTGTATGCCTTAGACACCGTACTGTTTGGCTCATAAGCAAAAATGCTCTTGCCTTTGGAAGAAGTTTCTGCGGCTTTTACAGCAATCGGAATAGATGTGCGATACAGCTTAATCTGATTTCCGAAATTCTCCCGCAACGCTTCCACCGTACTTTTGGCGAGGTTTGTACGGTTATCCACCAAAGTGAGAAGCATACCGTCTATCTTAATATCCTGATTGATATACTTCTTGACTTTTGAAATGGTCTGCACAAGCTGGGTCATACCCTTAGCCGGCAAATACTGTGCCTGCACCGGAATAATCACGCTGTCTACCGCAGATAGAGCATTGAGTGTTACCATACTCAGAGAAGGCATACAGTCAATCAAGACAAAATCGTATCTGTCTTTGACCTGACTTAAATAATTCCTCAAAGTGGTTTCTCTGCTCATAGCATTCATTAGGTTATATTCCATCGCCGAAAGTTCAAGGTTCGCCGGTAAAAGGTCAACGCCTTCCTCGTGATGCAGAATACCGTCTGTCGGGTCATTCATCGTTTCACTAATTACATCTGTAAGTTTCGTTGCAAGCGTGATACCCAAGTTATCCGTATCTCTCCAACCGAGACAGGTGGTTAAATCTCCCTGTGGGTCTGCGTCAATGAGCAAGACTTTCTTACCCTGCATTGCAAGACCAACACCAAGATTAACCGTTGTCGTTGTCTTTCCGACTCCGCCTTTTTGATTGCATATGGCAATCGTTTTGCAGTTTGACACCTCTTGCGTCCTCCTTTCGATTTATTCATAGCCAATAAAAACGGCTATGTACTTGACCGTTTCATTTCCTAAACGGTCGTGGCAATATTTATTCTCAATATCCCTTGCCAAGCATATCGCTTTCGGGAAGTCATTAAGGAACAGACTGCTTATCTGTATCATAGGAATCTAACCTCTGCCGGGTACTCCGCCAGCTCCGTAGAGAAGTATCATTATCTTTCTGACCGTCATCGCCATATCGGTTGCAATCCGATACTCATAGCAGGAGTTCTCGCTGTTCTGAAATTTTCAGAAGTTTCGGCGTACCTACTAAAGTGGCTATCATCAGAATTAAAGTCTTAACGACCTGTGTATTCAGTTGTCAAAGAACAAGTGAAAAGGCTTCCGTTTTCATCATCAGGAATTAACCCCTTCACTCATTGCACAAAAGGCTTCATTTTGGACACCCAAAATCGCTGCTTTTCCGAAAAAAATTCCAAAAAATTTTTGACAACAAAAAAAGCCGCCTGTTTCGGTTAAAAAACAGACGGCATAAATGCTTGAAATTATTTGATTTTCAGTTTCTTTTTCCTTGCGGACAACACTTTCATAAGAACTTCATCTACTGCGTCGGTGTATCTTCCTTGTACTATGAGGTTGTTTTTCAGATTGATAAGCGACTGTATCACTCTGCTTTGCTCATCATCGGTTAGATAAATGTGATATTTCTTTTCTCTCATTGGCTGTTCCTCCAGTTCTTAAATATTTTCCTGATTATCTTAACATCTTCTTCTGTATCGGAAGATATAAATATATGTACGCTCTGAAATGCTGCTTTGATACGCTGTGCATATTCGGGTTCCGCTTCGTTTGGCTTCATCGGCAACTTAATGAGTTTGATTCCACGTTGTTTACAGAGATGTTCCTTTAGTATGTCTATTTTCTCCGAGTCCGTATTCACTTGAATAGCAACCTGCTCCAGTGGGATATATACATCAAGTGGAATGCCGAATAACCTATCAGAGCCAAGTTCAACTTTCAATCCTTTCAAATTAGAATAATAACTGATTGCAAGAGCCGGGAACAACGACATATACTCCTGCTCACATATTCTGCATCCTTTATTGAGAACAGTACGCTCGTTTATCTTCATACTCCAAGAATGACCGTATCTGCATTTCCACCACGCTCTCTTTGCCGAATTTCTTGAAACTTCTGTGGGCTTCAACTTATTTAATTCATAATCCCATTCCTCTAAAACCTGCTTATCTGTCGTTGCAAGGTCATTGTATCCGGCAAGCACTTCTCGCTCTGCACAGACAGGGCAAACCGTTCCTTTCACACGGGCATTGATAACTGATTTCCACTCGTTTCCACATTTTCTGCAATGCCACCATACATTTTTCCTCGACTTTGCATTTACCTCATTCGGTTTCAGAGGAAAATTCTTCTCTGACCATTCCTCGGCTATCTGTGGGTGTGTACTTTTCAGGTCATTTTTTCCTTTAATAAATGTATAGCCACTGCAACAGGGACATTTACTGCCGCCTGAACGTGTAGAGATAAGCGTATTCCATTCATAACCGCAGGTTCTGCACTTCCACCAAGCCTTGCTGTTTGCAAACGCCATAACTTCGGTAGGCTTCTTTTCATTCTTGTCCGACCATTCATTTGCAACTTCCGGGAACAGGGTTGCAAGGTCATTAAATCCGGCAAGCACTTTGTTATGGGAGCAGTACGGGCAACCTGTTCTATTGATGGTTCTGCTCTTTACAGTGGCTATCCATTCGTGTCCTAATTTACATTTCCATATCACTTTCTTGTGTGAGCCGATAGATACCTCTGTCGGTTTGATTTCATTTTCCTCTGACCACTCCGAAGCCAATTCCGGCTTCAATGTACTTAAATCGTTAATGCCTGCGACTACTCTTGCACCGGAGCATATGGGGCATTTCTCGCCACTGGAACGAGCCTTTATACTTGTTTCCCATTCGTGACCGCAAGCACCTTTCCACCATACTTTCTTATTCGAGCCGAAAGTCACGCTGTCCGGTGTCAGCGGTAAATTCCTATCCGACCATTCGGCAATCAATTCGGGACGTACTTCTGCTAAACTGTTGTTCATAGCCAAACCTCAACCTCCTTGTGCTTAGAGTATATGAAGTTTTGGCTTTATCTTGTAGTTTGCGAATATCTGTATAAATAGAAAAAGCCCTTTGAGAAAAGGATTTCTCCTCTCTCAAAGGGCAGGTTGGCAAACTGGAATTTCATAAACGCATTTGCTTCTTAAACGCAAACATTCCCTCATTGCCATCACCGACAAAATCGTCCGGTGTATCCGGCATAGGATGTTTTTCATTAAAAAATTCTGTAATATGAAAGCCGCAGACATTCACATAAAAATGAATGTTGCGCTTATCAAAGTACGGCGTACAGGTTTCCCATACTTTCGTGTTCGGATATATTCGTTCCAATTCAAACCATATCTTCTTACCGATACCATTGCTCTGAACTCCGTTCTTTACAAAAAGCAGGTCAAGATGGTTATGCTGTGTACTCTCATTGATAATAACAACAGCACCGCCCACCATTTCTCCATCGACAACGGCTTTATAGGCAGCAGAACCCTCCGCATTCAGCGACTGGTCAATGTCCTTTTCAGGCAGAATAACAGCATCTGTTTTCCCAAAAGCATCTTCAAAACCTTTCTGAAATGCTTCCTGCATATCCGCCTTGTATTGCGTTAATTCTTTTGGTTCTATACAAACTAATTGAAAGGTCATTTTATATCTATCTCCTCAAAAATTCCGATTTGTATTTCTGTTTGTTTTAAAAATGGGCAACTCCGATTGGAATTGCCCATATATCTTGAAAATTATGCGATTTTTAAGACTCTGCACCGTTTCAAGCACCATTTGGTGTAAATTTGGTGTATTTGTGTATTTTCAGAGCTTTTTCACAAATGAAGTACATCCCGTTTTGTAGGGTAAAACGGTACTTCTTAGTAGAGCTTTGCGCCTGCTGGAATATGGTCATCTACCATAAGCAGATGGAGCTTTTCTTCGCCTTCTTCTTCGTGTACTGCACTCAGGAGCATACCGCAAGAGTCAATGCCCATCATTGCTCTCGGAGGAAGATTTGTGATTGCAATAAGTGTCTTACCGACAAGTTCTTCCGGCTCATAATATGCGTGAATACCGCTTAAAATGGTTCTATCTGTGCCTGTTCCGTCATCAAGAGTAAACTGCAACAACTTCTTTGATTTCGGTACTGCTACGCACTCTTTAACCTTAACGGCTCTGAAATCAGACTTTGAGAATGTATCAAAATCAACATCTTCTTCAAACAAAGGCTCAATCTTTACCTTAGAAAAATCAATTTTCTCAGGCTCTGAATTTGGTGTAGAAACTTCTTTATCCTTTACACCATTTTCGGATTTTACACCACCGAGGGTCTTCATTGTCGGGAACAACAATACATCTCTGATTGCAGGTGAATCTGTGAGGAGCATAACAAGTCTGTCAATGCCGTATCCGATACCGCCTGTCGGTGGCATACCGATAGAAAGCGCATTGAGGAAGTCCTCGTCTGTGTGGTTTGCCTCTTCGTCACCGTTTGCAAAAGCCTCTTCCTGCTTAGCGAATCTTTCTCTCTGGTCGATAGGGTCGTTAAGCTCGGAGTAAGCGTTACACATTTCCCAAGTATTGATAAAGAGCTCAAATCTCTCTACCTTTTCAGGGTCATCAGGCTTTTTCTTTGTAAGAGGAGAAATAGCAAGCGGATGATCCATAACAAATGTAGGCTGGATAAGATTCTTTTCGCAGAACTCTTCAAAGAAAAGGTTTACAATATCGCCCTTTGTATGGCGCTCTTCAAATTCAATGTTCTTCTCTCTTGCAAGAGCCTTAGCCTCTTCGTCTGTCTTTACTTCGTCAAAGTCAATTCCCGCATATTTTTTAATGCAGTCAACCATTGTAATTCTCTCAAAAGGCTTACCGAAATCAATTTCAATGCCGTTATATGTTATTACAGAACTGCCGCATACCTTTTCTGCTAGATATTTAAACATACTCTCTGTAAGGTCCATCATACCGTAGTAATCGGTGTATGCCTGATAAAGTTCCATAAGTGTAAATTCAGGATTGTGTCTTGTGTCTACACCCTCATTACGAAATACTCGTCCGATTTCGTAAACTTTCTCAAGACCGCCGACAATAAGTCTTTTAAGGTAAAGTTCAAGAGAAATACGAAGTTTTACATCTTCGTCAAGTGCATTGTAATGAGTTTCAAACGGTCTTGCTGCCGCACCGCCTGCATTTGCAACAAGCATAGGGGTTTCAACTTCCATAAATCCTCTTTCATCAAGGAAGTTACGGATTTCTTTGATTATTTTTGAACGCTTTACAAATGTATCCTTAACCTCTTCGTTCATAATGAGGTCAACATAACGCTGTCTGTAACGGGTATCTGTATTTGTAAGGCCGTGGTATTTTTCGGGGAGAATCTGGAGGCTCTTAGAAAGAAGTGTTACAGAAGTTGCGTGAATTGAAATCTCGCCCGTCTTTGTCTTAAATACTTCGCCGCTGATGCCAACGATGTCGCCTATATCGTATTTCTTAAAATCTTTGTAGCTGTCTTCGCCGATATTATCTCTTGCCACATAAACCTGAATTGTGCCCTTTAAGTCCTGAATATGGCAGAAAGAAGCCTTACCCATAACACGCTTTGACATAATTCTGCCTGCCAAAGAAACCGACTTGCCCTCAAGCTCTTCAAAGTTTTCTTTAACATCTGAACTGTGGTGTGTAACATCGTACTTTGTTATTTCAAACGGATTCTTGCCTGCCTCCTGTAAAGCCGCAAGCTTTTCACGGCGAACCTTTAAAAGCTCACCGAGATTTTCAGTATTCTGTGACTGATTCTTCTCACTCATTATTTATATTTCCTTTCAACACTGCTTACTTTGAAATCTCTAAAATCTTAAGTCCCTGAACGCCGGCAGGAGTTTCAACCTCAACTACATCGCCTACGCTTCTCTCCATAAGAGCTTTACCGATTGGTGATTCATCAGAAATAACGCCCTCTCTCGGGTTAATTCCGTTTGAACCTGAACCTAAGATTTTGAAAGATACCTGTCTGCCGTTTGAAACATACTCAACCTTTACAACAGAAGTAAGGTGAACATGCTCGTTTGAAGTGTTGCTCTCATCAATGATAACGGCATTTTTAAGAGTAACCTCAACAGTAGCAATACGAGCCTCAAGCATAGCCTGCTCGTTTTTGGCATCATCATATTCACTGTTCTCCGAAAGGTCACCGTATGAACGGGCAACCTTGATTTTTTCCGCAATTTCTTTTCGTTTTTCGGTTTTTAAGAATTCGAGTTCTTCCTCGTATTTTTTAACGTCTTCTGCTGTAAGCATAATTTGTTTTGCTGCCATTATACATCGTCCTTTCAATCAGAAAAATGAAATCTGTAGAATTCTTACATACTTTTTAATTATAAAATTTTTTAACGCCAATGTCAAGCAAAATGCAAAATATTGGCAGCAAAGCACATATACGGAAAAAGTGAGGCAAGCCTCCTCTATTCAACGGTTTTGTTTATTTTTTCAAACTGCGCATATAAGGATTTTACAGTTTGACTTGTTGAAAAATTACTGCACATTGTCGGCACTATCGAGCCTAAACTGTACTGTCTTCCGAGTGAATACAGTGCAGAACAAAAATACTCCGTTTCAATCTCCTGCGGCTTTATTCTGTCAAAGCCGTTAGGCATTTTAAAGTAATACTTATAGTAAATCTCGCCTAAAACCTCCGCTTTCGGTCTGCCGTTTGTCAATATCAATGTTTTGTCATTTGACGAAAAAGTATTTTCTATTGTGCGTGGAGCAATTATGAGTTGACAGAGTTCAAGCTCCTCCGTTCGTTTTGTAACAGTTGCGCAAGCTCCCATATTCTCCATTATCAGTTCGTTTTCATCGTAATATACATCGGGAGAATTTGTAACAACGGTAACATCAGAGGAATATTTCATCACATACTTTAAAAATTCACTGTCCCTGCCGTCGGGATCATATATGCCGATTTTTAATTTTTCCGCAAAATCACACATAGAAAGCAGGCATATTGCAAGATTGGTACAAAGTCTTGCCGTGAAATCCGAATTTTCAAATCTGCGAAAGCCACACTCATCGTGGAAATCTATTTTAGGCGAACAGATTATTCTCTTTTTACTGTCGCCGATTATTTTTTCGAGTTTTTCAAATCTCGGTTTTCTTCCGTATGAAATGTATGTAATTTGTTTAAGGTACACACCTCTTGCTCTTTTCACCTGTACTACCGCTCTGTCACGCTTAAGTCTGTCAACTAAACCTTTCATTCCTTTTCTTCGTTCGTGCTTTTTAACAGTCAGTGCCGTAAGCATAAAAAATCCCTCCGCATAACTTTTTATAAAGTATATGCAAAGGGATTAATTTTAATTATTAATTATGATTGATATTCTGTCATTGGGTTATATTTTACACCGTTCAATCTTGTTTCAAAGTGAAGGTGGGCACCTGTTGAATGACCTGTAGAACCTACAAAGCCGATAACCTGTCCCTGATATACATGCTGACCCGTATAAACCATAGTTGTGGAGAGATGACCGTAAACAGTCATCTTACCGCCGTCATGAGCAATCATTACATAGTTGCCGTAACCGCCGCCGCAACCGCATGAACCGTCTTTACCCCAGTTGTGATAACAACCATTGTAAGAATCAATTACTACGCCTTCTTTTGCGGCAACAACATCCGCTCCCATAATTCCCGCGTCTGCTATATCAATTGCACCGTGGTTATAAGAGCCTCTGTCCTCGTTCCATTCGGAAGTAAGATAGTAATAGCCCGGGCACGGCCATACAAAACCTGACGGTGAAACCTCAAGGTCATCGTGAACAGTGCCGCTTGATGAGCCACCGCTGTTTGAATTATTATTTCTTTCCTGCTCGGCACGCTCTGCCTCAAGTCTTGCCTTTTCAGCGTAATAATTAGAAATAGCCTTTTCTATATCATCACTTTCAAGTGCGCCGTTCTGGATTTCGCTTGTCGCCTTATCGCTTGTCTTATAAAGTCCTGCCAAAAGTTCTTTATTCTCTTCAAGAATTTTGTTAAGCTCCTGCTGGTCGCTTTCAAGGCTTGCCTCTTCTGCCTCGAGTGAATCCATATCCTTTTCAAGTTCTGCCTTTTCTTTAGAAATATTCTCAAGGTCGCCCTTAATTGAATTGATAAGATTATTATCGTAATCAGAGAGTGCCTCTACAAGCTCCATTTTATCAAGAAAATCAGAAAAGCTCTTTGCTCCGAAAATAATTTCAAGGTCAGTTGTATTGCCTGCCATATAAATATTTCTGAGTCTGTTGCGGAGAGTATTCATCTGATTTTCAATGCTCTTATTGGCGTTATCAATAGCTGTCTGCTTGTCCTGAATTTTGCCGTTAAGCTCATTAATGCTCTGATGGCTGAGTTCGATTTTATCATCGAGAACCTGCACCTTGCTTACAAGCGCATTAACATATTCTTCCTGATCTGCAATATTTTCTTTTGTTTTTTCAAGAATTTGCTGATATTTATCGCTCTGAGCCTGAAGTTCCTGTCTTCTGTTCTCAAGTGCGTCTATATCGTTCGGGTCAATTGTGGTTGCCTGTGTTTCTTCCGTAACTGCCTCTGTTGATTCCTGTTCTGCGGCAAATACAGGATAAACCGAAAAAGTAAGAACACAAACGCTGAGAATAGCACAAAGCACAGCTTTGAATTTTCTTTTAGTTATTTTCATCAAATATACTCCTTTGTTATTACCAGCCGAGAATTTCGTTTCCTTCCATCTTCAGGTACTTACGCATTGAAATAAAGCTGCCGAATGCACCGATAACCACACCTGCAACAATAAATATACCGCCAACCTGCAGATAAACATCCGAGAACGGAATAGTGGAAATTTTTACAAATGAATTTACTGCCGACATTACGCCTTCATATACCACATAAAGTACGCCTGTACCGATAATGGCTGAAATAAAACCGAGAACCATACCCTCGACTACAAACGGCAGTCGAACAAAAGCATTGGTTGCGCCGACAGACTTCATAATACTTATCTCAAATCGTCTTGAATACATTGTTGTTCTGATTGTATTTGCAATGATAAACAGAGAAATAATCGTAAGTGCAACAACTATCGCAAGACTTATGTAGCTTACAAGATTGCTTATATCGGTAAGTTTTCTCGCAAGCTCACTGCGGTTGTTGATAGAATCAACACCGTCAACCTTTAAAATTGCGTCAATAGTTTGGTCGTACTTTGACAAATCGTCCATTGCAATTATATATGCATCGGGCAACGGGTTGTTGTCGCCGTTTACATTTTCAAATACAGCTTCCGGAAGTGAATCTTTAAATTCGTTGATTGCATCTTCCTTCGGGTAAAATCTTACAGAGGTAATATTATCAAGTTTCTCAAGGTTTTTGCCAATGTAAACCGCCTCAAGGTCAGATGCTCCGTCCTTGATGTAAACGGTTGTTTCATTGGTTTTTCCCACAGAGTCAACTTCCTTTTCTATGTTTACCGAAATAAGTTCAGCTGCACCTGTAAGCACAAGACAGCTTACAAGAACGCATATCGAAGCAATACTCATAATTCGGTTGCTCCATATACTTCTGAAACCTTCTCTTATTAAATAGCCAAAGCCACTCATATTATGTTCCTTTCTTTTTAGTCTGGAACGACATCATTGTCAACAAAGTTTTCTTTTGTTTCTTTGTTAAGGGCAATACCCTCAATAATTTCGTCAATATCCTCATACTGCGCATCATATGCAAGTGCAGCTTCGGGATTTTTAGTGTCGCTCTTTACTCTGCCGTGGTCAATTACAATTACACGCTTGTTAAACTGTCTTACAAGTTCGTGTTCGTGAGTAACAACAAGTACAGTTGTACCCATATCGTTAATTTCACTCAAAAGTTGAATAATATCATGTGACATTTCAGGGTCAACATTACCTGTCGGCTCATCAGCAATGATAATTTCAGGATTATTTACCAATGCTCTTGCAAGGCTGACACGCTGCTGCTCACCGCCCGAAAGCTCACTTGGCTTGTTTTTCATTTTATTTTTTAGTCCGACAAGCTCAAGAATGTACGGAACTCGTTTTTTAATTGATGATGCGCTCGCTCCGATTGCTCTCATTGCAAAAGCTACATTGTCAAAGACATTCATCTTATCTATCAGTCTGAAGTCCTGAAATACAATACCCATATGACGACGAAGATACGGAACTTTTCTGCGACGCATTTTTGTTATATTAAGATTATTCACGATTATTTCACCTGACGACGGACTTTCCTCGTGCATAATCAGTTTTAAAAACGTACTTTTACCTGCTCCGGACGCACCTACTATAAAAGCAAACTCGCCCTTGTCTATATGTATAGAAACATCATAAAGCGCATGAGTGCCATTCGGATAGGTTTTAGATACATTGTTAAAATCTATCATAAATTTCACCTTTATTACAAAATACACACTTATTCTGTATATTTTGCGTTATATAATACAATATTTTGTAATATTTTGACAAGTTAATTCTAAAAAGTCAAAATGGCCTGCACTACCGAAAAATCGGCAGTGCAGAGCCATATTAAATTCACTCAATCAATACTTTGCAGGACTTGCGTTAAGGTATTTTTTAACCATAAGAGCTACCTTAAATACGATAGCATCCTCAAACTCACGAAGATCAAGGCCTGTAAGTTTTTTAATTTTTTCAAGTCTGTAAACAAGAGTGTTTCTGTGAACAAAAAGCTTTCTTGATGTTTCAGAAACATTGAGGTTGTTTTCAAAGAAACGCTGAATAGTAAAGAGTGTTTCCTGATCGAGGCTCTCAATAGAACCACGCTTGAAAACTTCCTTTAAGAACATTTCACAAAGAGTTGTGGGAAGCTGATAGATAAGACGGGCAATACCGAGGTTATCATAGCTTACTATTGTACGCTCTGTATCAAATACCTTTGCAACCTCAAGTGCGCTCTGTGCTTCTTTAAATGAACGGGCAAGGTCCTTAATACCTGTTACCGTTGTACCTATACCTACAACGCAGTGGGTGTAGAATTCACTTGAAAGTGTGTCTGAAATAGAGCTTGCAAGCTTTTCAAGGTCACGGCTCTCTGTATCCGCCTTAATCTCTTTTACGAGTGCAATTTCGTACTCATTAATATTGATAACAAAGTCCTTTGACTTGTCCGGGAAAAGATTCTGAATAATATCGTATGCAGAAACATCTGTTTTTGAAACGATTTTGATAAGAAGACAAACTCTTGAAACTTCGCTGTTAAAGTGAAGTTCTCTTGCCTTAAGATAGATATCGCCCGGAAGAATGTTGTCGAGAATTACATTCTTAATAAAGTTTGAACGGTCATATTTCTCGTCATAATACTGCTTAATGCTTGCAAAAGAAACAGAAAGTAGCTGTGCGTACTTCTGAGCATACTCATCTGTACCCTGTACAAATACAGCGTAATCATACTTAGCGTTGCTGCCAAATGACTTATATGTATAGCCGTTGATTACAAAAGGAGCTGTTGAACTTAAGGTTTCTGAATTTACGCTTTCGTTTACTTCACCGATTTTGCCAAGCTCTGAACAAGCTATAACAACAGAAGTTTCGTCAATAACGCCTATTGTTCTGTCAATTGCATCTTTCATCTGGTGAACAATACCCTGGAATAATCTGTTTGACATTTTATTTACCTCTTTTTCTAAGCAAATATTCATATAATTGTAAGCATATTATTCAGGCTGTATTTTGCTTTGACCTTAGCTGCAAACATATACAAAATGCATAACACCTGTAATTTTTGCAAAACAAGCCTTTGTAGCAAAAATTCTTATAATAAGAGCCTAATGAATTAATATATTTAAAATACAATATATCTCTTATATACATATTACACAAAAACGAGAAAAAAATCAACCTCTATTTTCAAATTTCTTTATTTTTTTTATAGATTTTGCATAATTGGCAAAAGGTTACAAAATTGATAACAATATTAAACAAATTTAACCTTTGCTTTTTAGTAATTTGCCATAAAAAAACCGTTTTTCATCAGAAGTCGTGGAAATTATGGTTTGGCAAATTGTTTCGGCAAGTAATTATAAAAGTTTGGTCGACCTTTTCAAAGGTCGTGGGTGTGGGCAAAGCCCACAAATACTTTCCGCTTACGCAATCTAACGATAGCCAAACAGCAAGCTGTTTGGCGGCTTGAACGCAACGGCTTTAGCCTTTAAATGCGAAAGCAACAATAAAAGACATTCGTTATATAATGAAAAAAGTTAATTATTTCTTTTCTAAAGGCTGTCGCCTGTTTTAACAAACTTAGTTTTAGCACGCAAACAGCGTGGCTGTTTGCGCCTGATAAATTGTTGTATCGGAAGATTTTATGGGCGCTGCCCAAACCCGCAATTTTTGAAAAAATTGAGTAAACTTTTTTGTTCTTTTGCTGATAATTTAGCGTTAGCTAATTTTCAATGCCCGACCGACACTCCGCTAAACCATAATTTATCTCAATTTTGATAAAGAACAAGAACTCTAAAAGCAAACTAAGGCGGAGCACAATGCGCTCCGCCTTAAATAAGTACATATTAAAATCAGTTAATGATTGTACGCTCAGTTTCTTTATCAAAGATGTGGATCTTATCAAGCTCAAATGCAGCCTTAATGCTGTCACCCGGCTTAGCGGTTGAAGTAGGCTCAACTCTTGCAGTTACAGGGATACCGCCGATATTTACATAAAGGTAAATCTCAGCACCCATAAGCTCTGTAACATCAACATTACAATCAACAACGCCGTTGTCGCTTGCGCACTTAGCGAGGAACTCAGGCTCATCGTGAACATGCTCAGGACGAATACCGAATACAACTTCCTTTCCTACATATGGATCAAGCACGCCGCCCTTAGTTTTCTCTAAAGGAACGATAATCTGATACTTGTCAAAGCAAAGTGCATACTCTGAACCAACCTTCTTAAGTGTAGCGTCGATAAAGTTCATCTGCGGTGAACCGATAAAGCCTGCTACGAACATATTGCATGGCTTGTCATAGAGATGCTGTGGAGTATCAACCTGCTGAATGAAGCCGTCCTTCATAACAACAATTCTTGTACCCATTGTCATAGCCTCTGTCTGGTCATGAGTTACATAGATGAATGTTGTACCGAGTCTCTGGTAAAGCTTAGAAATCTCTGTTCTCATCTGAGCACGGAGCTTAGCGTCAAGGTTAGAAAGCGGCTCGTCAAGTAAGAATACCTTAGGGTCACGAACGATAGCACGGCCAAGAGCAACACGCTGTCTCTGACCACCTGAAAGAGCCTTTGGCTTTCTGTCGAGATACTGCTCAATACCGAGGATACGAGCTGCCTCTTCTACTCTTCTCTTAATCTCGTCCTTAGGAGTTTTACGGAGCTTAAGACCGAAAGCCATATTATCATATACAGTCATATGCGGATAAAGAGCATAGTTCTGGAATACCATTGCAATATCTCTGTCCTTAGGTGCAACATCGTTAGCGAGCATATCGCCGATGTAAAGTTCACCCTTTGAGATATCCTCAAGACCTGCGATCATACGAAGTGTAGTTGACTTACCGCAACCTGACGGTCCAACGAGAATAATAAATTCCTTGTCTGCAATTTCAAGGTTAAAATCTGTTACGGCTGTAACGCCACCGTCATAGATTTTATAGATGTGTCTTAAAGATACATTTGCCATTTTTATAAACCTCCAATAATCCGATGAAGCAAAAATCCGAAAATCTATATCAAAGAAAATACTGTTTTGCTTTATTACAGTTAATAATATATCACTTTTGCTGTTTTTTTACTATACTGATTTTGACTAAAATTTTAGTCATTATTTTATTTAATTCAGCGACTAGTTAAAAAATACTACCTGATTTTAGTGCATATTGCCCATAAAGATTGACATTTTGTCTAATTCCGATAACATTTTAGTCTCTCCTATATGCAAATTGCTATCCAAATACAAATCGCCGATTGATATTCGTTTAAGGTGCACAACATTTTTTCCACATACCGCAAACATTTTCTTTACCTGGTGGAATTTACCCTCGCAAATCGTTACAATTGCGGTCGTTTTATCCGGATTTTCGCCGGAAATTTCAAGTTTTGCCGGCATACAGCGTGTTCCGTCGGCAAATACAATACCGTTTTCAAAATCACTTATCATTTCTTCGGTAATTTCACCGTCAAGCTGTGCTATGTACTTTTTCTCGACATGTTTTTTCGGCGAAAGCATATTGTGCGCAAATTCCCCGTCATTTGTAATAATAAGAAGTCCCTCGGTATCCTTGTCCAATCTGCCTGCCGGGAATAAGCCGGGGCGCTGAAACTCCTCAGGCAAAAGGTCTATTACGGTTTCCGCTCTTTTATCGTTGCTTGCGGATAGAACTCCGGCAGGTTTGTTCATCATTATATAAACATATTTGCTGTACAAAAGAGGTTGTCCGCCGACGGTAATGTCATCAGCCACAGCATCTACTTTGTGTTGCGGCTGTTTGATACATTCTCCGTTTACGCATACTGCACCGTCTTTTATAAGTTTTTGTACTTCTTTGCGACTGCCGACATTTTGAGAAACCAAAATTTTATCAAGTCTGTCCATTTTACCTTCCTTTCTGCCTAAAACAAAGGCAGATAATCTTCTCCGTATACGCCGCTTGTTATGTGACCGCCGATAATTCGGTTTTTATAAACGAGTATAACAGCCTTTTTTCCGTCATCAATACTGTATGTATAGCGTTTTGCGGGTTTACCCGCATAATTGCTCAAATCAAATACGGATTTTTTCTGAATTTCGTTATACTTTTCATATACGCTGTTAAAATCCTGCGGAATAATTACCTCGTCAACCGATTCGTCAACCGCATTTATTCCCAACTGTTGAAAAAATTTTATTCTGTCATCACTGCTGTCAGCCTTTAGCGAATAGTTTTCAGAATTAAATTCCGCATAATCTTCCACATGTGTGAAATCTGCGTTTATAAGAATTATAAATACGGTAATCACTGCCAAAACAACAATTAATGCTACAATAAATCGTTTCTTTTTAAATCGTAAAACAAACATTTCAAAACCTCCATATACTTTATATGTATATGAAAGCTGTGTGCGCAAATTGCATTAAATAAGATTATAAATTTCAAGAGGAGTGTCGGCAAAAACCTTTCCGCCCTCTTTCTTCATCTGTTCAATATCGCCGTAGCCGTAGCTTGCGCCGACAAAATCAATCCCCGTCTGAACAGCGCCTTTGGTATCAAAATAGGTATCGCCGATAATCACAGCGTTTTCCCTGTCTTTTTCAAGACTTGTACCGAGAGAATTAAGTGCATACGGAATCAAATCTTTTTTATCTTTTCGGCTGCCGTCAAGCGTAGAACCGCACACTGCATCAAAATACTGTGAAAGTCCGAGAATTTCAATAATCTCTTTGGCAAATAATTCATATTTAGACGAACAAACCGCAATCTTCTTTCCGTCAGCTTTGATTTTCTTAAGCAGTTCTTCAATTCCGTCATAAGCTTTGTTTACAAATTTACCTTCTGTATTATAAATATCTCTGTAAACCTCTACGCCACGCAGACTTTCCTCTTGAGAAAAGTGGCAGATATTCAAAAATGTATCAATTAACGGCGGACCTATATACAATGTGTAATCGCTAAGATCGGGCACGGGTTTTCCCATTTGTTTTATTGCATTTTCGAGAGAATATTTTATACCGTCGGCACTTTTACTGATAGTGCCGTCAAGGTCAAAAAGTATGTAATCGTGCTTAACCATTAAACTTTTCATCCGCCTTTTTCTGGAATTTTTCAGCCTTTACGCTCACTCTTGTGTGAGTTCCCTTTGCAATAATTCCTTTTGCGTCACTTGCGCTTACTTCAAAATTAAAGAATCTGCCGTCATTTTCTTTTAATACGGCTGTAGCGGAAATCTCTGCGCCGAGAGGAGTAGGACTTGTGTGTTCTATAGAAATTGCTGTACCTACTGTTGTAAGTTCGTCATTATTTAAAATTTCTTCGCACAGTTCAAAAGCCGCATTTTCCATAAGAGCAACCACTGCGGGAGTAGCAAGTACGGCAAGTCCGCCGCTGCCCATAGACACCGCAAGCTGCTCTTCTTCTACTTTTATTGTTTTAGTGAGAGTTTTTTCTTCCATAATAATCACCTTTCCCTGTTGTCTATCACGAAAAATTGTGATATACTTATTATTATGATACAATAAAAATATTGATTAGGCAAGTATGCCAATCAATTTTGAGGAGTAAAAGATAATGAAATTAGGCATTGTAGGTTTACCGAATGTCGGTAAAAGCACACTTTTTAACGCAATCACAAATGCAGGTGCTCAAAGTGCGAACTATCCGTTCTGTACAATCGAGCCGAATGTAGGCGTTGTAGCTGTTCCGGACAAGCGTCTTGACAAGCTTGCGGAAATGTATAACCCGGACAAATATACCCCCGCATCAATCGAATTTGTTGATATTGCAGGTCTTGTAAAAGGTGCGTCAAAGGGCGAGGGCCTCGGCAACAAGTTCCTTTCAAATATTCGTGAGTGTGACGCTATCGTTCATGTTGTTCGTTGTTTTGAAAACGATGACATCATTCATGTTGAGGGTTCTATTGACCCTGCAAGAGATATTGAAACAATCAACCTTGAGCTTATTTTATCGGATGTAGAAATGCTTGAGCGTAAAATCGACAGAACGCAGAAAATGCTTAAGGGCGACAAAAAATATCAGAAAGATATTGATTTCTACAAGCGTGTGCTTGAGACACTCGAGGCAGGCAAACCCGCAAGAAGTGTTGAGTGTAACGAAGACGAGGCTCTTTTGCTTTCTGATGTTGCATTGCTCACAACCAAGCCTGTAATTTATGCCGCAAATATGAGCGAAGATGATTTTTCAAACGGTCTTGATTCTAACGAGGGTTACAAGGCTGTTCAGAAAATTGCCGCCGAAGAAAAAGCAGGCGTTCTCCCTATCTGCGCTGAAATTGAAGCTGAAATCGTAGAGATGGATAAAGAAGAAAAAGAACTTTTCCTTTCCGATATGGGACTTGAACAGAGCGGTCTTGACAGGCTTATCAGCGAGTGCTACTCACTTCTCGGTCTTATTTCTTACCTTACAGCCGGCAAACAGGAGGTAAGAGCCTGGACAATCAAAAAAGGTACAAAAGCTCCGCAAGCGGCAGGTAAGATTCACACCGACTTTGAGCGTGGATTTATTCGTGCCGAAGTAATTGCTTATGACGACCTCATTGCTTGCGGAAGTATGTCGGCAGCAAAAGAAAAAGGTCTTGTTCGCAGCGAGGGCAAAGAATATGTTATGAAAGACGGAGATGTTGTTCTTTTCAGATTCAATGTATAATTGCTCATTCTCTTATTAATTATAAAAATTCAGCCACCGTTTTTTGCGGTGGCTTTGTTGTAGGTGAAACAATGGAAATCAATAAAGATTATATATGGAATTATCTTAAAAATTCCGATTTACCGATTATTCTTTACGGAATGGGTGACGGCGCAGACAAAGTTCTGTCCGCTTTTAAAAAATACGGAATAACCGCAAGCGGAGTTATGGCAAGCGATGATTTTGTAAGAGGTCAGAGTTTTCACGAATTTACGGTAAAAAAGCTAAGTGACTTTGAAAATGAGTATTCAGATTTTATAATTGCACTTTGCTTTGCCACTCAACTGCCCGATGTTATGCAAAATATTTTTGAAATTGCCAAAAAGCATAAGGTCATTGTTCCGAGTGTTCCTGCATTCGGCGATATTCTTTTTGACGAAGAATTTGCGAAAAAAAATAAAGAAAGCATAACAAGTGCCCGAAATTTGCTTGCAGATGATTTATCAGTAAAAGTTTTTGACAACATTCTTGAATTTTACAAAACAGGAGAACTCTCTCTGCTTGACGGAATTACAACCGATAAAGACGAGGCTTTCTCTCTCCTGTCGCTCGGTGAAAACGAAACATATGTTGACCTCGGCGCATACAACGGAGATACTGTAGACGAATTTTTGCATTACACAAACGGCAAATACAAATTTATTACCGCACTTGAACCGAATGCCAAAAACTACAGTAAATTACAGGCGCATTGCTCGGAAATGAAAAATCTTGAACTCTGGCAGCTCGGTGCGTACAGTCACAACACCACTCTTTGTTTTAACAACAAGGCAGGCCGTAACAGTGCCATAGTAAACGAAAGCAACACAAAAACTCCCGTTGCCGCCGTTGATACAATTTTGTGTGGGCGGGCGGCAACATATGTAAAAGCAGATGTTGAGGGCGCTGACTTTGAAACAATTTTGGGCATGAAAAATACGCTGAAAATGTTTAAGCCAAAGCTCAACTTTTCAGCGTATCACAGATTTGAAGATATTTTCAGACTGCCGCTTTTGATTTCGGGAATAAATCCTGAATACAAAATATATTTGCGGCATCATCCGTACATTCCTGCATGGGATACTAATCTCTATTGCATTTAATTATTTTTTGAAGAACCAAATTCATTTAATATATCATCGATTTCGCTTTCATCGGTTACCTTATCGGTGGAAGCGTATTTACTGTAATCAAAATCATCGTCATCATCATTTAAATCGTATGTTGTTTCTACAGCTTTCGGTGCTTCTGCCTCGGCAGCCTTTTCATTTACAAATTCTTCGTTTCTGCGCTTAGCCGCAAGCAATCTTTCCTCTGCTTCCGCCTCTGCCTCTGCCTCTGCTTTTTTACGCTTATCGCCAAAAGCAATATCGCCTACAAACAAGCCGAAAATACCCGAAATAAGGTAAGCAACCAAAAGAATTATGTTTGTAAGGTGGAAACCGCCGTTATAAATAAGCATACTCGGAATGAATACGACAGGAGCTATAAGTGTAAACAAAAAGTCCATTCCGTACTTTGAACAATACATTGCAGCGCACACTATTGCAGTTGCCGGGAAAATAAAATAATATGCCACTGTCGAAAATCCCTGCAAAGATTTTGAAATAAAGATAATCGGCACGAGCATATAAATCAAAAGGATTACCACACCATAGGGTAAATATTTTTTAACCAAACCGTTCATAATAACCTCCGTAATAATATATTGTAATACTCATTCTATTATAACTAAAATTCATAAAAAATCAATAAGCTATGCAATATTTGTTGTTTTGCATTAAAAAACGAGGCTTGCGGTAAGCCTCGTTTTATATTTTTTCTCAATTACTTAAGTCCATCGGTGATTTCCTCGGTATAATCAGCTTTCTGTGACTCGACAAGTTCTTTGTACATATCGCCCTTGTTGGTATAACCGTCAACATTTCTGTAATAATACTCAAGATTGGTTTCACCTGAAATGGAAGTGTTGTTCAAGTCAACATTCTGTGTTCCGTCAGCATACTGCATAATGTCTGTAAATCTAAATTTAGACAAACATTTGTGATTTCACATATTTATCACATAAATTATACTATTTCGTACATCAAATGTCAACATTTAAGTCTATCGTCAATAACAAAAAAGCTATAATATTTATTCAAAAATTCATTGACAACAAACACAAAATAAACTAAAATAAATATGTATGGGGTTTATATCCCGATAATATTATCTTAAGAATTTGGGGTGAAAAATTAATGGACGCAGACGGTAATAAAGGCGCAGTACCTGGGCGAAGTTGCAACAAACGAAATGACCGCTATTGCGTTCATTTTTTGTCGCTCAATATATAAACTGAATATGGTGCTCGTCTTTACTCCCTAAACAGCTGAAGGAGGAAAGATGATGGAAACAGTTAAGGTTGGTATAACCGAAACTATCAGAGTGCTGCTTGAAGAAAAAAAGTTTAACACTCTAAGAGATATTCTTGTCACCCTTAAGCCATACGATATTGCTACTATATTTGAAGAGCTGCAGGACGAAAAAACTCCTCTGCTTTTCAGAATTTTGCCGAAAGAGCTTGCCGCCGAAACATTTGTGGAAATGGATGACGAAACTCAAAAGCTCTTGATTCACGGATTCAGCGATACAGAGCTTAAAGAAGTTGTTGACGAGCTTTTTATTGACGATGTGGTTGACCTTGTTGAGGAAATGCCCGCAAATGTTGTTAAACGAATTTTAAAGCAAGCAGACAAGGATACAAGAAAAACTGTTAACGAACTGCTCAAATATCCCGAGGACAGTGCAGGCTCAATTATGACAACCGAGTACATTGTACTTCGTCCCGAAATGACAGCCGAGCAATCTATAAAAAGAATCAGACGAACAGGTGTAGATAAAGAAACTATCTACATTTGTTATGTTACGGATGACAACTCAAAACTTATCGGTATTACAAGCGTAAAGGATCTGCTTTTATCTGACGATGATGTTATTGTTTCGGAGATAATGGAAGAAAATGTAATTTGTGTAAACACTCTTGACGACCAGGAGAAAGTAGCGCAGATGTTTTCTAACTATAATTTTCTTGCGCTCCCCGTTGTAGATACCGAAAACAGACTTGTCGGCATTGTAACAATCGACGATGCTATTGATGTCTTGCAGGAAGAGGCAACCGAGGATATTGAAAAAATGGCTGCCGTAATGCCTTCCGATAAGCCTTATATGAAAACAAGTGTTTTCGGAATTTACAAAAAGCGTATTCCATGGCTGCTTGTACTTATGCTTTCAGCCACATTTACAAGTGCTATCATTTCTCATTTTGAATCTGCGCTTGCGAGCGTAATCGTGCTTTCGTCATTTATTCCGATGATTACAGGTACAGGCGGTAACGCCGGTTCGCAGGCTTCGGTTTCGGTTATCCGTGCTCTGTCGCTTGGCGAAATCAAATTCTGCAATGCAGTCAAGGTATTGTGGAAAGAGTTTAGAGTATCTATCCTTTGCGGTGTCACACTTGCCGCCGCAAATTTTATAAAATTGATGATATTCGATTTAAACGGCAAAGAAAACGCCCTTTTTATCGGACTTGTAGTTTCGCTTACACTTATCGGAACTATTATAATGGCAAAACTCATAGGTTCGTTCTTGCCTATGGTCGCACACAAAATCGGTGTTGACCCTGCCGTAATGGCATCTCCGCTCATCACCACAATTTGCGACGCCTTATCACTTTTAATTTACTTTGGAATTGCAACAACAATTCTTCATATTTAAAAAACAGGTCATATCTGCAAATACAGCAGATATGACCTTAATTTTTTTCGGAATTGAGCAAGCCTAAAATCACTCCCAAAGCTATGTTTTGTTGTTTTGCCGATAATTCTCTGTAGCCGCCGAGCAAATCACATTCGTCCTCATTCAAAGACATTTGCACTGTTTTATCTATCGGCTGACGAATGTTTGTATAGCCGATAATGTAATCGACCGATGTATTAAAAATATCTGCCATTTGCATAAGAGTTGCAATGCTCGGTTCACTTTTTCCGTTTTCGTAAGCACTAATCATTTTTTGAGAAACATTGAGCTTTAAAGAAAGAGAAATCTGACTTAAGCCTTTTTCTTTTCTCAACATTGCAATCCTATTCATAAGCTACTCCTTAAATTATACTTTTTAAGTATAATATTATTACATAATTGTTGACAAATTATACCTTTATGTTATAATAATACTTGTAAAAAGTATATAAGGAGGAACTTTTATGAAAAAACAAGTTAAAAAAATAACTGCACTTTTCCTGATTGTAATGCTTTTGCTTAGTATGTTTTCGGTTAATGCCGCTAACATAGAACAAGAACCAGTCAGCAATAATAGCGGAGTACAAAACAAAATTAATTCAATAGCATCTATTTATCCAACCGGTTCTTATTTTACAAAAAGCGGAAATGTTTGTTACTCTAACGCTGAAGAAGATTGTAAATTGTCTAATATTCCTTCAAGAGGCGGATTACCTTCCGGAGCAACTGTTGCAAACATAACAAGAGATGCTTGGTCTTGCTGTGCTTTTGCAAGATATGTTTTTTATTGTACATTTGGACTTGCTCCTGAAAACTGTGGTACAGTTAATTCTTCAAATGCACAGATAGGAGATTACATCAATTTTGGCACACACTATGCTATATATCTTGGACAAGATTCAAACTATTGGTATGTATATGATTCAAACTATACATCACCACCTACAAATATCGTTAAATACAATAGAGCTTTGAGGAAATCAAGTTTCTCTTACGTTACGATATATCACGCTTCAAATTATGATTCTGTAAATGGTTCAAATAACAATTATGTTGATATTGGCACAGATTTTTATGCTTATATAACAAATACTGCATATTGGCTATATTTATCAAATGATTATGATAACGTATCTGCAAAATCGCCAACTTTTCTAAGCGAACAAATTTGGAAATTTGAAAAACTAAATGACAACAGTTATATTATCCAATCATCAAGCAATGATACTGTTCTTGAAGTCAATGGAACTAATGTACAAACCAATTATTATAATGGAGGAGATAATCAAAAATGGTATATTCTAAAATATGGCGATAATAAATATACTATAAAATCCAAATCAAGAAACTATGTTTTAGATTTAGAAGGTAACGCAAATATAAGTGGTACCAATATACAAATATATGAGCCAAATGGAACTGATGCACAATATTTCAGCATACACAAATATGATGCTCCTTCTGTAACAAATATAAATTTAGAAGTAAATGGAAGTACCGTTAGAGTAAATTGGGATAACATTACAGGTAGTACAAGATATGATGTATATCTAATACAATCGCCTTGGGGATGGGATAGTGTAAAATATAGCAAAAAATGCACATTTAATAGTAATTATTGCGAATTCAAGAATATTTCACCTGGTGAATATGCTGCATTTGTAGTAACAAAGCCAAACGAAAATTCTAAACAAAGTAGTTGGAAATATTTTACAATATGCTACAATGACTATATGCCTGATAATCAAATTATATTTAATAATCATATTTACTCACTCTATAATGATACTCTGACATGGGAAGAGGCAAAGGTACATTGTGAAGAAATAGGTGGACATCTAGTTACTATAACAAACCAGGAAGAACAAAATGTAATTACAGATTTGCTAAAAAATCAATATTGTCGTTGGTATTTTTTAGGTGCATCAAGCACAAATAATAATGGTAATTACAAATGGGTAACTAATGAAGATTTTGTTTATACTAATTGGAACAATAATATTCCTAACAGTAAAGATAACTATTTAATGGCTACAACAAGGCTAAATGGAAATTGGGAAGTAACAAATAACAATGGATATGATTGTGCTATTGGGTATATTTGTGAAATTGAAAGTGCATCAATACATCCTTCCAATACTCAATATTATAAATCAAATAAATATGAACTATATGATAAAACTTTAACATGGGAAGATGCTAATCAATTAGCTAAAATTAAAGGTGGGCATTTAGTTACTATTACCTCTCAAGAGGAAGAAGACTTTATTGAAAAATTAATAAACAACGGAAATGAATATTATTATTGGTTAGGAGGGAAAAAGAACAGTAGCAACAACTTTGAATGGACAAACAGTGAAAATTTCAATTATTCAAATTGGGCTACCAATGAACCAAATAATACTAATAATGTAGAAAACTATATTTTTAAATACAAAAGCTCAGGAAAATGGAACGATAATATTAATTTTATTAACAATATAGGTTTCATTATTGAATATGATAACTATATAAAATTAGGCGACATTAATTCAGACGGAAAAATATCAGTTAATGATGTAACGGAATTACAAATGTATATTTCTCAATCTAAAGATTTTTCCGATGAGCAGAAAATTCTTGCCGACTACAATCAGGACGGTGTAATTGATATAAACGATGTAACCGACATTCAGCGACTTATTGCAAATATGAACTAACCCAAAGCAAAAGCCTTGCAGGCGAAATCCTGCAAGGCTTTTTTACAGATTATTATAATTAAATATTAACTTGTTCCTCAACAATGGATTCTAAGGCTTCCGACTTTTTGCCGAAAGAAAATACCTTTACCTCTTTGTACCACATACAGCACACAGCTGACACTGCAAGCGGTAAAAATCCTAACCATATGCTCTCTCTTGCCCAAAAAATTTCAGCCACGCTTGCAAGAGCAACGCCTATATGGAAGAAAAGCAATGTCATTCCGAAAAACTGCGCTTTGTGTTTCATCTTTATGTCGCCGTCAATAAGATAAGATGTAAGCGATGTTACCGTTTGTCTTATATTATTGGTCGAAAAAATTGTTGAACTGCCGTATCCCGCATCGCCTGCGTAAGCGTTCCATTGAATAGGAGCGGCAAAAAACAGCGGCAGCATTGCAAGGTACGAATTTTCTACAAAATTAAGCACGCTTACAAGTATAAAAGCAACCGATGTCAAACCAAGACTTATTATTTTTGTATCAAGTTTTATAAATTTGTGGAGCAACACATATGTCACATTACCGCAAGCATACACCAAAGCGGCAAGCACCATATAAATTAATAAAGAATGTTCCGGCTCAAACAAATTATGTACAATGTGTATCATATTTGATGTTTGCGATGAGGCAAGCAGGTCGCAATGATTTATGATTGCGTACGCGCCCATAAATCCGCCGATTGAGCTTACACAAAAGTGTAGCCACGCTTCTTTTTTAACATTTTTCTCCACGATTATCGCCCTTTTATTAGTTTTTCGCTTATAATTATATCACAACAAGCGACAAAATTCAATTATAAAAGCGCTGATAAGAACGGGGTTTTTAGCTATCTTTTTGTGTATCGTCAATTAATCTGCCTTTTTCGACATTCGGCTTTATAAAATTGTTGTAAGAATATTCCGCTAAGATTTCAGAACCTTTTGGGGTGTTCTTTTGCCTGCCGAGCACCTGGCTTAATTTTATTTTTCTCTCTGCCCACATCTTACCGTCTGTTGCGTCATTCAGCATTACGGGCTGAACATTGTCCATAGTATGGGCAAATTTTGCCTCGGCTGTTTCGGCATTTTCAAATTCAATCCAAAGATTTTTCAGCTTTTCGCACTGGTCGTCGGGCAAAAGTCCGAAAATTCTGTCTGCCGCTTTCTGTTCCCTTTCGTGTTGAGTTTTCTTGCCCTCTTCGTCATAACAATAGGTATCTCCTGCGTCAATCTCCACAATATCGTGCAGTAAAAGCATTGTAACCGTTTTTAAAACATCTATTTTTTCGTTGGCATACTCACTCAAAAGCACGGTCATAAGCGCCATATGCCATGCGTGCTCGGCATCGTTTTCCTTGCGCTCTCCGCCTGTAAGCAATGTCTGACGCTGTATGAATTTTTCCTTGTCAATTTCCTTTATAAAGTCAAATTGCTTTTTAAGCCTTTCGTCCATAATTACCTCAACTTACAACATTCTTAGGAGTGCCGTTTATAAATGAACCGATATTGTCTGCAACAATATTCATCAATCTTTCCCTTGTTTCAACGGGTGCCCATGCGATGTGAGGAGTTATAATGCAATTCTTTGCCTGCATTAAAATACAGTCCTCCTCCATCGGCTCAACAACCAAGGTATCTACTGCCGCTCCGCCGATAATATCGTTCTGCAACGCATCGTAAAGGTCGTTCTCTGCCATTACTCCACCCCTTGCGGTATTCACAAACAATGCATTGTTTTTCATTTTTGCAAACTGCTCTTTGCCAAACATTTTATCCGAATCGCTGTTAAGCGGGCAATGAACCGTTACAATGTCGCTCCTTTCAAGCAACTCGTCAAAACTTACAAACTCCACTCCGTCAGCCTGTTTTTCGGAACGATTATACGCAAGGACTTTCATTTCAAATGCCTGCGCAATTTTTGCAACCGCACTTCCGATACTTCCAAATCCTACAATACCTATTGTTTTTTCTGCAAGCTCGTTTAGCGGATATACAAACGGCGAAAAAGTCTTGCTCCTTTTCCATTGACCGTCGGCAACAAATTTTGCATATTCACGCACCTTGCTGTAATGCTCCAAAATTAATGCAAAAGTATGCTGTGCAACGGCATTTGTGGAATACGAACCCGCATTGCAGACTGTAATACCGTGCTTTCTGCAATATTCTATATCAATGTTATTGTATCCTGTGGCAAAAAGTCCGATATATTTTAAATTCTTTGCAAGTTTTAATGAACCCTCGTCAAGTCGGGTTTTGTTGCAGATAACCATATCTGCATCCGCAATCTTTTCTGCGACCTCATCATATGTGAGAAGTCCGTACTGCACCACTTCGCCGAACTGTGAAAGTCGGTCGGCAGGTACAAGATTATCCACAACAGTTTGTGCGTCCGTCAGTACAATTTTCATACTGTTACCTCCGTTTTTATAAGTTAAAAATCTAATTTTATTATACACAATTTTTTTAATCTTGCAATCATTTGACAAAAAATGTATAATTATTGTGGAGGTATGACTATGTACAAAAATATTTTATTTGATGTTGACGGCACACTTTTACCTATGGATGTTCACGAATTTGTTAAATATTATTTCGGTTCACTCTGCGAAAAAATGATACCTGTACTTAAAATCGAGCCGAAAGCGCTTACCGATTCTATTATGGCAGGGCTTGGCGCAATGGCTAAAAACGATGGTTCCGCACTTAACAGAGATGTGTTTTGGAAAGCCGCCGCAAAAGTAAGCGGTGTTGACCTTATTAAATACGAAGATATGTTCACCGATTATTATAATAATGAATTTGTCGCCGCAAAGACCGCAACCTTCGTTAATCCTTATGCAAAAAAATGTGTTGATTTTGCAAAAGAAAACGGATACAAAGTAATTGCCGCAACAAACCCGATTTTCCCTAAGCCGGCTACATATAAAAGACTTGAATGGGCAGGACTTAATCCCGAAGATTTTGAATATATTACCGTTTATGACAACTCGTCAAGCTGTAAACCAAATCTTCTGTATTTTAAAGATTTATGCGAAAAATGCGCCATTTCTCCAAAAGAAAGCCTTATGGTCGGCAATGATGTTGATGAGGATTTATGCTCAGCCGAGCTTGGCTTTGACACATTCCTTATTACAGACTGCGTTATTAACCGCAACAACAAAGATTATTCGGCTTACAAAAACGGAAGTTTTGAAGATTTTTTTAATTACCTTACTTCACTTGCTAAGAAATAATTTTTTCTGCAACACAATAAAACAAAATTTTTACTCCATAGCTATTATTATATAGTTATGGAGTTTTTATTTGCCTTTATAAGGCAAAATAGCGAGCTGAATTTTCAGTAAAAAGGATGTTTAAAATGCTCAAAACAAAATTTGAAAACAATGTGCTGACAGCGTTCATTGAGGGTGAACTTGACCATGACTCTGCCGCAAGAATACGCACAAAGCTTGACGGAATCTGTGAATCAATTAAGCCAAAACTGTTAAACCTTGACTTTTCCGGGGTATCGTTTATGGACAGCTCAGGAATCGGTCTTGTACTCGGAAGATACCGCCAGATGAAATTACTCGGAGGTTCTGTCAGGGTAATTAACATACCCGAAAATATGTACAGGCTGTTTGCTCTTTCCGGGCTTGAGGGATTGGGGGTGCTGAGATGAATTTAATAAACGAAATGAGCCTTAGCTTTCCGTCAAAAAGCAGTAACGAGGCTTTTGCCCGAAGTGCGGTTTCTGCATTCGTCATCGGTCTTGATCCAACCGTTGCCGAACTTTCAGACATAAAAACCGCAGTTTCCGAGGCTGTAACAAATTGCATTGTGCATGGCTACCGCAGAGAAAGCGGAACGGTCTACATAAACGGAAAAATTTACGAAAACAACAAAGTAGTAATAAAAATTCGTGACAAAGGCTGCGGCATTGCAGACATTGAAAAGGCAATGGAACCGCTCTTTACCACCGCTCCCGAAGAAGACAGAGCAGGTCTTGGCTTTGCGGTTATGCAGAGCTTTTGCGACAAAGTAAAAGTCAAATCCACTGTCGGCAAAGGCACTGCCGTTACGCTTGAAAAAGTCATTTCATCGGGCAGATCCCTTTCAAGAGGTCGTTAAACGGTATGTCGGAAAGCCGTGGTGATATTATCGGGGATAAAAACTCTCTCGCACAAAAGCATATGGGACTTGTCCATTCCTGCTGTAAGCATTTTACAGGCAAAGGAGTGGAATACGAAGAACTGTTTTCGGCAGGTTGTTTGGGACTTGCAAAAGCCGTAGAGCGTTTTGACGAAAGCCGTGGACTAAAATTCTCTACCTATGCCGTACCGGTTATATTGGGAGAAATCAAGCGTATATTTCGTGACGGAGGTTCTGTACGGGTTAGTCGCACTCTTAAGGAACTTTCAATGAAAATTTGCAGACTTAATACCGAGTACGAAAAAAACAACGGCAGAGAAATGAGCGTTACCGAGCTTTCGCAGGCTTTGAATGTAAGTGAAGATAAGATTTGCGAGGCGCTTTCTGCCGGCTCTTCTCCCCTATCCCTTAATGCCGATTATGATGATGAGGGAAATTCCCGAATAGACATACCCGTAAGCGATTCGCAAGAAGAAATCACCGAACGGTTGAGCCTTAATGATGCAATTGCCGAACTTGATGAGCTTGACAGACAGATTATACATCTGCGCTATTTTCAGAATAAAACCCAATCACAAACCGCCGACTGCCTTGCAATGACGCAGGTGCAGATCAGCCGCAGAGAACGCAAAATTCTTGCCCTCATACGAGAAAAAATGAGCGTTTAGCTCTGCAACTGTCTTGTAAATTGTAAAAATCCCGATAAGGTGAATTTTTTGCCTTATCGGGATTTTATAATGTTTATTCTATGTAATTATTTGATGTTCTTTCCTTTGAATATATTATTTCTCCGTATATTGCAGGAACTATTGCGCTTACCAATACTATAATAATTGATATAAAGAACAATACATTACTTATATTTATTATGAATAACGAAATTATGCCTAATATTATTACTGCAATTCCACAAATCACTCCAAAATAAGCTGCAAAGCGATGTACTTTTTTCCAAACGGATTTACTGCTCAATGTGGCGTTTGTTCGTATGCCAAGCAAAGAATTTTGCTTTATTTTAGGCATTAAATTGAATAAATAAACAAACATACAGCCCATAAAAATACAAATTAACGGTAAAAACAGATTATCTATATTTACTTTATTTTGCAATATCAGTGCAATCAGCATCCAAAAAAATAAAAACAAAAAAGCAAAAATTGATACTATACATCTTACGGCATATTTTCGGTATGACTTATAGTTTTCATCATTTTCTTTAACCTTTGCGTAAATCGCATATATAATTGAAAACAATACAAGAATACTCGGAATAAATAAAAGCATCCATTTTGATGAATAGGCATCTGCAATCCCATTAACATTATAATGTGAGGGCAACTCTTCATTTGGATTAAAAGCAATAAAAACACCTGTTACAGCAATATTAATCAATGATATAATTAACAAAATATATTTTTTCATATTATTTATCCTCTCTGCCTGTTAAATCGGACAACATTTTTAACATATCTTCCAATACGCTTGTTTTCAACGAATAAATTACATTTTGACCTATTTTTTCTGAATCCACAAGGTCAGCTTGCTTTAAAATACTGAGATGATTACTTATTGATGGTTTGGTCATATTAAATTCAGCGGCAATCTCCCCTGCGTTAAGGCTTTTATTTTTAAGCAATTCAAGAATTTTTCGCCTTGTAGGGTCAGCCAAAGCTTTCCATACATCTCCCATAAAAATCGCCCCTTTTATGTATTAGTTAATTAGTTAATTATCTAATTAACTAATACTATTATATCAATTTATTCGTATTTGTCAACAGATATTTATAAGCATACAAAAAGAGCAGTCCAAAATGAACTGCCCATAGTTTTTAGTTTAATGCGGATATTTTTCAAGCAAGTCCTGTAAATCGTACGGTGTTGCCTGATATACATAATAGTTAAGCCAATTTGTAAAAAGTAATGTTGCGTTACTTCTCCACACCATTGGCGGTGTGAGCGACGCATCGTCATTCGGAAAGTAATTGTACGGAACTTTCGGATTGATTCCCTTGTTCTCATCACGAAAATACTCGCTTGCAAGGGTATCTCTGTCATACTCGGCGTGTCCCATTACAAATACCTGTCTGCCGGATTTATTGGTAACTATAGCCACTCCCGCAAGCTCTGACACTGCAAGGATTTCAAGTGCGCTGTTTCTGCGTATATCATCTTCCCTTACTCCCGTATACCTTGAATGAGGAATACAGAAAGTATCGTCAAAGCCTCGCATAAGCGGATGATGCGGGTCTAAAATCGTATGATTATAAATACCGCTTAACTTTTCCTTAAGTTTATGCTTTTGGATACCGTAATGATAATACAAACCCGCCTGTGCACCCCAACAAATGTGGAGTGTGGAATAAACATTGTGCTTTGACCATTCCATAATCTTGCAAAGCTCTTCCCAATAGTCAACATCTTCAAACTCAAGCTGTTCAACCGGTGCGCCTGTAATTATCATACCGTCAAAGGTTTCGTTTTTTATTTGGTCAAAGGTTTTGTAAAAGGTAGTAAGGTGATGAGGTGAGGTGTTTTTTGATGTATGCGATGCCATCTGCAAAAGCTCAATGTCAACCTGTAGAGGACTGTTGCCCAAAAGTCTTAGAAGCTGGGTTTCGGTTGTAATTTTTGTCGGCATCAGGTTTAAAATAATAATCTTAAGCGGACGAATATCCTGCTTTATCGCTATTTCGTTTGGCATAACAAAAATATTCTCAGACTCAAGTACCTTTATTGCCGGCAAATTGCTCTGAACCTTAATCGGCATAGCCTCAGCACCTCCTTATACATTTCAAATATAAAATCAATTAATACTGCTTGCCCCAATAAACCTGGTGCTTAGCAGGTTTGCCGCAGCATACACAAACATCGCTGATGTGCTCCTCGACAAAAGGAATACAACGGCTCTTAACACCGCCTGTAGCGTCCTTGAGTTTATCTTCACAAGCGCTGTCGCCGCACCACATAGCCTTAATAAAGCCCGGGTGATTCTTGGCGGTATCAACAAATTCGTCAAAGTTTGTTGCTGTAAATGTTTTTTCTTCTGTATTCTTGCGTGCTCTTTCGTACATATCGTTGTGAATTGTATCAAGAAGCTCTGCAATATAATTGGAAAGTCCCTCAAGCGGTACAAAATACTTCTCACGGGTATCTCTTCTTACAACTACGCACTGACCCTTTTCTATATCCTTAGGGCCAATCTCAACTCTTACAGGCACACCTTTCATCTCATACTCTGCAAACTTCCAGCCCGGAGCGTGGTCGCTGTCGTCAAGTTTAGTTCTGAAACGCTTTGTAAGCTCTGCCTTAAGTTCGTAAGCCTTGTCAAGTACGCCTTCCTTATGCTGTGCAACAGGAATAATTACAACCTGTACAGGTGAAATTCTCGGCGGGAGCACAAGACCGTCATCATCGCTGTGAACCATAATGATAGCGCCGATCATTCTTGTTGACACACCCCATGATGTCTGGTGCGGATAATGCTGCTTATTGTCTTTACCTGTAAATGTAATGCCAAAGCTCTTTGCAAAGCCGTCGCCAAAGTAGTGTGATGTACCGCCCTGGAGAGCAACACCGTTGTGCATCATCGGCTCAATTGTATAGGTTTCTTCTGCACCGGCAAACTTTTCTTTCTCTGTCTTTCTGCCGATTACAGCCGGAATAGCAAGGATTTCTTTATAGAATGACTCATAAACATGGAGCATACGGAGTGTTTCTTCCTTTGCCTCTTCTGCCGTTGCATGCATTGTGTGACCTTCCTGCCAAAGGAATTCGGAAGTTCTGAGGAAAGGACGGGTTGTTTTTTCCCATCTTACAACGCTGCACCACTGATTGTAGAGTTTTGGAAGATCTCTGTATGTGTTGATAATTTTCTGATAATGTTCGCAGAAAAGAGTTTCCGAAGTAGGGCGAACACAAAGGCGCTCGTTAAGTTTTTCACTGCCGCCTATAGTTACCCATGCACATTCAGGTGCAAAACCCTCTACATGATCCTTTTCTTTCTGTAAAAGGCTTTCAGGGATAAACATAGGCATATACACATTTTCGTGACCTGTTTCTTTAAATCTTCTGTCAAGGTCAGCCTGTATATTCTCCCAAATAGCATAACCGTAAGGACGGATAACCATACATCCCTTAACGCCTGAATAATCAACAAGCTCGGCTTTTTTTACAATGTCAGTGTACCATTTAGCAAAGTCTTCATCTCTGCTTGTAATAGCTTCAACCATTTTTTTGTTGTCTGCCATTTTCATTCCTCCAACTTAAGAAATATTCGTGTATTATAACATTTCTATTATACTATAATTAATTTTTTTTGCAAGTACCGACATTATTTTTATTATAAAAAGTAAAAGAGGTCAGACAAACCGCCTGACCTCAAGTTTTTAATTCAATTATGCATTTGCCTCAATGTAAGAAACAAGTGAACCAACAGTCTTGATGTTCTCAATCTCATCATCGGGAACTTCTACACCGAACTCGTCTTCAATTGACATAAGTAAATCTACTACATCAAGTGAATCAGCACCGAGATCTTCCTGTAAATCTGTATCAGCTGTTACCTTATCTTCTTCAACATCGAACTGCTCAGCAAGAATTGCCTTAACTTTTTCCAATACCATTGGAATTCCTCCCATAATAAAAAAATATTTAATGTATCCATTGTAATTATGGACAAAAGTACATATTTTATGCTACAATGGAATAAGCAATCGAGTAATCGGTTTGCTTCTTAGATTATATTATTGTTTATTTATTCTTTTGTCAATAGAATTTTAAAATTTTTCTATTTTTACCAAAAATTTTTTTAGGGGGTATATTTTTATGAGTACTAAAAAATATGCAGTAATAGGTCATCCTATCGGACATACTATGTCACCTTTTATACATACAAAATTGTTTGAGCTTGCAGGAATCGACGCCGTTTATACAAAACTTGATGTTGCTCCGGAAAGTCTCGGATATGAATACGACCACATTTTATCTAAATTGAGCGGCTATAACATTACAATTCCTCACAAGCAGAATATTATTCAGTATCTTGATGAAATTGATGAAAAAGCAAATATGTACGGCAGTGTAAACACTGTTGACAACAGAGATTACACTGCAAAAGGCTACACCACAGATCCCGACGGATTTTTAAAGGCTCTTGATGCGGCAAAAATCAAATTAAACGGCAGAGTTGTAATTTTAGGCTGCGGCGGCGTTGCAAGAACAATGGCTTATGAGGTTGTTCTCAAAAACATTCCCGTTCTTTTTGCAGTAAGATTGGAAGATGTCGAAATTGCAAAGAAACTTTGCGAAGAAATTAAGAGCACTGTTATCGGTTCTCAACCGTCATACTGTCTTATCAGTGAGCTTAACGGCGACATTGATGTACTTATCAACGCAACTCCTATAGGAATGTTCCCTAATGTTGAAAATCAGCCCGTAAGCGATGAAGTTATCGCAAAGTGCAAAAATGTTTTTGACGCAGTATATAATCCGCTCGAAACCGTACTTATCCAAAAAGCAAAAGCTAACGGTTCAAACGCTGTCGGCGGTATGTCAATGCTTGTATGGCAGGCTGTTGTTTCACACGAAATATGGGACGGCTCCGTTTATGACCCCGCCGAAATCGAAAAGATATGCATTGCAGCGTCTAACGAGTTAAAGAACAGATAATTTTTGGAGGGCCTAAGATTGGACAATATAGTTTTATGTGGCTTTATGGGTTGCGGAAAAACAACCGTCGGCAGAAATCTTGCCCGTAAGTCAGGCAGAAAGTTCGTTGATATGGACTCTTACATTGAAGAAAAGGCAGGAATGAAAGTATCCGAAATCTTTGAAAAATACGGTGAAAACCGTTTCAGAGATATGGAGCACGAGGCTTGTTTGGAACTTGCAGATACAAAAGGACTTGTAATTGCCTCCGGCGGAGGTGCTTTTACTTTCCAAAGAAATATTGACGCTTTCAGAGGAAAGGACAAAATAGTTCTGCTCGATGTTCCGCTTGACATTATAAAACAAAGACTTAAAAACGATACAACAAGACCGCTTTTACAGCGTCCCGACAAGGATGAAGCAATGCGTCAGCTTTATGAAAAGCGACTTCCGATATATCTTTCTGCCGCTGACATAACGGTGAGCGGCAAAAGCACTCCGCTCAAAACAGCATATGCAATCCTTAACGCTATCGATACGCAAGAAAAATAATTACGCATATTACAGGGTTGACTGCAACGCTTTAAAGTGGTAAAATATGTATAAATTATTTAAATGGGAATGAAAGGATAGTTTAAAAAATGATTATTGTATTAAAACCGTCAGCCTCACCCGAGCAGATTATGAATTTTACAAATATGCTCAAAGAGGAATACAATGTAAAAGTAAATAAATGGGAAGGTGTGCATTCAACAGTTCTCGGACTTATCGGCGACACTACTAAAATTGATATGGACTACATTGACGCTCAAGACATTGTAGAAAATGTTAAGAGAGTTCAGGAACCGTACAAAAAGGCTAACAGAAAGTTCCACCCGGACGATACAAAAATCAAAATCAATGATGATATAACAATCGGCGGCGGCAGTCTGCACATTATGGCAGGTCCATGCTCGGTTGAAAGCGAAACTCAAATTGTCGATATTGCAAAGAGCGTAAAGGCATCGGGCGCAACATTCTTAAGAGGCGGCGCATTCAAGCCGAGAACCTCACCGTACGCTTTCCAGGGCTTAAAAGCAGAAGGTCTTGACCTCTTAAAGATTGCAAGAAAAGAAACAGGACTTCCTATTGTTACCGAAATTATGAGAGCATCTCACATTGATATGTTCGAGAATGTTGACATTATTCAGGTTGGCGCAAGAAATATGCAGAACTTTGAGCTTTTAAAAGAACTCGGCAAGATTGACAAACCCATTCTTTTAAAGAGAGGTCTTTCCGCTACCATTGAAGAATGGCTTATGAGTGCCGAGTACATTATGGCAGGCGGCAACGATAAGGTTATTCTTTGTGAGAGAGGCATAAGAACATACGAAACATTTACAAGAAATACACTTGATATTTCTGCAATTCCTGTTGTAAAGGCTCTTTCACATCTTCCTGTAATCGTTGATCCAAGCCACGCAGCAGGCAAGTCATGGCTTGTTGAGCCGCTTGCAATGGCGGCAGTTGCCGCAGGCGCAGACGGTCTTATCATTGAGGTTCATAATGACCCGCCGCACGCTCTTTCGGACGGTGCGCAGTCACTCACGCCCGAACAGTTTGATAAGGTTGCAAAGAAAGTATTTGCACTCAAAAGCTCAATTGACAAAATCAACAGCAAATAATTTTATTTTATATATTTATTCGGAGGCACTGAAAAATGAACATTGCCGTTATCGGTCTTGGTATTATAGGCGGCAGCTTTTGCAAGGCTATAAAAAAATATACCGACAACTTTGTAATCGGTATTAACAGAACGCAGGCAACAGCAGAAAAGGCACTTGAGGCGGGCGCAATCGACAAAATCGGTACTCCCGAAAGCCTCGGTGAATGTGATATTATAATTTTGGCACTTTATCCGCAGGCTGCGGTAGATTTCATAGAAAAATACGGCAGCTATATAAAAAGCGGCGCTATTGTAACCGACAGCTCGGGAATCAAGCGAGCAATTTGCCCAAGTCTTTCTGCTCTTTCAAAAAAATACGGCTTTGTATTCATCGGCAGTCACCCAATGGCAGGCAAAGAAACCAACGGATTTGATGTTTCGGAGGCTGACCTGTATAAAAACGCAAGCTACATAATTACTCCGTGCGGAGCACCTGAGGATAAAATTGAAATTCTTGCCAATCTTGCAAGAAAAATCGGTTTTGGCACAGTTAAAATTACCACTCCCGAAGAACACGACAGAATGATTGCATTCACCTCACAGCTCCCCCATGTGTTGGCTTGTTCTTATGTAATGAGTCCGTGCTGTCCAAATCATAAGGGATTTTCAGCCGGCAGTTATCGTGATGTGTCACGAGTTGCAAATATCAATTCACAACTTTGGAGCGAACTTTTTCTTGAGAATCGTGAACCGCTTATTACCGAGCTTGACATACTCATTGACAATATTACAAAAATTAAAGACGCAATCAAAGCAGAAGACAGAGAAACTCTTGCAGAATTATTGGAGCAGGGACACAAGGTAAAAACTGCTCTCGGCGAATAGAATTGAGGTGCATTATGAGAACAGTCAGAGTAGATACGGGCAAGCCGTATGATATTTGCATTGAAAGAGGAATACTTGACAAATGCGGCGAATACGCAAAGGCTCTTTCAAAGGCAGAAAAGGTTACTATAATTTCAGACAGCAATGTTGCTCCGCTTTATATGGACAGAGTGAAAAATTCTCTTGAAAAAGAGGGATTTAAAGTTGCAACACATATTTTTAAAGCAGGTGAAGAGCAAAAGCACCTCGGCTCTATTGCGGAAATGTACAACACACTTGCAAAATTTTCTATGACAAGAAAAGATATTGTTGTAGCTCTCGGCGGCGGTGTTGTGGGCGATATGGCAGGCTTTGCCGCTGCAAGCTATCTGCGTGGAATTGATTTCATTCAGATTCCTACCTCTCTCCTTTCACAGGTTGATTCATCTGTAGGCGGAAAAACAGGCGTTGATTTACCGCAGGGCAAAAACCTTGTCGGCGCATTTCATCAGCCTATTGCCGTATTGATTGACCCCGACACGCTCAAAACCCTTACCGATGATTATATTTGCGACGGTATGGGTGAAGTTATAAAATACGGCTGCATTAAAGACGAAAAACTCTTTGAAAATCTTGAAAATCAAAATGCACTTGAGCATATTGAAGATATTATCGAAATCTGCGTTTCAATAAAGCGTGATGTTGTAAACCGTGACGAAAAAGAGGCAGGCGAAAGAAAGCTCTTAAACTTCGGTCACACTCTCGGACACGCTATTGAAAAAATCTATAACTTTAAAGGCATAAGCCACGGAATGGCTGTCGCAATCGGTATGGTGCTTATTACAAAAGCAGGTGAAAAACACGGAATTACCGAAAAAGGCACAGCCGACAAAATTTGTGCGCTTTGCAAAAAATACGGTCTGCCGACTACAGATAAATCTACCTTTGAGCAGATGGCACAGGCGGCAAAAGGCGATAAAAAGACAGCAGGCAGCTCAATTGACCTTGTACTTTTAACAAAAATAGGCGACAGCTTTACAAAGAAAGTTGAACTTGCCAATCTCTGCGACTTTATCACAACCTGATTGGAGGATACATATGTCTGATGTAAAATTCAGCCCGTTTGTTCCAAACGGAACTGTAAATGTACCGCCGTCAAAGAGTGATGTTCACAGAGCCATAATCTGCGCAGCCATGGCAAACGGAGTAAGCAGAATTTCTCCCGTTGCCCTTTCAAACGATATTAAGGCAACTATCGGCTGTATTAAAGCGCTTGGCGCTGACGCTGTACTTGAAAACAATGTTCTCACAGTTGACGGCACAAATATGTATAAAAACAAAACCGCTTTGCTTGATTGCGGAGAAAGCGGCAGTACATTAAGATTTTTTATTCCGATTGCCGCTGTCGGCAATATTAACGCAACATTTGTGGGCAAAGGCAAACTTCCGCAACGCCCTATCGGAATATTTACAGAGGCTTTGCCAAAGGCGGGTACCGTCTGCAAAACCGAGGGAGGACTTCCCCTTGAAATCAAAGGTCAGCTGAAAAGCGGAATCTTTAAAATTCCCGGCAATGTAAGCTCACAGTTCATCACAGGACTTTTGCTTGCTCTGCCGATTCTTGAGGGTGACAGCGAAATTGTACTCACTTCCCCGCTTGAAAGCGTTGGCTACATTGCAATGACTATCCGCACAATGAAACAATTTGGTGTGAATATTCAAGCCACAGAAAAAGGCTGGCATATTAAAGGCGGTCAATCATATAAGACTTGCGACTATACAACAGACGGTGACTGGTCACAGGCGGCTTTCTTTATGGTGCTCGGCGCTGTCAGCGGTAAAGTAACCGTAAATGGAGTTGCAAAGGATTCCACGCAGGGCGACAAGAAATGCGCTGAAATTCTTGCCCGATTCGGCGCTAAAGTTACTCAGCTTGACAACGAAGTAACTGTTGAAAAAGGGGAATTAAAGGCAATCACCATTGACGCATCTCAAATTCCCGACCTTGTTCCCGTACTTTCGGTATGTGCGGCATTTGCAGAGGGCACGACAAAGATTATCAATGCCGAAAGATTAAGAATAAAAGAATGTGACCGACTGAAAGCCACCGCCGAATTGCTGAATAATCTCGGCGGCAAAGTAAAGGAACTTTCGGACGGACTTGAAATCACAGGGGTTTCTTCTCTTAAAGGAGGAAATGTAAACGGCTACAACGATCACAGAATCGTTATGTCTGCCGCTGTTTGCGCCGCAAGAAGTGATAAAGATATAACTGCCACTTTTGCAATGAGCATTAACAAAAGCTACCCCGATTTTTATATAGACTACAACAGCATAGGAGGAAAGGCAAATGTCCTCGACCTACGGTGAAAAAATAAAAATTTCTGTCTTTGGCGAAAGCCACGGCAACGGTATAGGAGTTGTAATCGACGGACTTCCTGCCGGCGTAAAAATTGATATGGACAAAGTGCTTGTTCAGATGTCAAGACGAGCTCCCGGCAAAGACAAAACCGCAACCCCACGCAAAGAAAGCGACCTGCCAAAGGTGCTTTCGGGTATGCTTGGAGATACTCTTACAGGTGCACCGTTATGTGCGGTAATTGAAAATACAAACACAAAAAGCGGCGACTACGGCAATCTTCTCAATTGTCCTCGTCCGGGTCACAGCGACTACACGGCTTATGTTAAATATAACGCAAGCAACGATATTCGCGGTGGCGGTCATTTTTCGGGCAGACTTACCGCTCCTATAGTTTTTGCGGGTGCAATCTGCCGTCAGATTCTTGAAGAAAAAGGTATTAAAATTGCCGCTCACATTGCAAGTATCGGAAATGTAAACGACAAATCTTTTAACCCTGTTTCTATTGACGACAAACTTATAAATAAATTAAGCAACAGCTCTTTTGCACTTATTGACGATTCGGTCGAAGAAAAAATGCGTGCAGAAGTTGAATCGGCAAGACTTGCTCAGGACAGTATCGGCGGTACAATCGAATGTGCCGTAAGCGGAATTGAGGCAGGCATAGGCGAGCCGATGTTTGAGGGTGTTGAGGGTGTAATCGCAAAAGCTGTTTTCGGTGTGCCTGCAATAAAGGGCATTGAATTCGGCAAAGGCTTTGAACTCTCTAAAATGCGTGGCTCACAGTCCAATGATCCTTTTGAATACAAAGACGGCAAAGTTGTAACAAAAACCAACAACTGCGGCGGTATTCTCGGCGGTATCACAAACGGTATGCCTGTTATATTCAGAGCAGGAGTAAAGCCTACTCCGTCTATTTCTAAAGAACAGGACACAGTCGATTTGCAGAAAAAAGAAAATGCAAAACTTGTTATCAAGGGCAGACACGACCCGTGTATTGTACCGAGAGCCGTGCCTGTTATTGAGGCTGTCACAGCCGTTGCTATATTAAATCTTTTATAATAAGGATGAATAAAATGAGAAATCTTTCAGAAATCAGAACTGAAATTGACAGTATAGATGAACAGATTATTGAACTTTTCAAAAAGAGAATGGATTGTGCCAAAGAGGTAGGTAATTACAAAAAAGCCAACAATATTCCTGTTCTGAATCAGGCAAGAGAAAACGAAATTCTTGACGCTATCGAAGAGCGTGGCGGCGAGTACGGTTCATACGCAAGACTGCTTTACTCAAATATTATGGAGCTTTCAAGAGCTTTACAACATAATATTGTCGGCAGTGGTGCAGATATAAAAGAGGTTATCAGCAATGTTGAAACCGAGATACCGAAAACCGATGTTAAAGTCGGTTATCAGGGCATTAAAGGCGCTAACGGTCACGAGGCAACAATACGCCTGTTCCCCGATGCGGAGGCACATTGCTATAAATCTTTCGGTGATGTTTTTGACGCAGTTGATAAAGGAGAAATTACATTCGGCGTACTTCCTGTTGAAAACTCAAACGCAGGCTCGGTTTCTGCCGTATATGACCTAATACTTAAGCACCGTTTTTACATTGTCGGCGCACTTGATTTGCCTATTGATTACTGTCTTGGCGGTTTAAAACAGGCAGAGTTTTCGGATATTGAAAAGGTATGGTCGCATCCGCAGTCACTTTCACAGTGTGCAGACTACATTGCAAAAAATAATTTTGACTCTACACCATGTTCAAATACAGCAATTGCCGCTCGTGATGTGGCAAAGGAAAAGCGCCTTAATGTTGCGGCTATCTGCTCATACAAGGCGGCAGAGGAATACGGTTTAAAAGTGCTTGACAATCATTTGCAGGATAACGATAAAAACACAACAAGATTTATTGTTATTTCCAAAAAGCTGTTCATCACACCCGATTCAAACAAAATCAGCCTTTGTTTCTCACTTCCTCATGTTACAGGTTCGCTTTACGGCTTACTTTGCAGATTTAATTCTCTCGGTCTTAACCTTACGAAAATTGAATCTCGCCCACGCCCAAGCAGTGACGAGGGATTTGAATATCTGTTTTACCTTGATTTTTCAGGCAATGTAAGCAGTAAAGAGGTTACAGACCTTATAGCACAGTTAAGTGCGGAAATGCCTGAATTCAGCTTTTTGGGAAACTATTGCGAATATTCAAAATGATTATAAATATATTTTTAGCTTTTGTATATTAATCGACAGAATGTTTTGATTATGTGCAAAACGCTCAAAATTTATTGACAAATTTTGCAAATTAAGTATTGCATTGCATAAAATTTATGATATAATATGCTTATTAAAGTGATAATTCATTTTAATAAGCATTTTTATTTTGAATAATTATTGGACAAAAATAAAAACATAATTGATGAGGTGTTTAATATGGATGATAATAAAAAATTAATTTGCGCCGCAGCCGGTGCACTTGGCGCACTTGTAGCAGTATCAGCTACCGTGTTTGCTATAAAACAGCACAAGAAAAAACAAAACGCAATGCTCCTTGAAGAGCTTGACCTGTGCCTTGACGGTAATGATATTGCGGAACTTGCAAATGAAGCCGAAGAAACAAAAGCTCCCGAAACCGCAGAAGAACCAAAAGCTGAAGAACCCACAGAATCCGCACCTGTCGCAGAGGAAAAGGTTGAAGAGAAAGCAGAAGAAAAAACAGAAGAAACTGTTACAGAAAAAACTGCCGAATCAACCGAAAAGCCGGTACAGTGCGAAAATACAGAAGAATAATTGTTAAAACTTAAGTGCCTTGCCATATGCAGGGCACTTTTTTTGTCAAAATTTTCAATAAATTATGGTTTGGCGGAGTGTCGGTCGGGCATTGAAATTTAGCTAACGCTAAATTATCCTCCCAAAAACAAAAAAAGTTTACTCAATTTTTTCAAAAATTGCGGGTTTGGGCAGCGCCCATATAATCTTCCGATATTACAATTCTTCAGGCGCAAACAGCCACGCTGTTTGCGTGCTAAAACTAAGTTTGTTAAAACAGGCGACAGCCTTTTATAAAAGAAATGATTAACTTTTTATTATATATCGAATTGCTTTCTTGTTGCTATCGCATTTAAGGGGCTTTCGCCGTTGCGTTCAAGCCGCCAAACAGCAAGCTGTTTGGCTATCGTTAGATTATGTAAACGGAAAGTATTTGTGGGCTTTGCCCACACCCACGACCTTTGAAAAGGTCGACCAAACTTTTATAATTGATTGGCAAATCAATTTGCTAAACCATAATATATCAAGATTATCCCAAAAATTAAATCTATAATTGCAATAATATTTAACACACACTCATAAAATCAAATAATTGCATATATATTTTATAAGAACAAAAATCACACCGACAGTTTAAATTAACCGTCGGTGTGCCCTACCCTTTTTTAATAATAATTAATTATTAAGTGCATTGATACAATTTGAGCATATAAATTTGCCCTTAAGACATTTCAGATTTTCAGACGAATTGCAGAAAATGCATTTTTCTTCCGCTTTTTTTATTGTAATGCAATCATTGTCAGCCTCGATATGCAGCATATCGCCCGCTTTGATATTAAGATGATTGCGAATATCCTTTGAAATTACAATTCTGCCAGCTCCGTCAATTTCTCTGAAATTAGTAAATATCATTATATCATCTCCTTATCTGAACAGTTTTCTGTGCGTATTTTTTAATTGTAAACCTTAACCGAAGTTACAGGTTGACAATTTTCATCGCTGTATCATTATACCATTTTACGGTTAATATGTCAATAATTACCAAATAAGAATTGTAAATACAATTTTGTAACGGATTTTGTCATATTTGCTTTATTTATGATATTATATTTAGATTTTTGAAGTTAGGTGAAATAAATGCTTGGTTATGTGTGGGCAGGTTTGATAATTGTCAGTGTGTTGTCGGCAATTTTACTCGGTAATACCGAATCACTGTCTACAGCCCTTATAGAAAGCGGCTCGTCATCAATAGAACTTCTCTTGACAATGGCAGGCATCCTATGCCTATGGTCAGGAATAATGAAAATAGCAGAAGAAAGCGGCTTTACCGCACTTATTTCAAAAATTTTTGCGCCTCTTTTGCGACCGCTTTTTCCAAAGCTTGATAAAAACAGCGAGGCTTTTAAAAGCATTACTATGAACATAAGCGCAAACCTGTTAGGACTTGGCAATGCCGCCACTCCGTTTGGTCTTAAAGCTATGGGAGAACTTAACAGACTAAACAACTGCCCCGATACGGCAAGCAATGAAATGGTCATTTTTGTTGTGCTCAATACCGCCTCTCTGCAGCTTTTGCCTACTACCCTTGCCACACTTCGACAAAGCTACGGAAGTAATGCTCCGTTTGAGGTTATAACAGCCATTTGGATAAGCTCGGCAACCGCTCTCACTGTGGCCCTTACAGTTGCCTGTACACTAAATCTGAAAAAAGCGAGGTGAAATTATGGCTATTATAATGCCTCTATTTGCGACCGTCGTGGTATTGTACGGGCTGATAAAACGAGTGCCTGTTTTCGATTTGTTTATTAAAGGAGTGCGAGAGGGCGTAAAAGTTCTGTACACAATTGCACCTACTATAATCGGATTGGTGTTTGCGGTAGATTTACTGCGTTCGAGCGGTGCAATCGATGTTATATGTAACTTTATCTCCCCTGCCGCAGATTTTTTAGGCTTTCCAAAAGAAATTGTACCAATGGTTCTCTTAAGACCTGTATCGGGCAGTGGTTCAACAGCTTTGTTGACCGCTTTGTATGAAGATTGCGGCCCTGACAGTTTTGCAGGCAGGGTAGCTTCTGTACTTGCAGGATCATCCGAAACCACATTTTATGCCGTTGCAATGTATTTTGGAAGTATTAAGGTTAAAAAAATCCGTCATACACTTGTTGCCGCTTTGCTTGCGGATTTCACCGCCGCAGTGATGAGCGTGCTGACCGTAAGACTAATTTTCGGGCAAAGCTAAAGGAGCTGTAAAAAACAGCCCCTATGTAAATGAAGTATATTTTCTTTTATTGCTCTCGCAGATACTTACGACTATTTGTTTGGCTATCGTTAGATTGCGTAAACTGAAAGTATTTGTGGGCTTTGCCCACACCCACAACCTTTGAAAAGGTTGACCAAACTTTTATATATTGACTTTAATTTTATCGAGCAGCTCTCCGACCTTTTCATGAAAAACAAGGTCGGCGGCGCTGTCCATTGGTGTGGCATCACGATTTATCAGTACAAGTTTATTTCCTTTAAAATATCTCACCATACCTGCGGCAGGATAAACCGTAAGGCTTGTGCCTGCAATAATCAGTGTATCTGCATTCGCAATGGCATTAACCGCACCGTTTACTGTTTTATCGTCAAGTCCTTCTTCATAGAGCACAACATCAGGCTTGATGATTCCCGAACATTCGCATTTTGGAATACCGTTGCTCTCTTTAATAAACTCGGCAGTATATGCTTTACCGCACTTCATACAGTAATTTCTCAACACACTTCCGTGCAGTTCATACACTCTCTTACTGCCAGCCGCCTGATGCAGTCCGTCAATATTTTGAGTAACTACTGCGCTGAGTTTTCCTGCTTTTTCAAGCTCGGCAAGTTTATAATGAGCCTTATTCGGCTTTTTGTCAAGACAAAGCATTTTATCTCTGTAAAAGCGATAAAACTCCTCTGTCTTTTTTACAAAGAATGTATGGCTTAGTATGGTTTCGGGCGGATAATCGTACTTTTGATTATAAAGTCCGTCCACACTTCTGAAATCGGGAATACCGCTCTCTGTAGATACTCCCGCACCGCCAAAGAAAACTATTCTATGGCTGTCATCAATCACTTTCTGAAGTTCGTCAACACTACTCATTACTGCATTGCCTCTTTCATCTGCTTTACATACTCGCAAACAGGCTCAACACATTCTTTGCCGTACTTAGCAACAATTTTTACAATTGCGGAACCTACTATTACACCGTCTGCATACTGTGACATATGCTTTGCCTGCTCCGGAGTTGAAATACCAAAACCTACCGCACACGGGGTATCGCTTACAGAACGAACAAGGTCAACCATTTCGCCAATATTTGTTGTAATCTCTTTTCTTACACCTGTTACACCCATTGAAGAAACACAATATACAAAGCCCTGCGCTTCTTTGGCAATGGTTTTAATTCTGTCGTGTGAAGTCGGTGCAATAAGCGAAACAAGCTCTACACCGTGCTTATCGCAATAAGGCTGTAACTCTGCCTTTTCCTCAAAAGGAACATCCGGAACGATTACGGCGGAAATACCGCACTCTGCGCACTTTGCCATAAATGCGTCTGTACCGTAAACAAAAATAGGGTTCATATATGTCATTACCGCAAGAGCCGCCTTAATCTGCGGACGGATTCTCTTTACCATATCAAAAATCTTATCCGTTGTAGTACCTGCCGCCAAAGAACGGAGGTCAGCCTCCTGAATTACAACACCCTCGGCAATCGGGTCTGAAAAAGGTATACCGATTTCTATGATATCTGCGCCGTTTTCGCTCATACCTATAAGAAGTTTTTCGGTAGTTTCAAGGTCAGGATCTCCTGCGGTTACAAACGGAATAAAAGCCTTGCCGTTTTTGAAGGCATCTTTAATCTTACTCATAAATATTCTCCCCTCTGTATCTTGCAATAGCGGCAACATCCTTATCGCCTCTGCCCGAAAGATTTACAACAATAATGCTGTCTTTGCTCATTGTAGGAGCAAGTTTAATGCAGTGTGCTACAGCATGTGCGCTCTCAATAGCAGGGATAATACCCTCTGTGCGTGAAAGATACTCAAATGCGTTTACTGCCTCTTCATCGGTAACGGGCACATATTTTGCTCTGCCTGTATCGCTTAAGTTAGCATGTTCAGGGCCGATACCCGGGTAATCAAGACCTGCTGAAATTGAATATACAGGTGCAATCTGGCCGTACTTATCCTGACAGAAATATGATTTCATACCATGGAAAATACCGAGTGTACCGTTTGCGATTGTTGCGGCATTCTTCGGATTATCAACGCCAAGACCCGCTGCCTCACAACCGATAAGCTGTACGCTCTCATCACCGATAAAGTCATAGAATGCGCCCATAGCATTACTGCCGCCGCCAACGCAAGCCATAACCACATCAGGAAGTCTGCCCTCTTTTTCAAGGAGCTGTGCTTTGATTTCCTTACCGATTACGCTCTGGAAATCTCTTACAACCATTGGGAACGGATGTGGGCCCATTACCGAACCGAGTACATAATGAGTATCGTCAACTCTGTTAGTCCACTCACGCATAGCCTCGTTTACGGCGTCTTTAAGAGTCATTGTGCCTGTTTCAACGGCATTTACCTTTGCGCCGAGAAGTTTCATTCTGTATACATTAAGAGCCTGACGGATTGTATCCTCTTTGCCCATAAAAATCTCACACTCAAGTCCCATAAGTGCGGCAACAGTTGCTGTTGCAACACCGTGCTGACCTGCGCCTGTTTCTGCAATTACTCTTGTTTTACCCATCTTTTTGGCAAGCAGGCACTGACCAAGACAGTTATTGAGTTTGTGTGAACCTGTATGATTTAAGTCCTCACGCTTTAAATAAATCTTAGCACCGCCTAAATCCTTTGTCATTTTCTCCGCATAATAGAGAAGTGACGGTCTGCCGGCATACTCACGCATAAGTGTGTCAAGCTCTGCGACAAACTCCGGATCGTTTTTATATTTTTCATATGCTTCTTCAAATTCATTAACGGCATTCATTAAAGTTTCTGGAACAAACTGTCCACCGTGAATACCAAACTTACCCTTCGACATTGATTTATCTCCTTTTCTAATACCTTATATATTTATAACTTATCACCGTTAAGTTCTTCAAGTGCTTTCTTTTTATCGGCATTTCTCATAAGAGTTTCGCCAATAAGCAGTCCGTTTACTCCTGCTTCTCTAAGCTCCTGCACATCTTCGGCTGTTTTTATTCCGCTTTCGCCGACAAATAAAATTTCCTTTGGTACAAGTTTTCTCAATCTTGTGCAGGTTGTGAGGTCAACCGTAAAGTCCTTTAAATTTCGGTTATTTACGCCGATTATTCTTGCCCCTGCGTCTAATGCCGACTTCACTTCTTCCTCTGTATGTGCCTCTACCAAAGCTGAAAGTCCGAGTGAATCACAAATTTCAATCCATTTTCTGATTGTTTCGGTATCAAGCAGTGCACAAATCAAAAGCACCGCAGACGCTCCGATTACTTTAGCCTCATATATCTGATACTCACAAACTGTAAAATCCTTGCGCAAAAGCGGAATTTTTACATTCTGTGATATTTCCTGCAAATATTTATTTTCACCTTTAAACCACTGCGGTTCTGTAAGTACGGATATCGCAGACGCTCCTGCGTTTTCATAATCCTTTGCAATCTGCACATACGGGAAATCCTCTGCAATTATTCCTTTAGACGGAGATGCTTTCTTTACCTCGCAGATATAAGAGATACCGTCCTTTGCAAGCGCCTTTTCAAAAGGAAATTCATCGGTAATGTTCATTGAAAGCGCTTTGTTTTTTATCTCCTCAAGCGGAATTTGTTTTTCAATTTCCGCATATCTTTCTCGGTTTGCCTGTGCTATTGTTTCAAGTATCATAATATCACCGTTATTCATTAGTAGCCTTTACAAACTGCTCAAGTTTTTCATAAGCCTTGCCGCTGTCAATAAGAGTTTCTGCAAGACGGATACCCTCGGCAATATTCTCTGCCTTACCGCCTGCGCAAATACCGAGAGCCGAATTAAGCAATACAATATCTCTCTTTGCTCCCTTTAACTCGCCTTTTAAAATCTGCTTTGTAATCTCCGCATTCTCTTTGCCGTCACCGCCTGCAAGGTCTGCACTGCTGTATGTCGGCATACCGAACTGTTCCGGAGCAATTTCGTATGAGCTGAATTTACCGTTGTTGATTTCACAAACCTTTGTAGGAGCAGTAACGGTTACTTCGTCCATACCGTCTGTACCGTAGAATACATATCCACGCTTTACACCAAGGTTTGCAAAAACTCTTGCAATCGGTTCAACGAGTGCCTCTGAATACACACCTGTTACCTGCAAGTTTGCAAAAGCAGGGTTTGTAAGAGGTCCTAAGACATTGAAAATATTTCTTATTCCGATTTCTTTTCTTACAGGGCCGACAAATCGCATTGATGAATGGTAGCTTTGTGCAAACATAAAGCAAATACCTGTATTTTTAAGGATTTCTTCACTTTTTTCCGGGCTTATTGTAAGATTAACTCCAAGAGCCTCCAGACAATCTGCCGCACCGCTCTTGCTTGACATTGAACGGTTGCCGTGCTTTGCAACAGAAATTCCTGCGGCCGCAACAACAAAAGCCGCTGTTGTAGAAATATTAAAAGTACCTGTTCCGTCGCCGCCTGTGCCTACAATGTCGAGTACATCGGTATCTCTTTTAACATGAAGTGCCTTGTCACGCATTACTGTTGCGCAAGCTGTAATTTCGTCAATGGTTTCACCCTTAATTCTGAGAGCTGTCAAAAATGCCGCTGTCTGTGCTTGAGTGGCTGTACCGCTCATCATTTCGTTCATTACGGCTGTTGCCTCATCATAAGTTAAGTTATTACCGTCTACTACCTTTTTTATTGCTTCCTTAATCATTTCTGTCACCCTTTCTATGTGTTATCCGTAATCATATATTAATAAAATTCTTTATCATTTCCATACCGTGAGAAGTCAGTATCGACTCCGGGTGGAACTGTAATCCGTAAATTTCGTAATCTCTGTGGCGAACTGCCATAACCTCGCCCATATCGTCCTCTGCCGTAACTATAAGCTCATCGGGAACGGTATCCTTTTTTGCAATCAAAGAATGGTATCTCGCACCGTCAACTACCTTTGGCAAATCGGCAAAAATCTTACAACTGTTGTCAAGATTAATATTACTCTTTTTGCCGTGCATAAGTTTTATTGCTCTTGTAATTTCTGCGCCGAATACCTCGCATATTGCCTGATGTCCGAGGCAAATACCGAGTATCGGATACTCGCCTTTAAGCTCTCTTATAACATCTTCACAAATGCCTGCGTCCTTTGGATAACCCGGACCCGGAGAAAGAATAATGTGGGTAGGATTAAGTTTTCTGATTTCATCTACCGTTATTTCGTCATTTCTTACTACCTTTATATCGGGATTAATACTTCCGCAATACTGTACAAGATTATAAGTAAAGCTGTCGTAATTATCTATAAATAAAATCATATAGCTTCAACCTCTCCTGCATTTTTAACTGCATTTATTACCGCAAGTGCCTTGTTGTAGGTTTCAAGATACTCCGACTTAGGATCGCTGTCTGCAACAATTCCCGCACCTGCCTGAACATAAACCTTATTTCCTTTTTTAACTGCCATTCTTATTGCGATACAAGTATCAAGATTTCCGTTAAAATCGACATATCCGAGCGCACCGCCATATACCCCACGGGGTGTTTTTTCAAGTTCATCTATAATCTGACAAGCTCTGATTTTCGGTGCTCCCGAAAGTGTGCCTGCCGGAAGAAGCGACTCAACCGCATCAAAAGCGTCAAGTCCGTCTTTAAGCTCACCCTCAACCTCACTGCAAATGTGCATTATCTTTGAATATCTTAAAATCTGCTGATATGAAGTAACCTTTACAGAATTGAATTTTGAAATTTTACCTATATCGTTTCTTCCGAGGTCAACAAGCATATTGTGCTCGGCAAGCTCTTTTTCATCTTTTATAAGCTCATCTGCAAGAGCATCGTCCTCCTGCTTATCCGCACCTCTCGGTCTTGAACCTGCAATCGGGAATGTATTAAGCACACCGTTCTGAAGTTTAACCAAAGTTTCAGGTGATGTACTTATAATCTCATCGCCCTCAATATTCATATATACCATATAAGGCGATGGGTTTGTAATTCTCAATACTCTGTATGCATTTAAAAGCGAACCATTGTACTCGGTTTCAAATCTGCGGGATACAACACACTGAAAAATATCGCCGTCAAAAATATATTCCTTGGTTTTATTAACCATATCGCAAAATTCTTCTTCTGTGTATGTGCTTGTAAATTCCACATTTTTATCGCTTTCAAGCTTTGCAAGCGGAGCAGGGTCTGTAATTGTATTGATAATTTCGTTTATATCGTTTACAGCCTGCTCATACTGTCTTTCAGGGTCATAAGTTTTCATATTTACTATGACTGTCATTTTTTCACGAAGATGATCGTATGCAATAATTTTATCAAAAAGCATTAAATCAAAATCATTGGTTTCGCTTTCCTGTATTTTCAAAATCGGTTCGCTGACTGCAATCATAGCATATCCGTAATATCCTACAAGTCCTCCTGTAAACGGCGGCAAATCTTCAAAACGAGGATTTTTGTAATTTTTCATATATTTTCGAATTTCTTCGTATGGCTTGGCGGTTTTAATTGCAGCCTCACCCTCGCCTGTAATGGTGAGAACTCCGTTTTTATAAACAAGTCTTGCCTTAGGATTACAGCCGATAAACGAATATCTGCCCCACTTTACACCGCCCTCGATACTTTCAAGAAGAAAGCACTTGTCTGACTTTTGAAGAATTTTTCTTAACAAAGTAATCGGTGTGACAGAATCGGCGTAAACTTCCTTGTAAACAGGGATTACATCGTATTCATCCTTAATTGCCATTACCTCATCATAAGACGGTTTAATCATTTTTCTCACCCTTTATATTTTTTATAAACAAAAAGACCTTTGCCCCAACTAAGGGACAAAGGTCTGAAACGACTTCTGTGGTACCACCCAAATTGACGGAAATTCCGCCCGCTCATACAGCATACTGACATATGCCTCCTGCTGTAACGGTCAGGTTCCGTCGGAAACTACTCGAATACTCTTTCGGTCCGCCCTCACAAGTCCATTCGGAAAAATCTCAACTATCGGCTCGCACCACCCGCCGACTCTCTTAAAGCGCCGATTAATCTTACTACTCTTGCTCAAAGGTTTAACTTTTAAATTAATATTATTATATAGCGGAATTTTCAAAATGTCAATAGAATTTTAGCACTTTAAAGCGAATATTTAAAATTTATTCAGCTGTTTCGGCAGTTTTCAAAATTACAGTTGACTGTGCAGGCATTGTAAGCACACCTTCTTTTATAGCTGTGTGCTGATAAACGGCATTTTCATCTTCTGTCGAAGTAAATGCACCGTCCTTATCCACAGGGAAACTTGCAACAAGCTCTGCTCTGATTTCAGGATTAGCTATCATATCATCGGTAATGGTAAGCTCAGCGTTTTCCTCTGCATTCATATTATGAATAATCATCAGCTTTGTGCCGTTATACTCAACATAGTAAGCACAAATTGCAGTATTGTCAAAGGTTTGAAGTCCGGTAATTTTGCCACGAGCAATCTCAGGATTCTGATTTTTGATTTTTATAATTCTGCTGTAAAAGCTAAGTAAAGAATTGGGGTCAGCCTGCTGTTGCTTAGCGCCGCCGTATTTAGTATCTTTCGCAACATCACCTACACCGTTTACCCAAATATTCGGCAAATTATTGCTGTCAAATATCATCGGTGTACGATAAGCCGAATCGGAAGTTGTATTTGGAGCAGTAATTCCGATTTCCTCGCCGTAATAGATAAATGGATTACCCGGGAACAACATATACACTGAGGCTGCCATTTTCTCATAACTAAGACCCTTAGGTTCAAGCGAGTTACCGCTTCTCACCATATCGTGATTTGACAGGAACATTGTCGGAATGTAATTCTCGTTATTGCTGTACATCTTATCGTTATACTTCATTACCTTTTTAGCGATAGCCGTACCACGCTGTGCTATGACCTCGGTTGTAAGTGTGCCACTTGACTGTGAGAATTTAAATGCAAACTGACTGTCAATTCCCGACTTAAAGATTTCCTGAATCTTTGAATCATCGTCCCAGTTTTCACCTACTACATAAACATCAGGATTTGTTTCCTTACATTTATCACAGAACCAGTTCAAAAATTCCGTGCCGTCGGTGGATTTATTAGAAAAATATTTTACGGCGTCAAGTCTGAAACCGTCAACACCTCTGTCAAGCCAGAATTTTGTAATTTTTGCAAATTCTTCTCTTGTTTTTTCAGAATTTAAATTCCATTCAGGCATTTCCTCAGTAAAATTAGCCTCACAAGCCATTGCGTGTGACAAATAATTTGTCTGTGTATCAGAATCAAAATATGAAGTGGGATGAATTTCAAAATACTGTGCATAACCGTCAAGATTGCCCTCTTCCACCTCTTCGACAGCCTTTAAATAATAAGGATGCTGTGAAGATGCATGATTTAACACAAGGTCAAGTATGATGTTAATACCACGCTTATGACATTCTGAAACAAGTTTGTCAAAAGTTTCAAGTGTGCCGAAATCAGGGTCAATATTGTAATAATCGGTTACATCATATTTATGATATGACGGCGAAGGCATTATAGGTGTTAGCCATATACCGTCAACACCAAGGTCATTGCCTGTATTTGGATCTCCGTCATTAAGATAATCAAGATTATCAATAATACCTTGCAAATCACCGACTTGATCACCGTTTGAATCTGCAAATGAATTAACAAAAATCTGATAATAGTTACGGTATTTATCGGTTGATGCTGTGGCTGTAAGAGTATTTACCGGATCTTCATATTCTTTAGTACCGCAGCCTGCAAGAATTGCACTTGTAGAAATTGAAGCAATAAGTAAAAGTGTAAAAATTTTTTTCATAAATCCTCCTTATAAAATCAATAAAGTTAAGTAAGAATTGAAATGTATTCTTTATAGGCTATAAATATTATGGTTTGCAAAATATTTCATCAATCATAAAAGTTCGGTCAAACTTTGCAAAGATTATAGGTATGTGTAAAACACACACAAGCCTAAAAAGGCTTGACCTAAATTTTAATTTTTTTAATCTTAACCATGCTGCAAGCCATAATTTAAAACTTAACTAAAAAGGATGGCAGCCAAAGACTGCCACCCAAAAATGTGCAAATAAAGATTAACCCTTTACGCCGCCGGCTGTTACACCTTCGACATAATACTTCTGCATCTTAAGGAAGAGGAGGGTAATCGGAACAGCAACTACTACTGAACCTGCAAGGAACTGCTTGTAGTACTGTGTCTTAAAGTCAAGGTCAACCATAAGCTGCAAACCGATTGCAACAGTGTAGTAATCACGCTTATCACCCATGATGATCTTAGCAAGAATAAAGTCTGTCCAAGGTCCAATGAATGATGTAAGAACTGTATAAACTACGATTGGTTTTGACATAGGAAGAATAATCTTCCAGAAAATCTGGTTCTTAGTTGCACCGTCAATAGTTGCCGCCTCGTCAAGAGCTCTTGGAATTGTATCAAAGAAGCCCTTTGAAATCTGATAACCAAGACCTGCACCGGCACTGTAACAAATTACAAGTGCTACGAGTGTCTGTGTAAGACCCATTGCCTTTAAGAGGTAATAGATAGCAATCATTGTCATAAATCCGGGGAACATACCGAGAATCATACCAACATTGATAAACTTTTTACGGGATTTAAATCTTAAACGGCTGAATGCGTAACTTACCATAAGTACAGAAATTGTAGAAATTACGCAGCTAAAGCATGCAACAACAAATGTGTTTATAAACCATTTTGTAAAGTTAAGTGTACCGTGGCTTGTAAAAAGGTCAATGTAGTTCTGGAAAGTCCATTCACGAGGAATGAGATAGTTTACTACAGTAACACCTTCTGCACGGAACGAGTGCATTAAAAGATAGATGAATGGGCAAATCCAAATAAATCCGAGAATAGCGAGGATTATGTAGATAAAAGTATTTGCCAAACCTCTTCTGAGTTTGTAGCTTTTTATCATGAGAACGCCTCCTCGTCTTTTGCAGATTTAGATGAGTTAAATACAATAAGTGAAAGTACAGCGCAGATAATAAATACAATGATACCGATCGCCGCAGCAAGGTTGTAGTCAGAAGAGTTCATAGTAAGTTTGAACAACCATGTTACGAGGATATCTGTATAACCTGCCTGATAGAATTTCTCCGTTGTTGGACCACCGCCTGTGAGGAGGTAGATAACGTTAAAGTTATTGATGTTGCCAACGAACTGAGTAATAAGCTGTGGTGTTGTTACGAAGAGCATGTAAGGAAGTGTAATGCTTGTAAATGTTTTTACAGGGCCTGCACCGTCAATACGGGCTGATTCGTAGAGGTCTTCAGGAATATTCATAAGAATACCTGACATTGAAAGAATTGTGTAAGGAATACCTACCCAAAGGTTTACAATGATAACTACTATCTTAGCGATGTTAGGGTCAGTGTTAAGCCACTGAATTTCCACCACCGCGGCATCAGGATTAAACAATCTGCTAATATCTGTAAGTAATACATTAAATGCACCGTCAGTCTGGAGCATCTGATTCATAAGAAGAAGTGATACAAACTGTGGTACAGCGATTGCAATAACAAAGAGAGTTCTCCACAAAGCCTTGAACTTAATACCCTTTTTGTTGATCATAAGAGCAATAATCATACCAAGGATGTAGTTTGTAAAAGTAGCGCAAACAGCCCAAACAAGTGTCCACTTAGCAAGTTCTACGAATGTTGTAGCTCTTGTTGCAGAGTTAGCTACATCAAATACAGATGTAAAGTTTTGGAAACCAACCCAGTGGAACAATGTTCCCGGAGGCATATGCTGAAGGTCATAGTTTGTGAATGCTATAAGTATCATAAAGATGAGTGGAAGAATCTGGAAAATACCAATCATCAGTACAGGGAAAGACAAAAGTGTAATGTGATACTTACCGTCAAGGAATTCCTTGATATCAGTTCTTAATGAAGTTGGCTTTTTGCCTGCTGCAACAAGAAGCTGATGCTTGTAAGCATCTTTTATATTTGCTATGTAAATGGCAAATACAACTACTGTAATTACAATGGTAAGTACAGAATAAAGGAGGATAAGCATTGAGTTATCACCGTAAACAGTTACAGGAAAAATGCCGTCCATCTCTGTGTGAGTCTCAACAGTACCAAGTGAACCAAACTTGGAAATGTAACCCCAACCAAAGAATACCATATAGAGAATGTACAAAACTTCTGAAAGGAAGAATAAAATACCCTTATAGTACTTACCTTTTGAAATGTCACCAAGGCCGAAAATAAGGTAAGAAAGCTTTGTCATAATATCTCCGTTTACAAAGGTTTTGCCGTAATTAGCAAATCCCTTGCCAATGCCAAGAAAAAACTTCACAATAGCATTTCCTAATGCTTTAAAAAAGCCTGCCACTTTACCGGGCAAAGCTTTGAAAAAGTTTTTAGCATTATAGGCAAACTTCTGGAAAGGATTAAGCTGTACATAATCAATATATTTCATTAATAAGCTCTCCTTAAAATAGTTTGCAAAACCTACACCAAACTAATAATATATTCTGCGTTATCAATTAGCATCATAAATACATTAGTAGTTTGGTGTAAATTAATTACAATGTCTGCGACATTGATAACGAGTTTTCACTCAATGGGGCTCTCAGCTACTTGAGAGCCCCACGAGTATGAGAAGATTTATTTTGAAAACTAAAATTATTCGTCTCTTACGTTTGCGATTGTGTCTGTGAGTAACTGCTTGAAGAAGTCAGCGTTTGAAGGATCTGTTTCGTCAGCAATGAGCTTGTTACCGAGGTTTGCATTTGGATCCCAGAATGTTGAAGCTATACTTACCTGTGGTACAGCGAACTTACCCTGCTCAGCAATAGCTGTAAGTACTGCACTGCCTGTAACAACTTCTTCACCGTTTACAGTCTGGTTTGAAGGACCCCAACCGAGCTCTGTAGCTCTTTCTCTCTGGCACTCTTCGCCTGTGAGATAGTTAGCAAGGATCTGAGCTGAACGCGGGAACTTAGAAGATGCGTTTACACCGACGAGCTTGTAACCGAGCATTGAAATTATCTGCTTAGCTTCGCCGTTTACATCGATTGTTGGGAGCTTAGCTGCACCGAAGTTGTCGCCAAGAGCTTCCTTGTTAGAAACTGTGTTCCAAGAACCGTCGATACCGGCACCGCAAGACTTCTGTGCGAAACCGGAAGAAATAGCGTCTGTTGAAAGTGACTGGAATGTACCCTTATAGTCGTGTATAAGCTTTGAGAAAGCCTGGAGTGTTGAAACTACCTCGGCCTCATCATAATCTGTGTACTTCTGAGTAATGCCGTCATCCTCAAGGCCATCGGTCTTAAGACCGCCTGTGAATGTGAACATACATGCGTAGTAGCCGTCACCTGCGTTCATGATGAACTTCTTACCTCCGGCCTTACAAGCTTCGAGGACATCCTCAAATCTGCCTGCCTGCTCGTCAGAAACTACTGACTTATCATATACGAGGTAGTAACCGTTATCACCTGTTTCCGGATAAGCGTAAATCTTACCGTCGAGTGTTGCAGCTGAAACTGACTCTGCTGTATCTCTCTTAGAAATATCATCAGCATAAGCAGCCTGTGCAATAACGCCTGCTGTCTGAAGCTTGTTGAGCTGGTCACTTGCGAAACCGAATACATCGGCAGCAGCTGAGGCATCGTTAAGAAGGTTTGTAGCAGCATCTTTCTCAGTCTGAGCAACTACTGTAATATCAATCTTCTTGTCCGGATAAAGAGCCTTGAATGCTTCGCACTCTTTTTCAAAAGTAGAAACTGCCTTATCAGGAGCCCATACTTTAAGTGAAATGTTGTCTTCGTCACCAAAGTCGTTGCTTGTTGCAGAAGCACCGTTACCTTTTGATTCTGTTTTTGAAGCTGTACTGCTGTCACCTGAACCGCCGCAACCAACAAGTGCTGTAGCAGCCATCATACTTGCCAAAAGAACGGCAAAAATCTTTTTCATCGGATATTTCCTTCTTTCATAAAATATAAACTTTCATTCCATTTGAATGATGTGAGGACAGTCCCTCTGTCCTTTCACTACATTTATGATACCAAAAAATCATACAAATTGCAACTACCTTTGTACTTTTTATACAGAGTGTTAAAACTTTAAATTATTTTTGTGCATTTTGCAAGTTAAATTTTGAAATTTTGATTTTATTTACAAAATTTTCTCTAGCTTTTTGTTAATAATAACAATATTTTCTTTGTGCAACTTGTTCATTTGGAGATTATCGTTTTATTTTCGTAAATTACTTAAATTCGTTTCATATCAGCTAAATGCACATATTTTCGTTTATATAGGTGCTTTTTAGGTAATTTTCACCAACAGATAAAATAAGTCTTTTCGCACAATAAACACACTCCAAAAAAATTCATTATTATTGTTGTATTATTTTCTCTGAATTGTTATAATGTAATAGTAATCACAACTAAAAACGGAGTGAATTTATTATGAAACTAAGCAATTTACTTGCAAACATTGAATATACCGTAATAAATGACGGCAATCCCGAAATAACCGATATTATATATGATTCCCGAAAAGTTACCGACGGTACAGCTTTCGTATGTCTTAAGGGATACACATCCGACGGTCACAAGTATGCTCAATCCGCTGTTGAAAAAGGCGCCGCTGCCCTTATAATAAGTGATAACCTTTCATTCGATGTGCCGAAGAATGTTGCGGTTATTAAAGTGGAAAACACACGAAAAGCACTTGCGTATATCAGCGCCGAGTTTTTTGGCAGACCCGCCGAAAAACTAAAGACCATTGCAATTACAGGTACAAAAGGCAAAACAACCACAACCGCTATGATTGCATCTATTCTTGAATGTGCAGGAATCAAAACAGGCACAATCGGCACTCTCGGTATTTTATATGACGGAAAAGTTGTAAAAACAGACAATACAACTCCGGAATCATACGAAATTCAAAAAGCTATGCACGATATGCTTGAGTGCGGCTGTAAAGCTATGGTTATTGAGGCAAGCTCAATCGGCTTAAAGCATTACAGACTTGCTGATATTACATTTGATGTAGGCATATTTACAAACTTTTCACACGACCATATCGGCGGTGTTGAACATAAGGATATGGCTGAATATCTTTACTGTAAAAGTCTGCTTTTCGGGCAGTGCAGACACTCTGCCGGAAATATTGACGATGAAAAATTTACCGAAATCACAAAACTTGCAGTTGAAAAACCTGTAACATTCGGTTTCTCAAATAAAGCCGACTTTGTTGCGTCTGATGAACATTTATTATTTGAAAACGGATTTATCGGCGTTCACTTTGAATTAAGCGGAAAAAAGAAACTTTCGCTTGATGTAAATATCCCCGGTAAATTTAATGTTTATAATGCGCTTGCCGCAATCAGTGCCGTATCTTTCTTCGATATTCCCGACAAAGCTATTGTCGAGGGTCTTCACAAAGCAAAGGTTAAAGGCAGAGTTGAACCTGTACCCGTACCGGGCAACTATTCGCTTATAATAGATTACGCTCATAACGCACTTTCTATGGAAAATGTGCTTTCAACACTCCGACTTTATAAGCCTAACCGCCTTATTACAATGTTTGGCGCAGGCGGCAACCGTCCAAAGGTGAGAAGATACGAAATGGGCGAAACTTCGGGCAGACTTTCCGACCTCTCCGTAATCACAGAGGATAACTCCCGTTTTGAAGATGTTATGGATATTATCGAGGACATCAAGACAGGTCTTGCAAAGACAGACGGTAAATATGTAGTTGTTCCTAATCGTAAGGACGCAATAAGATATTGTATGGAAAACGCACAGGACGGCGATATTATCGTTCTTGCGGGCAAAGGTCATGAGGACTATCAGGAAATCAAAGGCGTAAAATACCATATGGATGAAAGAGAGCTTGTAGCTGATATAATTAAAGAAATGAACGAAAAAAGCAAGTAAAATCTCTATACTATTATTATAGGTAATGGTTTAACGGATTATCAATCGGGCAACAAAGTAAAGCAAAAGCTAAACTTTCCATCCCGAAGTTAAAACTTTGGTCATCCTTTTCAAAGGTTGTAGTTGCGGGCAACGCCCACAAACTTTATGCTATTGCAAATTTTTGATAGCCAAACAGCTTGCCGTTTGGCGGCTTAAACATAACGAAGAACTTTTAATTGCGGTAGCAACAAAAAAATATTCTTATAATTTGTGCCGTCTTTGCTACGCAATGACGGCACATTATTTTAATTATTCTTTTTTAAGGGCTGTCGCCTGTTTTTTCAAACATAGTCTTAGCACGCAAACAGTCAAGCTGTTTGCGCCTGCAAATTTGTCCTAAATAAAACTTTTTATGGGCTCTGCCCAAACCCGCAACCCTTTAAAAAGGGTTGACCTAAATTTTGAATTTATTACACTAAACTTTGTGTGCTAAACCATTATTTACCCCAACTCATTATAAAGACCCTAATTAAAAGGGACAGCCGTAAAAAGCTGTCCTTTTTTATATTGTATTCGATTTACCTTAATTCAGGCACTACGGCAAAAAAGATTAAGTCCTCATCACCGTCATTAATCAAACTGTGGCTGTGTCCCTTTGGGCAATAATGGCAAGAGCCTGCGGAAAGTTTTTCTTCCGTATCATCATACTTTACCTTGCCGTTGCCGCTAAGAATATAAATAATCTCGCAGTTACCCTCATGAGTATGAAGTCCGATTGACGCACCGCTTTCAAGTCTGCCACGCATAATTTTGGTATCGCCGTCATCAAACATATCGGCTCTGAAAGTTTTTTCTCCTCCCTTAAAATTAGGAAGTTCCTTTGTTTGCATACCGTCAAAATCTATATACATTACATATCACCTTTCCTTATTATTATACGAAGCAATCACAAATATGGTTTCGCCTTGATTCAGTCCGAGAATTTTTCTCTCAATTTTCGGATTTTTATATCTGCGCACCATATCTCGCAGTGCAGTTCCACCGTGAAATCCGTGCAAAACGGTAACTTCACGCACATCATTCGGCAATTGCTTTAATCTTTGCGTTAAAACTTTTCCCGCACTTTCCACGGTGTGACCGTGCAAATCTATCTCTACAGAATACGGCATCACTACACCTCTTTTCTAAAATTTTACCTCCGCACAAATGTACGGAGGATTTTTTATAAATTATTCGGTAACTTCCGGTTCTGTCGGAGTAGGTTCCGGATCGGGTTCCGGTTCTGTCGGAGCAGGAGTCGGTTCCGGATCGGGTTCGGGAGTTACAGTAGGTTCCGGATCAGGCTGCGGAGCAGGCTCCGGAGCCGGGGTAGGTACATCAGGTGTAACCTGTGATGACGAGTTATTGTTTGAAGATGAGTTATTGTCAGAAGAGTTCGAGTTATTATTGCTCGGTCTTGAAACTACACCGTCGTCGCCGTCGGCAGAGCCGCCGCCAATACCGCCGCTGCTCTCATAAGTGGATGACGGAAGTTCCTCACGGTCAACTTCTTTGCCGTCCTTATAATATACTCTCCACGCTCTTGCAGAAAATTCTTTTCCGCTTGTAGAGCCGATTTCATTTTCTGTTCTTATTTCATCATAATCAGGGCTTTGCCATCCCCAAAATGTAGCAGAAAGCGTTGTACCGTCCATTTTACATTCTATAAACATCTGGTAATCTGTCTGATTAGAGAACTTAAGGTCAAGGTTAGGATAATCAATTGTTGCGTCAAGACCTGTAGGAACATAATCGGATGCCCAAAGGTGGCAGTATCTTTCCTCAATCTCAACATTTGCTCTTATTGCGGCATTATAAATAGTTGAACTTGCCTGACAAATTCCGCCGCCGTTGCCCTGCACAAGTTTACCGTCTGCAATCACACCTGCAGGCTTGTAACCGTTTTCAGAAAGGTTTGAATCGCCTGTGCATTCGTTAAACGACCATACTTCCCCCGGTTCAAGTACAGAACCGTTGCAAGCCTCAAGCGCAGTTTTCATATTTGAATTACCGTTTGCGCTGTTGTAAGAAACGGTTTCGTATGTAGAAAGCTTCACAATATTTTTCTTAACCATATCAAGAGAAATATCTGCGTCAACATCTTTAACTACAGCATTGAGTGCCATTGTGCCCGTACCGCTTTTTATAGCTGACGAAAGCTGTGTAACAAGGTCTTTTTCGTCAAGCTCCGCACCTTTTTCGGCATCGGCATATTTAAATCTGTTGTCACCGTCATACGGATTAAATTCAGAAACACGGGCATTTGTCGCCTTTACATCAACTTCTTTTTTAATCTTTTCGGCATTGCTCTTGATAGAATCATCTGTGCAAGTGGCAACGACAGTATATGTCTTTGCGGTTTTGCCCGAACTTTCTTTGTTAAGTTCGTCATTCTTAAGCTGTGTAAGAACACTCTCTGTATTATATGTATATTTTAAGTCTTTCTGTGTAATTGTGTATGTCTTTTCTTTCGCCTTTACAGAAATTGAAACAGGAGTTATAAACGACTCCTGCTTTGAAGTCAAAAGTTTGAGCGCCTCATCATAAGTTTTGCCCGCAAGTGAAATTCCCGACACCTGTGCATCATCGGAAAAATGGAATCCCAAGCCAAGATTATCGACAGTAGTCTGTCCGTTTTTGCTTGGCATAAGCATAACCACACCCGCAACGGCAATACCGATAACTACCGCACCGGCTGCGCAGCTTGCAATAATAATTTTTTTCTTATTACTTTTTTTGCCGTCTTTTTTATTGTCTTTATTATCGTTTTTTTCCTTTGGTTCAGACTTTTTATTTTCTTTTTTCTTTTTGTGTTTGTTTTCATCTTCGTAAGAAAACACACCTGCATAATGGTGAGCGCCCGAAGGTGAATGTTTTGCGCCTTTTTTAGAATTTGCAAATTCTTCGGCAGTCTTAATACCGTTTGAAACATCTACAAGTTCATCGTCCGAATCATTGTAAAAAATAAAATCCTTGTCATAATCGGCCATTAAAAAATTCCTCCGTTTGGGAAATGAACATTTACAATTTCTTTATTATGTATGTTACCAATATAATTTTACTACACTTTTTGGTAAAAATAAAGACATAAATTCAAAAATCATCCTAAAATAATTCCCAAATTTTAATTATACTTTCAGCCTTAATTTTTATGCAATGCTACATTTTTGTGACAAATATTTATTGCAAAAAATTATTTATTAATCTTTTTTTACTTTTCGGTTGAAAATTGTTTATATTAACGATATAATATAGTTTACAGACATTAATATTTAATGGAGCTTTTTATTATGAAAATATTGATTTTTACCGCCTCAACCGGCGGCGGGCACAAAAGAGCCGCTGCCGCACTTGACGCCAAAATAAAAGCGCTTGATGCAAACAATGAGGTAAAGGTCGTTGACGCATTAAAAGCAATCGGCAAAGTTTATAACAAAACAGTCTGCGGCGGTTATCACTTTATGGCTACAAAAATTCCGAAGGTTTACGGTGTGTGCTACAAAGTAACAGACCGCAAAACCATCGTCTATGACGCAGTTATGAAATCAAATACCGCAATGTCAAACAAGCTTTTGAGCATTATAGATGAGTTTAATCCCGATGTTATCATTATGTGCCACCCGTTTATTACAACGATGGTATCAAGATTGAGAAGAAAGGGCAAAATCAGTGCAAAAGCAATCAGCCTTATAACAGACTATGACGCACACCGCACATATTTTGTACCGAACATTGACGCTTATGTACTTGCCGAACCTCAAATGGCGGAAAAATTAGTCAACGAATATGATGTAGATAAAAATATAATTTATCCGCTCGGCATCCCGATTTTTGACAGATTTTCCGAGCCGTTTGATAAAGCTGAAATCTGTAAAAGAGAGGGACTTGACCCCAACATTCCGACTGTTTTGCTTATGGCAGGCTCTTTCGGCGTTACAAGCGTATTAAAATTTTATAAAAGCCTTGTTTTGCAGAAAAAGCAAATTCAATTTATCGTAATTACAGGAAGAAACAAGCACCTTTATACACATCTTAAAGAAGTAATGGAAGAACTTAATGCCCAGGACTGCACAAAACTTCTGTACTTTGTTGACAATGTTGAGGATTATATGCATATATCCGACCTCATTGTAACAAAACCCGGCGGACTTACAGTTACCGAAAGTCTTGCTTGCCGACTTCCGCTTGCAATTTACAATGCTTTTCCCGGACAAGAGCGTGATAATGCAGAATTTCTTGTAAAAACGGGTGCCGCAATTATGCTTGATAAATTAAACGGTGCCGAACAGGTTTGCAGACTTCTCGGCAATCCGGACAAACTTGCCGAAATGAAAAGGTTTTGCGGCAATCTTGCACAAGAAAATTCGGCAGAAAAAATTTATGACCTCGCTAAAAAGCTCGTCAATGAAGATTAACGAAAGGACCGTTCAAATAAATGAAAAGAACTATATCAGCCCTGCTTTGCGCAGGCTTAATCGCAGTAACATTTACAGCCTGCTCAAGTGCAGACAGCTTTTCAGACAAGGAAAATCTTTCAAAAAATGTTGAAAGAAACAGCGATACTGAAACCACATTTAATTATTCCGACGGAGCAGTTAGCGCTCCTACGGAATATAATTCTTACTCAAGCGAAGTAAGTGATTTTGAATTAAAACTTTTCCGTAACTATTACAAAAACAATTCCGATAAAAAGAGTTTTGTGTTTGCGCCTGCCAATACTGCTCTCACACTCGGATTACTTGCAAACGGTGCCGCAAAACAAAGCCAGACAAATATTGTCAATGCGCTGAGTGATGAGCTTGTACTTGATTCCGAAAATCAATGTTCGTCATATTTTCAGAGTAGACTTAAAGCCTTTTCTTCTGACGGCACAAATACAGATGAAAACGGTAAAAATTCAGAAAAAGCTTATGTAAAACTTAATCAATCAATGTTTTTTAACGACACGGTTGATATAAGAAAGAATTTTCTGAAGGCAAACGCTGACTTTTACGGAGCAAATATTTTCAGATTTGTATTTTCAGATGAAAACGCAGTTAAAAAGGTTAATTCCGTACTCGGCGAAAATGCCGTGACTTCTCTTGACAACTCAAATAACCTTTTCTGTACAAGCACATCGGATATATATGACGAATGGCTTAACGCTTACGAAAAAGACGCTGTTGCGGACGGTACTTTTTACTCCGAAAGCGGCGAAAAAACAGTAAAATATATGACCTCTGCTGAAAATTATATTCATACAGACAAAGCGCAGGGCATTATAAAATATATGCGCAACACACCTGTAAAATTTGTTGCAATTATGCCAAATGAGGATACTTCGCTTGAAAGCTACATATCCTCAATGACATATCTTGAGTATTCCGATATGCTCGACAGCTTTAAAATAACATCTCTTACAAATGCCTCTGTTCCCGAATTCAGTATAAAGTCAGACGGCAAACCTACAAGCCTTAAATCCGAACTTGAGAATTGCGGCCTTGCGGATATATTTACCGACAGCATTAACCTTTCAAATATCACTCTTTCAGATGACCTTTTCGTAAATGATATTTCTGAAATTCAGCCGTCTGTTACCGTAAATTCAGCAGGTATCGGCGGCGGTGAAAGCGTTAAAGCAACAGTTACCGCAAACACACTTAAATCCGACTCCAAAACAACCGACAGCAGTCTAAAGTTTGACCGTCCGTTCATATTTATGCTTATAGATAACGAAAGCAACATTCCGCTTTACATCGGAACAGTTGATTTCTGATTATTCGTTATCAGTCAATTTTACAGCAAGCACCGTAATGTCGTCATCGTGACCGTCATTGCGGTGCTTTATTGCTTCTGCAACAACCGCCTGCGCAAGTTCCTGTGTGCTGCCCTTGTTCCATGTTCTTATAAGATTTTCAAGCCATTTTTCGTTACCTGATAATACACCGTCAGACACCATAACCACCACATCTCCTGTTGTCAAGTTGACCGTATCGGTCGAAAATTTAATATTGTTGAGTATTCCGGCAGGAAGTGACGGCATTTCTTTTGCAATCACTCTGCCGTTTTTCTTTATATAGGTAAGCGGTGCACCTGCTTTGTTAAGAGTTACTCTTCCGCTGTACAAATCTATTTTTGCCACATCAACGGTTGAAAGCGATTCGTCCTCGCTCTTTACCATAAGTGCGGAATTTACAATCTGCAGTGAGCTTTCCGGTGTAAGTCCGGACTTGAGAAGTCTTGTCATAATAGAAGTTGCCATATTGCCGTCAACCGCCGCTCTGCCGCCTGTGCCCATACCGTCACACACAATGGCATAAGTATTGCCTGTGCCGTCGTTAAAATAATTAAGGCAGTCGCCGCAAAGTTTGCCACGATTTGCAATATGCTGTTCCGTACCTATTTCCACATCGTAAACAGGCATTTCGCAGAATTTTGCCATTATACTGCCGCCCTCTTTGGTAATAAGAGGCAAATCAAATCTTCTGCCGCAGCATTTTGAAATTTCACGCATTAACTGTCCTTTTGAAAAGCGCTTTGATTTGGGAGAAATTGAAAGTTCAACATTCATTCTTCCGCCCGAAGTTATAAGGCAAATACATTCCATGGGAATAATTCCGACAGCCGACAAAACGGAAATTACCCTTTCTGCCGCCTCGGTGTCACATTTCATTGCGCTTTTAAATTCATCAGATAAATCGGATAAAATATCCCCGATTCCCGAGAATTGTCCCGCAACGACACTGCGTACATCATCTACCCTGCGTTGAGCCTCCAGACAAGAAATATATTCCCTGTAATTGCTGTTCATACTGTCGGCTATCTCACGCTTTTTGCAGCACTTTTTGACAAAGACCTCCTCAATATCGTTTTCACTCACTCTTCCCTGTTGTTCAAGCCTTTCCTCAAGGCGGCGAAAATCATCATAGGTCACTCCCTCCTGTTTATCGTGACAGTAAACTTTTAATCCACAGCCTGAACAGACATTTTTCCTGACATTGTCGCATACCATATCAAGTGTGGGCGAATACAGCCTTTTAAGTCTGTCGGATACTCCGTTGACATCGTTTTTAACATTATTAATGGCTTTTGAGGCAAAATCAAGCCTCATAACCACATTTTTCCTCAAAGTTTCACCGAGAGAAGCATTTTTTTCATGAGAAAAAACAGGTGCAATAAAATTACCTACTTCTTTGGGCAGAATCATAAAAATGACAGACGCCGTAAAACTTTCTATAAGTACCTCGGCAAGAGCCACCCTGTCGCTGAAAGCAAGGCACATAACCGCATCGGAAATCATAAACGCTATTACGCAGGCAAATTTGCCGACAGTCGAAAACAATCCTGCCATAAGTCCGCCAAATGCGTATCCTCCGCAGATAAAGCCTTGATTTCTGCTTGCAATACTGAATATTGCTCCCGTTGCAATTCCGCAGACAGAACCGCCTGCAACACCCCCGTATCTTGCACAAAGCAAGGTAACAAGAACGGCAAGTATTCTGCCGACAGAAATGCCCTCAATGGCAACACTGCCGAACGATAGCATTAAAACACAGCCTGTAAGCACAAGACTTGCGGTTTCCTGTTGGGAAAATGCGGCAATACTGCGTCTTTCGGTTGAAAGCCTTACCGTACTGCTGAAAAAATAAGCCGCCGTACCTGCAAGCACCGCCTCTATAATGCAGTCGGTAAGCGAGGAAAGCGTGCTTGTGCTGACAAATGTGAGTACAATACCCGTTGCAAGAATAGGCAAAAATGCAACAAGCGGAGCAAAAAGTGCGCTGTTCTTCACCCTTTTTATATCGCTTGTAAGCCACCTTATACCTCCTATCGCAACCACAACAGCTATGTACCTGAAGCTGTCCGAGGGCGTAAGCAAAATATAGCCAAGCCCTGTGCCTGCAAGTGCCGACAGCAAATATTTTTTTGGTACAGCCGCCGCAAAAGACGCTCCGAAAGGAGATAGATTTCCAAGCATTGCCCCCTTTGACACAAGAACACCGCTGACAAAATATACTATGTTTGTAATCACCGTTCTTGCAAATTCAGCCGAGCCATCAAAATTTTTGCGAACCAGAGCTTTTTTTGCCTCCATTTTTAACATCCTTTTCTTTTTTATATTATAATAGATAGCATTGTCTGCAACCTTTACCTATATTATAAAATTTTGCACTCAATCGTTTTGTCAGTATGTGGAAGGCAGTTTATATATTCTTTTGTAGAAATAATATTGCTTGCTAAATTAATTAATTTATATTCGGTAAATATAACTCTTATGCTTATTTTTATCAGTATTTAAGCCGTTATTAAGTAATTTTTAAACATTAACGCAATCAAAGAGTTAAATAATTTTATCTTACTGCATTATGTCACAATAAATACAGAAAGCGCAAAAAAGCACAGCTGTCATAATGACAGCCGTGCTTTTTGATATTATATGTTAAATTTTTTGCAAAAAAATCAGAATAAAAATTTTAAAATCTGACACCAAGCCGACAATTTGCCATATAATTTATATTCCCTTAACATATTGTCTTAGTGTCGGTAAAAAGCCGATTTTATCGGGTGCTTGCAACGGCATTTGCGGTAAAGCGTCGTGTCCGGGCATATTATTTGCCTCAATAAACAACGGTCCGTTCTCTGTAATTGCAACATCCCAACCGATATATCCGAGTTGCGGTAGTTTTTCTGCCGCCTCACAACACATAGCTATTGATTCTTCCCAGAACGGAATTTGATAACCTTTAAGTTCACATCCCGAGCGTGGGTGTTTTTCGTAAACTTTTCTCTGTTTATCACAAGCAGGAAATGCAATTTTGCCCGTTTTCATATCAATAGGCGAATACATACCGCCTGCGTTAATATTATCTACAGGGCGATCGCTGTTGCCCATACGGATACACGCATATATAGCATTAGCCTTGCCATCTGTTAAAACAGTATAAACACGGATTGTGTTTACGGAATCGGGGTTGATTCTGCTCATATCGTGATGCTGTTTTACCACTTCTTCAACAATACTGATATGCCGTCTTTTCAGTTCGTCATACATATCGTCAAGACTGCCAAAATCCGCTTTTTTCAGCTTGTCTACACCTTTGCCGCAGCACAAATCATCAGGCTTACATATAATTTCGTCAAATTCCTGCATAAAATCAACAAATTCACTTTTACTGCATTTTGCAAAATTAAGCCACTTGCGGTGAAGATAATCGTTAAACATAGTGTAAAATTCAGTTTTATTATCAAGAATATGATAGTAATCAGGGTCATTCAAGAGCTTTACAACGGTATTGTTTATACCTCTTGTCACAAATGTTGCCCTCTGTTCGCTGTTGAGATTATAAAATTCACAAAGCAAATAATCCTTATATCCTGCGCCGTACTTAAATCCGCAGGAAACTATATCGGCGAGTATAACCGCTCTCGGTTTGCCTGAAAGTTTATGCACCTGCTTTACAGTATCAAAAAGTGCGCTGTAATCCATATGTGCAATACATCTTACAATATAGCCAAGCTTTCCCATTAAGAAAACTCCTTTATCACTTCAAAAATGTTAAAAAATTGTATCTAAATTATTACCGATTAGTAACTATTTTAAAGCCTGTATTACAAAATGTCAATAGAGATTTTGTGTTTTATATATGAAAGTTTTGAAAAGGAAAACTTACAAAAACATCATTAAAAAGAGAAAAACGGCGGATTTACAATGAAATCCGCCGTTCGTTACAGCTTAAAAAAATATACAAACTATATTGGTTTTAAAACAATGTCTTTTAAAATCGCTATAATAAATATAAGTCTGTCTGTTGTTACTTTCTCTTTGCAAAGCAATCGCTGCAGTAGTAAGACTTGCCTTCCATTGGCTTGAAAGGAATCTTTGCAACACCGCCGCACTCTGCGCAGGTTGTTTCAAAAAGTTCACGAGCCGGTTTAGCAGCATTCTTACGAGCCTGTCTGCAAGCTTTGCAACGCTGTGGCTCGTTTACGAAACCTTTTTCAGCATAAAATTCCTGCTCGCCTGCTGTGAAAACAAATTCATTTCCACATTCTTTACATACTAATGTCTTATCTTCGTACATTGTTTTTTACCTCACTTTTGTACTGTATAATTGTTTTGCCCTTTTGCGGAATTGCACCGCTTAATCTTTTAAGGACATATAATGTAAGGAAATTTTCTTTTTGGCTCTCTGCAACGCATTGTCGGCTGACTTTGCGGATATGCCAAGTTTTTTTGCAGCCTCAACATAACTCATTCCGCCGCAGTACAGCATCAGTACCGTATACTCTCTTTCCGAAAGCAAGGTTTTAAGTTCGTCTAAAAGCAAAGAATAATGTTCTTTTGCAAGCATCAGCTGCTCCGGGTCTGTACTTTCGCCCCCAAGCTCGTCGTTGTCTGCATCAAGCGACACAAGGCTTGAACTCGGCACGGCTTTTTGCCTTTGAGCTTTACGCACAATAGAAATAAATCTGCGTTTTGCAACAATATCAACATAACTTTTAAAAGAGGCTTTGTTGTTGCTGTCAAATGTTCGACAAGCGTACAAAAGTCCCAAAAGTCCTTCCTGAACAAAGTCGTTGCGCTCGTAACCGTCCGCAGAATATTTTTTTGCCAAAAAGCCAATATTTCGCAAGTATCTTAGCGTAAGCACATCAAAAGCACTGTCATTTCCGCTTTTTACAAGCTCTGCAAGCTTTGCATCCGAAAGCTCTGAAAGATTTTTTAACGATTCAGACACAAGCTCACCTCAAAAGACTTTTCCTTACTGTAAATAATAACCTATTTCCTTTTATTTGTCAATAAGAAAGTAAATATTATTTGTAAATTTTTTTAATCCGTTCGTCAATAATTGTGCAGAATTTACATATTTATATATTTTTTGACTTGTAAGCAAAAAGATAAAATGGTATAATATTATGTAGTTTTTAATAAGAGGTGCTTAAAATGGTTGTGAAAATTAACAGTTTCGGTCTTATGGGAATGGACAGCTATCCCGTAGAGGTTGAGGGCGCAATTAACAAAGGATTTCCCGCATTCGATATGGTAGGACTGCCGGATGCCGCCGTAAAGGAAAGTCGTGACCGTGTTAAAAGTGCAATGAAAAATTGCGGATTTAATTTTCCGACCGCACATATCACAATTAACCTCGCCCCTGCCGATATAAAAAAGGAAGGTCCTATATACGATTTGCCAATTCTTATTGCAGTGCTTAAGATGACAGGCGCTGTAGTTGCGGAAATTTCCGACTCGGCATTTTTGGGAGAACTGTCACTCGGCGGAGATGTACGACCCATAAATGGCGTACTCCCTATGGTAATAAAAGCCCGTGAACTCGGTTATCAAAAGATATATGTACCTTTTGCAAACGGTGCAGAGGGCGCAGTGGTTGACGGCATTGAAGTTTATCCCGTTAAAAATATTTTACAACTGATTGCACACTTGAGCGGCGATAAACCTATTGAACCTGCCGTTGCGGAAATTGATGAAGATAATACAGTCAAACAGTTTGTGCCCGATTTTTCACAGGTTAAGGGGCAGGCAGAAGTAAAAAGAGCACTGGAAATTGCGGCTGCAGGAGGTCACAACATACTGTTAATCGGTCCTCCGGGATCGGGTAAAAGTATGCTTGCAAAGCGTATTCCGTCAATTCTGCCCGATATGACATTTGAAGAAATGATTGAAACCACAAAAATTCATTCAATAGCAGGTTTGCTCGACAAAAACGGACTTGTACGCACACGACCGTTCCGTTCGCCGCATCATACGGTAACTGCCGTGGGTCTTGGCGGAGGAGGTACAGGAACAGTTCGACCGGGTGAAGTATCGCTTGCTCATAACGGCGTACTTTTTCTTGACGAATTACCCGAATTTTCCCGAATGTCGCTTGAAGTGCTCCGTCAGCCTATTGAGGACGGAAAAATTACGATTTCCCGTTCGCACGGAAGCTACACTTATCCTTGCACCGTTATGTTGGTTGCGGCAATGAATCCGTGCCCGTGCGGATATTTTAATGACCCGTCAGGAAAATGCACCTGTACTCCGCAAAAGATACATAATTACCTTAATAAAATCAGCGGTCCGCTGCTTGACCGTTTTGATATACATATAGAGGTATCGGCAGTTAAATTTGACGAGCTTAGAGATAAAGAACAGACGGAGCCGTCTGCCGAAATTAAAAAGCGTGTTGACAAAGCAAGAAAAATTCAGTCCGAACGCTACAAAGGCACAAGTACAAGCTGTAACGCAAATATAAATGCCGAACAGTTTGAAAAAGTATGTATTATTGATGACGAGGCGGAGCAAATGCTGAAAAGTGCGTTTGAAAGTATGGGAATGACCGCAAGAGCCTACGACAGAGTGCTTAAAGTCGCAAGGACGATTGCCGACCTTGATAACAGCGAAATCATTAAATCCGACCATATTCTTGAGGCAGTGCAGTATCGCAGTTTGGACAGAAAGTATTGGGGAAAATGATTTTCGGTTATAAAATTCAGATTGGATAATAAAAATTGTCTGACTGAATCGCAGATCAGATGCAGACAGCCATAGCGGAGAACAGCCGGATGGCACTTGAACAGAATGAATATGAGAGAAGATATGCTGACCTTACCGAAAGGTACAATACCATCAAAGCAGATTATGACAAGATTTCAGAACAGATTGAAAGCAAAAAGGCTCAGAGGGAATTATTCAAGGGCTTCATACAGGCTTTAGAAAAACAGGGTACTTTGATAGAAGAGTTCGATGAGGGACTTTGAAGCAGCTTGGTACAGGAAGTGGTGATAAATGCAAAGGATGATATACTATTCATCTTTAAGAACGGATTTAAGATAAAAACGAGATAAATTAAATCCTGATTTGACACATACATTATAATAGAAGAAAAAATTTAGAAATTTGATTATAAAAGGTCAGATTTGTCAGTAACCATCGGGCTTGTCGGGTTTGACCTTTTATATTATGGAAATATGACATAAAATGGATATGCGAATCTGCCGATATAAGGTATAATAAGTGTGTTGAGTTTTACAAATCGGAATTGACAGAGCTCTTTGAGCGAGGGATGATTCTTGTCCGATGGGCAAGAAGATGGGAGCAAGATACAGAAAAATTGGGATTTGTTTATGAGGTGACTTATGGATATAAAGATTGAAAACGGCAAAATCATTTTTAGCGAGAATAATATTAAATATTCTTTTGATGCTCACGGAGAGTATCCTCGTCCGTCAATAATGCCTGCAATCAGCGTTGGTGGAAAGCATTTGTCAAACAGAAGCGAGGATATAAAAATCGAAAAGCATACAGCCGTTCAGGACATTGCTATCGGAAATAATATGGCTGCATGGTATACTCAGGAATTTCTGCCCGACGGAGCCGATTACAAGTTAAGCAAAAAAGCAAGCATATATATTGGAGATTTCTCTACGGGAAAAGAAAAGCTGATATATAAAGGTGAATGTTACGGTGATCTTTGCTTTTACGAAAACGATTTGTTTTTCAATATAGGCAACAAAGTTGCTGTATATCACTTAAACAGCGGAGAATCCGAAGTATTGTTCAAGCATTCAGGCATCAAGAAAAGCGGCATAGACTTGCATATTACGCCAAAGCGTATCTTTTTTCAGCACTGGACACATAGTAATAACAATACAATGTGGTATGACCGTGAAACACAAAAACTTATCAATCCGCATTTTGATGGATCTGTTATGTTTTTCCTTGATGATGAAACAATTATCTACAAAGGTCTTAATCATACCTGGATTTATGATACTAATTCTATGAAAAAGAAATGTTTTTTCAGTAATAAAGACCGTAATAAGATAATTGAAATGGTAGGAATGTTTTTTGATATCCCTAAAGAACATATTAATAAATATACTTCTTCTTGGACAAAAATAGAGCTCAACGGTTTTGAGAATGGCAGATTATATTTTAAATGTTTCCTTGACTATTTTGAAGAAAGCTCTTCTTTTGAAGATGACCAAAGAAATTGTCATTCATTGGGGCTTCCATCAATAGCTCAAACGCAGATATCCTGCGATCTTTCCGGAAAAAACATTATAATAGAAGCAGACAAATCTGACATCGTAATTGAAGAAAAGCCATATAACACACTCCACATGGAGAAATTCGATTTCACAATGGTTACAAAAAAGGCTTTTCGCGACAAACAAGAAATTAACGAATAATCTATTGGTTGTTTATCATAGTGATAAATTCAAGTTTGTCGGGCTGACGAGATACAGAAAACTAGATAACAATAATCAACAGGCAGGTGGTCTTGTAACGAGACCGTCTGCCTTCTTTTATGCCTGCAAGTGCCATTTCTCAAGGGGTGTTCAAATGGACCCCTTTTGAACACTCCTAAGAAAATAAGGTTAAATTGTATCAAGTTCAGTGTTCCAATGAATCCGTGCCCGTGCGGATATTTTAATGACCCGTCAGGAAAATGCACCTGTACTCCGCAAAAGATACATAATTACCTTAATAAAATCAGCGGCCCGCTGCTTGACCGTTTTGATATACATATAGAGGTATCGGCAGTTAAATTTGACGAGCTTAGAGATAAAGAACAGACGGAGCCGTCTGCCGAAATTAAAAAGCGTGTTGACAAAGCAAGAAAAATTCAGTCCGAACGCTACAAAGGCACAAGTACAAGCTGTAACGCAAATATAAATGCCGAACAGTTTGAAAAAGTATGTATTATTGATGACGAGGCGGAACAAATGCTGAAAAGTGCGTTTGAAAGTATGGGAATGACCGCAAGAGCCTACGACAGAGTGCTTAAAGTCGCAAGGACGATTGCCGACCTTGATAACAGCGAAGTCATTAAATCCGACCATATTCTTGAGGCAGTGCAGTATCGCAGTTTGGACAGAAAGTATTGGGGAAAATGATTTTCGGTTATAAAATTCAGATTGGATAATAAAAATTGTCTGACTGACTATAAAATTATCATACTGTTATTAATATAAACAGCCACACCTTGCGGTTCTTTTTTGGCAAGGTGCGGCTGTTTTAATCTGTATTTGAATTAACCATTTCCGCAAAGGACGAATACTCCGGCTTTTTTGTAAAACTTTTCAAAGTATCAAAAAAGCCTTCTTCCTCACTCTCCCTTTTTATTTCAAACGGTATCTTCTGTTCTCGCAAGGACTGCTTTAAAAACAAATTAACCGCTGTTGACAAATCAAGCCCTAAATCCGAGTACAATTCCTGTGCCGATTTCTTTAACTCGCTGTCTATGTTTATATTTGTACTGACAATCATTTTATCACTTCCGTTTTTATTTACTATACTTATTATATGAAGTATTTTTCATTTGTATGTTTTTAAAAGTCAAGAAAATATCGGCAATTTTAAAAAAGGTCAGAAAAAGTCAAAAATATTTTAAAATTCAGTATTTGCGAGTATTCGAGAGTATTTGCGAGTATTTTTTAAATTAGCATTTGATTTTTGATTTTATTTGACTTTGACTTTCTCTGACTTTAGTTCTATAATAAAGTCACAATCTGAAAGAGAGGCGAGAAAAGATGAGAATGAGCGATTTGGTCGCTAAATATATTACAGAAATGCTTGACGAGCAGAACGGCAGTGCGGAAATTCAGCGAAATGAACTTGCGGGAAATCTTGGTTGTGTGCCAAGTCAAATAAATTATGTTATCACCTCACGCTTTACTCCGGAACAAGGTTACATTGTTGAAAGCAGACGAGGCGGCGGCGGTTACATAAGAATAAGCCGTGTAAGTATGGATAGAGGTACTGCTATAATGCATATAATTAACTCTGTAGGCAATTCGCTTGACAAAGCTTCTGCCGAGGCAATGCTTAACAATATGGTCAACAGGTCGATTATTGAACTTAGCGTTGCAAAGGTTATGGCGTCTGCGTTGTCGGACAGAGCGCTTCATACAGTCGAGCAGGAAAAAAGAGATTCGCTCAGAGCTGATCTTTTTAAGAATATGCTTTTAGCAATATCATAAAAGCAGGAGGTATTTATTATGAAATGTCAAAAATGCGGTGTTAATAACGCTAACACACATGTTAAATCTATAATCAACGGAGAAATCAAAGAATATGACCTTTGCAGTGAATGTGCAAAGAAAATGGGATACACAAATGTGTTCTCTGACATTGAGGATGAATTTTCAAACTTCCTCGGCAGTTTCTTTGGCAACGCACTTCCGGCAAGAACACAGGCAAGAAGATGTGAAACCTGTGGCAGCACTTATTCGGAAATTGCAAAAACAGGTCATGTAGGCTGTGCCGATTGCTATGATGTATTTGGCGACGAACTCTTCCCACTTATCAGAAGAATTCACGGCAACACAACACATTGCGGCAAGAACAGCGACAGAACGGTTCAGAAAGCCGAAAAGCACGAACCTACAAAAGAAGAAAAAATTGCTCAATTAAAAAATGAACTTGACGCAGCAGTCAAAGAACAGAATTTTGAAAGAGCCGCAGAATTAAGAGATACAATCAAAGGAATGGAGGCATAATAATGAGTGACAATTCAGTAATTTCCACAAGAGTAAGACTTGCAAGAAATCTAAAGGATTTTCCTTTTCCCTGCAAGCTTTCACCCGACGGAATGGAAAAGGTTATTGAAAAGGTAAGATCGGCTGTCAAAAACAGCAACAGCTCTATTGCCTCTGACTTTAAATTCATTAAAATGAGCGACCTCACCGAGGCACAGTGCGTATCGCTTGTTGAACGCAGAATTGTAAGTCCTGAGTTCATAAGCAATACAGAGGGCAGAGCATTGCTTGTAAATTCCGATGAAAGCCTTTCTATTATGATTAATGAAGAGGATCACATCAGAATACAGGCAATCACAAAGGGACTTGCACTTGAGCAGACATATGACCTTGTCGATAAGCTCGACACCTTGCTTGACGAAAGCCTTGACTTTGCTTTCAGCGAGAAACTCGGTTATCTTACCCAATGCCCGACAAACCTCGGCACAGGTATGAGAGCCTCTGTAATGCTCCACCTGCCTGCCCTTGAAAAGAGCCGAGCAATCGGCAGAATTGCAGGCAATCTTTCAAAACTCGGTCTTACCATAAGAGGCACTCATGGCGAGGGCACAGAGCCAAAGGGAAGTTTATATCAGCTTTCTAACCAGGTTACACTCGGCATCTCCGAAAAAGCTGCCATTGAAAACCTTAAAAATATAACATCACAGCTTATCTCGCAAGAGGAACTTGCAAGAGAGCGTATTTGTTCAAATATTGACATTCAGGACAGCATCAGCCGCAGCCTCGGCATATTGAAATATGCCCGTACAATCGCACACGATGAGGCTTTACAGCTACTTTCAAATGTTCGTTTGGGCATAGTTTCGGGACAGCTCAAAGATGTTCCTTTGCTTACAATCGACAAGCTGATGACAGATGTTGAACCTGCTACGCTTATGGTAAACAGCGGTAAAAATCTTTCCGCTGCACAGCGTGATGTGGCAAGAGCGGATTTGCTCAGAAAAGCACTTGAAGAAGTGTAAAAAATAATCAGTAAAAAATTATCGAAAGGACTGACGATTATGTATGAATTCAGAGGATTTACTCAAAAGGCAAACAAGGCATTAAACCTTTCTATTGAGTCAGCTCAAAATTTCGGTCACGACTATATTGGCACCGAGCATATTCTGCTTGGTCTTATAAAAGAGGGTAGCGGTGTTGCCGCCGCAGCTCTTGAAGAATGCGGCGTAACGGCGGAGGCACTCGAAAAAGAGATTGCCAATGTTGACGGCAGAGGTATTCAGACTTCCCTCTCACCCGACAGCTTTACTCCCCGTACAAAGCGTGTTCTCAGAACCGCAATGATGATTTCTGCAAGGACAGGCAGCAGCTATGTAGGCACAGAGCATATTTTGCTTGCAATAGTTTCCGAAAGTGACAGCTACGCTACAAGTATTTTAAGAAAACTCGGCGTAAGTTCTAATGCTGTTGCAAATGCGGTTGCAGGCGGCTTACAGAAAGGCTCATCCGAAAATCAGTTTTCGGGTATGGAAAACGGCTACCCACAAGGCAAAGAAGAGGGCGGCTCCGCACTGGAGAAATTCGGCAGAGATTTGACAAAGGCTGCCAAGAACGGTGAAATTGACCCTGTTATCGGCAGAGAAAAAGAAATAAAGAGAGTTATTCAGATTCTCTCAAGGCGTACCAAAAACAACCCTGTGCTTATCGGTGAGCCGGGTGTAGGTAAAACAGCAGTAGCCGAGGGACTTGCCCTTGAAATTGCAAACGGCAATGTACCTGAAATTCTGCGTGACAAAAAGGTTGTAAGTCTTGACCTTACAGGTATGATTGCAGGTGCTAAGTACCGTGGCGACTTTGAGGAAAGAATCAAGTCCGCAATTGATGAAGTTAAAAAGTCAAAGGACACTATCCTCTTTATTGATGAACTCCACACCATTGTAGGTGCAGGTTCTGCCGAGGGCAGTGCCGATGCGGCAAACATCTTAAAGCCGTCGCTTGCAAGAGGTGACTTCCAGGTTATCGGTGCAACAACCATTAACGAATACAGAAAATACATTGAAAAAGATGCGGCTCTTGAGCGTAGATTCCAGCCTGTAAAGGTTGGCGAGCCTACAAAAGAGCAGGCTGTTGAAATTCTTAAAGGCTTGCGTGACAGCTACGAGGCGCACCATAAGGTAAGAATTACAAACGAGGCAATTGAGGCGGCAGTAAATCTTTCTTCCCGTTACATTGCCGACAGATACCTCCCGGATAAGGCTATTGACCTTATTGATGAGGGTGCGTCTAAGGTAAAACTTAAGGGTCTTACCTCTCCTCCGGACATCAAGTCGCTTGAAGAGTTAATTGACAAACTTGAGCAGGAAAAAGCAAGTGCCATTAACGAGCAGGACTTTGAGCGTGCCGCAAAATTAAGAGATGAACAGAAAAATGTTCAGTCACAGCTTGACACAGCCAAAAAGGAATGGTACGAAAACAGAGAGAACCGCAACGGCGAAGTTACTCCGGAAGTTATCGCCGAGATTGTATCGGAATGGACAGGAATCCCTGTTGTTCAGCTTACAAAAGAGGAAAGCGAACGACTTCTCAACCTTGAAAAAGAACTTCACGAAAGAGTTGTCGGTCAAAACGAGGCAGTAAGCTCCGTTGCCAAGGCAATCCGCCGTGGCAGAGTAGGTCTTAAAGACCCTAAGCGTCCTATCGGTTCATTTATCTTCCTCGGTCCGACAGGCGTAGGTAAAACAGAACTTTGCAAGGCACTTGCCGCCGCTATGTTCGGTGATGAAAACGCTATGCTCCGTATTGATATGAGTGAATATATGGAGAAGCATACGGTATCCCGTCTTGTAGGTTCACCTCCAGGATATGTCGGTTTTGACGAGGGCGGTCAGCTTACGGAAAAGGTAAGAAGAAAACCATACTCGGTAATCCTCTTTGATGAAATCGAAAAGGCACACCCGGATGTATTTAACATTCTTCTCCAAATCCTTGATGACGGCAGACTGACCGACTCACAGGGCAGAACGGTTGACTTCAAAAACACTGTTATCATTATGACATCTAACATAGGTGCAAAACTTCTTACGGAAAAGCACAGTTCACTCGGATTTACCGATGAAAACAGTGAAAACAAGGAAACCGAAAACACCAAGGAGCTTGTGCTCGGCGAACTTAAAAAGGCTTTCCGTCCCGAATTTATTAACCGTATTGACGACATCATCGTATTTGACAGACTCAGCAAGGACGAGATTAAAGAAATTGCAGTCAAGATGCTTGCAGGTCTTAAAAAGCGTTTGTCCGATATGGAAATTGAAATTGAATTTACAGACGAGGCTATTTCAGCTATTGCCGACAAGGGCTTTGACGAAGTCTACGGTGCAAGACCTCTTCGCCGTGCCATAACATCAGACATTGAAGATCCGCTTTCGGAGAAAATGCTTGACGGCACAATTAAAGCAAAAAGCAAGGTTAAATGCGACTTTGCAGACGGAAAGTTTACCTTTGCCGAAGTAAAGTAAAAAATCCTAAAATTTAATATATATTTTTTGACTTTCGGTTAAAAAATATGTTATAATGATTTATCCGCTAAAATACCGTTTTTGGCGGATAAATCTGCTTTTAGATTTAATTTTGGCTTTGCCGACAAGGAGGTTTTTAATTATGGAAATCACAAAGAATTCTATCATCGGTGATGTTCTCGACAAATATCCCGAAACTGCCGAGGCTTTCTTCAGCATTGGTATGCACTGCCTTGGTTGCCCTGCATCAAGAGGCGAAACAATTGAAGAGGCATGTATGGTTCACGGTGCAAATGCCGACGAGCTTATTGATGTTCTCAACCGGATTGCAAACAAATAATTTGTCCGTTTTTCACATTCGGGCTGAAAGGATTGATCAATTTGCAAAATAAAATATCTCTTGACCAAAGGCTTAGAATGTGTGCGGATTTTGTAAGGCAAAACGCAAGGCTTGCCGATATTGGCACAGACCACGCCTATCTTCCGCTGTGGCTGTGCCTTAACGGCACCTGCCCGTCTGCCATTGCCGCCGACATTAACCCCGACCCGCTTTCAAGAGGCCGGGCTGCAATAAAAAGTTTTAACGCCGAACATTTGATTTCTGCAAGACTTTCAAACGGACTTGAAAACATAGCCGAAAACGAGGCTGACGATTTTGTAATCGCAGGTATGGGCGGGGAACTTATCGCAGCCATTCTTGACAGCTGTACATATGCAAAAAACAGTGAAAAGCACTTTATTCTACAGCCTATGACCAAAAGTGAAGTTTTGATTAAATACCTTTTTGACAACGGTTTTGAAATTTTAAAACAGGACTGCTGTACCGCCGCAGGCAAATGCTACACAGTACTTCTTGTATGCTACAGCGGCAAAAAACACGAATACACGCAAACCGAGCTGTACTGCGCAAAATTACAGCCGTCTACAAATTCCGTACATAGGCTTTTTATTGAAAAGCACATTGCTAAACTTGAAAAACAAGCTAAGGGCGATGCCCGTTATGCCGAAATTGCAAAAAAGCTGAGGGAGATGCTCTGATGACTACAATTAAAGATATACTTGAATATTTTGAGGAATTTGCACCCGTTGATACCGCTATGGATTTTGACAACTGCGGTCTGCTTATAGGCAGTAAAAACAAACCTGTAAGCCGTGTGCTTGTTGCTCTTGACATAACAAACGAGGTCGTTGACGAAGCAGATAGGCTCGGCGCAGAGCTTATCATAAGTCATCACCCCGTTATTTTTAATGCAATAAAAAAACTTGATTCCTCCTCTGTTCCCTACCGTCTTGCGGAAAAAAACATTTCTGCCGTTTGTATGCACACAAACCTTGATTTATCCGAAAGTTTCGGTGTAAACCTTTGCCTTGCAAACGCAGTGGGACTTAAAAACACAAGACTTTGCAAAAGCGGCGAATGTCTTTTTATAGGCGAACTCGACACGGATATTGAAAGTTTTGCAAAAACCGTAAAAACAAATCTCAATTGCAGCGGACTGAGATACACTAATGTAAAAAACGAGATTCACAAAGTCGCAGTATCATCGGGAGCAGGCGGTTCCAATGTGGAAAGTGCATTTTATGAGGGAGGCGATGTTCTGCTTACAGGTGAAATAAAACACCACGAAATTCTGCTTGCAAACGAACTCGGAATTTCAATTGTTGACGCAGGACATTTTAAAACCGAAGATATTGTAATATCTCCGCTTTGCCGTAAACTTTCTGAAAGATTCGGTAACACCGGCTTTACAAAATCGGAAGTATGTAACGATAAGATTAAATACATTTAAGCAATGTATTATTTATTAAATATTCGTTGCAATATCTGTAATAATTTGATATAATAGTATGATGAATATTTATGAGGAGATGCACATTAAGTGCATAATTTTACATTATGAGAATCAGAAAGAAAAAATGGGCAGAGCCTGAACTTGCGGTTTGCGATTTTTTTGTAAAAAATCCTGAAGAACACGCAGGCAAATGGAACGAAACTTTTAACAACGGACTTCCTCTTTACCTTGAAATAGGCTGCGGCAAAGGCGGATTTGCAGGACAGTTTGCCGTTAAAAATCCGGATAAAAATATTATTGCGGTTGACATTAAAATTGATATGCTCGGCGTCGGCAGACGAAACATTGTTGAAATTTTCAAGAACGAGGGCAAAACAGACGCCGATATTACAAATCTTTTGCTTGTAAACTACAATGTAGAGCAAATTGATAAAATAATTACAAAGGACGATAAAATCAAGGGTATGTTTATTAATTTCTGCAACCCGTGGCCTCGTCCGAAGCATAACAAGAGAAGACTTACATTTCCCAAGAAACTTGAAATGTACAAAAATTTTCTTGACGAAAATGCCGAAATTCGATTTAAGACCGACGACGACGCACTTTTTGCGGACAGCCTTGAATATTTTGAGCAGAGCGGTTACGAAATCATCTACAAAACATACGACCTGCACAACAGCGATGTTACAGACAATATTGAAACCGAGCACGAAAAAATGTTTTCTGCCGAGGGTATAAAAATAAAGTATTTAAGAGCTGTTGTAAAGCACGATTAATTTTAACTTTTTATAAAGGAGGGACGGATATGAAAGTCAAAGCGGTTATTTCCGCCGCACTGTTGTGTGCGTTTGCAATTTCCGCAAGCGGCTGTGACGGCGCAGATATAGGAACAGACAACCTTATCCGCCCTCCGAAAACTGTCGGTGACGAGGCGGAAATCGAACAGCTTATTGCCGACACCGCAGGCAGCGGATACACCTTAAAATATCCTAAGTCGGGCAACTACCGCAGTGCCATAGTTATGAAAGACCTTGACAATGACGGTACCGACGAAGCAATTGCTTTTTACCGCACGCCTAACGAAACCAAAGCGGAAGTGCATATGCTTGTAATGTACTGCGCAAATGACGAATGGAAGCTCTCCGAAAACTGCGCCTTAGACGCAACCGATGTTGACTGCGTTGACTTTGCCGATGTAACGGGCAGCGGTACACTTGAGATTCTTTCGGGCTACACTACATATAACTCAAGCATTAATAATCTTGCCTGCCACTCATACTCAAACGGCAAGACAAACAGGCTTACGGTTGAAAGCAGTTATTCAAGTTTTTACTGCTCCGATTTTGACAGTGACGGTGTAAACGAAGTAATGCTACTGTCACTATATACCACAGAAAACGACGCAACGGCAAATATGCTTGTTTACAGCGAGGAACGCAACTGTCTTTACTCAAAGGCAAGCGTAAAAATGGACCCGAATATTACAAGATTTAAAAATATTACGGTAACAGCTGCCGAAAATGGACAAAATGTGCTTATAGTTGACGGTTGTTTTGCCAATGACGATACCGTCACACAGATTATTTATTTTAATACCGAACTTTCGGTTTTGAGAAATCCGCTTTATAAAGAAAAAGATAAAAATATTACTCAACGCTCTGCCGATATAATCTGTACGGATATAAACAACGATTCCGTTACGGAAATTCCTGTCGTTGACAAATTACCTTCAACAAGAGATGAAGATAAATCGGCTGTTGCGGATAAAATAAGCTGGAACAGTTTTTATCAGCAGAGTGAAATTTTAAATCACTTATCCGACCAAATTCCCGATTACCAGAACGGCTACAGCTTTACCGTTCCCGAAAGCTGGGCAGACGGTACATATACCGTCAGACTTGACAGTGAAAAACGGGCTATGAGCTTTTTTGAATGGGATTTTGACAACTTAGGACAAAAAGTATTTGAAATCAGAGCTTTTAAACTTGAGCAATGGGATGTCGGCGAGGACAGTGACGCTTATACATTAATATATAAGAACGAAAGCACGGCATACGCTTTTGCGGATGTAAACGAAGAAACATCACTTTCAATCAGCGAAGACGATATAAAAACAGCTTTTTCACTGATGACAGTTAATAATATATAATTTTTTTGGATAAAACACATTACGGAGGTTTATTATGAAAAAAATTCTTGTTTGTGAGGACGAGGCTGCAATTCGTGACTTTGTCGTTATCAACCTTACAAGAGCAGGCTATGATGTAGTCGAGGCTGACTGCGGCGAGGCTGCACTTCAAAAATACGAAGAACACAACGGCGACTTTGATGTTGCCATTCTTGATGTTATGATGCCGGGTATTGACGGTTTTCAGGTTTGTAAGGAGCTTAGAAGCCGCAACGGCGGTATCGGCATTATTATGCTTTCCGCAAAAACACAGGAGATGGATAAGGTAACAGGTCTTATGCTCGGTGCGGACGATTATGTTTCAAAGCCTTTTTCACCAAGCGAATTGCTCGCAAGAGTTGACTCCCTTTACAGAAGAGTGGCGCTTGCACAGTCACACGCCGAAAACAACTTCAAAGAAGAGCTTAAAAGCGGCGAATTCACACTTAACTTAAGAAACCGTGCACTTATGAAAAACGGTAAGATGATTGAACTTACACAGGTTGAATTTCAGATTATGGAATACTTTTTCTCTAATCCGGGTACTGCCCTCGACAGAATGGACATTTTAAACCATGTTTGGGGTGACGCTTATGTCGGCGAGGACAAAATCGTTGATGTAAACATCAGAAGACTTAGAATGAAAGTTGAAGACGAGCCGTCTAATCCTAAGTACATTATCACCGTATGGGGACTTGGCTACAAGTGGAACGCCTGAACTTAAGGAAACACCTTTAAGGAGGGCGACAGCGTAATGTTTAAGGGTATTACAAAACGCTGGATGTTAAATACATTGAGCGTTATATTTACAATAATAGTTCTGATCGTTGTCAGCCTTATCTTTGTTATTACATATGTTTACCAAAGCAGTGTTGAACAAACACTTTCTTCGGCAGGCAATGAATTGTCGCTTGTATTTTCAGACTACGAGAGCGACAACACAACAAGTTTTAATTCATCTGCCCGTGAATATGTTGAAAACTTTGACCGTAAAGAGCAAATGGAAGTTATTGTAATAAATTCATCGGGCAGAGTAATAATGACTTCCACGGGTTTTACCCCGTCGGATAAAACTCAAATGCCTGATTTTCAGGACGCTCAAAACAACTCAGACGGTTACGCCATATGGAACGGCAAACTTCTCTCCGGAGAAAGAGCAATGAGCGAAACCCGCATTATCAGCAATTCAAACGGCGTTATGCTCGGTGCCGTAAGATACATCGTGTCTATGGAACCCGTGCACTCAAGAATCTTATTTATTTCTGTTCTTTGCGTTGCGGGCGGTCTTGCAATAATGGCGCTTGTATTTTTGTCGGGACTTATGTTTATCCGCTCCATTGTTAAACCGATAGGCGAACTTTCACTTATAGCCGGTCAGATTGCGCAGGGCGACTTTTCCGCCTCCGAAAAAATCGAGCATAAGTACGATGACGAAATCGGCGACCTTTGTGACGCTATATCGGATATGGCAAAGGATTTGCAAACTACCGAACAGACTAAAAACGATTTTATTTCAAGAGTATCTCACGAATTAAGAACCCCGCTCACGGCAATAAAAGGCTGGGCAGAAACCATGCAGCTCAACGAAAAAGGCAAACTCGACAGGCGCACCTTTGACAAAGGTATGGGCGTTATTATAAAAGAAAGTGCCAGACTTACAAGCATAGTTGAAGAACTCCTTGATTTCAGCCGTATTCAGAGCGGCAGAATGGTGCTTAACAAAGAGAAACTCGATATTCTTGCCGAATTTGACGAAACCGTATATATGCTAAAGGACAGAGCCGTAAACGAGGGCAAGCATTTACTCTATGATGAACCTATGGACGCAATGTATCCGCCTGTTTACGGTGACAGCAACAGACTTAAGCAGGTTTTCCTCAATGTAATTGACAACGCACTTAAATACACACCAAAGGGCGGTGTGGTTGCGGCACAGGTTATTTACAGTAAGGATGACCCCGACATTATAAAAATTATAGTTACCGACACCGGTTGTGGAATACCTGCCGAAGACTTGCCAAAAGTTAAAGAAAAGTTCTATAAGGCAAATCAGACGGTACGAGGCTCGGGAATCGGTCTTGCAGTTGCAGACGAAATTATGAATCTGCACCATGGCTCTCTTGACATCGAAAGCGGAGAGGGCGTTGGCACAACAGTTACTCTCACCTTCCCTATCTACAAAGAGGGTGACGAGGATCAGCCGCAAACAGAAAATGTAAAACTATAAACGAAAGGATTGTACGATGAGAAAAGTCAGTACAAAAAAAATCACTTCAATAGGCGGCAGTGCTCTTATTGAAGGTATTATGATGCGTGGTCCTAAGCGTACTACCGTATGCGTAAGAACAGGCGAAAACGAAATTTACAGCGAAGACATAAAAATGACCACTATTCCCGAAAAATGCAAACTTTTTAAATTGCCGCTTTTACGAGGAATAGCAGGACTTATTGATTCAATGCGACTTTCTTATAAATCGCTTATGCTTTCCGCTGACAAAGCAGTTGAAGCGGGCGAAGTGGAAGAAGAAGAACCGAGCAAGTTTGAAAAATGGCTTGACGAAAAATTCGGCGACAAACTTGTTAAAGTAATAATGGTGTTTGCTTCAATCTTGGGTGTGGCACTTGCGGTCGGTCTGTTCTTCTTTCTACCGTCTTTCCTGTTTGACCTTACGGCAAATGTCGTACCCGTCTTTCAGGGTGACGGCGAGGGCGCTATTTTCTGGAAATCAGTTTTTGAGGGTGTATTAAAGATAGCCCTCTTCCTCGGATACATTGTATTATGTTCACAAATGACAGAAATGAAGCGTGTATTTATGTACCACGGTGCAGAGCACAAAACTATTTTCTGCTACGAAAACGAAGAAGAGCTTACCGTTGAGAATGTAAGAAAACAGATTCGTTTCCACCCCAGATGCGGAACAAGTTTTATGGTGCTTATGCTTATTGTAGGCATTATAATCGGTCTTTTTATTCCCGTTGCTCCGTTCGGCATCGGATTTTTAAGACCTGTATTTAAAATTCTTCTCCTCCCCGTTTCCTGCGGTATCGGATACGAACTTATTAAAATTTGCGGCAAACACGACAATGCTTTTACAAGATTTATCGCCGCTCCGGGACTTTGGGCACAGAGAATTACAACAAAAGAGCCTGATGACAAGATGATTGAAGTTGCCATTGAGGCTATGAAAGCTGTTATCCCCGATGACGGCACAGATATTATTAACAACAAATAATTGCGAGGCTTTATTATGACTGTCGGCGAGGCTTACAGAAAAACTAAAGACATTTTAACAGAGGCAGGGTTTGAAGCTCCTGCCTTTGAGGCTTTGTGCCTTACGGAAAAAGTTTTCGGGTTTAACCGTCTTGCGCTCATTACAAAGGGCGAAGAAACTGTTGCAAGCGAAGAAAAACTTGCGGTTCTTGCCGAGCTGACAGAAAAACGCCTTAATCACGAACCGCTGCAGTATCTTCTCGGAAAGTGGAGTTTTATGGGAATTGACTTGCTTGTGGGCGAGGGTGTTCTTGTTCCGAGAGATGACACAGAGGTAGTTACTTCGCTTTGCATAGATTACTTATCATGCAAAGAAAGTCCGAATGTAATTGACCTTTGTGCAGGCAGCGGCGCTATTTCCCTTGCGCTTGAAAAATATGCAAACTGCAAAGTAACAGCGGTAGAACTAAGTGACAAGGCTTTTTCGTATCTTACACAAAACATTAAATTAAACAATTCTGCGGTAAACGCCCTGAACGGCGACATTTTTGAATGTCACAAAGACATTGCCGATAACAGTCTTGATCTCATAGTATCAAATCCCCCGTATATCAAAACTGCCGATATTGCATCATTACAGAAAGAAGTTCAACACGAACCTGCAATGGCACTTGACGGCGGCGAAAGCGGTCTGGACTTTTACCGAAGAATTGTTCCTTTATGGAAATCAAAACTTAAAGCAGGCGGTGCGCTTGCTTTTGAGCTTGGAGAAGGTCAATATGACGAGGTAAGCCGTATTTTGGCAGACAACGGCTTTGGCGGAATCACCGAAAGTATAGACTTTGGCGGTATTCAAAGGGCTATAATTGGGACTTTGCTCCAAAAATAGAAAATTAGTTCGATTTTTTAGCCCTATACTTATTGCATTTTTTATGACGATATCTTATAATATACAAGTAATCAAACGGATTAACTAAAATTTAACCTGCATATACGGGAGGTACTTAATAATGGCTTTAGATAAGGAAAAAGCGCTGCAAACTGCGCTTACTCAAATAGAAAAGCAATTCGGTAAAGGTGCGGTTATGCGCCTTGGCGAAAATAAACATATGAATGTTGACCACATTTCAACAGGTTCTCTCACACTTGACATCGCACTCGGTATCGGCGGTCTTCCACGAGGCAGAATCGTTGAAATTTACGGCCCGGAATCTTCGGGTAAAACCACGCTTTCACTCCACTGCATTGCAGAGGGACAGAAAAACAACGGTAATGTTGCCTTTATAGATGTTGAGCACGCACTTGACCCTACCTATGCGGCTGCACTCGGAGTAGATGTTGACTCCCTCCTCGTTTCACAGCCTGACACAGGTGAGGACGCACTTGAAATTGCCGAAGCACTTATCCGAAGCGGCGCTATTGATGTAATCGTTATCGACTCGGTTGCCGCTCTTGTGCCAAAGGCTGAAATCGAAGGTGAAATGGGCGACAGCCATGTAGGCTTACACGCAAGACTTATGTCACAGGCATTAAGAAAACTTGCGGGCGCAATCAACAAGAGCAACTGCGTTGCTATCTTTATCAACCAGCTGCGTGAAAAAGTCGGCGTTGTTTACGGCAACCCGGAAGTTACCACGGGCGGCAGAGCGCTTAAGTTCTACAGCTCGGTAAGAATAGATATTCGTAAGCAGGAAGTTCTTAAGCAAAACGGCGAAATGATAGGTGCACACACAAAAGCAAAAGTCGTTAAGAACAAACTTGCACCGCCGTTCAGAGAGGCAGAGTTTGACATTATGTACGGCAAGGGTATTTCAAGAACAGGCGAATTGCTTGACCTCGCAGTAAAGGCAGATGTTGTTCAGAAAGCAGGCGCATGGTTCAGCTATGACGGCAAGCGCCTCGGACAAGGCAGAGATAATGTAAAGGAACTTCTTGAAAACGACAAAGAACTTTCAAAAGAAATCGAAGATAAGCTTATGGCAAATATAGACAAGGTTGTTGCGGCAAGCTCTCCTGCCAAAAAGGGCGCAAAGGCAAAGATAACCGAAGTTGCCAATGCTAAAAAGCCCGCCGACGCTCCTGCAGAAAATGCAAACAGCGCAAACATTGATGTGCTTGTTGACGAATAATGAAAATTACAGAAATCAAACCACGCAGAAAAAGGCTTAGCGCTGTTTATATTAACGGCGAATTTGCCGTTTCTCTCGACACACAAACGCTGATTGAAAACCGTTTTGATGTCGGCAGAGAGATAGACGACGAAGATTTGCACGAAATTATAAAACTAAGCAATGAAAGGCGTGCAAAAGAAAAAGCTCTTTGGCTGTTGTCGTACAGAGAACATTCAAAAAAAGAGCTTGAGGATAAAATCCGCCGTACGGCAGACGAAGATTCTGCACAGAAAGCTGTTGACAGAATGGAAGAGCTCGGCCTTGTGGATGACGAGCGTTTTGCAAGACACTATGCCGAAAAACTGCTCAACTCCAAGCATATGTCAAAGCGTGGCATTGCCTTTGAACTTACAAGAAAGGGCATTGATAAAGAAACCGCCGAACAGTTATGCGATGAACTTGATATTGATGTTCACGAACAAATAAGAGCGGTTATTGAGAAAAAATATAGGAATCTATCCGATGAAAAGGTAAAAAGAAGAGCTGTTGCCGCACTGCAAAGGCTCGGTTACCGCTGGGACGACATAAAAAGCGTTCTTTCGGAATATAATGAGGATGAAACAGATGAGTTCTAAAGTTGGTATTGTATCACTCGGTTGCCCTAAAAATCAGGTTGACGCTGAAATGCTGCTTTTTACATTAAAAAGCAAGGGCTTTGAATTAGTAAACGACCCCGCAGACGCAGATGCGGTTATTGTAAACACCTGTGGATTTATTGAATCGGCAAAACAGGAAAGCATTAACGAAATTATAGAGCTTGGCAAGCTAAAGCAAGAGGGCAAAATCAAAGCCATTATTGTAACCGGTTGTCTTGCAGAGCGCTATAAAAACGAAATCACCCGTCAGCTTTACGAAGTTGACGCAGCACTCGGAATCGGCGCTAACTCTCAAATTGCGGATGTTGTAGCCGAGTTGCTTTCGGATAATACAGAACATAAAGAAAAAATCGAGGAATTTCCCGACAAACAGCTTTTATGTCTTGAGGGCAGAAGAATACAGTCAACTCCTCCCTACACCGCTTATCTCAAAATTGCGGAGGGCTGCGACAACCGTTGTACATACTGCGCAATTCCTATGATTAGAGGTAAATTCAGAAGCCGCCAACCCGATGCTGTTGTTGAAGAAGCAGAACAGCTTGCCAAAGACGGCGTAAAAGAGATTATTGTTATTGCTCAAGATACAACACGCTACGGTGAAGACCTTTTCGGTGAGCCTTACCTTGCAAAACTTTTAAAAAGACTCTGTAAAATTGACGGATTAAAATGGATAAGAGTGCTTTATTGCTATCCGGACAGACTTACAGATGAACTTATCGACACCTTTGCAGAGGAAGAAAAAATTGTTAATTACATAGATTTACCGCTCCAGCATTGCGACGGCAACATTTTAAAGAGAATGAACAGACACGGCAATCGTGAAAGTCTTACCGCATTACTTAACAAGTTAAGAGCAAAAGTACCCGATATGATTCTTCGTTCAACATTTATTACAGGTTTCCCCGGCGAAACCGACGAACAGTTTGAGGAACTTGCGGAGTTTGCAGCTGAAATTAAATTCCAGCGCCTGGGTTGCTTTGCCTACTCGGCAGAAGAAGGCACACCTGCGGCAAGTTTTCCCGACCAGATTGACGATGAAATCAAACAGCACAGAGCCGATATTATTATGGAACATCAGCAGAGCGTTATGGCAGAATACTGCGAAAGCCTCATCGGCAAAGAAATTGAGGTGCTTGTAGAAGGTTATGACAGAATTGCCGAGTGTTTCTACGGCAGAACTTATGCCGACGCACCTGAAATTGACGGATGTGTATTCTTTACCGCAAACGGCACCAAACCACAGCCCGGCAGTTTTGTAAAGGTTAAGATTATAGATTATACGGATTGTGACCCAATCGGCGAATTGGCAGAATAATTTTATTTACATATAACCGACATCGGCATATAATATAATGGTGTCAAAAGGAGATCAGAGGGCAATTATGAATTTACCGAACAAACTTACTTTAAGCAGAATAATACTTGTGCCGTTCTTCGTGGCATCCTTGTTAATAAATTTTCCTTTTCACACAGCAGTTGCCCTTGTAATTTTTGTTGTGGCAACTTTTACAGATATGTTTGACGGTAAAATTGCAAGAAGCAGAGGACTTGTAACCGATTTCGGCAAGTTTGCAGACCCGCTTGCAGACAAAATTCTTGTATTAAGCGCATTGCTTTGCTTTGTGCAAACAGGTTGGTGCGACTGCATCGCAGTTATTATCGTACTTTTCAGAGAATTTTCAGTAACCTCTATCCGCCTTGTTGCCGCCTCAAAAGGCAAAGTCGTTGCCGCAAATATTTTCGGCAAAATAAAAACCGTAACCCAGCTTGTAGCTATTATTGCCGTACTGTTAATGCAGTTTTTAATTGAATTATTTACCGTAACATCTGCATTTTCTGTTGATACAATTTTGTATCTCCAAGGCATATTTACAGTAGTTTCACTTTGCCTTATTTGGATTTCAACAATTATGGCTCTTGTTTCGGGCGTAATTTATATTGTTCAGAACAAGCAGTTTATAGCAGATATGTAAAAAAATCAACACCACATCGGATGTGATACTTTGTTTAAAACACTAAAGGCCGACCTTGACGCCGTTATGGAGCGTGACCCTGCCGCAAGAAACCGAGCCGAAGTATTCTTTTTATACTCGGGTTTTAAGGCTGTGCGCTCTCACCGTAAGGCTAATTGGTTTTTAAGGCACAATATGAAGTTTATTGCCCGCTGGATTTCACAGCGCAGCAGGCATAAAACAGGAATAGAAATACACCCGGGAGCTACCATAGGCAAGGGATTATTTATTGACCATGGTATGGGCGTAGTTATCGGTGAAACAACTATCATCGGCGACAACTGCACAATTTATCAGAATGTAACCCTCGGCGGTACAGGTAAAGATACGGGAAAACGACACCCTACACTCGGCAACAATGTGCTTGTAGGTTCGGGTGCAAAGGTGCTCGGCCCGTTTAAAGTCGGAGATAACGCACGAATTGCCGCAGGTGCGGTAGTATTGAGCGAAATTCCGCCGAATGCCACAGCGGTAGGTGTACCCGCCCGTGTGGTGAAAATCAACGGAATACGCAGCGAAACTCTCGACCAGATTCATGTTTCAGACCCTGTCGCACTTGCACTTTGCAGTCTGGAACAAAAAATTACAGATCTACAAAAAGAAATTGACGCTCTAAAGGCAGAAAAGGAAAGCAAAAAGTAAAGGAGCAGTAAAATGATTTTATACAATTCATTGGGACAGACAAAACAGGAATTTATACCTCATACAGCAGGCAAGGTTAATATGTACACCTGCGGTCCTACTGTTTACCACTACGCACACATTGGCAATCTGAGAACTTATATTATGGAAGATGTACTCGAAAAGTACCTTCGTTTTGCAGGTTACGATGTTAAGCGTGTTATGAATATCACAGATGTCGGCCACCTTTCAAGCGATGCGGATACAGGCGAGGACAAAATGCTCAAAGGTGCAAAGCGTGAGCACAAGACTGTTATGGAAATTGCAAAGTTTTACACTGACGCATTTTTTGAGGACTGCAAAAAGCTCAACATCAAAAGACCTGATGTTGTAGAGCCTGCAACAAACTGCATTGACGAGTTTATTCATATGGTTTCTGTTCTGCTTGAAAAAGGCTATGCCTATATTGCAGGCGGCAATGTATATTTTGATACTTCAAAACTTGAAAATTACTATGTTTTCGGAAATATGAACGAAGATGACCTTGCTGTCGGCGTTCGTGACAGCGTTGAAGAAGACAACAATAAGCGTAATAAAGCGGACTTTGTTCTCTGGTTTACCAAGTCAAAATTTGACTCACAGGAGCTTAAGTGGGAAAGCCCATGGGGCGTCGGTTATCCGGGCTGGCATATTGAATGTTCAGCTATCAGCTGTAAGCACAACGGCGAGTATCTCGACATTCACTGCGGCGGTATTGACAACGCATTTCCTCATCATACCAATGAAATTGCACAGAGCGAGGCTTACCTCGGTCATAAGTGGTGCAAGTATTGGTTCCATGTACTCCACCTCAATGATGCAAGAGGTAAAATGAGTAAATCAAAGGGTGATTTTCTTACCGTATCTTTACTTGAAAGCAAAGGTTATAACCCTCTTGTTTACCGTTTATTCTGCCTACAGAGCCATTATCGCAAGCCGCTTACTTTCTCTTATGACAGTCTTGACAATGCGGCTATCGCTTATGACAAACTCATTAAGAAGATTTCTACACTTTCTCCTGACGGAGAGCCTGATATGGAAGCTGCCAAGCCTTATCTTAATGAATTTAATGACGCTCTCGGCAACGACCTTAACACTTCACTCGGTCTTACTGCCGTTTACAGCGTATTAAAAGGCAACATCAGCGACGCAACTAAACTTTATCTCATAGGTGAATTTGACAAGGTTCTCTCTCTTGACCTTACAAAAGCACAGGAGAATAAGTCTGAAAACCCTGTAAACGAAGAAGTTGAATCACTTATTGCACAGCGTACAGAGGCTCGTAAAAACAAAGACTGGGCGACTGCCGACGCTATTCGTGACAAACTTAAAGAAATGAAAGTTGTTGTGGAAGATACAAAAGACGGCATTAAATGGCATTTTGAAAACTGATTTTTAAACCAAATAGAATAAAATAAAAATCCCCTTCATATACTTTGACATAAGCAAAGTCAATACGGAGGGGATTTTATGCGTCTTTATATAATAACAAAACGAACCTTATTTTCAATTGGATTTTGTCTGCTGATTGGTGTAATTGCGGGCGGAATTGCTTTGACTTCTACCGTACAGGCAATTCAGACCGCAAGCGCACAGCGAGAAATCCCCATTTACTGCGTTGATACAGACAAAAAGCAGGTAGCGCTGTCTTTTGACGCCGCATGGGGCAACGAACAAACCGAACATTTACTTGATATTCTTGATAAATACAATGTAAAAACAACATTTTTCCTTGTCGGCGATTGGGTAGAAAAATATCCCGAGTCTGTAAAAGAGATTTCAAAGCGTGGTCACGATGTAGGCAATCACAGCAATACGCATCCGCATATGACGCAGATGTCGGTTGACGATATGAACACGCAGATTCAGACTTGCAACGAAAAAATCAAAACATTGACAGGCAAATGCCCTACCCTGTTCCGTGCGCCTTACGGTGACTACAACAACGATGTGGTAAAAACGGTAAAAGCTAATAATATGTACTGCGTGCAGTGGGATGTTGACAGTCTTGATTGGAAAGACCCTACTCCAAATCAAATTACCCTGAACATAACAAATAAACTTAAAGACGGCAGTATTATACTTATGCATAACGGCGCAACAAATACACCCGAAGCTCTGCCCATGGTAATTGAGGCTATAAAAGCACAGGGATACGAAATAGTGCCGATAAGCCAAATTTTGTTAAAAGGCAATTACACAACCGATGTACAAGGTAAAATGCTCCCTGCTCAAAATGCCACATCATAATGTTTTAGCGAAGTAACAATCAGGCCATCACTAAGCTATATGCCAAAATTATAAAAGTTTGGTCTAAATTTTTAATTATTCCTCTTAAATTCTTCTCTGATTAACAGCAAAAAGCCTCCGCAATCAAGCGGAGGCTGATTTTATGGGAATTATTCTGCAACCTGATTAATAATAGCAAACTGATAAGCTGTAATCAGGTTAGCTCTCTGTCGCCAAAGAGTCAAAAGCTATTTGTATCATAGAGCAATGTAAGCTGATCAAGATATCCGTTAATCCGGTTGAGCTTATTCTTTGTTGCGGTTGAAAGCTTTGCGTTTGCAAACTCACCGTTAAGTATAGCGTCTTTCAAAGCCTTTCTCTGCTCGCTTGTAACAGTCACCTTTGGAATATCCTGCGACTTTGCAAGTGAATATGTGCTTGTGCTGTTAGAAGTTATTGATACAGCCGCAGTGGCATTGTTAATAAGTTTACCATTATATATTATTTTTACTGTCAATAAATATTAAAACAAAAATTCCCTTACAAACCGATATAAATTTAACCTAACCGGTCTGTAAGGAAGTTTTTATTAAATTACATTAAATTTTACTTTAAAGTATTAATACACTGTTTAAAAGTTTCAATAACATACCATGCGTCATCGTCCGACATGGTTGTATTGAGCGGAAGTGTAAGCTGATTTTTATGCATATTATAGGTATTCGGATAATCCGAAATCTTAAAGCCTCTCTTTTTGTATGCGGAAAGCATTGGGAGCGGCTTAAAGTGAACATTGCACATAACACCGTTTTCCGCCATCATATTGTAGAACTTGTTACGATACTCGTCATCTTTTCCGATAAAGCGTACAAAATACAAATGACCGCTGCTCCTGTGATTTTCGTCGCAATGGTTAAGCACTTGAATAGGCAAATCCTTAAATTCCTCGTTATACACACGGATAAGCTCGTGACGGCGTTCAAGGATTTTTTCGTATCTTTGCAGCTGAACCACACCGAGTGCCGCAAGAACATCCGGCATATTACATTTATATTGAGTATCCACAACATCATATTCCCAAGACGCTACCTTGTTCTTCTGATAAGCGTCCTTTGTCTGGCCGTGAAGTGACAAAAGCATATACTGCTTGTATATGTCGTCCTCGTCAAGCCATTCGTGCGGACGGTGAACGGCTGCGCCGCCCTCAGCAGTAGTCATATTTTTAACTGCGTGAAAACTGAAGTTTGTAAAATCGGCAATTTCTCCGCACATTTTGCCTTTTCTTCTTGCGCCAAAGGCATGTGCGCCGTCTGCCATAACAATTACTCTTCCGAATTTCTCCTGAATTTCATTCTTTGGCTTAAACACGCTTTTCTGTCGTTCAACAGCCTCAAAAATTCTGTCATAATCGCAGATAACACCTGCAAGGTCAACAGGAATGATTGCCTTTGTGTTGTGATTTATGGCAGCCTCCATTTTGTCATAATCCATCTCAAAGCTGCCGCTTTTGCAGTCAATCATAACGGGCTTTGCACCGACATGATAAACTATAGACGCTGTAGCTGTGTAAGTATATGCAGGTAAAATTACCTCGTCGCCCGGTCCGATACCGAGAATACGAAGTGTAAGTTCTGCGCAAGAGGTTTGTGAAGAAAGGCAAGCCGCACGCTCAACATTGCAATATTCTGCAATACGGCTTTCAAAAAGTTTTGTTTCGGGACCTGTAGTAATCCAGCCCGACTTTAAAACCTTTACAACCTCATCAATTTCAGCCTGTGTAATATCAGGCGGCGAAAACGGAATTTTTCTCATTTCAACTTCTCCTTGTAACGGGATATTCAGTGAAAACAATAAGTATATAAAAATACTATAAAATCTATATTTGTAATTAAATGCTAAACTTCATTATACAACATATGTTTATAAAAGTAAAGCAAACAAATTAACTTTTCACTGATTTTGTTCACTATTTTTTAATTTTTCCCTCTCCTGTGCCTGTTTTTTAAGTAAATATTTATTCTTTGTTGCCATTCCGCCTCTTATATGTCTTTCGCTTTTGTTGGTTTCGAGTATTTGCCGCACCTCTCTGTACAATGCAGGATTTACCTTTCTTAATCTTTGGCTTACATCTTTATGTACTGTTGACTTTGAAATTCCGAATTTTTTAGCGGCTTTTCTTACGGTTGCCTTGCTTTCTATTATATATTCGCCGAGCATTGCCGCCCGTTCCTCAACTATACCTTTCATAAATTCCCCTCCGAATGGTTTATGGTAAATTATATGAAAGTGGCAACTTGTGTATGCAAGATAATATCATTTGTGGAAATCAGACATTTTATTGCAAAATATTTATGTAAAAGCAACACAGAAATTGCGGCTTTTGTAGATAATAATAAAAAGAAGCGGCAAAGTTTGTGAGTTTATTTGCCTTGTTATATATTTATATTTATGCTAAAATGTAAATAGTAAATAAAATATTTTTAGTTACTATGTTCAAAACAAAGGAGGCTGTAATTATGAAAAAACACAGTCGCTTATACAAAATGTTATCTGTTTTTTCAGCACTTGCAATTACTGCGCCTATGTTTGTAATCTCCGCATCAGCCTCTGTGAACGATTCCTCTGTAGGCAACCCAAACTATATTTCATATAATCAGGATTTTTACAATTCAAACTCCGAGCTTTGCAATACCCTTATAGACAGTATGGAAAATTTGAACAGCGAAATTGATGTTGAAAAATATCAATTATCTATAAATGATATAAAAAAAGCTATGCGCACGGTATCGGAAATAAGCCCCGAACTTTTCTATGTAAGCAAAACCACCTACGGTCTTGCAATCGGTTCTTGCGTAGCAAGAGTTATTCCTACATATATATATTCAAACGAACAGATTGTACAAATGCGAAGTGAGCTTGAAAGCAAGACAAATGAAATTCTTGCAAAAATTCAGCCGAATATGACTGATTTTCAAAAAGCCGCAATAATTCACGATGAAATTGTACTTAACTGTGAATACTCAAATTCACCTGACGCACAATATACCCGTACTTCCGTTTATGATTGTATTGTAAACGGATATGCAAATTGCCAGGGCTATGCAAGCTCAATGTCTTATTTGCTTGAAAAAGTAGGTATTAATTCCGAAATTGTTGAATCCTCTCAAATGAATCATATTTGGAATCTCGCTGAAATTGGCGGAAATTATTATCATATTGACGCTACATTTGATGATCCTACGCCCGACAGATACGGTTTTGTGTCACACAAATATTTTCTGTTGAGCGACAGCGCAATTAAAACATCGTCGGATATTTCGGTGCATTACGGATTTAAAACAAACAATTCTTGTACCGGCACCGCTTATGATAACTCATATTACAAAAATCTTAACACAAAATTCTGTTACTCAAATAATCTTTTTTATGCCGCAGACAATAGCAACAGCGGTAAAAACTCAAAAAAACTTGTTGCTTTCAATCCCGAAACCGGTTATGCAGAACCTGTAGCGGATATTTCCGATAAATGGTACACTAACGGCGGTTTAAGCTATTGGCACGACAGTTTTGTAAGTACAGACGAATACAACGGCAATATCTATTTTAACCTTAACAATTTTGTATGCAAATACAATACTGCAAACGGAACGGTAACCCAAGTTACAAATAAAATCAATACTTCAAACTATGCATACATCTATGGTATGAAAGTTGATAACGACGGAAATTTTCTTGCAGATGTAAAAAAATCCCCGTTAGACGATGCAAATATTATTAAACTTAATATTTTGCCTGAAAACAAACAGGAAAAACTTGATATTGGTTTTGGCAAAGTAAACACTGATTTGTTAATTCCTCCTAAATTTTTATTAGGAGATATTAATGAGGACGGCAATCTTTCAATTCTTGATGTTACTCTTTTACAAATGATTTGCACAAATTCACTTGATGCAAAAGAATCGCAAAAACTTGCGGCGGACTATAACGCTGACGGACAAATTGATGTTAATGATGCAACCGCATTGCAAATTTATATTTCTAAAAACAGTTAGTAGTTTTTTCATTTTATACCATTTTTCCGAAAAGACATCTTCAAGTAATGAGGGTGTCTTTTTTATTCCGTTTTTATATCGGAGCAAAGAAGTTAAAATAAGGTTTAGCAAAATACTTTGTTATAGTCTTATATTTTTTGTAATACTATGTTAAACCATAATATTCCCATTTAAAAAAAGTACAAAAGCAAAACTCCGCACAGGTCAGCCGACAACCTATGCGGAGCGTAATTTTATATTATTTTTTTGTTTTGCTGTCTGTAGTATTTGATTCTCTCTTAATCATTTTTCCGTTTACAAAGACATAATCATTACTGCTGTCTGCTCTTTCGACTGCCTGCTGTTCAACTATTTTTTCTACTTTTTCTTCAAATTCTTTATCAACCAATAAATCTTTACCTGTAAAAGAACCAACATTTTCCTGTAATCCCTTTGCTATTATGACATTCACACCATAAGTTGCTATCAAGGGATAGAATAAAACCGCAACTGTTATTGCAATCACCAACATTGCTCCCTCTGCTGCGGCAATCCATAATATAAAACCAAGCGATACAGCAATAAAGAAAAGCATTGCAAGAATATTTTTAAGGATATTACCGAAAACAAGTATAAAAGAATTTTTATAAATATCTGATATTTTCAGTTCATATGTAACCGACATTATCGGCACATAAAACATCATAGATGTAAGAATAAGCGAAAACAGAACATATACGGTAAGCATTGAACCGTATGCAAGACTTGAACCGAGCAATGAAAAATAATACATAAACGCAAATATCGAACAAGCTATAATTGCGTAAGTAACAGCTCCGTGCAATAAAAACGCCTTAAAATTCTCTTTAACTGTACCGAAAAATGTTTTTGCAACCGGTACATCCTTTTTTTCAATTCCTATTTTTCGCACCGTCATAACAAGTCCTGCAAAAAACGGCATTGACGGAATAATTCCCAGACACCATACTATAATATTGTTAAAACCCGTAAGGTAACCTATCAAAACAAACAACGCCGTAAATACCGCAAACGCAACTGCATTGATAAGTTGGGCAAGCAGTAATTTAGGAAATTCAGTAAAAAACCGTGCAAAAGCACTATTTGAAAAACTGTTCATAAAAACCTTCTCTTTTAAAAGATATTAATACAATTCTACCACATTATAAGCTTTTATAGCAATAGTAATTTAACATTAATAAATTACAAAACTGTAAATTCAACCGATTATTTATGCTGTTTTGATGTGATTACGGCGAAACAAGTCAGATTTTCACTGCAAAATTTGCCGTAATTTTTTGTAATTATTCATTTTACGCAACACCATGTTTTAAAAACAAATATAAATTTTTTAAACTTTTTTTAAAAAACTCTTGCAACTGTGACAAAAATATGTTATTCTTGTGATAATGAAGAAAAGCAAGGATTGCTTTTCACAATGCTCGCAAAGAGTAAATAATTGAAATTAAGGTGAAAATTATGAAAAAGTCAACAATCATAAGAGCATCTGCTCTTTCCGTTGCTGCTCTCATGGCTGCAACATCACTCGTAGGCTGCGGCGGCAACTCAAGTTCAAGCGACAGCGGTAGCAAATCAGACGGCGCTAAAAAAGGTTCGGTTTATTATTTAAACTTTAAACCTGAGCAGGACAAGGATTGGCAGGCTTTAGCAGCTAAGTACACAGAGGAAACAGGCGTTAAGGTTACTGTTGAAACTGCTGCCGAGGGTACATACGAATCAACCCTTACAGCTGCAATGGATAAGGACAACGCTCCTACACTCTTCCAGGTAAACGGCCCTGTAGGTCTTGCAAACTGGAAAGATTATTGCTATGACCTTAAAGATTCACAGCTTTATTCACAGCTAACAAATCAGGATTTTGCTCTTAAAGAAGGCGACAGCGTTTACGGCATTGCTTATGTTGTAGAAACATACGGTATTATTTACAACAAGACACTTCTTAAGAAATATTTTGATTCTGATTTTGCAACAATTAAATCAATTGACAAGCTCAACAACTTTGCAGCTTTAAAGACTGTTGCAGACGAAATTCAGGCTCACGCTTCTGACCTTGGCGTTAAGGGCGCATTCACATCGGCAGGTATGGATTCATCTTCAGACTGGAGATTCAAGACTCACCTTGCTAACCTCCCAATCTACTATGAGTACAAGGCAGACGGTATTACATCTACAGACGCTATCAAGGGTACATACCTTGACAACTACAAGAACATCTTTGATCTTTACATCACAGATTCAACTTGTGCTCCGACTGATCTTGCAAACAAGACAGCTACAGACGCTGTAACAGAGTTTACATCAGGCGAGGCTGTATTCTATCAGAACGGTACTTGGGAATACACAGGTATTAAGGACGCAGGTCTTACAGACGACGATCTCGGTATGCTCCCGATTTACATCGGTGTTGACGGCGAAGAGAACCAGGGACTTTGCACAGGTTCAGAGAACTACTGGTGTGTAAACAAAAACGCAAGTGAAGATGACATCAACGCTACACTTGATTTCGTAAACTGGTGTGTAACAAGCGAAACAGGTACAGCTGCAATGGCTGACAATATGGGCTTTGTAATTCCTTTCAAGGCTGCTAAGGAAGCTACCAATGTATTTGTAAAGGCTGATGCTGAATACACAGCAGCAGGCAAAACTCCGGTAAGTTGGAACTTTACAACAATGCCAAGTGAAGACTGGAAAAACGGCGTAGGTACAGCTCTTACACAGTATGCAGCAGGCACAGGCTCATGGGACGATGTTAAGACAGCATTCGTACAGGGCTGGGCTACAGAATACGCTAAGGCTAACGGCTAATCCGTAAATCCATTAATCATTAAAGGTTAAAATGTATGGCAGGGGAGGCGGCATCGTCTTCCCTGTTTTTTTTGACAGAAAGTTTGACAGAAAGGTAAAAATATGTTTAAAAAACGCAGCAGAAAAATATATTTTCTTGTTTTTGTTGTGCCTACTCTTATTGCTTTTATGATCGGCTTTATATACCCATTCTTTCAGGGCATATACCTTTCGTTCTGTAAATTCCGTACAACAAGTAATGCAACCTGGGTAGGTTTTGACAACTACATAAAGGCTTTTCAAAATGAATCCTTTATACGCTCTTTCTGGTTTACCGCACTTTTTGTGGTAGTATCGGTAATTCTCATTAACGCAATCGCTTTCTTTGTCGCCTATGCTCTTACGCTTGGCATAAGAGGCTCAAATGTTTTCAGAACCGTGTTCTTTATGCCAAACCTTATTGGCGGTATTATTCTCGGTTACATTTGGAAACTTATATTTGACGGTATTTTACAGAATTTCGGCACAAACATTGTGCTTGATGCTAACTTCGGCTTTTGGGGACTTATAATTCTTATGTGCTGGCAGCAAGCCGGATATATGATGATTATTTACATAGCCGGTTTCCAAAGCGTTCCGTCCGACCTCTATGAAGCAGCAAAAATAGACGGTGCAAACAAAAAGCAGTTACTTACAAATGTAACTCTTCCAATGATGGCTCCATCAATTACAATTTGTACATTCCTTACACTTACAAACTCATTTAAATTGTTTGACCAGAACCTTGCCCTCACAGGCGGTGCTCCGGGCGTTCTATCTGAAACAAGCGGTACAATGATTTATCAGACACAGATGATGGCTCTCAATATTTACAACACATTCTACGCTAACCAGAACTCAAGAGGTGTTGGACAGGCTGAGGCTGTAATCTTCTTTGTAATTGTTGTAATTATAGCACTTGCACAGCTTTACTTTACAAGAAAGAGGGAGGTGCAGCAGTAATGGCTAACGAAACAACTAAAGTTGCTCCTGCAACAAAAGTTAAGGCTAAAAAAGAAAAGCCGCCTAAGAAAAAGCAAACAAAAGGTATGAAAATACTCACAGTTATTTTCTCAATAATTTCGGTATTTTATGTTGCACCTGTTTTTATTGTTCTTATGAACTCGTTTAAAACAAATGCAGGCATCAGTAAGTATCCGTTTGCATTGCCAAATGCAGAAACCTTTTACGGACTCAAGAGCTATATTACAGGTATGTTCTTTGGTAATTTCCCATTTTGGAAAACAATTTTATGCTCGCTTTTCATTACTGTTGGCGGTGTATTTCTGATTTTGCTCTGCACATCAATGTGTGCATGGTATTTACAGAGATCAAACTCAATTATCTGCAAAATCATCTACTACTTCTGCATTTTCTCAATGGTAGTACCTTTCCAGATGGTTATGTTTACTCTTGCAAAAACAGCCGACAACCTTCACCTCACAAACCCTGTAGGTATTCTTGTAATTTACCTCGGTTTCGGTGCAGGTCTTGCGGTATTTATGTTCTCGGGGTTTGTAAAATCAATTCCGATTGAAATTGAAGAGGCAGCCGATGTTGACGGTGCAGGCCCGCTAAAAACTTTCTTCGGCATAGTTCTTCCGATTATGAAACCTACATTTATTTCGGTTGGTATTCTCGAAACAATGTGGATTTGGAACGACTACCTCCTCCCTTATCTTATCCTTGATAAGTCGCTTTACAAAACCATTCCTATTCATATTCAGTATCTTAACGGTAGCTACGGTCACACAGACACAAGTGCCATTATGGCGCTTATCGTGCTAAGTATTATTCCGATAATTATTTTCTACTTTGCTTGTCAGAAATATATCATCGAAGGCGTTGTAGCCGGTGCCGTAAAGGGTTAAAAATTTTTCAGGACATTTCCAATGTGGAAATGTCCTGATTTTTTGTATAAGCAAAGCCGAACTCAATCAAGAGCTCGGCTTTATTTTAATTCTTCTGATTTTGTCTTAGTGTACCATTGCGATAGGCTTTTATGAGGTCTTTTAAATCTTTAATATTCTCTCTGATTTTTTTGCCGTTGTCGGTATCCCCCACAAGTATTCTCTTTTGGCTGACCTCGGTCGCTACCTGATTTGTCTGCATATCTCTGCCGCTGCGGATTGTATAATCAACCGATTTAAACGGCTCGTGAGCGGTCAGCATTAAACCGTATGAATTATAAATCAGCGTATAACCCGCAATACCCGTAACTTTATGATACGGTTGAGAAAATCCGCCGTCAATTATAATAACCTTGCCGTTGCATTTAACGGGACTTTCGCCCTCTGTATGGTGAATAGGCACATGACCGTTTATAATATGAGCATTGTCACCCTTTATACCGAAGATTTTAAAAATTCTGTCTACAACCTCTTCATCATTAAAGAGTCTGTAATAAACATCTTTTATTTCTTTATGGGTGCTCTCGTCTGCGATAAAATACCGTTCAAATGTAGTCATTTTATCCCTGCCGTACAGCGGAGAATCCGCACCGTTCCACAAGAACCACAAAATGTCCCTGCCCACTCGCTTTTCTTCTTCATTCACGGAGAAAAACGCTTTTCTTGCCCAACGCTCAAGCTCATCGTAAAGCTCTTTGCCGCACAACTCTTCGCCAAAAAGATTAATATTTCTAAAACTGCCGTCCTCGTTCATAGGAATACAGCCATGAAAAAGCAGATTGTTGTTGCAAACCTTGTAAAGACTGCCTTTTTGCAAAAGTAAATTAATGTGCGATTTCAGCTTTGCACAGTTCACAAAAGAATTGCTCAGCTTTGCAATCACCGACTGTTCCTCGCTTGTAAGCTCATACGGATTGTCAAAATCAATGGTCGGAAAATATCGGTCAAGCATAGGATATTCCTTACCGTCAATTGTAACCGTTCCTTTGTCTGCGTCAATTTTGTCAATCAAGCGTCTGTTATCCATATTATACTCGGGATGTTTTGCTATTAACTGTCCCTCAAGTTTAAACTGAATAATCGTAATCGCCTTGTGCATTTTCATTGCGAGCACAGTTTGAGTATCCATCTCACTGCCGTGGCGACTGCGAATTGTAAACTGAGCGCACGGATCGTCTGCATAGGTTTCCATTGCAAACAGTACAAGCGGCATCATACTGATTCCGTAACCGTTTTCAAGCACGGAAAGATTATCGTACAAAAGGCTTGTACGCACAATATTTGCAATGCAGGCGGTCTGCCCTGCAAAAGCGCCCATCCACAGCACATCATGATTGCCCCACTGAATATCAAGAGAGTGATAATTGAGCAGGCTGTCCATAACAAAGTGCGAGCCATAGCCTCTGTCATAAATATCGCCGATAATATGCAGATGGTCGATAACAAGCCTTTGAATAAGATTTGACATCTCAACTATAAACTCGTCCGCACAACCTATCTCTATAATTGTATTTATAATTTCATCATAATAAGCCTTTTTATTGAGAACTTCTTTTTTCTCGGTAATAAGCTCCTCAATAACATATCTGAAATTTTCAGGCATAGCTTTTCTGACCTTTGAGCGTGTGTATTTTGAAGATACAATCTGACACACAGACACAAGTCTGTATAAGGTGGTGCGATACCAACTGCTGTCGGCTCTGCCCTGATTTTTTACATACTGTAATTTTTCTGACGGATAATAAATGAGTGAAGCCAAATCTTCTTTTTGGTCTTCAAAAAGAGTATCGCCGAAGACATCGTCAATCTTTTTCATCACAGCGCCCGATCCGTTGCGCAGTACATGGGCAAAGGCTTTGTATTCGCCGTGAATATCAGACAAAAAATGCTCTGTTCCCTTTGGCAAATTTAAAATTGACTGCAAATTAATAATTTCCGTTGCAGCACTGTCTATGGTCGGATATTGCTTTGAAAGACATTCCAAAAATCTTATTTTTTCCATAAATTCACCGCCAATTTCATTATACCCTTATTATATATTCAATTCTTGCATAATTCAATATTTTTATAAAAATCAATAAATCTGTTATGCCGAAAGTCAATAGCAAACGCTTTAGATTTTACAATTTGCATTATTCAGGATATTGAACAAAATCAATATAAAATGTATAATAAAATAAAATTCAACAATACTTGGAGGCATACAATGTCTGAAAAACGAAAATACACACTCGGAGAAGAAATTTTTAACTCTGTATCGCACGGTGTGGGCGCTTGCCTGTCTGTTGCCGGAACAGCAGTAATGATAGTCGCCTCGGTAATCCACACCGATGTATGGGGAATTGTCAGCTCGTGTATATACGGTGCTTCGCTGATTATTCTTTACACAATGTCAACTCTTTATCATTCGTTTACAAACAAAAAAGCCAAGGCTTTTTTCAGAATAATGGACCACAATACAATTTTTCTGCTGATTGCGGGAACATACACACCCATTACGCTTTACTATCTGCAAGGCGCAGTAGGTTGGATATTATTCGGCATAGTGTGGGGTGCGGCAATATTCGGAATTGTAATGAATTCAATTAACCTTGAAAAAGCACGAATACCGTCAATTTTCTGCTATGTGGCAATGGGATGGGTAATAATCTTTGCCATAAAACCGCTTATTGCATCAATGCCGAGTATTTCACTTGTATTTTTAATAATCGGCGGAGCTTTCTATACACTCGGAATTATATTTTACGCAATAAAAAAGGTAAAATACTTTCACTCAATATGGCATCTCTTCACCATTGCAGGCAGTGTTTTTCACTACTTTGCAATCTTACTCGGATTCTGGAATATATAACAAAAAGCGACTGTCTGCGGGCAGTCGTTTTTCATTGAAGCAGCTTTTGCAAACCGATAATTAATCCTATATTTTCGGGCTCTATGTCAATAGTTGGGGTAAATCCGAAAAATAAGAAAGATTCTTTATCAAAAGTTGGGGGGAAATTATGATTTTCGCACAAATTAAGCGAAATAATTTTTAAATTCAGGTCAAGCCTTTTACCTTTTATAATTGCTCGATAAAGCAATTTGCTAAATCATAATAACTCAACCGTTAATGAATAACCGTTACTCTTCTTCCGGGTAGGTCATTCCCCATTCTTTGCGAATATCGGTCATAATTTTCATTACATCTCTTGTAAAATCAAGGTGCATTAAGTCAGCGTTACCTGCAACCGTTTGCTCCATATCTTCAACTTCATAAAGCAGGGAATTCTTGGTTTCGCCCTCACTTACAGTTTCTGTATGTCCGTCATCTGTGTATGTTATAACCGCTTTCTGTCCTCTCGGATATTCAAAAATTTCAACATATCCTTTGTCAAAAGCAATTGTGCCACGCTTTGGCTGTTTTGCGTGCAGTGAAAGTATCACAGACGCCATCTCTTCCTCTTTGTTTTTAAGAAGAATACTTGCCTGTTCGTCAACTCCCGTTTGCGCATATTTGACTTGTGAGAGCACTTCGTTGGGGCAAGAGGTCATAAACCATCTTACAAAAGAAAGCGCATATACGCCAATATCAAGCATTGCACCGCCAGCAAGATTTCTGTTAAAAAATCTGTTTTTCATATTATATTCTTTGTAACTGCCAAAATTCATCTGCAAAAGTCTTAACTCTCCCAAATCGCCCGACTGTATTTTTTCGTTGAGCGCTTTATAAATCGGCATATGGTAAATTGTCATAGCCTCGGCAAGCACAACATTATTTTCATTTGCAAGTTTTATTGCCTCTTCAAGTTCTTCCGAATTAAGCGTTATTGATTTTTCGCAAAGCACATGCTTTTTCGCTTTCAGCGCCTTTCTTAAATAAGAAATATGTGTATTATGCGGTGTAGAAATGTAAATAATATCAACATTTTCATCTTCAAACAGCTCGTCAATGCTGTTATAAACCTTTTCAATACCGTACTTTTCGGCAAAAGCAACCGCTTTTTCGTGAGTTCTGTTTGCCACAGAGTACAGCTTTTGTCCACGGCTCTGCATTGCTTGCGCAAGCTCGTTTGCAATTACACCGCAACCAAGTGTTGCCCAATTAAATGTCTTCATCATCACCATCTCCGTTTCATAATATAATACTTTCGTATTACAAAATCAGTATAGCATTACAAACGGCAATTGTAAATGCAACTGATGTTAATAATAAGTCAAATTTTGCTTTTTCATTTATAATAATTGCAGATTTTGATAATATCATTTATAATTATACCAGGAAATAAATAACGAAGATGTAATTACAACTTCCACACCTTCTCCGATAGAGCAAACCGAAGCAAAAGAAAATGCTTATTATGACTTTTGGGGCCTTGAATAAAATCAATCCGCTAAAATAATTTAACCTAAAACCTAAAACCGCCGCTCAGATTTTTACTGAGCGGCGGTTTACTGTCTTAATTATTTATATTGTTTTGAATATTTGGATAATATTTTTAGAATCACATATTATTCCATTCACTCATAACCTTTCTTAATTTTAAATCAATATCAATTCTTGTCTGCCGACATTCATCGGCATGCTCTTTAGCTGATTTAAAAATAAATTTCATAACAAATTTTGAAAAGCCCGGCACAAGTAATTTAATTAATGTTTCAGGGAACACAAAATGAGTGCCGTATTTGTACACAAGCACCTCGTAATCACACTTATGAGGTGTTTTCTTTAATCGCTCGTCCATTCGTCTTATATACTTTCCCGTATTCCATAAAGTATCGTCATCTGCGCCGATTAAACATAACTTTCCGCAAATATTTTCAACCTTAATCATTTCTTTTTCGGTGAGATTATACGCTTTTTCGGAATCATCAAAAAGTTTTCTTGAACACAGCATATTGCCTGTTCCTTTTGTTTCCTGTTCTATCACTTTCCAATAATCAGGGTGTTTATACACAAAAGGCATATAATCAAGAGGTTTTCCATGCCACGATAATGTAGATTCACCCTCAATAGGCCATTCTTTACAGCCATCTTTATTACCTTGCATAAACCCCTGCCATACAAAGTCGCTTGGCGTCATTGCAACGGTTAAAGTAATATCAGAAAAATAAGATGCCGCCACCAAAGCAAGCATAAGCAACATACAGGCAAAAATAAAAATCCGTCCTCAATGAGAACGGATTTTGGTGGGAGAAGGTGGATTCGAACCACCGAAGTCAGTGACAACAGATTTACAGTCTGCCCCCTTTGGCCACTCGGGAATTCTCCCATATGTAAAGCCTACTGCCTAAACAGTAGGCTTCTTTTGGAGCTGGTGGACGGACTTGAACCCCCGACCTGCTGATTACAAATCAGCTGCTCTACCAACTGAGCTACACCAGCGTTTTTCGCTGTTTCACAAGAGATTTTGGTTTGTTTTTGTATCTCTCGTTGACTGCTCATATATAATACCATACGAGGTTCCAAATGTCAACACTTTTTTCAAACTTTTTTAAAAAATTTCGAAAAAGTTCTTCAGCCCCGCAAAAGCGGCTTCAAATCCCTTTTTTTATTTTTGGGCCCACCCGAAGTACTCTTTCTTATTCTTTTACTCTCTGCCTCGTATATAACGGCTTGTTCTCAATTATAATATCATCAACGCTCCTCCCTAAAAACAGTCCACCGGACTGTTTTCTTAACGGTCGGCTTCAAATCTCTTCGTTTTCTTTGTATATAAAAATAAAAAACACCGCAAAGGGTGTTTTTTATTTTTTGGCCCACCCGAAGTATTCTTTCTTATTCTTTTACTCTCTGCCTCGTATATAACGGCTTGTTCTCAATTATAATATCATCAACGCTCCTCCCTAAAAACAGTCCACCGGACTGTTTTCTTAACGGTCGGCTTCAAATCTCTTCGTTTTCTTTGTATATAAAAATAAAAAACACCGCAAAGGGTGTTTTTTATTTTTTGGCCCACCCGAAGTATTCTTTCTTATTCTTTTACTCTCTGCCTCGTATATAACGGCTTGTTCTCAATTATAATATCATCAACGCTCCTCCCTAAAAACAGTCCACCGGACTGTTTTCTTAACGGTCGGCTTCAAATCCCTTTTTTTCTTTGTATATAAAAATAAAAAACACCGCAAAGGGTGTTTTTTATTTTTTGGCCCACCCGAAGGGATTTGAACCCCCATTCTCCAGAATCGGAATCTGTTGCGTTATCCAATTGCGCCACGGATGGATATTCAGCCGTATTTTCATACGGCTTTTTATATTTAATTAATCTGAAAGTTCTTCCCAAATTGCATACTGTTCTTCCTGTTCATTCTGCAATTCTTCGAGTTTATTTGTAAGTTCAATAAGTTTTTCGTAATCAGCCGCTACTTCCTCGCCTGACAGCAATTCCTGTGTCTGCGCTATTTCTTCATCAAGTCTTTCAATTGCCTCTTCCGCTTTTTTAAGTCTTGTCTGTTTTTTGCGTTCTTCACTCTGTCTTTGCTTTTGCAGAAAGTAATCATTCTGCGGTTTTTCTTTTCTGACCGCCGCTGTCTTAACTTCGGTCTGCTCGGTTCTTATATGCTCAACATAATAATCGTAATTGCCAAGATATTCGGTTATACCGTTCTTGTCAAGCACAAGCACTCTATCTGCCAGCTTATTGATAAAATAACGGTCATGGCTGATTATGAGCAAAGTACCGCTATAGTCGGCAAGTGTTTTTTCGAGTTCTTCTCTTGACGCCGAATCAAGGTGGTTTGTAGGCTCGTCAAGCAAAAGGAAGTTACTGCCCTTAAGCATAAGTTTTGCAAGCGAAATTCTCGCTCTTTCGCCGCCGCTCATTTTTGAAAGAGGTTTAAATACCTCGTCACCTCTGAAAAGGAATGATGCAAGCGCACTTCGCACCTCTGTTTGAGTCATCTGAGGAAAAGTATCCCATATTTCATCTACGGCGGTATTTTCAAGGTTAAGGTTTTGCTGTAACTGGTCAAAGTAACCTACCGTTACATTTGTACCGTACTCGTACTCGCCGCTGTCCTGCGGGCATTTTCCCGTTAAAATTCTGAACAGAGTTGTTTTTCCGCAGCCGTTACCGCCGAGAATAAATACTTTCTCGCCCTTTCTGATATGTATGTTTACATCAGAAAACAGCTTTTTATCTCCGAAAGATTTTGAAAGATTACTGCACATAAGAACATCATTGCCGCTTTCAATCTTCGGAGTAAATCTCATTTTTACGGTATCAAGCTCGCTTTCAGGCTTAACAAGCTGTGCCTTTATGCGGTCAGCCTCTTTTTGCTTGCTTGCGGCAGTAATAAAGTTTCTTTCTCTGCCCCAGCGTTTCTGCTGTTCTACTATGCCCTCTATACGCTTAATTTCGTTTAAGTCATTTTCATATTTATTCTTTAAAGACTCGTTATATGCCTCTTTTTTCTTGATAAATTCAGAGTACGAACCTTTATAGCACATTGTTTTGCAGTGCTCAAGTTCAATCGTCTTGTTTGTAACATTGTCAAGAAAATATCTGTCATGGCTTATTATAATCATTGCGCCCTTAAAGTCACGCAAAAAGCTCTCAAGCCAATTTACTGCGCTTATATCAAGGTGGTTTGTAGGCTCGTCAAGCAAAAGGAAGTTGCTTTTTGAAAGCAAAAGTTTTGCAAGGCTTAATTTTGAACGCTGACCGCCGCTTAAATTTCCGACAGGCATATCAAGTTCTGCCTCTGTAAAGCCGAGCCCGAGCAAAGCCGAGCGTGTGCGGCTTTTGTATGTAAGTCCGCCGAGTCTTTCAAACTCGTCAATAAGCCTTGTCTGGCGCTCTACAAGTGCATTTAAGTCGCCGTCTTTATTTTCTATCGCATTTGTTACTTCGGCTATCTCCTGCTCTGTATCGGTCAAATAATCGAACACGGACAGCAGTTCGTTATAAATGCTGATTCGTGGATTATTGCAGGCATGCTGCTCCATATAGCCGACAACAGTATCCTTGGCAAAAACCACATTGCCCGATGTAGGTGAAATTTCGCCGTCCAATATTTTAAAGAGAGTTGTTTTGCCCACGCCGTTTGCACCGATAAAGCCAACTTTATCCCTTGACTCTACCTCAAACGATACATCGGTAAACAAATTTCTTTCTATAAATGTCATTGTAAGATTACTTACAGATAATGCGGGCAAAAACAACACCTCCGTCTTTACTCATTCTTTATTATTTTACATTAAAATATGAAAAAGAGCAATACAAAATTGAAAATATGCCAAAGATTTACGAGCATATATATAGAAATACCCACATACAGCATTATGTTTATTATAATACTGTCGCCTGCGTTCGCCCATTTGTTTACCAAACAGCTCAACAGAATTACCGCAAGGGGAATTACTCCCTTGATTATAATTGTCTGCCAAAAATTGTTTAAAACAGGCTGCATTACAGGATTTGCCTCTGCAAAATATCCGCTTGCAAGCAAAGCCTCGGTGCATATCCAATCTGTAATATTTAAAAAATACAGAAAAAATATTTTCTGATAAAATGTAAATTTTATCCTTTTTTGCTTTGCTGTCTTTTGGGCGGCTATGTTAATTGCCTCTGACATTAAAAATCACCTCACAACTATTATTTGCTGTGAGGTGGTTAAATATTACGATTTTTTCCATGCAGACGGTGCAAAAAGGAGCAAGAGCGGGTAAATCTCAAGTCTGCCTGCCAGCATATCGAAAATAAATACTATCTTTGACAAGATGCTGAAATCGGCATAATTTCCTACAGGGCCAACCGCACCAAGACCCGGGCCCGTATTGTTAAGATTTGCAGCTACCGCCGTAAAACTTGTTGTAAAGTCCATATTGTCTATGGAAACAAGCAAAAAGCTAATGGCAAACACACCTATATAAAGCACCAAATACATTGAAGTGGTACGCATAATATCGTGATTTACTGCCTTGCCGTCCATTTTTACGAGTTTAACATTTCGTGGGTGTACAAGGAGAGAAAATTCCTTTCTTACCTCCTTAAAAAGCAGGATAATACGGGAAATTTTAAATCCGCCGCCCGTACTGCCCGCCGAAGCACCGATAAATGTAAGAATTATAATAACCGTTTTTGAAAGTTCAGGCCATTTATTAACATCGGTAAGTCCGAAACCTGTTGTAGAAATAATTGATGATACATAGAAAAAGCTCTGATGGAAAGCGTCATACGGCTTGTAAATCGAGCTGATATTAAATGCAATAATTGCAGTTGAAACCGCTACTATTCCAAGGTATATCCACAATTCCTCAAATTTGAGCGATTGTTTGAATTTTCTTGCAATAAGACAGAGATATACCGAGAAATTTATGCCGAACAAAAGCATAAACACGGCAATTACAGTCTGCACATAATAGCTCTCAAAAGCCGCTGCGTTGCTGTTATATATTCCGAATCCGCCTGTACCGGCAGTTGAAAAGCTTGTGTTTATTGCCTCAAATACATTAAGACCGCCAAACAAAAGCAAAATAAACTCAAGTGCGGTAAGAGTAATATAAATGCCGTAGAGCATAGTGGCATAATTTCTCATTCGAGGTACAGCCTTGCCTATGATAGGACCGGGGCTTTCTGCTTTCATAAGAAAAATATTCTGCTGTCCGCCGAGTTTAGGGATTATTGCGAGCAAAAAGACGATAACACCCATACCGCCTAACCAGTGAAGAAAACTTCTCCACATAAGCATACCTTTGCTAAGCGCCTCTACATCATTGAGAATTGTTGCGCCGGTTGTAGTGATACCAGATACGGTTTCGTAAAAAGCATCTATAAAAGACGGGATTTCTCCGCTAAGCCAAAACGGCATACAGCCTACAAGCGAAAGCAAAATCCAACTAAGCGCCGTTGATGCAAAACCTGCTTTTTGGTAAAGCACCATATTTTTAGGCTTTTTAACCTTTATAGCAAGTACACCGAGTATTGCGCTTACAACACCGGTAAGCACAAAATACCACGCCTCTTTTTCACCGTAAATTAAAGATGTAATTGTGCCTATCTGCATTGCAACGGCATCAACTATAAGCACCCAACCCAAAATATAAATAATACTTCGTTTATTCATAGTTATTTAACCTCAATGCTTTAGAATATCATCAAGGTCGCTAAGGCCTTTATGCTTAGTAATTACAACTACGGTATCGTCACACATAATTTTATCGCTGCCTTGCGGAAGTATAATTTTTCCGTGACGATTAATGCTGATAACCTGCAAGTTATCTTTTAAATTAAGTTCCTGCAAAGGAATACCCGTTACTCTTGATGTACTGCGCACTCTGAATTCGAGCGCCTCTACAGCGTCATCATTGAGTTTGTACAATGTTTCTACATTACTGCCTAGTGAATTCTGCATTGCACGGATATAACTTGCAATATACTCGCCCGTAAGATTTTTAGGGTGAATAATAGTTTTTATTTTTAAGTTGTGAAGAATTGAGTCAAAAGAAGTATTGTTTACCTTTGTAATAATCTTTGCCTTTGACACGCTCTGAATATAAAGAGAAATAAGGATATTCTCTTCATCATAGTCCATAAGTGCAGCCACACCGTCGGCGTGTTCAACACCTTCGCTTAAGAGAAGATCCTGATCCATACAGTCACCTTGAATAACAACGGCCTCGGGAAGTATGTTTGTAAGTTCCCAACAGCGATCAGAATTTTTTTCAATAATTTTTACGCTTGCACCCGAAGCAATAAGGTTTTTTGCAAGATAGAACGAAATCTTACCTCCGCCAAGCAAAATCACATCTCGGCTTTTACCGATTGATACGCTGATACGCTTAAAGAATTTTGCCGCCACATCGGCCTTTGACGCAACAGAAATTCTGTCACCACCAAGCAGCACAAAGTCACCGTTAGGAATAAATACCTCGTCACCTCTTTCGACAAGGCAAATTCTGACTTTACCTTTTAAAATGTCAATCTGGCTTATCTTTTTATTCGCTATTGAAGAATTCTCGGGAAGAGCGACTTTTATAAGTTCAACCGAGCCTCTGGAAAAAGTGTCGATTTCAAGAGCACCCGAAAATCTGAGAAGTCTGCTCATTTCTTTTGCCGCCGTAAGTTCCGGATTGATAGACATTGAAAGACCGAGAGTATCTTTAACACGGTGAATATCCGCCGCATATTGCGGATTTCTTACTCTTGCAATAGTGTGTGTTGTACCCGCAGCTTTTGCCATAAGGCAGGTATAAAGATTTACTTCATCGAGAGCCGCCGCCGCAATAACAAGGTCAGCCTTTTCCGCCCCAGCCTCCGCAAGCACCTCATACGATGCACCGTTACCCTCTATTCCCATAACATCAAGGGAATTAGAAAGATTTTGCACAGCGTTGCGGTCAATATCAACTACAACAATGTCGTGCCCCTCCGCATTAAGCTGGGACGCTATAGATGTGCCGACTTTACCGCATCCGACAATTACTATCCTCATATTATTACCTCATAAAATTAATTGGACAAAATATGTCAATTATAATTCTAACTAATCATACACCAATTAAATATGAAAATCAATACATACTCGTTAAAATCTCTGTTTATTGAAGTTACAAATCCGTTACAAATCAAAAAGCCCTCAAAAGAGAGCTTTTATACTGTTACGGCATTCCTACTATATAATAAACAAGTACAGAAGAAACGCTGAATACCGTTACAAGAGTGTAAATTGCACCTCTTGCAACAGATTTATATTTTTTGTCTGAAGCTTTGCCTAAATACTGCACCGCAAGTCCCGTAAAGAATGCTCCGAGTATTATAAGCGGTACTGCATATCTTATGTTTTCTGTACATACAAATGGGAATTGGAAACAGAAAATATAATATGATACAAAGAATACTGCATATATCAAAGCAATAAATATTTTATGTACATTGTTAAGGGCTGAATTTTTCCTTTTACAAAAAGCATAAATCATTGCCGCAAATCCGAATATTCCGATAAGAACCGCAGACCAGAACAAAATAATGTTAAACCCTGCAATTTTCGGATAATTGTTTGTATTTATAAGTTCGTCAAACATTGATGTCTTAAACAATGCCACAAGCGGGTTGTACTCGTTATATGACGCACCGTAGGTGACAAACTGATCGCCTACATTTGCATACTGATTTAAACCGAAGTCAAACAGTCTTTTTGCATACGGCAAGTTTCCGATATACTGGTCGCTTGTAATTGAAAGTGCCGGCACATAGGTAAGCGGTACTCCGAATTTCAAAAGATTTCTTACCTGCCACCACAGTGCAAGAGGCGCACACACAACGCCAAAGCACAAAAATTGAACGAGGTACTTTTTAAAGTCCTTTAAATTTTTAAAGAAAACATATAAAAATACAAACGCAATTGCAGGTGCTACCATCCATACGGAAAGCTTTGTCATCATTCCCAAGCCAACACAAAGAGAAATTGCCATAATTCTCGGGAAAGTCGGATTTTTATACCAATAAAGCGTATTTAAAACAGCCGCAAGCATAAAGGCAATCGAAAGAATATCGTTGTTTACGCTGCCTGCCATTATGTAGAAAGTGGGACAGAAAGCCACTATTGCGACTGCACATACAAGACCTCTGCCTTTCAAACCCAATTGTCTGAAAATCTTATATGAAATAACCATACAGATTGATGAATAGAAAAGTGTGAGAATCTGCACATTTTCGCCCGCAGCATAGTAATCTATACCTAAAAATGTCTGCAAACGCATCCATAATGCCGCTATGATATGGTGGAACGGAGGATGATAGAACTGCCAGTAATTTCTTACATCAAAATCAGGCAGATTAAAGTTTTCGTAAAAATATCTTATATATCCGCAATGACCTATTTCCATATCGAAATTTCCGACATCGTGTTGTCTTACCGAAATATCGGTATAAAGCACATAGGCAAGCCTTAACACAAAACCGAGTGCAAAAATTACAACCACAAAAGCCTTATCCGTCAGTCTGTCTGTACAGGCAAGGTAAATAAGCACAAGCGCCGACACAAGCAAACCGTAATTCAGAATATGAAAAGCCGTTGAACCTTTCATAAGTATTATTAAAAACAGCCCTATCGCACCTGCAAATGAGGCGACAGACATAAACAAAGCCATCTTTTTTCTGCTGTCGTCATCGGTTGTGTTTTTTGAACTGAAATAAATTCCGACAGGAACTCCCGCAAATAATACAATGAGCATAGGAACAATCGCAAATATCGGCAAAAGACTTCCGAATGATGTGCTCGTTGTAATAACCGTGCTTGCGAGGCACAATATTGCAACCGCAATGTACGGATGTGAAGTTACAAATTTTATAAAACCGTTGCAAGGATGATTTTTCCTTTGTACAAGGCTGTGCTCATCCTGCACCAAATGGTTAGGTTTAAATTCCATCAGATTACCTCCAAAACCGATTACTTTGTTTCGTGGTATTCTTTTTCGGTATTTACATTCCAAATTGTGCCCTTGTCTGTCTTGCCTGCCTTTATAGCTTCTGCGGCACGGATAGCGGTAAGCATAGAGTGGTCCATATTATTGTAACGATGCTGACCGTTTCTGCCGACGCAGTAAAGGTTTGTGTATGTATCAAGATACTTGATAAGCTCGTCCATTTGAGCATAAGTATCAAAATAAGCGGGATAAGCCTTTTTGATTTTCTCACGGTGAGAGTCGAGAACTTCGCTTGAACTGATAACGCCCATTGATTCAAGTTCTTTTGTAGCAAGCTTAATGCACTCTTCATCGCTTAAATTCCAGAAATCGTCACCCTCGGCGCAGAAATATTCAAGTCCGATCCATACTGTATTTTCCGGGTCTTCCACCATATACGGCGACCAGTTATTGAAAATCTGAATTCTGCCGAGTTTTACGCTGGTTTCCTGAACATAAATCCAGCAATCGGGTACGATATTGTTAAGAGTTTTCATCTTGGTTTCATTCTTAAGGTTAAGTTTATTAACAAGAAGTCCGACCGTAACAAAATCTCTGTAAGGAAGATTCTCTGCAATATACTTAATCTCCTTTGAAGGCTCATCGCCTGTCATACCTGCAACAAGGTCTTTAACAGGCATTGACGATACAAAAATATCGCCCTCAATAGTCTTTTCGCCTTCGGGAGTATTGCAAACAACGGCTGTAATCTTGCCGTCTTTGCATACAATATTCTTTACACTGTGATTTTTAAGAAGTTTTGCGCCTCTTTCAATCGCTCTGTCAGTAGCAATCTCCCAAAGCTGTCCCGGACCGTACTTTGGGTACCAGAACTGCTCAATAAGCGAGGTTTCCACCTCTTTTGATGATTTTTTGCCGCCGAATGCCTTTGAGAACATATCCTTTAATACGGCTCTGATTGAAAGTCCCTTTACACGCTGTGAACCCCAATCGGCTGAAATTTCACTCGGATGTCTGCCCCACAGCTTTTCTGTATAGCCCTCAAAAAACATTGAATAAAGCACTTTACCGAAACGGTTAATGTAGAAATTCTCAAGAGAATCTTCGGGCTTTTTGAACATTACGGATTTAAGATAGCTGAAACCTGCTTTCATTGTGGTGAGAAAGCCCATATTTTTAATTGTTGCCGCCGACATTGTAACGGGGTAATCAAAGAAGTGCTTGTTATAGTAAATTCTTGAAACTCTGTCACGCACAAGAATAACCTTGTCGTCCTTTTCGGGGTCAGGGCCGTTTTCAACCAGCGGCTTTTCTCTGCCGAGAATTTTATCGTCAAAAGACGGCTTGCCCTGTACAGGCATAAGCTCGCTCCACCAATTCATTACCTCGTCGCTCTTTGAGAAAAAACGGTGACCGCCGATGTCCATACGGTTGCCGTTGTAGCGTACCGTTTGAGAAATACCGCCTATACGCTCTGTTTCCTCAAGAATTGTAACATCATATTCGCCTTTTGTATCCTTTAAAAGCTCGTTTGCAGCTGTGATACCGGCAGGACCCGCTCCGATAATAATTACTTTTTTCATTATATTTCCTCTCTATCTGTAACAAAATTATTTTTTGCTCTTATCAAATAAAATAAATTTTCTGCCGCAGAAGTTCCATAAAAATACAACTACAGTAGAAACTATCTTGCCGATGTGGTAATACTGAATACCCCAAAGCCAGAAATACTTTGTTTCGCCGTTTACCACAGCAGATTCGCCGCCAAACACAAGACCTGTCGCAAGCGGATTTTGGAAAAGCCAGATAATTGCGGCATTAATTCCGAGACCGATTACACCGATAAGTGCAAAGGCAAGAAATTCCGCAAATCTGTTTTTTATTTTTGAATTTTTAAATATCCAAAATGTACTGAGCAGGTAGTTTACCAACAAACCCGCAACAAAAGAAACGGTTGACGAAACCACGGGATAAACCGAGAAAACCTCTGTTAAAAGCGTCATTACGCCAAAATCAACAACAAAGGCAAAACCGCCTACAAAGCAATACCTGAAAAACTGAATAAAAGTATTGTCGGTATCACCGACAAACAAGCTCTTGATTTTCATATAATTTTCCTTTCGCACCGCAAAGCAGTGCTGTTTTTTCCACACTAAGCTATTATATAATTTTAATTCAAACAATACAAAAAGTCAATCTTTTACGCCATTTTTATACAAATTAACAGCAAAAAATAAATACCTATGCAGCCAAAACGCAACGGTATTTTGTGTTGAACGGATTTTATTTAAAATTATGATTTGCACTGTTAAGATTTTATAATCGCAACGAATAGTTTAGTGGTTTTCAAGCGTTGTCACTCGATTATCACTTTACTAAACCTTAATAAAAAATCAGGTCAGAGGTTATCACATTTTTACGACATTCTCTGACCGAACTTTTATAATTTTGATTGTGAAAAGTTATACTGTTACGCGCTTTTTGCCTGTTTAATTTAAAATCTGTTTTGCTCCTTAATGGCACGCTCCATATCTCGTTTTGCAGAGCGTTTTGCCATATCCTCTCTCTTATCGTAAAGTTTTTTACCTTTGCACAGACCCACCTGCACTTTAACCTTGCTGTCTTTAAAATAAAGACTTATCGGTATAAGCGAATAGCCCGTCTGTTTTACAATACCAAAGAGGCGGTTGATTTCTTTTTTGTGCATAAGCAGTTTGCGCACACGCATTGGGTCACGATTAAAAATATTGCCGTGGTCATAGGGAGAAATATGCATTCCGTTTATGAAAATTTCGCCCTCAACTATAGAGCACCAACTATCCTTAAGGTTTACTCTGCCTGCACGGATTGATTTTACCTCTGTTCCGCAAAGCTCAATGCCTGCCTCAAAAGATTCTTCAATAAAATAATCGTGATGTGCCTTTTTGTTCTGCGCTACTGTTTTTAATGAAGCCATTATATTTCACTCCTGCCTTCAAGAGCCTTTGCAAGTGTGTATTCATCGGCATACTCAAGATCTCCTCCGACGGGGATACCGTAAGCAAGTCTTGTAACCTTAACTCCGAGCGGTTTTAACAGCTTTGAAATATATAAAGCTGTTGCATCACCCTCTACGGTCGGGTTTGTTGCCATAATAACCTCTTTAACATCATCTCCGTTAAACCTTGCCAAAAGCTGTTTTATGGTAATGTTATCGGGGCCGATTCCGTTAAGCGGAGAAATTGAGCCGTGCAAAATATGATACACACCGTTGTACTCGTGTGTTTTTTCGATTGCTGAGGCGTCACGGGGAGTTTCAACCACACAAATAACCGACTTATCTCTTGCGGGATTTGCACATACGGGACAAAGTTCTTTATCCGTAAGATTACAGCACTCTGCGCAATAATGGATTTTTGTGTGAGCATCAGTCACAGCCTTTGCAAGTGCCTCTGCGTCTGTTTTTGACAGGTTAAGCACATAATATGCAAGTCTTTGCGCTGTTTTGTGACCGATACCGGGCATTCTTTCAAACTGCTCCACCAACACTTCGAGGGGAGCAACATTATAATTAGACATTATTAAAACATTCCCGGAATGTTAAGTCCGCCTGAAATAGTTTCCATTGTGTCTTCCTTTTCCTTACGGGCAGCTCTTAAAGCCTCGTTTGTAGCTGCAATAATAAGGTCGGAAAGCATCTCTACATCTTCGGCGTCAACAACATCAGGAGAAATATCAATCTTTGTGAGTTCCATCTTACCTGTTAATGTTACGCTTACTGCGCCGCCGCCCGATGTAGCTGTGTATTCTTTTGCCTCAAGCTCCTGTGAAGCCTGCTCCATATCGTCCTGTAACTTTTGAGCCTGACGAGCGAGCTGCTGAATGTTGTTTGCGCCACCGTTGCCGTAGCCCTTTGGTAATCTTGCTTTCATATTAAAAACATCCTTTCAATTACATATTTATTCTTGTGTTATTTCTACTCCGCTGCCCTCAAGGCTTTGCACAAGAGAGTTGAGCGGGTCTGTTTTTTCAACTTTTTTAGGTGTTGACCTTTTATAAGGTCCGAGGCTGTAATTTTTGCCTGTCAATTCAAGTAAAGTCTGCTTTATTTCTGTTCTTCTGCCGTTTTGTCTTAACAAATCAAACGCAAGCTCATTGTTTGTGTCAATCAAAAGGTAATTTCCGCTTTCGTAAGCTGTCGAACCTGCAAAGGCAGCCGCTATTGACCTTGAAACCGATTTCAGGCTGTCAACTACTTCTACCCATCTTGCAAAAGGCACTGCATTATCGTAAAGTTCGTCAAGGTTTACGCTTGCTCTCTGTGCAACAGGCTTAACCTCCGGTGCAGGCTTTGCAACAGGTGCTTTCTTGTGCTCCGGTTCGGGTTTTGCAAACGGTTCTTCAACTTCGGTCTGTGTATTCGGTACACTTGCCGATTGCGTAGCTTCCGCCTGTACGCTCTGCTGTGCAGGCTGTGCGTAATTTACGGTAATTCCACGCTTTACCGCTTTTTCAAGTGCAGTAACTCTTGCGGTCAATGCCTCTACCGTGCCGTCGAGTTCGGTTGCCGACAGCTTTACAAGAGCCATCTCAAGCTCTGTTCTGTCGCCTGTTCCCCTACCCATTCGCTGATATGCCCTTGAAAGCACATCCATATAGAAAACTATATCTGCAAGTGAAAGATAATCCGACTGCGTAACCGCCTGCTCAAACTCATCGTCCGACATTATCAGAATATCTCTCGGATTTTTGATTGTTTTAATAAGCATCAATGCTCTGAAATGTTCAACAAGTTCATCACAAAGCCTTGCCATATCCTTTGACTCGGAATACAGCCTGTCTATTATCTCAAGCGACCTTGTGGGATTCTTGTTAATTATAGCCGTTGCAAGTTCAAAAAGATATGTTTTGCTTACAAGTCCCGCTGCATTGCGGACTACTTCCTCATCAATATGAGAACTTACGGCAAGACAACTGTCCAAAAGCGAAAGTGCGTCACGAAGTGCGCCGTCTGCAACAGATGCAAGCATAAGCGCCGCCGACTCGGTAATCTCTGCATTTTCCTGCGAAACCACATACTCTACTCTGTCTGCTATCGCCTTAGGCGGTATTCTGTGAAAATCAAATCGCTGACATCTTGAACGGATTGTCTGCGGCAGCTTGTGAACCTCGGTAGTGGCAAGTATAAAAATTACATGCTCGGGTGGTTCTTCAAGCGTTTTAAGAAGAGCGTTAAAAGCCTCTGTGGTAAGCATATGTACCTCATCGACAATATACACCCTGTATTTGCACTTTGCGGGCTTAAACTGTACCTCGTCAATTATCTGACGAATATCATCAATTTTACGGTTAGATGCGGCGTCCATCTCGACAATATCAAGAATACTTCCGTCATCAATACCCTTGCAGATTTCACATTCGCCGCAAGGATTGCCGTTTTGTGGATTAAGACAGTTTACAGCCTTGGCAAGAATTTTTGCGCAGGTGGTTTTGCCTGTTCCTCGTGAGCCTGTAAAGAGGTAAGCGTGGTTAAGTCTGCCGGACGAAACCTCGTTTTGCAAAGTGGAGGTAATATGCTCCTGTCCCGAAACATCGGTAAACACGGCAGGTCGCCACTTACGGTAAAGCACACGGTACATACAAAACACCTCTCTTCAATAAAAAATGCAAGCCGTCAGCCGAATATTATACGGCATCATGCAAATAAGTGAACGACAGACTTACTGCATCGCATCGGCAATACTGCTTAATGCTGCTCGGTTCCCCGCCTGACATGATTCACAGACCCCAATCGTACAGGGCCTGCCGCTCACTTACTTGCACGCTTAACTGGCTTGCAATTACTTTGTAAGTATAGCATAAATTTTCAACAAAATCAATACCTTTTTAATAAAAATGCAAAAGGTCGGCAATTTCAACAATTACCGACCGAATATTTTTACATATAAATGTTATATTCAAATTTACTTTTTAACTTTTTCCTTATACATTACAGTAAATGCTCTGAAAATTATAGAACCTACGCCGTTTGCAACAGATACTGTTAATATGTAAACAAACATTTTCGCAACCTGTTCAAGTGATGACGCTGCATAAGAAAAATAACAAATATCTGCAATGCTGTGTTCAAAGCCTGCAAATATAAAAGCGGGAATACCGAGGAAAATACCGAGATATTTGCCGAGCGGACTGCTGTTTGCGCTGTAATTTTCTACAACAATATACATAATCATACCGCAAAAAATACCGAGAATAAATGTCTGCAAAAAATTCTGCGAAAGTTTATTTTCAGCAAGAACAACAGCTGCCTCGTTATATTTAGGATTTGCAAACCTCAGCGGAACTGTTGTTATAAGACAACCGACAAGGTTACCGAGCCAAATCATAAGGCAATTCGGATTATTTTTTGTAGGAATAACATAGCCGATTTTGCCTGTAAAAAGATTAAACCCAAAAGCACATATACCAAAAAGTCCTAGGCAGAACAAAATTGAACCGAATACTTTATTTTCAGATGAAATAAATGCTGTAACACCCAATCCAATCATCACACCGGCAGGTACAGACTTTAAAAATGTGTTCCAATTACTCATATTATAACCCCTTGTTATATACTTTGTATAAATCCGAACTCAAAACGAGAGGTCACAGAAAAAACTCTGCGACCTCCCTAATTGCATTAACCGAAAGGTTTATTATTTATTTAATCCCTCGTAAACTGCAACTGCACATGCAACTGTAGCGCCTACCATCGGGTTATTACCCATGCCGATAAGACCCATCATCTCAACATGAGCAGGAACTGAAGATGAACCTGCAAACTGAGCGTCACCGTGCATTCTGCCCATTGAGTCTGTAAGACCGTATGAAGCAGGACCTGCACCCATGTTATCAGGGTGAAGTGTACGGCCTGTACCGCCGCCTGAAGCAACTGAGAAATACTTAACACCGTTCTCAATAGCCCACTTCTTATATGTACCTGCAACAAGGTGCTGGAAACGAGTTGGGTTAGTTGAGTTACCTGTGATAGATACACCAACATTTTCGTGCTGCATAATAGCTACACCTTCACGAACATCGTCTGCGCCGTAGCAACGAACAGCAGCTCTTTCACCGTCTGAGAAAGCTCTCTCTTCAACGATCTTGAGCTCTGATGTGAAGTAATCAAACTGTGTCTTTACATATGTAAAGCCGTTGATTCTTGAAATGATGTAAGCAGCATCCTTACCAAGACCGTTAAGAATAACCTTAAGCGGCTCTTTTCTTGCCTTGTTAGCGTTACGAGCGATACCGATTGCGCCTTCAGCGGCAGCAAAACTCTCGTGACCTGCGAGGAATGCAAAACACTTTGTTTCATCTCTGAGGAGCATTGCGCCGAGGTTACCGTGACCGCGACCAACATTTCTCTGCTCTGCAACCGAACCAGGGATACAGAAAGCCTCAAGACCGATACCGATGCACTCTGCAGCCTCTGCAGCTGTCTTTACGCCCTTCTTAATAGCTACCGCACAACCAAGTGTGTAAGCCCAACCTGCATTCTCAAATGCGATTGGCTGAACGCCCTTAACGATGTCATAAGCGTCAAAACCCTTGCTGTTGCAAAGCTCTCTTGCCTCTTCAAGACTTGCAATACCGTATTCGGCAAGGCACTTCTCAATTTTAGGCATTCTTCTTTCCATACTTTCAAATGTAACTGCCATTATAGTGTCCTCCTACCGAATTATTCTTCACGAGGGTCAATGTACTTAGCCGCATTATCAAAACGACCGTACTGACCGATGTTGTTTTTGTAAGCTTCGTTTGGCTCTACACCGTGACGAATGTCCTCAAGCATCTTGCCAAGCTTTACGAACTGATAGCCGCAAACCTCGTCATTCTCGTCAAGAGCTGTCTTGATTACATAGCCTTCAGCCATTTCCATATAACGAACGCCCTTAGCGTTTGTGCTGTACATTGTACCAACCTGTGAACGGAGTCCCTTACCGAGGTCCTCAAGACCTGCGCCGATCGGAAGACCACCCTCTGAGAAAGCTGTCTGGCTTCTGCCGTAAACGAGCTGCTCAAAAATGTTTTTCATAGCTGTGTTGATAGCATCACAAACAAGGTCAGTATTAAGGCACTCGAGTAATGTCTTGTTAGGGAGAATTTCAGCAGCCATAGCAGCTGAGTGAGTCATACCTGAACAACCGATTGTTTCTACAAGAGCCTCTTCTACGATACCGTCTTTTACATTAAGTGTGAGCTTGCAAGCACCCTGCTGAGGTGCGCACCAGCCAATACCGTGTGAAAGACCTGAAATATCCTTAATATCATAGGATTTTACCCATTTACCCTCTTCAGGAATAGGTGCAGGACCGTGTTTTGGACCTTTTGCGACAGTGCACATCTTTTCTACTTCATTTGAATAAATCATGTGTACTTCTCCTTTCGATTATTGTTGAGCCTCTACACTCATACACATTTATTATAATGCGGAATATCGCATTTTTCAAGCATTTTTTACAAATTTTATCCTGCTTTTAATTTGTATATTTTGGATATATGTGTGGCATACTCAACAAAAAAGCACCTGCGCAAAGCAAAGCAATAGTCAAAATTTACTCTGTCATATCAAAAATTTTCACTGATAATTTTAAAAGTATTGCAATTTTAACATAAGTATAAAATATAGTTGAAATAATCAATAAATTATGCTATAATTTTTAGTATGAGCGTGTAAATACGCATATTGTAAAAAATATAATAAAAAGGCTGATGAGGATGAAAAAATTTTTCGACAATAAGTTAAACACCGTACTCACTGTTATTTTGGGCGTGCTGATACTTGCACTTTTAGGTCACTCTGTAATTTCAGCTCTCACACCGCAGACAAAGAAACCCGCCGTATCTACTTCTGACACAGCATACAAAAGCCGTGTTAATCCTAATATAACAAAAATCGCCACAGCAGACACCGCAGCAAGCGAACCTACGGAGGCTGCTGCAACAAAGCCGACTAAACCGGCTTCAACACAGGCAACAACGGTAAAACCGTCAACCGCTCCTACAACTGTAAAGCCAACGACTGCCAAAGCGTCTACGGTTGCCACAACACAAGCACCTACGGTACAATTTGCCACAGCAATTCCTGCCGCAGAACCTGCCGATTACAACGAGCAGTGGAACGCAGGCTATCTTGTAGCTATTGACAATCCGGACAAAACATACAAGAGCGGTCAGGTTACACTTTCGGATCACGACAGAGATTTGCTTGAAAGACTTTGTATGGGCGAGTTTGGCTCGGGCGGATTTGTCGGTGCATCACTTATCGCACAGTCTGTAAAAGACGCAATGTGCTTTGACGGATTTACAAGCGTTGATGCAATCATCAGAGATTATCACTACACAGGCAGTACGGACATTCCCGCAAATGACAATTGCAAACAGGCTGTAAGATATATTTTTGACGAAAACCACGATGCCGTTCAGCACAGAATACTTTATATGTATAACCCTCTCCTTGTTGCAAGCGAATTTCACGAAAGTCAGAATTACATTCTCACATACGAAGATGTAAGATTCTTTGACCGTTGGGGTTATTGATTTTACTCACCACGCCGATTATTTATAATAATTAAACTCCCTTTTGCAGATAATAGTGCAGAAGGGAGTTTTTTTATGATACGAAGAATCGGAGGTCACACGCTCGGCTTTGAAGAAATGCCGTCAATAATCGGTTACGCCTCGGTTGCGGGAAAGAAAGAGAGCGAAGGTCCTCTCGGCAAAGGCTTTGACAAGATTATTTATGACAGCTATAACGGTAAGAACACCTATGAACAGGCGGAAAGCACACTGCAATTTACCGCTGTAGAAACCGCAATGCAGAAAGCCGGTGTTAAAACAGAGGACATCGACTACATTTTTGCAGGAGATTTGCTCAACCAATGTATATCGTCAAGCTTCGGTCTGCGTGATTTCAACATTGCTTACCTCGGGCAGTACGGAGCCTGTTCCACAATGGCTCAAGGCTTGCTTATGACGGCTGTATTTGTTGAGAGCAATGCGGCAAACACCGCTGCGTGCGTTACCTCTTCTCACTTTGCCTCTGCGGAAAGGCAGTACCGTTTTCCTCTCGAATACGGCGGAGTTCGCACACCGACCGCACAGTGGACGGTTACAGGTTCGGGATGTTGCATTGTAAGCAACGCTAAAAAGGGCGCTTGCATAGCTCGGGCAACGGCTGGAAAAATAGTTGACCTCGGCGTAACCGACGCTAATAATATGGGAGCAGCTATGGCGCCTGCCGCAGCACAGACATTCATTGATTACTTTGCCGACACAAATACAAAGCCGTCCGATTATGACGCTGTTTTTACGGGCGACTTGGGCTTGGTCGGCAGCAGGTCGCTTTATGATTTGCTTAGTCTTGAAAACATCGATCTTGAACCAAAGCATTATGACTGCGGTATGATGATTTTTGATTTAGAGGGACAGGATGTTCACGCAGGAGGCTCCGGCTGCGGATGTGCAGGTTCGGTATTTTGCTCGGAAATTTTAAATTCCGTAAACAGCGGAAAATACAACAATATTCTTTTCATGGCAACAGGTGCGTTGATGAGTCCTACCTCATCGGGACAGGGTGAAAGTATCCCGTCGGTCGCTCATTTAATCAACATAAAATTAAGATAAATTTTATAAAAGCTCTGTTCAAAACAAAATTCTTGTGCTATAATAAAGATGTGTAAGGATATTGTTCAAAGTATAATAATTATTTGCTAAAATTATTAACATCTTTTGGAAATTTAACAGTATCAGCGTTGATTAGGAGTTTTGTTTTATGTTCGGGCGGATTCAAACAGTTGACAACAAAGTTCTATATAATATCAGCAGAATGCACAAGCCTGCTTTAACCAAAATTATGGTAGCTTCTTCAAGACTGGGAAATGCCGGCTTTGTATGGTGGGCGATCTGCATACCGTTCTTTGTTGTACCGGAGTGGAGAAAAACAGGCTTTAACTTTGTTTTTGCCCTCTGCCTTGCTCACCTTATGGGCGAAATCATTATTAAACATCTTGTAAAGAGGACACGCCCCTGTCATCTGCTTGAGGACGAGGAGCAGATTATAAACAAACCGAGGTTTTACTCATTCCCGTCAGGTCATACAACGGCGTCATTTGCGTTTGCAACAACGGCACTGTTAAGATGTCAGCCTGCGGCTTGTCTGCCGATTCTTTTCTTGGCATTTATGATTGGCTTTTCAAGAATTTACTTGAGAGTTCACTATCTTACAGATGTAGTTTGCGGTATGCTGCTCGGCTCAACCTGCGGAATTATCTCTGTAATGCTTTTCAATAATGTTTTCAGCTAAAATCAAATAAAAAATGCACTCTTTGAGTTAATTCTCAAAGAGTGCTTTTTGTTTGCCATTGAAATGTAGGGCTTTATCAAAAGTTAGGAAAATTATTGGTTATCATATAAACTTAAGTGAAATAATAAAAAAATACATTGTATATGAAATGCATTTCCTCACTTATTTCTCCTGTAACCCTCATCGTCTATGTATTCTTCGTGTTGTTTGAGATATTCTTCGTCCTTATCTCCGCAAATTGTATAATCGCACACACAGCCGTTTGCACAGGTTGTTTTTCTTACAAGTCTTGCATGGATAAGCTCCATAGCGGTATAGTCGGGATTGCACATGCAGGCATCACTTCCAGCAAATTATGTTCCCTTGCAAAATACGCAATCGGACATTTTGTAAATTCATAATAGATTGGCTCATCTTTTTTGTACGGAGCTACATTCATATCAAAATCGTCCCACTTGTCGCACTTCTTTTTAGATAAAGCAAAAGACCAATACATCAGCTTTTTATATATCGGTTTATTGCAATCGACAAACTTCAAATTTTTAAATGCAGGCAAAAACAAATTGCCCTCCATCTCCTTGATTTCCGCAAGAGATGTTTTTTCTTTGCACACCACATAATAACTGAACAGAGCAATACAATCGTAATTTCCGCCGGCGCCGTTGTTGAAATTCTTTTTTCCGCCTAAATCCGTTCTGTAATCTTTTAAAAATTCAACATACTGAAGCTGAACCTTTGTGAATATTTTTTCAACATCTTAGGCAGAATAATGCAGAGAAATTTTATTTAAAATTTCCTCCCTGCACTGCTTCGTATACAATATATGGTGTTCACGGTCAAACACAAGTTCTTTATCTTCCATTCGCCGATTTCCTTTCCTTTTTGAATTTGCCTTTAACCCTTACATTTCAAAATTTTTCGCTTAAATTTTTTGTTGAAAATTATACCTTGACACAAGATTTATACTATTTGTAATCAAATTCTTTCCACATTCAAGTATTAACACCTATGTTGAAAACTCCTGCGTTAATTGTTGAAATGTTACATTTCTGTAAAAGATTGGGTGTTACTTGTAAGAGGACTGTAATTTTAACAGTCATTTAACATAGCTTTTCACACTTTCCACATAGTTTTCAACATTTATGTTAAAAGATGTGTTAAATACAAATTGTATAAATTAATAATTCTTACTGTTCTTTCTTTTATCAAGATAATTTTGCAAAATTATCGTTGCGGCAACTTCGTCTACCACATTTTTTCTTTTTTTGCCTCTTGTATTTGTATCGTTTAAAAAGTTGTGGGCTGTAATGGTAGTACCTCTTTCGTCCTGCAAATCCACCTGCAACCCTGTTTCGTTGTGTAAACGCTCCGCAAAGGCTCTTGCGTTCTGCGCACTCTCGCCCTCACTGCCGTCCATATTTTTAGGAAGACCCACAACCACGATTTCAGCCTTTAAATTCACAACGGTTTCTTTCACTTTTTCAAAAAGTTTTTCGGGTGATTTTTCAAAAATTACCGTATGCGGCGACGCTAAAAACTCTGTCTTATCGCAAACCGCTATACCTGTTCTTGCTTTGCCCAAATCGACTGCCGCTATTATCATATTAACATCCTTTCAAAAACAGGGAACCCTGCCGAGTTCCCCTTTTCATATTATCGTGACGGTCTTTTTACATCTGATGCAACACTGAATACATCACTTGATTTGCCAAGCACTACAAGGTGGTCGTTTTCATCAAAGACATAATCGCCGCCAAGGTTCAGATTAAGTTCATTATCATTTTTTACCGCAATAATATTAATTTTATGTTTACGGCGAACATCAACATCCATTACCTTTTTTCCAACCCACGATGATACCACGGGAATTTCAAAGATAGAATACTCCGAAGTGAGTTCAATATAATCAAAAATATTGTCTGCATTGTATCTTACCGCAAGGTTTTCGGCAATCTCTTTGTCGGGATATACAACCTCGTCAGCGCCTATTTTCTTTAAAAATTCAACCTGTCTTGCCCTTTTAGCCTTTGCAATTACATACTTTGCACCGAGTTCCTTTAAAATGGAAGTAATTTCGAGAGAGGCATAAAAATCCTCACCGATTGTCACAAAGCAATAATCAAAAGTATTAACTCCTATAGATTTCAAAATTCCGTCTGCCGAGCAGTCACCGCAAAAAGCGTCGTTGAATTCAGGTGAAAGCTCCTGTATGAGTTCCTCGTCCTTGTCTGCAATCATTACTTCATTGCCGAGGTCCTGCATTTTTCGTGCAAGATAAATTCCAATTGTTCCCATTCCGATTACAAGTACCGACTTCATAAATGTTTCTCCTTAACCGATTAATATCTGTTCTGTAGGGCGCTTTACAGGTGCTTCGGGTTTTCTTTGTCCAAACACAAGCACAAGCGAAAGTCCGCCGATTCGTCCGCCATACATCATTATCATTAATATTATTTTTGAAATTGCCGAGATTTGGTTTGTTATGCCTTTTGACACTCCTACAGTGCCTGCCGCCGAGGCGGTTTCAAACAATACCTGCGACATACCCAATCCCTCTACGCTGCAAATTATCATTGACGAAAGCATAACCGCAAAGAGATAAATCAAAATAATTACCGCCGACTGCTTAACCACATCAGACACAATTCTGCGCTTAAAAGTGTTTATATCGTCACCGCCTTTCGCCATTGCAAATACCGCAATCACAACCACCGCTATTGTAGTTGTTTTCAGACCGCCTGCCGTTGAACCCGGGCTACCGCCTATAAGCATAAGAATAAGCGAAAGCAATGTGCCGGAATCCGAGAGATTTGAAAGGTCAATTGTATTAAAACCTGCCGTTCTTGTGGTTACCGACATAAACATAGCGTTTACAATTTTTTGCGGAACAGTCTTGTCGGCAAGTTCGCCGTTGTATTCAAAAATAAAAAAGCCAAGTCCACCTGCGACAAGCAAAATTGCCGTTGTAACAAGAACTATTTTAGTATGAAGCAAATATTTAGAAAAATGAAATTTATTTTTTAAAATGTCATTCCACACAATAAAGCCGATACCGCCGATTACAATAAGCGACATTATAATTATGTTTACATAGTAATCATTTGTATAGTAAGTCAGCGAAGAATACGGTTGGCGAAATCCCATAAGGTCAAAGCCTGCGTTGCAAAAAGCAGAAATTGCGTGGAAACAACTGTAGTATATTCCTTTCAGCATACCCATTTGCGGACAAAAGCGAAAAGCAAGTAATACAGCACCTATTCCCTCAAATATAAAAGTACCTCCGACTATTTTCTTAACGAGTTTTAAAGTACCGTCAATTTGAGTATTGCCCGATGACTGCATCATCATTTTGCGTTCACGCATATTAATCTTTTTGCGCAAAAATATTGAAATCATTGTTATTATCGTCATAAGACCAAGACCGCCTATCTGAATCATTATCAGAATAACAATCTGTCCGAAAACAGTCCAATGAGTAAATGTATCAAATACAACCAATCCCGTAACACAGGTTGCGCTTACCGATGTGAAAAGTGAATCAATAAAATTCGTCCATTCCCCCGTCTTTGAGGAAATCGGCAGGCACAAAAGGAAAGTTCCCAACAAAATTACAGGAATAAAGCTCAACGCTATAAATCTCGTGTAGCCGAGCTTTGATATTAACTTGCTTATCATTAAGCATTCACCGCCTTAAATTCTATTGTATCATATTATGTAACAATTCACAACAAAAAAATGCTCCTGCAGCATTTTGCAGGAGCATAAATTTTAATATTGACTTTTAAGAAGCAATATGAAGAACTATGGTTACTATTCGTACTACAAAAAGTGCGGCTGCAACCCACATAACAGGGTGAATCTGCTTAATTTTACCTGTAACGATCTTGAGGATAACCCAAGAAATAATACCGAACATAATACCTGTTGCGATTGAATATGCAAACGGCATCATAATGATTGCAAGGAAACCGCCAACTGTATCGGCAATGTCAGACTCAAAGTCCATTTGAGTAATGTTCTTAAGCATTAAAAGTCCAACGAACACAAGAGCAGGAGCTGTTGCAAATGACGGAATTGCAAGGAAAATCGGGTAGAAAGGAATTGCAAGAAGGAAGAGAATACCTGAGGTCATAGCTGTAAGACCTGTTCTGCCGCCCTCGGCAACACCTGTTGTTGACTCAACATAAGAAGTTACGGTTGATGTACCAAGACAAGCACCTACGCAAGTACCTACGGCGTCAGCCATTAAAGCCTTACCTACTCTTGGAAGCTCGCCTTTTTCGTTGAGGAGGTTACCCTGCTGTGCAACACCGATAAGTGTACCTACTGTATCGAAAAGGTCAACAAAGAGGAATGCAAATACAATAACTGCAAAGTTTACTACATTCTGTGCTACATAAGTAAAATCGAACTTAAATAAAGTTTCTGTTGCCATATTCTGAACAGGAGCAAATATTGCATAGTTTGAGAAATCAGGAATAAGTGAAGTGCCCTGATACCAACCGCAAAGCTGTGCAATAATGCCGAAAATGTAAGTAACAATGATGCCGATAAGGATTGAACCCTTAACCTTGAAGTGCCACAAAGCGGCTACAATAAGAAGACCTACAATTGCAAGAACTACATTTGCGGAACCTAAGTCACCGAGTGTTACAAGTGTTGATGACTGAACAGCTGTGCCGTCATAGTAAGCATCGGAAACGATAACGCCTGCACCCTTTAAACCTACAATTGTAATGAAAAGGCCGATACCTGCCGAAATACCGAGTTTTAAGTTCTTAGGTACTTTATTAACAAGTGTTTCACGGAATTTGAAAAGTGAAAGGATAATAAAGATAATACCTTCAACAAGGATTGCTGTAAGAGCAACCTGCCATGGATTTGTAATACCCTGTGATGCAAGCTGCGGAACTACTGTGTATGCAAAGTAAGCATTAAGTCCCATACCGGAAGCAAGAGCAACAGGATAGTTTGCAAAAAATGCCATAAAAAGTGTAGCAAATGCTGCCGATACTGCTGTTGCAGCAAAAACCGCACTTGAGTCCATTCCGGCAGCGCCAAGCATACTTGGGTTTACGGCAAGTATGTAAGCCATTGCAAGGAATGTGGTAACGCCGGCAACAACTTCTGTTTTTACCGCGGTACCGTTTTCTTTGAGTTTAAATAGTTTTTCCACTTAGAAAACCCCTTCATTAAATTTTTTATACAAAAGCCAAAAGGCTATTGTTTACCGCATTAATACTAAAAGTATGACACCTTTCGAGAAAAAAGTCAATGCTTTTTCGATTGGAAAAAATTTTTTGTAGGATACTATAAAATATTCCGTTAATTTTTTAACATTAATACAATAACATATTAATATGATAATTTAATATACTGTATTTCACAAAAATTTTTATTAGATTATGGGTAGAAAAATACTTAACCCAAGCTTTTATAATTACTCGGCGAAATATTTTGCTAAACCATAATTACCTAAGCTTTCAAAAACAACCGACAATAAAAATTCCGACCCTTGCAGATCGGAATTTTTTATCTGTTTAATTTTTAATGTTAATTATTCTTTATTGCCGGCAACAAGCTGTTGAAGCAAAGTAACATCCTGAACATCAAGCTTACCGTCTTTATTCAAATCAACGCTCTCAAAAACATCCTTATTACTCTCATCAATCAAAGGTAATTCATCTGTGTTTTTGTTTCCTGCAATATGTCTTTGTAAATATGTAACATCATTTACATCTACAATTTCGTTTTCGTCTGCATCACCTGTGATAATTTTTTTAATAAGTTCAATAAAATTAATTTCATTTTCCTTGGCATAATTTTCAGCAACAGAATTTTTGTAACCCATAATTGTGAGATTTTTACAACCGTCAAAAGCACTTTCCAAAATACTTGTAACACTATTCGGAATTACTAAACTTACCAAACTTTCACAATCGGTGAAAGCATAGTCACCGATATTGGTTACCTTTTCAGGAATCGTTATATTGATTAAACTTTTGCAACCGTTAAAAGTTGATTCTTTAATACTTTTTACACCGTTTGGAATATTAATATTTTTTAAGTTTTCACAACCGTAAAACGCATACTCACCAATATTTGTAACACCATCAGGGATTGCAATATTCTCCAAGTTTGTACAATCGCTAAAAGTACCGTAAGAAATATCTGTAATACTGTCAGAAATTATTATATTTTTTAGACTTGAGCAATGACCAAATATATTTTCTCCAATAGTTGTAACACTATTCGGAATTACAAAATTATCTATACTCGTGCAATACTTAAAAGCAGAATCGCCTATAGCTGTAACACTGTCGGGAATTAAAATATTATCTATTTTTGTGCAATTTTGAAATGCTCTTTTGCCAATATATTTTACACTGTTAGGAATTGTGACATTTGTTAAATTACTGCAATCATAGAAAGCACTGTTACCAATTGAAATTGTACCAAAAGGAATTTCTATACTTGTATTTTCAGGCATAACACCTTTATAACCGTACAATACTTTGCCTGCAAATACCATACCATCTGACTGATTATTGTACCATGCTGTACCTAAAAAAGCCTCTTTACCTATGTTTGTTATGTTATTTGGAATTGTAATTTCGGATAAATTTTCGCAATTGCAAAAAGCGGCATCACCAATAATTATCACATTATCGGGAATTACAATATTTTTTAATCTTGAACAGCCCTCAAATGCATTGTTGCCAATACTTGTCACACTTTCGGGAAGTGTTATATCGGTTAAACCGTAGCAATCGTAAAATGCCTTATCACCAATATCTGTTAAACCATTTGAAAATGTTATATTTCTTAAACTAGAACAGCTGCCAAAAGCATATTCCCCAATCTTTTTTAAGCTGCTTGGAATTGTTACTTTTGTTAGACCTAAATAGCCACAAAAAGCATTTTTGCTTATGGAAACTGTACCGTCAGGGATTACAATATTTGTGTTACCATACATTATACCTTTATAAGCATACAACACTTTACCTAAAAACACCATACCGTCAGGCTGATTTTCATACCAAGCAGTACCCGAGAAAGCAGCATTTCCGATATTTGTTACACTGTCGGGAATTGTTATTTTTTCTAAGTTTTTATTTTCATAAAAAGCTTCATCGCCGATACTTGTGACTTTTTTTCCGTCAATCGTATTCGGAATAATTACTTCCGATGCATCACCCATATAAGTCTTGATTTCTACGGTACCGTCATCAAGTATTATATACATATAATCATCGTTTTTTAAATCCTCTGAAACAGCGGTTACTTCTCCGTCCAATGTTTTTGCACTAACCGTAACAGCAGAAAACACACTTGCCGCCATAAGCGCAGACAATATTATTGCAGTGAATCTTTTGGCATTTTTCATTAAAATCATTCCTCTTTTCTTATGTAAAATTTTTAGGTTCTATTTTTATGTTAGGAGAATATTTTAAATTACTTAGCTAAGTATTATGCTAAACTGTAATTTACCATTATTAATAATAAACCTCTTTAAGTAAAACATTTATTGAAATATATTCTATCATTAACAAAATATTTTGTCAATATGAAACAAAATTGTTTATTGTTATCTGGCATACTTGTTAATTTTCTTCACTTATTTTACAATAAAAATTCCGACCCTTGCAGATCGGAATTTTTTATCTGTTTAATTTTCAGTAAAATTATTCGTCTTTGCCGCAGCACTTCTTGTACTTTTTGCCGCTGCCGCATGGGCAAGGATCGTTTCTGCCGACTTTTTTGCCTTTACGGATAGTTTTGTTGGCTGTGTCTGTACCGTCACCCGAAGTTTCTGTAGGCTGAGCAACCTGCTCACGCTTTAAAGCAATTTCAATCGGGCTTTCTTTAGGCTCTTCATCTTCGCCGTTATTTAAAACTACCTGATGTGCAGCCTGTGCCTGCTTTAATGCCATACGCTTTGCAGCCTCGATAGCGTCCTGACGCTTTTTAACCTCATATACCTTTTTAGGCATAATGAGCATCATCTTAACTGTATCTTCTCTGATGCTTTCAATCATCTCGTCGAACATATCAAAGCCTTCAATACGGTACTCTACTACAGGGTCATGCTGACCGTATGAACGGAGTCTGATACCTGACTTAAGCTGATCCATATTATCAATGTGATCCATCCAGTGTGTATCAACATTCTTGAGGAGATATACACGCTCCATTTCACGGATAGTTTCGGTCGGCAAAAGCTCCTCGTTTTCTTTATAGATAGCTTTTGCATCTTCGATAAGCATATTCTTAATGTCTTCGGCTTCCATATCCTCAAGGTCTTCGAGGTCAAAGTCGTAACGGCTCTCGTCCTGAATAAGCCAATCCTTATAATAATCCTTAAGGCTCTGGAGATTCCAATGCTCACGAGGGCCGTCCGGGAGATACTGCTTAACGCTTGTGTCAATTGTATCTTCAATCATCTTATAGATAGTATCGTGTAAGTCCTCACCGTTAAGAACCTGATCACGCTGTCCGTAGATAATTTCTCTCTGCTTGTTAAGAACATCGTCGTACTGGAGTACATCTTTACGAATACCGAAGTTACGGAGTTCGATTTTCTCCTGCGAGCTGTCTATGATATTTGAAATCAACTTAGCATCAATCGGCATATCATCTTCAACATTAAGGCGCTCCATAACCATCTTCATTCTGTCGCCGCCGAATAAACGCATAAGATCGTCTTCTGTAGAAAGGAAGAACTTACTTACACCCGGGTCGCCCTGACGACCTGCACGGCCCTTAAGCTGGTTATCAATTCGTCTTGATTCGTGGCGCTCTGTACCGATAATGTAAAGGCCGCCTGCTTCTCTTACCTTTTCAGCTTCTTCTTTGATTTCTTCTTTATATTTTGAGTTAAGCTCATCAAATGTCTTTCTTGCATTGAGGATTTCCTCGTTATCTGTTTCTGCGTGACCTGTTGACTCTTCAATAAGTTCATCTGTAAAGCCCTGCTTACGCATAGATGCTTTAGCCATAAATTCAGCGTTACCGCCAAGGATAATATCGGTACCACGGCCTGCCATATTTGTTGCGATTGTAACCGCACCGAGCTTACCTGCCTGTGCTACGATTTCAGCCTCTTTTTCGTGCTGTTTGGCGTTGAGCACATTGTGCTTGATGCCACGCTTTTTAAGCATTTTTGAAAGTTCTTCCGACTTTTCGATAGAAATTGTACCGACAAGTACAGGTTGACCCTTTTCGTGAGCCTCTACAACCTGGTCGATTACATTCTTAAACTTGCCTTTTTCTGTCTTGAATACGGAGTCCGGAAGATCTATACGCTGAACAGGCTTGTTTGTAGGAATTTCAACAACATCAAGTTTGTAAATTTCCTGGAACTCCTCTGCCTCTGTCTGAGCAGTACCTGTCATACCTGAAAGCTTTTTGTAAAGACGGAAGTAGTTTTGGAATGTGATTGTAGCAAGAGTTTTGCTTTCGTTCTGAATCTTTACGCCCTCTTTTGCTTCAATTGCCTGGTGCAAGCCCTCGTTAAAGCGTCTGCCGTACATAAAACGACCTGTAAATTCATCAACAATGATAACTTCGCCGTCTTTAACAACATAGTCAACATCGAGTTTCATAATACCGTGAGCCTTGATAGCCTGGTTTACATGGTGCTGAATTGTAAGGTTTTCCGGGTCTGTAAGGTTTTCAATGCCGAAAAATTCTTCGGCTTTCTTAACACCGTTCTGTGTAAGTGTAGCTGTTTTCTGCTTTTCGTCTACAACATAGTCGATGTCGTTTTCTGCGTAGTAATCCTCCATATCTTCTTTGGAGTCAAGCTCTTCAAAGCGCTGAACCTTTAAAGTTCTGGCAAACTTATCTGCCTTTGCATACAAATCTGTTGACTTGTCGCCCTTACCCGAAATAATAAGAGGTGTTCTTGCCTCATCAATAAGGATTGAGTCAACCTCGTCGACAATTGCATAAGCGTGACCACGCTGTACTTTCTGCTCCTTGTAAACAACCATATTATCACGGAGGTAGTCAAATCCGAGTTCGTTGTTTGTACCGTATGTAATATCAGCTTCGTATGCCTTTTTTCTGCCCTCGTTGTCAAGTGAATGAACAATAAGACCTGTGGTAAGTCCGAGGTATCTGTAAAGTTTGCCCATCCATTCGGAGTCACGGCGTGCAAGATAATCGTTGACTGTTACGATATGTACACCCTCGCCTGTAAGACCGTTAAGGTATGCAGGAAGTGTAGCAACCAAAGTTTTACCTTCACCTGTTTTCATTTCGGCGATTCTGCCCTGATGAAGTACGATACCACCTATAATCTGTACCGGATAATGTTTCATACCAAGTACACGCCAAGCACCCTCTCGGCATACAGCAAAGGCATCCGGTAAGATGTCATCTGTAGTTTCGCCGTTTGCAAGACGCTCTTTGAGAACAGCTGTCTGATTTTTGAGTTCGCTTTCGCTCATAGCCGCATACTTGTCCTCAAGTGCAAGCACCTTATCGCAAATCGGCTGAATTCGCTTTAATTCTTTTTTACTGTAATTGCCAAACAAGGCTTTGAGAATATTCATATATTAATGTCCTTTCGGTATAAATTCTATTTTACTGAACAGCGGCTGCACCAAGTGACTTTGCCGCCTGTATCATAGCTGCCTCAACAACAGGGCCCGCATAGGTAAAGCCAAAACCCGAGTCTTCCACAACGCAGGCAAATGCAAGAGGGCAATCCTCGTCCTTTGCATAACCTACCATCCAACCGTTAGGGCCTTTGTCCTCGCCGACCTCGGCAGTACCTGTCTTTGCGCATATCGTAAGTCCGCCAAACAGATCGTCGCCGTAGTAATCGGTCATTGTAAAGCGCATCATATCGTCAAGCGCTTCTGCCGTGCTGCTGCTGAAAAGTTCGTTTGTACTGTCCGAGCCGCCCAATCCGAGCACACCCAGAATTGAACCGTCCTTTATCATATACGGTTCTTTTGTTTTGCCGCCGTTTGCGATTGCTCCGCAAATAACAGCCATTTGCATTGGGTTTACTTTGTCATTGTACTGACCGACGCCCGACCAGCCGAGCTGGTTTGTGTTTGCATCGCTTACATCGTAATTTCCCTTTGCGGTTTCGTTGTCATCCACCTTAAAGCTGCTGTTTATGCCGGCTTTATTTGCGGTGGCAGTCATTTTTTCTTCACCGAGTTCAACCGCAAGTTCCGCATAAACAATATTGCAGGAATGTGACATTGCCTCTTTAAAGTTTATGTAACCGTGCGGTTCAACACAGGTTACATCACTTCCGCCGATATCTTCCTTACCCGAACAATACCATGTACGGTCGTAGATGTCGGGAAGATTTTCAATAGCGCAGGCAGAAGTAATTATCTTAAAAATCGAACCGGGCGCATATGTTGAAGAAATAGTATTGTCAAGATACACACCCTCGTAGTCTTTTTCGTTTTCCTCGGTAATTTCGGGAGGCGCTTCCGGATCGTAAGCCTTTGTACTTACGGAACAGATGACCTCACCTGTTTTGTAGTTATATACAACGCAAGCACCGTCTTTGCCGTAGCCTGACAATACATCATAAGCCGCTGCACAGGTGTCTGCATCTACCGTAAGATTAATGTCATTGCCCTTTCTTAGAGAATCGGGCATATTCAGTCCCCAAATAAGATTATATCCGATAAGCTGGGAACGGTATCTGCTCTGTAAAGCAGTAGAAATATTAGAAGAATTATCGCCTATTGTGTGCAAAAGCGAAGTTCTGACGCTTTGGTTTTCATTATAAACTCTTTTTCCGTCAACACTTTGAGCAAGAATATTGCCGTTGCGGTCATAAATTGTACCTGCCTTTGCAAGTCCGTCGGTTCCTGCGATGTGGTAGTTATAGTGCTGATCTACCCAATCGCCCGAATTTGCAACGAGCTTGTAGGCAAAAAAGCCCATACCGCCGATAAAGGCTACCGTAACCGCAAATATAAGCGTACTTCTCCGTAATACTCTTTTCATTCAAACACCGTCCTTTCTCTGATTTATTCAGAGGGTACTGCAAAGCAATACCTCATTCGGTTTTGTAAGATTATTTTTTCACCGCATATGTTCTTTCGTCTGCCGCCTTGATAAATGCAATAAGTCCCCAACAGGAAAGCACACTTGAACCGCCACAGCTGATGAACGGGAATGTTACACCGGTAAGCGGAAGAATATCGGTTGCGCCAAAAACATTGAGTGAAAGCTGTATTACAAGCAAACCCGCAGCACAGCAGGCAGAAATAGAATAGAATGTACTTCTGCTTCTTGTTGTGATTGCTCTTGCATAGATAACAAGGCAAGCTACCGCAACGGCGAGAGTAATTGCAACAATTACACCCATTTCTTCGGAAACCAAGCCAAAGACGAGGTCGCTCTCCGAAGCTCCGACGCCCTTTAAAAAGCCGTTGCCTATGCCGACGCCGAAAAGTCCGCCGCTTGCTATATATGTAAGCACATGAGTTTGCTGATAACCTAAGTCATTTGCGTATTCCCACGCATGTCCCCAAGCCTTAAAACGGTCGAGAACATAAGATTTAAAGCGCAACACAATAGACACACCGAATACAGCCGCCACAATGGCAAGAATTACTGTTTTAAAGTCGCCCGAACGCATAAATGAGATTAAAAGGAAGGTCATAAAGAATATGAGCGCTGTACCGAAGTCACCCATTAATGCAAGCAATCCTACACAAACAGCCGAGAATATAATAAACTCAAACAAATTCTTTTTTGTCTGTAATCTGTCAAGTGTGTTTGCACCTATAAATATGTATATGATTTTTACTATTTCGGACGGCTGAAGCGAAATACCGCCAATGCTGATCCAGTTAGCCGCACCGTAAGTTATTTTGCCGAATACTATACTCACGCCGAGCAGTCCTACTGCGGCAATCATAAGTCCGTATCTTAATTTTGTTGACGAAGTTCTGTCCGGGTCCTCAATAAACTTAATTATTACGCAGAACAGCGCCATTCCCACAACTGCGGCAATAAGCTGTACATAAGCCGACCGCTCTACCTGCCGCACAAGCAGCATTACACCCACGCCCGTCAAAAACAGCGCAAGGCTTTCAAGTTCAAAACTCACCCTTTTAAGTACCTTTGAAGAAACAAAGAAAAATGTCCATTCTGCCACTGCAAGGCATCCGAAAAGTACGAGCGGTGAATACTTGTTGGTACCGTCCTGCCAAAATACCGCCTCTACGCACATAAAGAAATGGAAAAGCGTGATTAAAAGCATAAGCTTCCACGACTTCATTGCAGGCTTGTTGTTGGCTTTCTTAAAAAACCAACTGTAACGGAGATTTTCGTCATAATCTTCGCCACGCAAAAACTGAAACTGCGAATTGCCCACACTGATAACATCGTCAATAAGCACTCTGGTTCTGCCCACAGCTTCTTCGCCGTTTACATATGTACCGCCTTTTGAACCCGTATCGCAGATATACCAGCCGCTGGCTCTTCTCAAAAGAACGCAATGATTTCTTGAAACGGCAGGGTCATCAACGACAATGTCGCTTGCCCTGCTTCTGCCGATTGAATTTTCCCAGAAAATAACAGGAAGTTTAAGTCCTGTAACTGTATTGTAAAGTGTAACAAGAGGCTTTTCGGGCCTTCTGCGACGACGCATTGCAGCATAGCACTGATATACAATTATAATAGCATATACGGGCATTAATATTCTTAACGCAACAATGGCTAAATCGTAAATTACCGTCATATCAAGCACAGGCATCCTCCTTGTAATCATAGCTAAAGTTATACATTTATCATAATACCGCATTTTGGTAAAAAAGTCAATAAAAAAAGGCGGTTGACCCCTCAACCGCACAATATTATTTATCAAAAGCTATTATTTGCTTATTAATACCCGTAAATAATTGTCATAATCAGCATTATTACAGGCTGATGCAAAAGATATATTATAAGACTGTATCTTCCTATTACATTTAATATGGGAATTTTAAAATAAAAATATTTCTCCCATTTTATTTTCTTTATTATACGCCATAAAAATATTCCGAACACAAACATAAACAGCCACGGAATTATCGAAAAATAGTCGCTTGAAACAAAATCATACGAACGAAAGCCCAAGAATGACAGATATTTATATTCGTACAAAAAAGGCGGCAGTTCAATAATCGGTATTCCCCAAAAACCTATGTAGCCTGTCGGAACTCCGTATGTAACGGCATAAAGCATAAAGCTCAAAATTGCACCCACTACAGTAGGAATTGCATTAAATAAGTCTTTCAGTGCCGAACATATAAGCATTGAAATACCCAATAAATTCAGTATTCCGAACCAAACAACCTGACTCGGTATAGCTATTGCAGTAACTGCTGTAACAACAAAACCGCATAAGCTCACTATTATTCCGTTTCTGACCGTATGATTTGAAAAATTAAAAGACACTCCCGAAATAATAATAAACGATACACAAATAAAGCGTTCCCATACGGCAAAAAATGAGTTTGTAAAAGCAGAGCCGTCGCCGTATATTATAAAAATATCATACAATGCGTGAAACGCAACCATATTAATAACGGCAAAGCCACGGATTGAATCAATTAAGTCATATCGTTTTTTACTTTTCAGAGTGTCCTTGTTCATTCGCAAATTCCTTACTTATCCTGTTTCATTCTGCGGTTAAACAGCAATACAGCACAAGCAAAAATTACTGCGGCATATCCGAATACCCAAAGTAATTCGGGTATTATCTGCGAATAATTGCCCTCAAGCGCTGCCCTTAAAGCATTTACGCAATGAATAAACGGCAAAAATTCTGCGATTTTTTGAAATGCACCGCCTACAAGCGAGATGTCAAACCATATATTTGAAAGCCATGCCGACAGGTTCGTGAGTACCGCACCGCATATTATACCTACCATTTTATCACTAAACGCCGTACCGCACAATAGCCCTATTGAAATATATAAAAAAGCAGGAACAATACTTACAACCGCCGCAAGCAAAATATTTGCCGAAAAAGATAAACCGAAAATCAGCGCAAACAAACAGGTAACAAGTGTTTGCAATAAAGCCATAGGAATGAGCGGTACTGTATAACCGAGTATGTAGCCGCTCGGCTTAAGGGGCGAAGCGTAAAGTCTGATAATAAAAGCCGTGCATCTGTCTTTTGAAACCAAAAGCGCAGAAAAAAGCGACAAAAACACAAGTCCGAATGCGCTTATTCCGCCAGTAAGATTTTTAATTTCAAACAAGGTCATATGTGCCTCTTTCGGAATACTTGAGTTAATTACCGACAACAAAACAAGCAATACAATAGGAAAAGCAATACCGAAAATTGATGTTAAAACATCTCTCTGCAATTCCTTTGCATTTCTTGACGCAAAAGCTAAAGTTTTCATAATCATTTACCCTCTTCCGCAATTTTTACAAAAGCGTCTTCAAAAGATGTGGCATTAACGCTGTTTTTAAGTTCGTCAGCCGTACCCTCAGCCACAAGATTTCCCTTTACCATAATACCTATGCGGTCTGACAGCGACTCCGCCTCTTCAAGATAGTGAGTTGTAAGGATTACCGTAATCTTGCCTTTTAAAGCGCTGATTTTATTCCACAATTCTCTTCTTGCCAAAACATCAAGTCCCAAAGTCGGCTCGTCAAGAAATAAAATTTCAGGGTCGCTTATAAGTGCCATTGCAATGCTCAATCTTCTTTGCCAGCCGCCCGATAAAGTTTTTGCCTTTGACTTTGCAACTTCCGCAAGCTCAAAATCATCTATCATATTCTGCGCTTTCTGCACCGCCGTTTCTTTTTCAAAGCCGTATATTTCAGCTATCAGCTCAAGATTTTCTCTTACGGTCAGATTTGGCGCAACTGCGGTTTCCTGCGGTGATACATTAATAATTCTCTTAACATCTTTGCTGTCATTTACAATGCTGTATCCGTTAAGCACAGCGTCACCGCTTGTCGGCTTAATCAGACACGAAAGCATTTTTATTGTTGTAGACTTGCCCGCACCGTTTACGCCGAGCAACCCGTAAATTTCGCCTTTATTTATAGAAAGATTAATTGAATTTACCGCAACTTTATCTTTGTATTTTTTTGTAAGATTTTCAGTTTTTATCGCTAACATAAATAAAACCTCATTCCTCAAACACAAAATCACTTGCAATAGAACGGCTTACCTTGCCTATTCCCAAGCCACGCTTTATATCCCCGACAACGAGCAACTTATCTCCGGGTTTAATGTCAAAAACATCTCTTGCGTGTTTAGGAATAACTATCTGACCACGCTCGCCTACTTTTACAATGCCGAAAACATATTTTCCGTCCTCCGAATTTGTCGATTCCTCTTCAACGGATATTTTATCGTGTACAAGCTCATCGAGCGATATTTCATAAAGATTAGCAAGTTCGCTGCATTTTATAACATCGGGAATACTCTCTTCGTTCTCCCATTTAGCCACAGACTGACGGGAAACATTAATTTTTTCCGCTACTTCTTCCTGTGAATAACCCTTTGCTTTGCGCAGCGCCTTTAAATTCATACCAATCATATTTTTCACACCTTTCATACCCTAAGTATAGCACAGCAAATTTACATAAACAACCAACTAAATTATACAAGAGATGTAAAGAATAGTTGCGTAATTAAACATATTCTATTAACTCAAAAAATTCAGTGATAAATATTCACAACAAATATATTTATAATGCATTTTTAACATATATTGATAAAAATGCACAAATATACAAAATTGTTTTCTGTTATTATTGCAGTTACATTTTCATCGTTTTTATAGTATAATTAAATATAAGATAAAATAAATATTAGAACTTTACCGACAAATATTTACTTTATCAGTGAAGATGTATAGTTTAGAAAGGAATAATAATTATGAAAAAAATCACAAAAGTTGTTTGTTCAACTGCTCTTATCGTAGGTATGCTTGGAACAGCTCAAGCTTTTTCGGTTTCTGCGATGATAAGACCTATAATTACAGGCGATGTTGACGAGAATTTTAAAGTTGATATCAATGATGTTACACTTCTTCAAAACGGACTTGCCGGCAATGCGGAACTGTCACCAAGACAATTTTATGCAGGAGATGTCAATTTTAACGGTGTAAACGATGTCAGTGATGTTACTCTTATTCAGGAACATATTGCCGGTACATATGAATTTGAGAGAAATAGTACTGCTTCGGAACACATTATCAGTAATTTTTGCGCCGATTATGATTCCGGAAAGGCAATGGCAGGCACTCCTGTAACATTTACCGCAACAATGGATTCGGGCGTTACACCGTTCAGCTATGAATTTTTGATTAACGGCGAGGTTGTTCAGCAAAAATCAGAGTTAAACACATTTACTTATACATTTAGTGAAAGTGGCAGCTATGATGTTTCGGTAAGGAGTTATAACGCTATTGATGATTGCGCAGAGGAAACCCTGTATAATTATACGGTAGTTGACGCATATGAAAGTGAAAGCCCTGTTATTTGCGGTATTCATACAGATAAGGACTACATCGGTGAGAGCGATAATAATGTAACAATTACCGCAAATGCATTTATGGGAACTGCTCCTTATCAGTATAAGTTTACACTTGACAACGGTTTATTGGTACAGGATTATTCGGATGACAATAATTTCTTTATTGATATGCATAAACTCGATTATGAGAACAATACTCCGTTAGAAATAGGCGACCATACCGTACTCGTTGAGGTCAAGGATGCAAACGGCAAAACCGCACAGGAAACATTTACATTTGAAGTTAAAGAACCAAGAATGTGATTGTCCGAAACAGCATAATATGATATAAAAATTCAGCCGACAAACTTAGTTTTGTACTATGTTTGTCGGCTTTTTATTATTTGTCAAAGTTGGTGGGATTAGGTTTTAGAAAATTATCGGTCGGGCAACAAAGTAAAGAAAAAGATAAACTTTCCGTCCCGAATATAAAAGTTTGGTCAACCTTTTCAAAGGTTGTGGGTGTGGGCAACGCCCACAAATGCTTTATGCTGTCGCAAATTTTGATAGCCAAATGGCTTGCCGTTTGGCGGCTTGAACATAACGGCGAGAGCATAAAAATTGCGATAGCAACAAAAGAAAAGGCACGCTACTAAAACTACTAATTTGCCTCTTTTCAAGGGCAAATTAGCCACACACAAAAACCTTTGCATCCTTTATAGTATCTTTTTCTAAGACTGCTCAAGTGCAACTTTCTTACTTTCTGCCACTCATTAGTCTTTACTTTTGTTTTATATTAAAATCTTGATTAATCTAACGTTTGGTTATTCTACAATATAATTACAACTGTTGTTTTAATTACAAATCAGTTTGCTTTTATTATTTAATGGGCTCTGCCCAAACCCGCAACCCTTTAAAAAGGGTTGACCTAAATTTTGAATTTATTAAACTAAACTTTGTGTGTTAAACATCATTTACAAATACCACCGTTTCTCCTTAATCTGCCATTCTTGCCAGTAAATTGACTTTTATGCCAAATAATTGCAATTGTTGTCATTAATGTGTATTATATTAGTTGTAAACAAAAATATGCAATCAAAAAATTAAAGAAATGAGGTAATTGTTTATGAGTAAAGCAGGTGCAATTTTAATCACATTTTTTCTTGGTGGTTTAGGTGTACACAGATTTTTGACAGGTAAAATCGGTACAGGCGTAATTTGGCTTCTTACAGGTGGTGCTTGCGGTATTGGCTGGCTTGTTGACCTTATTATGGTTATTGCCGGTAAATATACTGACAAAGACGGTAATGTATGGGGTACAAACTGATCTTATACATAATGAAAGGGGTTACTAATGGCTTTATGTGTTAAGATCAACAACATAAAAGCCAACAATTCCTATTCTATTGAAAGTTTTTACAAAGCAATTAAAGACAAGCATTTTTCAGCCGGTGTTCCGTCACTGACTAAATACGGTGCCGCAAGTATTATAACATTCCCTGCAATTGACAGTCAAAACCAAGTATGGATTATGAAAAACGGTTTATCTACCAAGTCGCATAAATTTTCCATACAGAAATCATATTAGGCAGGTCTTGATAATATCGAAAAAATCATTTATCCCGACTCTGAAAATCATAGTTCTTTCGGCTTTGATTCGATTATTAACGACAATGCAAAGAAATGCGAACATCTTGTTGACATCACTGCAAAAGAGCTTTTAAAACTTAATCTTTAAAACCGACAGGTACAATCAATTTCCGATTGTACCTGTTCTTTTTATGGTTTTATTCTAAATGTTGGGGTAACAATAATAAATTATGGTTAGCAAATTGTAAAATGAAGATGAAAGAATAAAAAAGAATATCCATAGAAACGATTTCGTAATAGAATTAAGTTACCACACCTAAATTTGAAAGAAAATCATCACTATGGATGCACTTAATTTTACACAAACACACAAAAGGTCAACACTTAACAAGAGAAATCTTGTGCTTGAGCGTATTTGATGAATGATACAACGCTGAATTTGTGCATTTGGAAAAGCCGCTTCAATAGCTTGTCTGAAACCTGTCAGTCCGTCCACGCAGAACAGAAATACAACTTTTTTTATTCATAACTATAGACCTCTTGATATGTAACCTTTGTTTCATTGCATCTCCTTTAATTAAGTTTACTGTTGTTACAGTCCTGTTTCAGAGGAACTATATCTTTTTTAAGTAAGAAGAAGAGTGTACAATATTACAGATTTTATTTAAAATAATGCTAATTAATATCGGTACAAATAGACCAAATATAAGATATACAAAAGCCCACTGTTGCAAACCGTTTGGGAGATAGTAGTACCATATACTTGATTTAAATGATACAACATTAAAGTCACCAAACAATGAGCCTGAAGTAATGCAGCTTAATCCGTAGAATACAAATTTTAGGCACATAAAACCTACAAGCTGATTTACCATAATTCCGTATGTGTTGTCAGCTATAAGCCTTACAAGCTTGCTGTTTCCTATGGCAGGTACAAGCAATCTTGAAACTCTCAACCAAAATGCAATTGCTGTGATTGACGAGATATACGGAATTACAAAACCGTTGTTGAAATTAGTGAACGATGACGGCGTGTACTCCAAATTTTCGCAAAAAGTTAAAAGTATCAGCTGTACAGCAAATATAATTGCAAAGTACGCAACATTATTGAGAGTGTCTTTCTTTTCAAGCACAGCTTTATAAAAACGACCGAATTCATAACACGGCAGGAAAAACATTGTTCTGACAAAAAGTTTCACTATACCGTTAATTGCAGTCGGATTTTCTATTGCAGTGTTAATTCCTATCATTCCGATTGCGAGATACACTATCAAAACTATAAATTCATTGTCAAGATGAATCAGTTTCAAAAATTTTCTGAACAGCACATTTATTATGCAAACCAAAAACAGCGGATACACAAACCATGAACCGAGGTTATATTGAAAAGCCTCACCGTCAACAAACGGCATAACAAAAAGATTGTATAAATCAGGCTTTGCACCTATAGTAAATCCAAACAAACCGAGAAATGCAACCATACCACCGTAAAATATATTCCACAGATACGCAGGAATAAGAAGCCGCTTTGTTCGTTTCCATATGTATTTTCCGATATTTTCTTCATAATCGGTTTTGTAAAAATATCCCGATATAAATACAAACAGTGCCAAATGATACGAATACGGCGGGAACCAGTTATAAGCAAGTTCCATTCCGCCATGATAACAATGTCCGGAAACTATAATGATAATTCCGATGGCCGACAAAAGTTTGAATTGCAAATTCACCCCTCCGTCAGTATTAACGCTACGCAAATTTCTACCCTTTTCCAAAATTCAACTCTCCTTAATTTTTGATTTATATTAAATATTACTGCTTATTTTTCCCTTTTACTTAGAGCGTATCTGAAACCAGAAACGGAGGAACAAATATGCTCTACAAATATTTTACCGAAAAACTCTTAGTATTGCAAGATGTTGATATAGAAAAAGTTGAAGAAATTGATAATTCAATCCATATTAACTGCCGGTTAAAACGAAAACCTCACAAATCTCCTTGCTGTGGCAATTTAACTGATAAGGTTCAAGATTATCGTGAACAGCCTATAAAGGATATTCCTGCCTTTGGCAAGCACATCTTTATAAGCGTCGATATCGTTGCTCCTGTGGCAAGCGTTTTCGTAATCGTATTTTACATATCTTTTCTCACCAAATGTAAAAACAAGCGATAGCTTGATTTACTATCGCTTGTTCATTTCAATTCTTCTTTTTCGGGTTTACCCCAACTATTGACATAGAACCTGTAAAAACAAGCGATAGCTTGATTTATACTATCGCTTGTTCATTTCAATTCTTCTTTTTCGGATTTAGCCCAACTATTGACATAGAACCCTATAATAGTAATTTAGAAAAGTTTTAGATAACAAAAAAACAGAGTAGCTATAAAAACTACTCTGTTATGGCTCCCCCAACTGGGCTCGAACCAGTGACATCATGATTAACAGTCATGCGCTCTACCGACTGAGCTATGGAGGAATATAGTGCAAAACACCCGATTAGGTGTTTCGCCTGTGTTGGCATCTCCCTATCTTTCCAGGCCGTCACCAGCCAAGTATTTTCGGCACCACTGAGC